>NZ_JACVTM010000059.1:0-307 GCF_016624415.1 Paenibacillus sp. S28 | reverse complement strand
GCCTTATCCTCGAACGAAGGCGAGTTCGAAACGTCTACAACGACCTCAGCACCATGAAGTGCTTCTGCCAGTCCCTCACCTGTGAGGGTATTTACGCCCAAAGAACGCGAAGCGGCTGTTACCTCATGGCCGAGAACCTTTAGGTTATTCACGAGTTTGGTTCCAATTAGCCCACTGCCGCCAATAACTACAATCTTCATGTTGATCCTCCTAATTAGTTACCCATCTATGGGGCTTGTTTGCCTTTCATATGTAAGACAACACACCAATGAATTCTGTGACAGTCACGCCCTCCAATGTTTTCTTA
>NZ_JACVTM010000058.1:0-308 GCF_016624415.1 Paenibacillus sp. S28 | reverse complement strand
CCATCTGCAGTCCGGCATTGTGCAGGAATGGCACCTGCAGCCCGGCCTCATCCAAGGTGAACATCTTGCAGAGGGAGCGGTCGGTCCGGATCATCTGGCCCCTGAATCCGTATCCTCGGACCATCTGCAGCCGGGCAGCGTCCAGGCGCATCATCTGGCACCGGAGTCCGTTACCACCGGTCTGCTGGAAGATGAAGCCGTTACGGGCGATAAAATTGCCCCGAACACGATCGACGGCAGCCACATCCAGCCGGAAACGATTCAGCCGCTTCACCTTCAGGCGAGAAGCATCCAGGAATGGCATCTTC
>NZ_JACVTM010000057.1:0-331 GCF_016624415.1 Paenibacillus sp. S28 | reverse complement strand
GCTCCAGTTGCTCCTGTTGCTCCAGTCGCTCCCGTTGCTCCGGTTACTCCAGTCGCACCCGTTGCTCCCGTTACCCCAGTTGCTCCCGTTGCTCCGGTTGCTCCCGTTACCCCAGTTGCTCCAGTTGCTCCGGTTGCTCCGGTTACTCCCGTGGCTCCAGTCGCTCCGGTTACTCCTGTTGCTCCGGTTGCTCCTGTCACTCCAGTGGCTCCGGTGGCACCAGTTGCTCCGGTCGCTCCAGTTTCACCAGTCGCACCAGTTGCTCCGGTTACTCCGGTGGCTCCCGTTGCCCCGGTTACCCCAGTTGCTCCCGTTGCTCCGGTGGCTCCCG
>NZ_JACVTM010000056.1:0-350 GCF_016624415.1 Paenibacillus sp. S28 | reverse complement strand
CCCGTCCTTGCGGTCTGCACAGCCACCGTAAGGACCTTACTCCCCCACTCGCCGCTGGCAGCAGCGGAGCGGGCGGAATCATGCCGGAGAAGCGGCAGCGGTCGCCTTTGTCCCCGAATTTTCACCTTTCATTCCATTCCCAAAAAATTCGGGGGCAACAGCGATCGGAGGCATGACCCGCACGCGGAGCGGGCTTCCCAAGCACGCACAGCACACGCCAGCCGAACGCTTTGCCTCGAAGCACAGCCCGCACCCATTCGTCTTTGCGGTGCTGCACAGCCACCGCAAGGACCTTACTCCCCCACTCGCCGCTGGCAGCAGCGGAGCGGGCGGAATCATGCCGGAGAAGC
>NZ_JACVTM010000055.1:0-384 GCF_016624415.1 Paenibacillus sp. S28 | reverse complement strand
CTCAGCCGTCGTCTCCAGCGGCGGCGTTTGATCTGACGAAACCGTGAACGTGTTGGTAAGGGTACTGCCAACAGGCGTATCCAAAGGTAAAGTGAACGTCGCGATGCGCGTGATCGTTTCGCCCGCAAGCAGGACCACTACTGTTTCGCTCAGGCCCAGCAGCGCATCCGTCAGGACTACATTCGTCTGCGGAATGGTCAGCAGGTTCGTGACCGTCAGCGTGTACGTGATTGTGTCACCTGGGAAGGCTACATTGCGACCGGGCAGCTTCTGAATGACTAGTGACGGAATGGGGAATGCCTGCACGACGACATTGGCCGTCGTCTCTATCGCCGGCGTTTGATCTGACGAAACCGTGAACGTATTGATAAGGGTACTGCCAAT
>NZ_JACVTM010000054.1:0-425 GCF_016624415.1 Paenibacillus sp. S28 | reverse complement strand
CTGGAGAAACTGGAGCGACCGGAGCCACCGGAGCGACTGGAGCGACTGGAGCAACGGGAGCAACGGGAGTGACCGGAGCCACTGGAGAAACTGGAGCCACCGGAGCGACTGGAGTAACAGGAGCTACCGGAGTAACTGGAGTAACTGGAGCAACAGGAGCGACTGGTGAAACTGGAGCGACAGGAGCAACTGGAGCAACCGGAGCGACTGGCGCCACCGGAGCAACTGGGGAAACGGGAGCAACTGGAGCGACCGGAGCCACTGGAGTAACTGGAGCAACAGGAGCGACTGGAGTAACTGGAGTAACGGGAGTAACCGGAGCAACCGGAGCCACCGGAGTAACAGGAGCGACTGGAGCAACTGGAGCAACTGGTGCAACGGGAGCCACCGGAGCAACGGGAGCAACTGGGGTAACCGGGGCAACG
>NZ_JACVTM010000053.1:0-578 GCF_016624415.1 Paenibacillus sp. S28 | reverse complement strand
TTTCTCGCCTTCAATTACCTGTATGTGTTTCTGGCGTTTCTAATCGTGTTCTACCCGCTGGTGTACATGGTCAGCGCCTCCATCAGCGACCCGAAAGCAGTCGGGTCCGGGGAGATGTGGCTGTGGCCGAAAGGCATTACGTTTGACGGCTACAAGCGGGTGTTCGAGAACACAAGCATCTGGACGGGGTACGGCAATACGATTCTGTACACCGTGGTCGGGACCGCGATCAACCTGCTCGTGACGCTGCCGGCGGCGTATGCGCTGAGCCGCAAGGACTTTGTCGGCCGCAACTTCTTTATGGGCATGTTCATGGTCACGATGTTTTTCGGGGGCGGCCTGGTGCCGACATACCTCCTGGTGAAGCAGCTGGGCATGGTCAACACGATGTGGGCGATCGTCATTCCGTCGGCCGCGTCGATCTGGAACATCATCGTCTCGCGGACGTTCTTCCAGAGCTCGATTCCGAAGGAGCTGCAGGAAGCGGCGCAGATCGACGGGTGTACGAACATGCGGCTGTTCGTGAAGATCATCCTGCCGCTGTCGATGCCGATCATCGCGGTGATGGCCCTGTTCTA
>NZ_JACVTM010000052.1:0-584 GCF_016624415.1 Paenibacillus sp. S28 | reverse complement strand
AACTGGAGCGACCGGGGCGACTGGAGGAACTGGAGCAACGGGAGCCACCGGAGCAACGGGAGCAACTGGGGTAACCGGGGCAACGGGAGAAACTGGAGCGACCGGAGTCACTGGCGCCACCGGAGTCACTGGAGCAACAGGAGTGACTGGAGCCACAGGAGAAACAGGAGCAACGGGAGCCACTGGAGCGACCGGAGTAACCGGAGTGACTGGAGCGACTGGTGAAACTGGAGCGACCGGGGCAACGGGAGCAACTGGAGCAACAGGAGCAACAGGAGCAACGGGAGCAACTGGGGTAACCGGAGCCACTGGAGCGACTGGCGCGACTGGTGAAACTGGAGCGACCGGAGCCACTGGAGCGACTGGAGCGACTGGAGAAACTGGAGCGACCGGAGCAACTGGAGCGACCGGAGCGACTGGAGCCACCGGAGCCACCGGAGCGACTGGAGCGTCTGGTGCAACGGGAGCAATGGGAGCAACGGGAGCAACTGGGGTAACCGGGGCAACGGGAGAAACTGGAGCGACCGGAGTCACTGGCGCCACCGGAGTCACTGGAGCAACAGGAGTGACTGGAGCCACAGGAG
>NZ_JACVTM010000051.1:0-612 GCF_016624415.1 Paenibacillus sp. S28 | reverse complement strand
TCAGCTTGCTGGCCGGGGTTGTGGGACGTCTCACATGGAGTTACAAAGGAATTGGTTAGGCGAAGAGGTCTGGAAAGGCCCGGCATAGAAGGTAAAAGCCCTGTAGCCGAAAGTCAGTTCCCTCCGAGACGGATCCCGAGTAGTGCGGGGCACGTGAAACCCCGTATGAATCTGGCAGGACCATCTGCTAAGGCTAAATACTCCCTAGCGACCGATAGTGAAACAGTACCGTGAGGGAAAGGTGAAAAGCACCCCGGAAGGGGAGTGAAATAGAACCTGAAACCGTGTGCTTACAAGAAGTCAGAGCCCTGTTTATGGGTGATGGCGTGCCTTTTGTAGAATGAACCGGCGAGTTACGTTCCCGTGCAAGGTTAAGGTGAGAAGCCGGAGCCGCAGCGAAAGCGAGTCTGAATAGGGCGATTAAGTACGTGGACGTAGACCCGAAACCGTGTGATCTACCCCTGTCCAGGGTGAAGGTGCGGTAACACGCACTGGAGGCCCGAACCCACGAATGTTGAAAAATTCGGGGATGAGGTGGGGGTAGCGGAGAAATTCCAATCGAACTCGGAGATAGCTGGTTCTCCCCGAAATAGCTTTAGGGCTAGCCTCGGT
>NZ_JACVTM010000050.1:0-640 GCF_016624415.1 Paenibacillus sp. S28 | reverse complement strand
GTTTGCGGGGTCCCGGATGAGTTTATCGAACAGCTTTCTTACGTCGTCCTTATTGCAGTACTCTTCACTAATAGCGATAATCATCCGATGGTTCGCCATTAATTTTCGGGACATTCGTAACTGAATTTTCTGAGTGGCATGAAAAACATCTTTACCTTTAGCCGACATGACGAAAAAACTGCTGAAGCCTTCTCCCTTGGACGGGTCTTGTTTCTTGGAAGGAACTACGATTTGTTGGCTGACTTCGATTTGCCCGTCCTCGGCATAATCAATTGCTGTTCCTATAATGAAAGCTAATTGATTTAACTCGACAAAATCGGTGCACCCGGAAGTGGACAAAACAAGCCCTAGAGAGAAAAAAGCCAGGAAAACGGTTCGCATCATTTCTGACGTCCTTTCTTATTCCGGCCATTCTTCATCCAAAAGGGATAGCGCATGATCAAGTCCTTAATACGTGTACCGTTCGAATGGGGCAATAGGGCTTAAGTACGGCGTTCCAAAAGACTCTAGCGAGACCAAATGGATCAACATGAAAATCATGCCGAAAGCAAAGCCAACAAAGCCGAGCACGCCTGAAATGAACATCAGTAGGTACCGGATGATCCGAAAGGGAAGTGCGGCGCTATATCTTGGGATCATG
>NZ_JACVTM010000004.1:0-538621 GCF_016624415.1 Paenibacillus sp. S28 | reverse complement strand
CCAAGAAAGTTTGTAGCTCATTTTGAATCTGACGAGATTAATTTAATCTCAATCGCTCCGGTCATAAGACCATCGCGTTTATACTCACTCGTTGTTCAGTTTTCAAAGATCAAACTTCGTTTCGTTACCGCCCAGTGTTTCAGCAGCAACTCTTATAATATATCATCTTCACTTCTTAATTGCAAGCTTTTTTTAATTTTCTTTTTTGCTTGCCGGTGCCTTATCAGCGACCGGATTTATAATGTACCACGTCAGTACTTTTTTAACAAGTTGAAAAATATTCCATTTCCCGGTCGCCTTATAAGTCGCCTAATACACGGAACACAAATTGAGTTTGTAGTCTACTGTCCACCTCCCAGCCAGCTAGATAGTAATAGTATATGAAGTTAGGAATTCGTTCTTTGGGGATTTCGACTTCATCATGTACCCCACTATACAAAAAGCCGCGATCGCTCGCGGCCGCGCAATACATATAAGCTGGAATCGAAGATCGCTTAGAAACCGCGCTCCCTTCTTCTAGCTACACCTGAAGCATAGGCTGCCTGAACCACCGCTTCTTTTACCTTTTCTGCTACATGGGGGTTAAAGACACTAGGGATAATATATTGCTCGTTCAGCTCATCCTCCCCGACAACGGAAGCAATGGCCTTGGCGGCAGCAATCTTCATCTCCTCCGTCACCCTGGAGGCCCGGCAATCGAGCACGCCGCGGAACAATCCCGGAAAACAAAGGACGTTGTTTATTTGGTTCGGGTAATCTGATCTTCCGGTAGCGATCACCCGGACGATCCCTTCGGCTTCCTCCGGCGCAATCTCCGGGGTTGGGTTTGCCATCGCGAAGACGATCGGATCGGGAGCCATTTTGCCGATGTCCCCACGACTTAAAACCCCGGGACCCGACACACCGATAAAAATGTCAGCATCCACAATCACGTCCGATAAGGTTCCCGACTCTTTGTCCGGATTCGTATGCTCGGCGTACCAACGCCAAGCATCATGTGTATACTCGTTCCCGCGAACGATGGCACCGTCCCGATCCACCCCCACGATCCGCTTAACGCCAGCGGCTTGAAGGATCTTGGTACAGGCGATGCCGGCAGCGCCGATGCCGCAAAGAACGATTTTGCAATCCTCAAGTCTCTTCCCGACCAATTTCACTGCATTATAAAGGCCCGCCAGCAGCACGACGGCCGTCCCATGCTGGTCATCGTGAAACACAGGGATGTCCAGCTCCTCGATCAGCCGCCTCTCGATTTCAAAGCAGCGCGGAGACGAAATGTCCTCCAAATTGATGCCTCCAAATGCGGGAGCAATCCGTTTGATCGTCGCGATGATTTCCTCCGTATCCTGCGAGTCCAGACAGATGGGGAAGGCATCCACCCCCGCGAGCTGCTTGAACAGCATCGCTTTTCCCTCCATCACGGGCATGGCGGCGAATGGGCCGATATTCCCGAGTCCAAGAACGGCGCTCCCGTCTGACACCACCGCAACCGTATTGCGTTTGATGGTAAGGGTGTGGGCATGGGACGGGTCCTCGTGAATCGCCATACATACGCTGGCAACGCCGGGTGTATAGACACGGGACAGATCATCCCGGGATTTGATGGCCATTTTCGGCGTCACTTCGATTTTACCTCCCAAATGCATCAGGAAGGTTTGGTCGGAAACCTGCAAAACCTTCACGCCGGGCAGCTTATTCAGCACCTGGACAATTAAATCCTTCGCCCCCGTGTCCGTAATGTTAACCGTCAGGTCCCGGATCGTCGTCACTTTACCGGTACCGCTGACATCAATAGCTACAATATCTCCTCCTGAATCCCCGATAGCCATGGCAATTCTTCCAAACGCTGCCGAGGCCTTGTCCATTTCCACCCGGACGATGATATTCGTGCTCCCTGATTTAGGCACAGCCATGCCTTCCACTCTCCTCCGTCAAATTTCGACCCTAAGGCCGTGCCTGGCAAACGCCTCTTTCATCGCTGTTGTGGCCGCCGCTTCGTCAGGACCGTAAATTTCAAGCTGATACTGTTCCCGGCTCAACAGCGAAAAGCTCAAACCGAGGATGCTCTTGGCATCGATCGCCCGGCCACCGGCCTTAAGCACGATACTGGATGTAAACCGGTTAGCCGTCTGATTAATATCCACAATTGCCTTGGTCTCCAAACCACCCATGTGTTTACCTCCGTTCTTTATCTTTGTGGGGTACTTGTACCTGCATCGGTCCGGGATTCATGCATCTGACGGTAGTGCTGCAGCAGTCTGCCTCCCAGGACAATCCCAACGGCGAGTACCAATGGAATGATCGTGTGAAACGCATGAGGCAAGGCATCCGTGATATTGGCCAGCCTCTTCTCTTTTAGAATCATTTCACCCGACGTGTACCCGAGAAGAGCAACGCCAACAATAACGATAACCGGAAAACGGCTCATAAGAGTCATCAGCAGTCTGCTGCCCCAAATAATCAACGGAATGCTGACGGCAAGTCCAAGGGCAATTAAGAGATAATTTCCTGATGCCGCTCCAGCCACGGCCACCACATTATCAAGGCTCATCACCAAGTCGGCGATCATAATCGTTTTAATGGCTTTTGCCAGGCGGGTGCTTGCTTCAAGCTTCCCCCCTTCGGCTTCACCCTGCATGAGTTTAAGCGCAATCCAGAGCAACAGTATGCCTCCGGCCAATTGAACGAAAGGTATCTGCAGCAGCCAAACGGCGGCAATGGTCAGTACGAAGCGAAGCACAATCGCTCCGAAGCTGCCGAAGAATACCGCCTTCTTCCTCTGTTCGGGCGGCAGGTTTTTGCAGGCGAGAGCGATAACGACAGCGTTATCGCCGCTCAGCACGATATTAATGACGATAATTTTTAATAGACCTAGAAGTAACCACTCCATATCCATAAGTGCCGTTTCCTTTCCTAGCCTTCCTCATTAACAAGAACTCTCCTGCCTTTCAGCTTCAGGATTAACGGAATCGTAATCCACAGCAGTCCAATGATCAGAAACACAAGGGAGACCGGCTTCTGGAGGAAGATCATAAAATCACCGTTGGAAATCGTCAGTGCGCGCCTCATATTATTTTCCATCATCGGTCCAAGAATAAGTCCCAGGACGAGGGGAGCGAGCGGAAAGTCGTTTTTGGACAATACATAACCGACCACACCGCAGCCCATAATTAAGAGAAGATCGAACGTTGAATACTGAACGGCGTACACTCCGAAGACCGAAAAGACAATTATTAAAGGGATCAAGTACTTGGCAGGCGTCTCGATCACCTTGGCGAACAGCTTGACGAGCGGCATATTGAGAATCAGCAGCATCAGGTTGCCGACAAACATACTGGCTATTACGCCCCAGGCCAGCTGGGGATGATCCTGAAACAGCAATGGGCCCGGCTGCACATTGTACATAATGAAGGCACCCATCAAAATGGCCGTCGTACCGGAAGACGGAATCCCAAGACTGAGCAGTGGAATCATGGCCCCGCCGGAAGCCGCATTATTTGCCGATTCGGGCGACGCTACGCCTTCGATGGCGCCTTTCCCGAATTTCTCGGGATGCTTGCTGATCTTTTTTTCAACAATATATGCAAAAAAGGACGCGAGAATGGCTCCTGCTCCTGGCAGCAGACCGATAAAGAAGCCAAGAATAGAACCGCGCGCGATCGGTGCGGCGCTGTCCTTCATATCCTGCTTCGTTGGCAGAATGCGGCTGATTTTTGCGATTTCTCCGTCGTTATGGTCCCGTTCCAAAATGGTTTTGAACACTTCACCTACCGCGAACATGCCGACTGCGATCGTCAAAAATTCCAGCCCCTGATAAAGCTCCGGAATCCCGAAGGTAAACCGCTCTACGCCGGATACGCTGTCGATCCCGATCGTCGCCAGAAGCAGGCCGAGTGCCGTCATCATCAGCGCCTTGACCATCGATTTGCCGGCCAGGCCGCTGATCGCAAGGAGTCCAAGCACCATCAGCGAAAAGTATTCGGCGGGGCCAAATTTGATAGCAACAGCCGATAATGGGCGGGCCAGGAAGATGAGTCCAACCAAAGAGATAATGCCTGCGGCAAACGAACCGATGGCCGATATCGCGAGCGCTGCACCCGCCCGTCCCTGCTTCGCCATTTGATATCCGTCCAGAGTCGTGACGACAGACGAGGACTCGCCCGGCGTATTGAGCAGAATGGAGGTCGTGGACCCGCCGTACATGGCGCCGTAATATACGCCAGCCAGCAGAATAATGGAACTTGTAGCCGCTTCTTCTGGACTCAGGCCCGATGTCATGGTTGCGGTAATCGGAATCAGCAGCGCCACCCCGCTCATCGGACCGATGCCTGGCAGCACGCCAACGACGGTGCCGATCAAGACGCCAAAAAATACAAAGACCAGATTATGCCACTGCATTGCCGTCCCAAGTCCATGCAGCAAATACTCAACTGTGCTCATTGTTTAACCCCCTAGAATAAGACTAACCAAGATGGAAAACCGGGCAGGGTACCATCCAGCACGTTGACATACAGATAATACACACCGTAAGAAAAGCAGGCGGAGATCACGACCGATATCCAGATCCGGCCCCGCTGCATCGTTTGAAAGCCGATCATCAGGAACAGGAACGTTGAAATAACGAATCCGATATCCTCCAGGAAAAGGGCGTACAGCACGGCGGCCGTAAAAATAATACCGAAACGCTTGTAATCGAGCTTTTCCCGATTTTGCTGCTTCTGCTGCCTGCGGAATGTTTCATATATGAGCCTGATGCTCATCAGCGAAAGAAATGCGCCGAGAAACATCGGAAAGATGTTCGCGCCGACGTTACTGCCATAGGCGCTTGTCGATATGCTGGTGCTTCCGATGACAAAAGCGATGCCGATCGCACAAAATACGATGCCGGCATAGCGGTCAAATGAATGATTCATAGTCTTCACGCCTCCTCTTCAGGCAGGGAAAAAGGAAGTTCCCATCCCTTTCCCTGCCCCTGCATGGCCTAAGCCGTTACTTCTGCATGCCGAGTGCCGTCAGCATTTCTTTCAGCTGATCATTTTGTTGAGCCAGGAAAGCTTTGAAATCGTCGCTGTTCTTATAATCACTTTCCCAGTTGTTCGCCGTCATCTCGGCCGCCCACTCTTTCGTCTCGGTCATTTTTTGGATGGCCTGATCCCAATAGCTCTTCGCTTCAGCGCTCATTTCCTTGGGTCCGAATATCCCCCGCCAAATGAGGAATTCCGCGTCAATTCCCTGCTCCTTCATCGTCGGCACGTCTTTCAAGCTTCCTCCCAGACGTTCAGGTGCGGCCACGCCGAGCACTTTGATTTTTCCGGCCTTTAAATACTGGTCAAGCGACGAGGCATCTGTACCCAGTACATCGGCGTTGCCGCCAAGCAGTGCGGTAATGGCTTCGCCGCCCCCATCGTAAGAAACGTACTTGACGCTCTTGGGATCAATCCCGTACTTGAACGCCGGCAGAATGGATACGAGATGATCCATAGAGCCGGGAGCCGATCCGCCGGCGATCGTGAACTTGGTCGGATCGGCTTTCAGATCATCGAGCAGCGACTTCAGATCGTTGTATTTCGAGTCAGCCGCTACGGCAATGGCGCCATAGTCCTTCGTCAGCTGAGCCAGCGGCGTCGTATCCTGATATCCATATGGCGAATTGCCCTCCTTTTTTAAATTGTTGATCAGGATCGGCGGAGAGCTGACAAACAATTTGTAGTCATCCTTCTTGTCCTTGGTCGCGTACTCGGCCATAAACACGGCGCCGCCTCCGCCCGGTTTATTTTCAACCGTAATAGCTTTGCTGACAGCCTTTGTCTCGGTCAATACTTTCGCAATGGTACGGGCCGTCATATCCCATCCCCCGCCCGCACCCGATGGGGCCACGAGCGTTAACGCTTTGTCGGGATAATTGGATTTTTTGGCTGAAGTCCCCTCTTTTGCTGCTCCCCCGTTGGCACAAGCCGCCAAACTAAGCGCCAGAATGGCCGCAGGTATCACTTTCCAGGTTTTACTCATCATTTTTTTATTCATCTGGATACCCCTTTCGAAAAGTTCATCTAAACCCTTATCAACTTGGTGTCATCGCAATGTATGCGCTTTCTTTTTGTGGTTCTCAGCATATCACCCGCGGCAGCTTTAGCAAATGTTAAGCACATAAGATCTAAAAACACGATTATGGGCATTTTGTTCATTTTGTTCACGATAAAATGAAAGCCCTTTCAAGGCCTTTATGCTACAATAAAAGCAAAAAACGGAGGGGCGCACGGTACAACATGCGGCTGCAGACAAAACTGATTTGGATCATCTGTTCCCTGATTGCCTTTATCATCCTCAGCCTGAGCGGTATTTTTTATGTCGTGATCACAAACATTTTCGAGGATCAGATTGGTCAGCGCGCCCTAAAAGTAGCTGAAACTCTAGCGATCATGCCGGAGATTAGAAAAGCCTTTACTGAGCCGGATCCTTCGGCCGCAATCCAGCCTATTTCGGAAAGCGTCCGGATCAAAACCGGCGCCCAGTATATAGTTGTAGGGAACCGCGAAGGCATCCGGTATTCGCATCCCCTGCCGGACCGGATCGGCAAATCGATGGTCGGCGGCGACAACGGTCCGGTACTTGCGGGACATTCGATCGTGTCCAAGGCCACCGGTTCCATGGGGCCTTCCGTTCGCGGGAAGGCTCCTGTTATTGCGGATGACGGGACGGTGATCGGCATCGTGTCTGTCGGTTTTCTGACCGACAACATTGACCGGATAAACGACGTGTACCAAAATGAAATATTGCTGGTCTCCTTGATCGGTCTGGCTGTCGGGGCAAGCGGAGCCGTACTGATCGCACGCAGCGTGAGACGTTCCATTCATGGACTTGAGCCCAAGGAGATCGGGGCGCTGTATACAGAGAAGAAGGCGGTCCTGGAATCGATCCGCGAAGGAATTATCGCCATTAACCGGGATGGCTTCATTACGATGGCTAACCGTTTCGCTCTTCAGCTGATGAATCTGTCGGAGAATGAAGCGATCATGGGAAAACATATTGAGGACGTCCTTCCGAACACGCGGCTGCTCGAGGTAGTCCGGAGCGGCGAAGCCGAGTTCGACCGGGAGATGCTGATCGGCGACCATGAAGTGATCGTGAACAGGCTTCCTATCATGGATATGAACAATCAATTAACCGGGGCGGTCTCCAGCTTCCGCAGCAAGCCGGAATTATACCGGCTGGCCGAAGAGTTGTCCCAGGTCAAGCGTTTTGCGGAGTCGCTCCGGGCGCAGACGCACGAATACTCCAACAAGCTCTATGTCATATCCGGTCTGATCCAGCTGGAGTCTTACCAGGAAGCGGTGGACCTGATCAACCGCGAAGTGAACGTCCACCAGCATTTGATTCAGTTTGTGATGAGGGAAATCCCGGACCCGGTCATCGGCGGGCTGCTGATCGGCAAGTACAATCACGCCCAAGAGCTGAAGCTTTCCTTTGAGATTGATCCAGAGAGCACGTTCGCTGACATCCCGGACCATATGGACCGCAGCCTGCTCGTGACCATTATCGGAAATTTGATCGACAACGCGATGGAAGCCGTTCTTGCGCGGCAAACCTTTTCCGAATCCAAAGGCGAAGTCACGCTGTTCCTGACAGATTTGGGTGAGGACCTGATCATCGAATGCGAGGATAACGGAATCGGCATTCCGGAAGATATCGGAGAAACGATCTATGAAAAGGGCTTCTCTACCAAACCGGGAGAACACCGCGGGATCGGGCTTGCCCTTGTCGTTCATGCGGTCAATAAGTTAAGCGGTTACATTACGTTCCATCGGAATACGGCGGGCGGCGGTACGGTCTTTACGGTGGCGATCCCCAAACAACCCGGTCTATTCAGAAAGGAGCATTCTCATGGAAATGTCCGAACCAAACCCAATGATTGAGGTGTTAATCGTGGAGGATGATACCAAAATCGCGGAGATAAACAGGCGATTCGTAGAACAAGTGCCGGGATTTAAAGTCGTCGGCATCGCCACGGATGAAATGCAGGCGAAATCGCAGTTGGAAATCCTGGAGCCCCAATTGGTGCTTCTGGATATCTACCTGCCTCAAGCCAATGGCTTGGATCTGCTGCTGTTCATCCGCCAGCACTACCGCAGCACGGATGTCATCATGATTACCGCCGCCCGGGAAATCGAACCGATCCGGGAAGCCATCCGCAGCGGTGCGTTCGATTACCTCATGAAGCCGCTCATCTTCGACAGGCTGAAGGAAACGCTGCTGCATTATGCCGCATTTCAACGGGAGTTATCCCGGCTAGATACGGCTGGGAGCATTGGCCAGAGCGATGTGGACCGCCTGCTCGCAGGTCCCGTCAAAGCGGAGCCGCTTCCTGCGAATACGGCCGACGTCTTCCTGCCCAAGGGCATCGATAAATTGACGCTTGAAAAGGTCGTTCAAACCATTTCGACGGTGAACGACGGGCTAACCGCCCATCAAGTGGCCAAACGGATCGGCATCAGCCGCTCGACCAGCCGGAGATATCTGGAGCATCTCGTCGGGTTCGGCATTGTCTATGCCGACCTGTCCTATGGGGTCGTAGGACGGCCGGAGCGCGTATACCGGAGCAAAAAATAACCCGTCTGCAGGCGCAGGCGGGTTTTCCTTGCTATCGGATAATTCTTACCGCGTGCACGCCCGATACTCCGTCGGCGACATGCCGGTATGTCCCTTGAACTGCCGAGAAAAGTGCGACAGCTGCATCCCGAGCTGATCGGCAATGTCCGCTACGGGCGCGTTCGTAAATGAAAGCAGGCGTCTGGCTTCCTCCATACGCTTGCGCTGGACGTAATGCATCGGTGTGCAGCCCATCGCTTTTTTAAAATAAGGGATAAAGTAGTTTGGATGCAGATGGACGATCTCGGCCAGCTTTTCGATTTCCATCGGTTCATGAAGATGGTCATGGATGTACTGCAGCACGCCGCCCAGCTTGTTCCCTTCCGTATGGTGCATGAAATCGATCCAATAGTCGGTGTATCCTCCTTCTTCTAAGCAGCAGGCCAGCATGTGCAGCAGCCCCGCCTGCATGCGCAGGGCCGCGAAAGGACCTCCCGCCTGAAATTGGCCGATCATATCGTTAAAAGTACTTCGAATAAACTCCGGGTCGCCGACATCGCTGATATAGAGCTTGCTGTCTGCATGGAACAAGGGCCACTCCCCCACCTGGGCGTCAAAATGGCAGAAATACCGCGTGTATGGATTTTCCTTGGACGTGTAGGTCGTCTGGCTCGTCCCCGCAGGCATGATCATCAGCTGGTTCGGCTTGGGGTAATAGGTCAAGCCGTTGATGATGACCGATCCTTCGCCTTCGGTGATGTAATAGAGCCGGTGGAAGCTCGGGGCGACTTCGGCCCGGTTCCAGTCGGGAAAGCCGCTTTTGAGCTGGACGTGACTGATATGTACCCGAAGCCCTTCCGGCAGCCGTGCGCCGAGCTGCATGGCCTGTGCCATAAATGACCCTCCTTATATAGAAAATAGTCGTCTAATGTAATGCCATTGTATCATCCCCATTTTACGAAAACACCTTAATTTTGTGCAAAACCCTCTTAATCTTAGCCATTTGCTTCCCATGCCATTCGGGCTAAGCTTGAGGGAGATGTAATGGCTTACATGCCTGCAAACTTTGATCATAATCCATGGAAAGGCGGGATCATTTAGATGGAGCAAGTACGATACGGCATTATCGGCATCGGGAATATGGGAAGCAGTCATGCACTGAATTTGGTGGATAAAATCAAGGGGGCGCAGCTGACGGCGATATGCGATACAAGCCCCGCCCGTCTGGAGTGGGCACAGGCCCATCTGCCGGAATCGGTGCAAAAATTCGACACACCGGAGGCGTTCTTCGCTTCGCAAGCGATGGATGCCGTCTTGATAGCCGCTCCGCATTATGATCATCCGGTGCTGGCGATCCAGGCTTTTGAGAACGGTTACCACGTCATCGTCGAAAAACCGGCCGGAGTCTACACCAAGGCGGTTCGTGAAATGAACGAGGCTGCTTCCCAATCGGGCAAGCTGTTCGGCATCATGTACAACCAGCGGACTTCCCCGCTGTATACCAAGCTGCGCGACCTGGTGCAGAGTGGAGAGTTGGGAAATATCAAGCGGACCAACTGGATCATAACCAACTGGTACCGCTCGCAGAGCTACTATAATTCCGGCGGATGGCGGGCCACCTGGGCCGGCGAAGGCGGCGGCGTGCTGCTGAATCAGGATCCGCACCAGCTGGACCTGTGGCAGTGGACGACCGGCCTGATGCCGAAGCGCGTGCGTGCTTTCTGCCACTTTGGAAAATACCGCAATATCGAAGTCGAAGATGACGTCACCGCTTATGTCGAATATGAAAACGGAGCTACCGGCGTATTCGTGACCACCGTAGGCGAAGCACCCGGAACGAACCGGTTCGAGCTCTCCGGAGATAACGGCAAAATCGTCGTCGAAGACGACAAAATCACCTTCTGGCGCCTGCGCGTGCCCGAGCCGCAGTTCAACGCGGAATATACAGGCGGATTCGGCCAGCCGGAATGCTGGAAATGCGACATTCCGGTGCATGGGGGACACGGCCCTCAGCATAACGGGATTTTACAGAACTTCACCAATGCCCTGCTGCATGGCGAGAAGCTGATCGCCCCGGGCGAAGAAGGCATCCGCGGCCTGACGATCTCGAACGCGATGCATCTGTCGGCCTGGACGGACGATTGGGTGGACCTTCCGCTCGACGAGGATCTGTTCTACGACAAGCTGCAGGAGAAGATCAAAAACTCGACGTTCCGCAAGGAAACCGCCGGCGGTAAGGTGCTGGACGTATCCGGAACTCACTGATAGACAGCCCATTTTCGATAAGAGGAGAATCGCCCTATGAAACTATCCGTATTTACCGTCGTCACCCCAGATCTGACCCCTGAAGAGCTTGTACTGGCCGCCAAGGAAGCCGGACTGGACGGCGTGGAATGGCGCTTCAAGGAAGTTCCCGCAAGCGCGGCAGGCGAGAAGCCGTCGTTCTGGAGCAACAATTTGTGTTCGATCGACCCCTCCCTTCCCGCGGACCAAATGCAGAAATTCAAAGACCTGTCCCTTGCGCAGGGACTTGAGGTCGTCAGCATCACTCCCTATCTGAACCATCTGGACCTGAAGGATACGGAGCATGTATTCCGGACGGCCCAGCAGCTTGGGGCGAAAATGATCCGCCTCGGCGTGGCCGGGTATAACGGGACCGCAGACTACAACGAGCTGTACGACAAGACGCTCCGTTATTTAAAAGAGGCCGAGCAAATGGCCCAGCAATACGGCGTCAAAGGCATCATCGAAACCCATCACGGCACGATCGCGCCGAGCGCCGGTCTCGCCCACCGTCTGGTCAGCCACTGCAGCCCGGACCATATCGGCGTCCTGTACGATCCGGGCAACATGATCCACGAAGGCTTCGAGCATTCCCGGATGGGCCTTCAGCTTCTCGGTCCTTACCTCGCCCACGTTCACATCAAAAACGCCGAGTGGGTCCGCGAGGGAACGCGTGAAGACGGAACAGTCAAATGGCGTTCGAAATGGGCGCCGATGCGCGAAGGCATCGTAGATTTCACCTCACTGCTCAATGACCTGAAATCCGTCGGCTATGACGGCTACTTGGGCATCGAGGATTTCAGCGAACAATACACGTCGCGTGAGCTGCTGAAGGAATTCGCCCAGCTCATGCGCGAAAGGATGTGACCTTCATGACCGCACAAAATAAAGACGGAATGAACTACGCACCGGAAGGCAAGCCGAACCATGTTGTTGAACCGGGCGAGTTTGTGTTTGCGGCGGCGGCCCTGGACCACGGGCATATTTATGGCATGTGCAACGGGTTGATCGAAGCCGGGGCGACGCTGAAATGGGTTTACGATCCGGAACCGGCGAGAAGCCAGGCTTTTGCCGACAAGTTCCCGCAGGTCCAGATCGCGGACAGCCTTGAGCAGGTGCTCGGGGATCCGGAGGTCCGATTGGTGGCCGCAGCCGCGGTGCCAAGCGAACGCTGTGCTCTTGGGCTGCAGGTGATGGACGCAGGAAAAGACTATTTTACGGACAAAACGCCGTTCACTTCGCTGGACCAGCTGGAAGCGGCGCGCCGGAAGGTGAAGGAAACCGGCCAAAAATACGCCGTCTATTACAGCGAGCGGCTTCATGTGGAGTCAGCGGTCTATGCCGGACAGCTCGTGCAAAAAGGAGCCATCGGCCGCGTCATCCAGGTGACCGGCTTCGGCCCGCACCGGCTGAATGCGCCGTCGCGTCCGGACTGGTTTTTTGAGAAGGATAAATACGGCGGCATTCTGTGCGATATCGGGAGCCACCAAATCGAACAGTTCCTGTTCTATGCCGGCTGCAAGGACGCCAAGGTTCTGCACAGCAAAGTAGCGAATTACAACAACCCGGACTATCCCGAGCTCGAGGATTTCGGCGACGCGACCCTGGTAGGCGACAATGGCGCCACCCAGTATTTCCGGGTCGACTGGTTTACGCCGGACGGTCTTGGCACCTGGGGTGACGGCCGGACGATCATCCTCGGCACCGAAGGCTATATCGAGCTGCGCAAATACATCGACATCGCCCGCGATCCGCGCGGCGACCATGTCTACCTGGTGAACAGGGACGGCGAACAGCACTTCGAAGTCAAAGGCAAGGTAGGCTACCCATACTTCGGCCAGCTCATTCTCGACTGCCTGAACCGGACCGAGAACGCCATGACCCAGGAACACTGCTTTAAAGCAGCCGAGCTGTGCCTCAAGGCGCAGGAAGCGGCCGTACGTATTGATCAGGTGCTGCAAACGAATTTGTAGCCACAATTCTCGCCCGACCACGTGTTATTCAAGGGCAGCAAGGATTGACAACTTTTCCATAAGCAAAAAGCTCCCGTATCGCGCTCCCCCTCTGTGTAAAGAGGTTACGAGCACGGCGGGAGCTTTTTTTCATTCCATCCGGATTTGGATCTATTCCGTTAGGGCATCCATCGAATAAAGAATAGCCATGCCATTCGGTTATGTGTCATGCACGTGCGGAGGCTGTGGTTGTGGCTATTATTCGGTCACTATTCCCCGTAAACGTTAGTAAACGCCTCTTCGATTTTCGGAACGATGTTCTCCCAATCGGCATCCGGCATTTTGCTGACGGTGACGAACGTCCCGATGCCAAAGATGTTGTCCACCCCGTCGATGCTGAGCAGCGCGCCGGCGAGCGGATGGTCGGTGTCGTCCCCTTTTTTCAGTGAGGTACTCTTCGGTCCTTCGAACAGGCTCTGGCTCGCATTGACTTTTAGCGAGTGCGGGTTCGGGGTCTGCTGAATTTGAATGGATACGGCCATGCTTAATCACTCCTTTCTGGCTATAACTGTACCATATTGTCCATTTTCCACCAAAACAAAATCGACCATCCGTACTGAAAGCGACATCATTTGCGCTTGGCGAAACGCTGGATTACAATAAAAGGAATTGAACGGTTAGGGAGAGGTGAAGAAATGAGCGACAGCAGACTGCAGCCCGGAATGGACGCCACGTACATCGTTTCCGGGGACTCGATTTCCAAGGGGGTCGTGTATGATGAAACGCGCAGCAAATATGTCATCCTTGAGGATAATTACGTATCCCTTCTTCAGGACAAACTAAAGGGAGCCGTGAAAAACACGGCGAGATTCGGCAATACGCTGATGAAGGGCATCGGCGGCCTGAAGAAAGAAATTATGAAGGGCAAGCCCAGCATGGTGCTGATTGAATACGGCGGCAACGATTGCGATTTTAACTGGAGCGAAATTGCCAGCAATCCGGACGCGGAGCACCGTCCCAAGACGGATTTTACACTGTTTGAGAAAATGCTGACGGATACGGTGAATTTTCTGAAAAGCCAGTCGATTACGCCTGTCCTCATGAGCCTCCCTCCCCTCAACGCGGATAAATACTTCAAGTGGGTCAGCCAGGATAACCCCGAAGCGGAGCGAAACATCATGAAGTTTCTCGGCAGCGTCACCAAAATCTATTGGTGGCAGGAGCGTTACAATTCGACGATCCTCAAGGTGTCCGAGCTGACCAAGACCAAATACATCGACGTGCGGGGTGCCTTTCTCGCCCATCCGGACTTTACCCAATTCATCTGCTCCGACGGCATCCATCCGAACCGGGACGGCCATCGTATCATTTACGACAAGGTTCTCGAGTTCGTCAAAGCCAATTACGGACATTTGCTGAAAGACAATACGATAGGCTGCGAGGCGTAAATGACAGAATCATGCGAGTTTAGTTGAAGTTAGATGGATTTTTTGCGTTTCATTCATCTGTTTGCTGGAAAATCCAATTCAATAGACGTACCATGCTTCCAGACTCGGTTTGTACTAAAAAAGGCTTCCTTATCAGGTGACTTCACCTGGGGGACAGCCTTTTTGTCTGTTCGGAATCAATCCATAGGCGCTGGATCATATGAAAAGAGGGAAACGCAAAAACGGCAGCCCGGGACATGACGTTCATGTCCGGACTGCCGCTCTTATCATTGATAATCTATATAAGATAAATAGAGCCAAAAGCGTTTATTTTCCGTGGCACTTCTTGTACTTCAGCCCGCTGCCGCAAGGGCACGGCTCGTTGCGTCCCACTTTCGCCACGGTATCCGCTGCGGAGACGTTCACCAGCTTCACCAGCTCCGGCTTAACGCCATCGGCAATGGCCTGAAGCTCCACCAGGGTAAAGCCGTTATTGGCCCACATCCGGGTATGGTTATAGACTTCGGTCAGCAGCTGAATCGTCTGCTGGGCCTGAAGCGGGTTCTTGAAATTGATTTTGCGGCTCTCGAATTCGTAGATCAGATCCTGAATCGACGAACCCTTGGCGCACGCCAGCTGGAGATCGTCGATCAGGTATTCCACCGTCTCCTGATCCTTGCACAGCTCTCGCAGCACGTACTGCTGCAGCGCGGACAGCTGCGGCGTCATTTCAAAATACGTTTCGTCCGTATACCGGAGCAGCTCCTCCTGGTCCGGAACGTAATACGGTTTCCCATCGACCTTCGCGATCCAGTCGTTGATCTTCTGCTCGTCCAGATCATGAAGCAGATAGCTGTTCACGATGTATCCGCCGTGGAGGAGCAGGTTCTCGCCCCGGCCGATCGCCTCATTCACTTCATTCAGAAGCTCCTCCGAACTCAGCGCCTGTTCATTCTGGGCGTTGTAGATCTCAAGAAGCTTGTCCAGCTTAACCGCTCCGTACAAATGGGATGCGGCAACAATATATTGATAAGCCAGCTGGTGCTGGCCGTGCTGCTGTTTCAAAGCAGGCAGATCAGCCTTGCGGATGGCGTCCCTTATTTCTTCCGGCATGATCAGGTGCAGCTGACCTTCCGAAAAAAAGCTGAATACAAGCCCGCGATCCAGCAAAAAGGCATAATCCCCGTATGGAATCGTATTATCTTGAACGGAAGACTCCTGAAGGAGCGTCTCAAACAGGCTCCATTCGGCACCATCCATCTGGAGCAGCATGGACGTCAAATGCTCCGTATTCGTGACGTAATCCGACAGCGCTTCGGCAAGCTCTTCTTTCTTCATCTTGGAACGACCTGTGATGCTGTGGACGGAAGCCAGCGCGGACAGCCTCGTCTTGGTCAGGCTCAGCAAAATCTCGGACAAGCTGGTCATGGGTTCGCCGATGATGGCGTGCTGTATGTTTGTTTGTTCCAGTTGTAACGTAGGGTCTTCCAACATGTACACCTCTTCTTCGTTATTAAGCATGCGCAGCATGACCGGTTAAGGCATCACCCTGCGCCCTTCTACCATTATACACGATGTTCGCTGCGCAGCCCGCCCTCCGGCAAAAAAAGGAACCCGGCCCGGAGGAAAAAACTCCGGCAGGCCGGGTTGTACCGCCTGTCAAGCATCTGTCGCAAGTCGGGTAGGAGCTTGGCTTACACCATAATTTTGCAAATATCGTTCGTGAATTCGACCGGATCCTGGATCGGCAGCCCTTCGATCAGCAGCGCCTGGTTGTACAGCAGGTTCGTGTACAGGCCCAGCTTCTCCCGGTCCTTGTTATAAGCATCCTTCAGGGACTGGAACACCTCGTGGTGAATGTTAATCTCCAGCACCTTATCGGCCTGGATGTCCTGGCCGCTCGGCATCGCTTTGAGCACCTTCTCCATTTCGATCGACAAGTCGCCTTCCGTGGACAGGCAGACCGGGTGGGACTTCAGCCGTTTGGAAGCCTTGACTTCCTTCACCTTGCCCGAGAGAATGTTCTTCATCTCCTCAAAGAGCTCCTTGCTCTCCGTTTCCGCCGCTTCATCTTTTTTGTCCGCTTCCGTCTCGATACCGAGATCGCCGCTTGATACCGACTTGAATTCCTTGTCCTTGTACTTCATCAGCATCTTGATGGCAAATTCGTCGATATCGTCGGTGAAATACAAAATTTCGTAGCCCTTATCGGCCACCATTTCCGTCTGCGGCAGCTTCTCAAGCCGCTCCACCGATTCGCCGGCTGCGTAGTAAATATATTTCTGATCCTCCGGCATTCCGGATACGTATTCGTCCAGCGTCACCAGCTTCTTTTCCTTGGAAGAGGTGAACAGCAGCAGATCCTGCAGCACGTCCTTATCCGCGCCGTAGTTGTTGTACACGCCGAACTTCAGCTGTCTGCCGAACGCCTCGTAGAACGTCTCGTATTTCTCGCGCTCATCCTTGAGCAGCGTCTGCAGCTGGCTCTTGATCTTGCTCTTGATATTTTTCGCGATCAGCGTCAGCTGACGGTCATGCTGCAGCATTTCTCGGGAAATGTTCAGCGACAGGTCTTCGGAATCGACCATCCCTTTGATGAAGCTGAAGTAATCCGGGAGCAGGTCGCCGCATTTTTCCATAATAAGGACGCCGTTCGAGTAAAGCTCAAGCCCCTTCTCGTATTCCTTCGTATAATAATCGAACGGGGTGTGCTCCGGAATGAACAGGATCGCGTTGTACACAACGGCGCCGTCCGCTTTGATGTGCACATGCGTCAGCGGCTTGTCAAACCCGTAGCGCTTCTCGTTATAAAAGTTGACGTAGTCCTCATCGGTCAGCTCGCCCTTGTTCTTGCGCCAGATCGGAACCATGCTGTTCACGGTCTGCTCTTCGCTGTATTCCTCGAACTCGCCGTCCGCGCCCTCTTTCGGCCGGTGTCCGGTGACGTCCATCTTGATCGGGTACCGGATGAAATCCGAGTACTTCTTGATGATCGTCCGGAGGCGGTAATCCTCCAGAAATTCATCGTAATTGTCTTCTTCCGTGTTTTCTTTGATTTTCAACACAATTTCCGTACCCACGGTATCCTTCGCCGCAGGCTCGATCGTATATCCGTCCGCTCCCGCAGACTCCCACTTGTACGCCGTATCGGAGCCAAGCGCTTTGGTGATGACCGTCACCTGGTCCGCCACCATGAACGCCGAATAGAAGCCGACCCCGAACTGGCCAATAATGTTGTGGCCGTCCTTGGCTTCGTTCTCGTTCTTGAAAGCCAGCGACCCGCTCTTTGCGATGACGCCCAGATTGTTCTCCAGCTCCTCCTGCGTCATCCCGATGCCCGTATCGGAAATCGTCAGCGTTCTGGCTTCTTTATCCGGCGTGATCCGGATGTAATAATCGTCTTTATTGAAAACCAGCTGGTCGTCTGTTAGCGCTTTATAATAGATTTTATCGATAGCGTCGCTGGCGTTGGAGATGAGTTCGCGCAAAAAGATCTCCCGCTGCGTATAAATGGAGTTGATCATCATTTCAAGCAGTCGTTTCGACTCGGCTTTAAACTCTTTCATGGCCATCTAGCATACTCCCCTCAACGAACATAGTATCTTAGCACTCAAACATAATGAGTGCTAATTATTCTTATTTTTATATAACATAAGTTCATTTTTGAAGTCAACAATTGGTTATCCGCACCCCTTTCGTGTCCCTTGCGGCCATTCCCGGCAAACGCCGAACAGGGCTGCCCCCGCAGCCTTTTGCAAAGCTTGCGCGGTCAGCCCCGTCCTTCATTGTCGCTGTCATGTTTTGCCTATCAGGATCCGCTATTCCTTGACCGACCCCAGCACGATACCGTGGATGAGATACCGCTGCAGGAACGGATAGATCAGCAGGATCGGGATCATGGACACGAGAATTTTGGCCGAGTTGAGCGTGGTGTTAGAGATCTTATTGTACTGCTGCAGCTGTTCGACCGATAGATTCTGCATCTGGTCCCGCGTCAAGCTCAGCTGCTGCAGGTACGTTTGCAGCGGAATTTTATGGCTGTCGTTGATCAGCACGATCCCGTCGAAGAAGTTGTTCCAGTGGCCCACGATGACAAACAGCGTAATCGTCGCCAAGCTGGGCATGGAAACCGGGATGAAGATATGCCACAAAATTTTCAGCGGACCCGCCCCGTCGATAAAGGCCGCCTCCTCCATCTCCTTCGGAATCCCTTTGAAAAAGTTCATCAGCAGGATGACGTTAAAGACCGGTACCGCGCCGGGCAGCACGAGCGCCCAGATCGAGTTGATCATTCCCAGCTTGCTGATGACCATGTACCAGGGAACAATGCCGCCGCTGAACAGCATCGTGAACACGATGATCCACATATAGACGTTGCGGGCCCGGAACTGCGAGGCCGTTCTAGACAGCGGGTACGCCATCAGAACCGTCAGCAGCATGTTGATAGCTCCGCCCAGGGCGACCCGTTCCACCGACACCAGGAAAGCCCTCCAGAACTTCTCGTCGTCCAAAATTTTAACGTAAGAGGAGAAGTTGATACCTACCGGGAGAAAATACACCTTACCCGCGTTGACCGCCGTGCTGCTGCTCACCGACACCATGATCGTATTGATGATCGGGGCCAAGGACAGGCAGGCGATCAGCACCAGCACCAGGATGATCAGGAAGCGGGATGCCTGCGCCCCGAAAGTTCTCGATTGTATCATGCAAATCAGCGCCCCTTTCTAGAAAATCCGGTAACCGGCGTATTTGGAAGCCAGCTTGTAGGACACGACGATCAGCACGAAGCTGATGACCGATTTCATCAAGCCGACCGCAGTGGCAAACGAATACTGCATCTGGATCAGACCCATCCGGTACACGAACGTGTCGATAATGTCTCCGGTCTGATATACCAGCGGATTGTACATATTGAACACCTGATCGAAGCCGGCATTCAGCACATTGCCCAGGCTCAGCGTGCCGAGCAGGATGATCGTCGGCAAAATCCCGGGCAGCGTAATGTTCAGCGTCTGCTTCCACCGGCTTGCCCCGTCGAGAGCGGCCGATTCGTACAGCGAAGGATTGATGCCCGTCAGGGCGGCCAAATAGACGATCGTTCCGTACCCGAACTCCTTCCAGGTGTCGGTCACGATCAGCAGCGGCCTGAACCAGGTGTTGCTTGCCAGAAACATCATTCTATCCATCCCAAAGAGCTGCAGAACGTTGTTCACCATGCCGTCGTAAGAGAAGATCATCGTCATCATCGTGCCGAGCACGACCCAGGACATGAAGTGGGGAAGGTACACGATCGTCTGCACGGTGCTTTTGAACACCTTGAGGCGTACTTCATTCAGCAGCAGCGCAAACACGATCGGCACGATCAGCCCCAGTATGATTTTTCCGACCGCGATAACCAGCGTATTGACGAAAATTTGTTTCGCGTCCGGCAGCTGAAACATATACGTAAAATTGGTCAGCCCGGCCCATTTGGAGCCGAAAATGCCTTTGGCCGGGATGAATTTCTGAAAGGCCATCACGATGCCGAACATCGGGACGATGGAGAAAATGAACAGCAGCACCATGCCCGGCAGCAGCATGAAATGATACGTCATTTCATGAAAGGCTTTTCGTTTCTTCCGTATTCGTCCCGAAACCTGCCGCTCCGTCTTGAGACTTGCTTCCAGCGAAGACATGCTTATCACTTCCATTTATCCAGGATGTATTGACTTGGGCCGGTAAACGGCCCCTATGAACAACGCAGGGAGCCAAACCGAAGCCGGGCCCCCTGACGTTTGCGTACAAGCCTCGAAACCGCCTTACCTGCTGCTCATCTCTTCCACTTCCTGCGTGATCTCATCGCCGCCGGTCTTCTTCCAGGTCGACACAAATTGATCAAAAGCGTCGATGCCGGCCTGTCCCATGATGATCTTCAGCATCATTTCCTGCTCCATCTTCTGCAGGTTGGCCCATTTCAGCTTCATCGTTTCCGTCGTGCCGTAGAAGCCGGCCGGAATCACTTCGAGGTTCGGGTTGTTCGCCTCCCGCTGCCCCTCGATCCGGGACAGATATTCGCCGTACGTATTGGCGTCGATCGCAGTCCCCTTTTGCTTGAACTCCTGATACGCTTCGTAGGACACGACGCGGTCCTCCTGAATTCCGTCGGCGCTGCCTGCTTTGTCGGCCTTCATGATGTCGTCGTAATACCGCTTGAGCACGTCGTCATAGTCCACCTGCATCGGAATTTGTGTCGGCTCGTTGTTCCAGCGGCTGTGGTCGGTCAGCCCTTCGCTGGCATGCTCCTTCTTGTACTGGACGGCGTCGTCCGTCAGCGAGTACAGGAAGTCCGTCGTCAGGTTGATCGATTTCATAATCGCTTCAGGATGCGGGTAGCCTTTGCGCACAACGACAATGCCTCCGCCGACCGGGTCCTGCCGGATCGTTTTAAATTTACCGTTCTCATCTACAGGTGCGGATACCGCCACCCATTCGGCTTTCGGATCCTGCTTGATGGAGTCCTTGTAATTCGTGTATCCGATCCACCATGGGTTAAAGAGCATGCCAGCCTGGCCGTTGATGACCAGCGCTTCCTTCTCTTCGTCCGAGCGGACCGCAAACTGCTTGTCGATCAGCCCTTCCTTGTAATGCTGAGCCAAATCAGCGAGCGCCTCTTTCATTTCGGGCTGCACGGAGCCGTACACGACCTTGCCGTCTTTTTTGATCCACTGCCCCGGAAATGCATTATAAGCTGCAAAAATCGGCGAGAAATTCATCGCATCCTGATTCATCCCGAACCCGATCGTCTTGCCGGTTCCGGAGACGTCCTTCTCCACGAAGGCTTTGGCCAGGTTCCATACATCGTCCACCGATTGCGGCAGCTTGCCGCCGACCTTGTCCATCCAATCCTTACGGATCCACAGCAGCTGATGCTGGTTGCCGATATTCGTCATCGGCAGACCCATGATCTTGCCATCCACCTTCACTTGATCGAGCAGCAGATCCCCGTAAGAAGAGTAAATGTTTTTGACGCCCTCGGAGGCGGTTTTTTCATATACCTCAGTCATATCTTCAATGAGGTCATTGTCCACGAGCTGGTTGAAAATTGTGCGGCTGACCAGCATCACGTCCGGCAGCTCACCGGTCGTCATCGACAGGGACAGCTTCTGGTCCATATCGTCGGTCTCCCAGGCTACCTTGGCCTTCACGTTCACTTTGCTCTCGACGTAGCGGGTCGCCATGTTGTTTTCAATCGAATCGCCCTTCGGCAGATTGTTCGTATGGCTCGTATTGCGTCCGATGGTAAACTCCACCGGGGATTCATACTTGCTGTACGGCTCGTAGTCCTTTTCGCTGACAACCTTGTCCTCCGCTTTGCCGCTTCCGCCGCCGCATCCGCTGACGATAAGCGCCGTTATGCACGTGACGGCCAGCAGCGACGATATTTTTCGCTTGTTCATCCCTTTGAACCCCTCTCTTGTCGATTCCTTGTACAAGTAAAATTGTATGCGGTTGCAAAAAAATCGTATATATCACATTTTTCCGTTCTGTGTCACTTTTTTCATGAATGCCCCGCAGGCGGATTCGACACACAAAAAGAGCGCCCCGAAGGAACGCTCTTTGGCTCTGGCGGCAGCTGCCAGACGTTGAGCAATAATAGGAATACCCCGGTATATGCCAGCAGGCAGCACGACTGCCGGCTTCACACAGCCTCGACTATTATTGATGCTCAGCCTTGAACGGGATAGTCCACCACCACGACCTGCTCGATCAAGCCATCGAGCCTGCGGACAAATGTCTGATGCGCCGGATGCGGCCCATAGGCCTGCAGCGATTCGCGGTCCTTGAAAGTCACGCGAAGCCCGATGCTGAACCCGTGGATGTTTTCTGTCTCCTCCGTTTCATTGACGCCGGCCGTGAGGTCAACGATGCCGGGGATCTGATCTTTCAGCCCCCGCAGCAGTCCAAGCAGCTCCTGCTCCAGCTCCGGTTCAAGAATGCGGTTAAATTTAAATGAGACCAAATGTTCAAACATATGGTTTCTTCCTCCTCATGCGTTCTTTCCTTCTTTACCTTCTTTCCATACGGAAGCCGGCTCTTCCTTCTGCGCGCTAAAAAACAGGATCGCCTGCCGGCCAATGGCGCTTCGAAGCGGATACACGCCCCATTCGCTACCGCTGATCTCCGCCCTCTATGGACCGGCAGCCGCGCTCTCGACTAGCCCCTTCGGCGCCGTGTCCGCCGGCTCCGCAGGAAACGTCAGGGTGACCGTCGTGCCCATCCCGGGGGCGCTGTCGATGGCTAGGCCGTACGGCAGCCCGTAATACAGCCTCATCCGGTCGTTGACGTTCTTCACGCCGGTTCCCCCGTTCTCTGCCGACAGCAGCTTGGCGGCCTGGACAGGGGTCATACCGACGCCGTTATCCGTTACGCTCAGCGTCAGGATGCCCTCCTGCCGGCGCGACGCAATTACGATCCGCGGAGTTTCCTCAGCCTCCGGATAGGTGAATCCGTGCTTGATCGCGTTCTCCACGATCGGCTGCAGCACGAAGTGAATGATTTTCAAATCCGCCGTATCTTCATCCACTTGAAACTCCACGTCAAAATCCCCGTCATTCATGACGAGCTGCAGGTTCAGGTACGCCCGGATATGCTCGATTTCGTTCGCGACCGTCGCCATATCCCTGCCCCCGTTCAGGGTCGTCCTGTAGAACCTGGCCAGCGTCGATACCATGTACCCGGTTTCCAGGTCACGCTTCTTTTTGGCCCGCCAGTGTATAAAAGACAGCGTGTTGTACAGAAAGTGGGGATTGATCTGATTGATCAATCGCTGGTACTCGCTCTGCTGCCTGGCGATTTCCGCCTGGTACACCTGGTGAATCAGACTGTTGATGCGCCCCAGCATCCTGCCGATGCCGTTCGTCAGTTCCCCAAACTCATCCCGGGAAGAGCTCTGGATGACCACGTCCAGGTTGTTCTGCTCCACCTTGTCCACCTTGTTTTTGAGATGGATGATCCGCCTCGTGAAGTTGTTCGACACGATATAGATCAGGAAAAAGGCGACGAGCAGGCTTAAGGCGATAACGAGCAGGGTGATTTTGAAAAACGTCAGCGCGTTGACATACGCATTCGCATTGGACAGGTAATAATGGATCGTCCATCCGTTGCTCTTCAGCGGCCGGTCGAGCCGGGTCGCCCCTTGCGCGGGCGGGTCCGCCTTCTGTTCACGGAAGATCGGCTGGTGCTGCGGACCCTCGATCTGCACGGTAATATGATCCGACAGCTTGTCCATATCCGAGAAAATGCTGTCGTAATTGACCGAGATCACCATGTAGTTGCTGTCCTTCAAATTGCTGATCAGCTCCTGCACCAGGTAGACGTGACTGCCGTCCACCACCCAATGCCTGCCCCGGTACCCGTCGAACCACGGCTTTTGCTTCAAATCGCTGAGCGGCAAAATGTTGTCGCGGATGCCGAGCAAATCCCCGGACGTATAGAACGTAATGCCCTCGATATTGTCGTCCATCGTTTTCGTATTGGAGATGAGCGGATCCATAATATCCCGAAAATCGAGGAACATCTCGAAGTAGTTGCCCGCATAGTTCCGGGTGAACAATTTCGAAAAATCGCGGTTCAGCACGATAAATTCGCTCAGCGTGTTGTAGCGGTTGATTTTATAATCGAGAATGTTCGCCACTTGGTCCAGACTGGCCGCGGCTTCGCTCTTCAGCTCCTTCATTTGGATGCGATAGGATTGGATAAAAGCGAGTACGCCGAGCAGCAGAATGGGAATCAGCGCGATAAAAAGGTGGGACAGCAGCAGCTTGTTGCGGAACCGGATATCATTGAACCTGCTCTTGATCCAGTGAAGCATGGACATTCCCGCTCTCTCTATACTGTAATGGGCTCACACCGTAGTTGGTTTTGAACAGCCGGCAAAAATAAGAGGTGTTGTCGATGCCGACAAACGCCGCGATGTCGTTAATTTTCATATTGGAGTTCAGCAGCAGATGGCCTGCCTTGCGGAGGCGGAGGTCGGTCAAATATTTGGAAAAGTTCATCCCGGTTTCTTTCTTGAACAAAATGCTCAAGTATCCAGGGGACAGATACACCTCATTGGCCACCTCCGTCAATGACAGGTCGCGCTGAAAGTGATTCTTCACGAACTCCTTCACCTGGCGGATCACCTTCGATTCCTCCGATTCCACCTCCGGCTCGCCGGCATGGGGGCGAATATGCGTAATCTCCTCCATCACCTCCAAAAATTCCTCGGTCACAAGCGGCTTGAGCAGATAGTTGACGACGCCCAGCTTAATGGCAGTTTTCGCGTATTCGAATTCGTCGTACCCGCTGCAGATGACGATTTTGAGGTTGTCCTGCGTTTTTTTCGCCAGTCGGCCGAGCTCGAGGCCGCTCATCAGGGGCATTTTGACATCGGTAATCAGAATATCGATCGGGTGGCGGTTCAAAATGTTTTCGGCCGCGCGGCCATTCTCGGCTTCAAGTACGTGGAACGGAAACCGGTATTCCGATATCAAATCCTTGATGCCTTCTCGTTGAACATGCTCATCGTCTACTACAAGAACATTAAACATCGTACGGACTCGTCTCCTTATGAACTAATGATATGCAGGGATAGGACCTTAGGGGCAAGCGGCTGCTGCGCTTTAACGATGCAAACGGTGGAAGTGATTGATATATTAGGTATGTCTGCTTTTATTGCATTATATCATATGAAGTGAAAGTGCTTTCAATAAATTGTTGGCTGTTGGGAAGGGAGGCCCATCCGTAGGACGAAAAAAAGAACGCCGGCTTAATCGCCAGCGCCCGTAACCTGTGCATTCGGGACAATTTTTCCGAAATAGCTGCAGGTCACTTTTTCGAGAAATATCGCTTAAAATATCGCTTTATCGTTTAACGGCTCATCCACTTTCCGTTCGTGAAATCCGGAATCGCCACCGGATGACCGCCGAGCGCAATCGACTCCTCGGACAGAGCCGAGATGCTCATCCAGGCGGCCATATCGTACACATCAAGCGGCGTATCCGTGCCGTTCTTCACGCATTCGATAAACTCGGAGTAGACCAGCCAGTCCATGCCGCCGTGGCCACCCTTCACGCCTTCGCTGATGAATTTCTTCCAGATAGGATGCTCATACTGCTCACGGAAGGAGTCGGCGTTGCCCCATTGGTTTTTCCAGTCAAAGTGGTGCTCGTCATGCTGTCCATCGATGTAAATGGAATGGTTCTCCTCCACATACATCCCCTTCGTGCCCCGGACCGTAAACCCTCTGGAGTAGTAGCGGGGAAGCGTCGTGTCGAGCGTGATCGTGATCGTTTCGCCATGGGCGCACTTGATAACGGTGGTGACGATATCGCCCTGCATGAATTCGGTCTGGGCAAGCGCCGAATCGGCGCCTCTCTCCCGGACAACGTATTCATGCAAGCCTTTAGCCTTGGAGGACATGGAGACAAGGGATACCATCCGGTTGCCGTGGTTGATGCCCAGGATCTGAGCAATGGGTCCGAGCTCATGCGTCGGGTAGTTTTCACAGTTGCGGTGAATATAGTTGTTCAGGCGGTAATGCCGGTTTTCGATGCCGTAGGCAATTTCTTCGCGCAGATCGTGATGGTAGCCGCCGGCGCAGTGAACGATGTCGCCGAATACGCCCTGCTTGACCATGTTCAGCACCATCAGTTCTTCGCGTCCGTAGCAGCAGTTTTCCATAATCATGCAGGGTACGCCAGTGCGCTCGTACGTCTCGACCAGCTTCCAGCACTCCTGCACCGAATAGGCACCGCCCACTTCGCTGGCCACGTAGATTCCCGCTTCCATGCATGCCGTAGCAATATGAATATGGTCCGCCCAGGATGCGCCGATGACAACGGCGTCCAGCCCCGGCAGGGCCACAACTTCCTGATATTTGGTCGTTACCAGCGGTCTGGCGGTTCCTGTCTCTTGGACATATCCAGCCGCCTCCTCGCAGCGGTCTTCATACAGGTCGCAAACCGCGACAACCTCGACATCTTCCATATGCAGGATGATTCCTCTCAGCAGCCCCATGCCGCGTGCGCCGAGACCGATCATTCCAACACGCACCTTCTCCTTCACCCTCGATCACTCCTCCAAATATTTGGTTGTTTTGGCTGTGAATAATGCAGTCCATCTTTGGCTGTTTTATGGACTATACAAGCATAGTTCTCTATAAAAAGGGTTATTCCTTCTCCAAATTTTTCGTGTTTTTTGGATAACGAGCGTAAGGGAACCGGAAGACCTATTCCTCCCCCGGATCCGGCTTGGCCAGCCGCCCCATTATGTCTAAGAAGACTATATTGGGCCAAGTCCATAAAAAAAGACCAAAGCCATCGGTTCGGCTGTGGCCTTGGTCTCACAAGTTCATTTGTGGTTACTTCACTGCTGACGGTTCGGTCTTCTTCAGATAGGCGCGCCAGGTAATGCACCACTGCCGCGGATCGTCCAGGGACGATTCATCGTTGCGGTGAACTGTGCTGGCATGAGGAGCCGTCCGGACCATCTCGGGATTCGTGTACGCTTCATTTGAAACATGCTCCAGCACCTGGATGTACTCGTCAAGATCTTCCTTGGAGTACGATTCGGTCGGCTCGAGCGTAAACGGCTGCGGCACGATGTACGGATGATGGGACGTCCAGTAATGCAGGCCGAAGTCGCACATCCGCCGCGTAATATCTTCGGTCGTGACGCCGGTCTCGTCGGTCAGCTGCTTCCAGCTGTAGCGGACCTGCTCCAGGCGTCGGCCCTTGATGTACGGCGCGCTTGCCCCGCGGATCTGCAGGATTTTGTGGTACAGATAGTTATTGTTCAGCACAGCGGTCTGCGCCACATCCTTCAGTCCTTCCGCACCGAGGCTGAGAATCCACGCGTAGGCGCGGAGCACCGTCTGGGCGACGCCGTGGAAGCTGCGGACCTTGCCGATGCTGCTGCCGCCCTGCTCCCGCAGGACATAGCTCCCGTCCGCCGCCTGATCCACCAGCGGTCCCGGCAGAAACGGCTTCAGCGCATCGGTCACGCCGAGCGCGCCGGTGGCCGGTCCGCCGCACATATGCGGCGCGGCAAACGTCTTGTGCAGGTTGAAGAAGCACATGTCAAAGCCCGCTTCCTTCGCGCGGGTAATGCCGAGCAAGCCGTTGGCATTGGCCTGGTCGTAGTAGCAGACCCCGCCGGCGGCATGCACCACGTCCGTAAACTCGCGGATCCGGTGGTTATAAATGCCGGTGTCTTCCGGGTTCGCCACGACGAAGCCGGCGGTCCGTTCGGAGACCGCAGCTTTCAGTTTCTCCAGGTCCGGGAATCCGTCCTCGTCCGGATGAAGGGTGATGATTTTGTAGCCTTTGACGGCAGCGGTCGCCGCCTGGGACGGGTGGGAGAAGATCGTCGTGATGATCTCTTCGCGCTTCTCTCCCTCCCCGCGCGAGTCATGGTAAGCCCGCACGATGGAAGCCATGGCCAGCAGCGCCTGGGTGCCGCTGCTCGGCTGGAAGCTAAAGGCGTCCATGCCGGAAATCTCCCGCATCGCAAGGTCCAGGCTGTGGTAGATTTCCAGCATGCCCTGTACCGAGCTCACATCCTGGAGCGGATGGAGCTCGGTCATACGGGGGCTGCGGATCAGCATTTCGTTGATCCGCGGGATGTATTTCATCGTGCAGGTGCCCTGCCCGATTTCGACGTTCAAATCCGAGCCCAGCGTCTCCTGGGAGAGGCGCAGGTAATGGCGCAGCACCTTGGCCTGGCCGATCTCCGGCAGGGCAGGCGCCTGGCCGCGGCGCATGTTCGCCGGAATGGCGTCCTGCACGCCGCCGGCTTCCGCTGCAACGGCCGGTTCGGCCTGCGGCGGGATGACACCCCGCTCTCCCGCGCGGTGCAGTTCAAAGATGACCGGCTCATCCCATTTGGCTTGGTGGAACTGGCGGACCTTCCGGTCCCTGACAATCCGTTTCATGGCGTCTGCTCCTCTCCTGATGCTCCGGCCGCTGAAGCACCTGCGCCTACGATGGCGCGGACGGCTCCGGCCAGGCGGTCCAGGTCGGCCTGGGTATGAATTTCCGTGACGCAGTACAGGGCGCACTGCCCCCAATCGGGATAGCTTGCCGACAAATCCTTGCCGCCGAAAATCCCTTCGTCAAGCAGCCGGCGGTTGATGTCGGCCACAGTGCATCCCGTTCCGTTGAAGTCGACGACGAACTCCTTGAAGAACGGCGTTCCGCTGAAGCGCAGGGATACACCTGGAATGCCGGACAGCTGGAGGGCCGCATACTTCGCCTTCTGGACGATCGTACCGCCCACTTCCTGCATGCCGTTTGGTCCCATCAGAGCCAAGTAGACGCCGGCCGTAATGCCCCATAGGGCGGTCTGCGTGCCGACGGATTCTTTGCCCTTCTCCCGCAGCGCAAACGAAGTGCGCTCGTATGCAACGTCGCCGAAGCCGTACTCGCCCTCCACTTCCGTCGGAACGATGCCGAACAGCCGGGAAGGGTATTCCATGACGAATTTCTCTTCGTCGCGGGTTGCGATAAATCCGGCCTGTCCCCCGCCGTAGTTCATATGCATGCCGAGCGGCTGCAGGTCCCCGCAGACGATATCCGCGCCGTAACGGGCCGGCGGCTCCAGCACGCCGAGGGAGATCGGGTCCACGCCGACGATCGACAATGCCTGAGCGGCATGGGCGAGGCGGGAAATGTCCGCTCCCTGGTCTTCGATGATGCCGAGATACCCCGGATTCTCGAAATAGACGGCGGCGGTGTCCCCGTCCAGCTTGGATTCCAGATCGGCCAGGTCCATTTTTCCGGTGGCCGGGTCGATCTCCACCATGCGGATGTCCATGACCGGCGTGCAGTAATTACGGATGATGGCGACCTTATCCGGATCGACCGAGCGCGGAATAAGGGCCGTGCGTCGCCCGGTGATGCGGCCAGCCATGCGGATCGCCGTGGACGCGGCCTGCGCCCAGTCAAAGGTCGGAACGTTAACGACGTCCATATCCACCAGCTCGGCCAGCAGGCTCTGATACTCGAACAGCGCCTGGAAGCGGCCGTGATCCTCATAAGGCTCGCCGGCATAGGCCGTCACGAACTCGGAGCGCTGGTTAATTTCGTCACAGACCGCGGGGATAAAATGCTGCCAGCAGCCCGCCCCCAGAAAATTCAGGTAATCCGCACCGTGCTTGTTCTTGGCGAGTATGCCTTCGATATGCCGGCGCAGCTCATATTCGTTCATGGCCGGCGGGAGGTCCATCTCCCGCTTCAGCTTCAGGTGATCGGGAATGGCGTCATGCAGCTGGTCCATGGACATCAGTCCGATTTCCCGCAGCATGGCGTCCCGGACTTCCGGGACGGTATTCGGTATATAAGGATGGGCATACGTTCTGTGGTCTGCCACAGTTAACGCCTCCGTTCTGTATAGAATGAACTAAACAAATGAATGGGTTCTATATCGCTGAAAGAAAATCGATATGTGCTTCGTGTCAGGCGATCCCGCCGCCGTCGACGACGAGCACGCTGCCCGTGACCCAGGCGGACAGGTCGCTCGCGAGAAACAGCACCGCGTTCGCGATATCGCGCGGCGTGCCGAGCCTCTCGAGCGGGCGTCCCCCGGCAGAGGCGACGAGGAACGTCGCCTCGTCCTGCTGCAGCTGCTTGGCTTCGTCCCGAAGCAGCGGCGTATCCGTATCGCCGGGCGATACGCAGTTAACGCGGATGCCCGCCGGCCCGTGGTCGATCGCCATCGCCCGCGTCAGGTTTACGACGCCGGCCTTGGCGGCGCAGTAGGCAGCAGCGCGGTCCCCACCCTTAAGACCCCAGCCGGAGCCCGTATTGATAATGCTGCCTCCGCCGCACCGCTCCATCACCGGAATGACGTACTTCGAGAGGAGGTAGACGCCTTTGAGGGACACGTTGAGTACCAGGTCCCAATCCCGCTCCTCCAGCTCGGTCACGCTTTGGCGGCGGATGACGCCCGCATTGTTGAACAGAATGTGGATGCCTCCCAAATCGGCAGCAATTTCAGCCGCGGTCCGTTCGCAGTCCGCGGCCGAGGTGACGTCGCAGCGGCGGAAGGTGGCCAAGCCTCCTTCCGCCCGGATGCCTGCGGCCGCTGCCTCACCGGCCGCCTCATTGATATCGATCAGCACGGCGTGAGCGCCAAAGCCCGCCAGAAGCTCGGCGGTAGCCAGGCCGATGCCGGAAGCTCCCCCGGTCACGACCGCCACTTTCCCCGACAAGTTCAAAACGTCCTGTGTATTAAGCATCCTCGTTCTCCTCCTTAAGTGGGTATCGTGCGGCCTCCCCGGCCATCTGCCGGCTCAGCCGCTCCGGTGTTTGGTCCTCCGCCATATACGGCTGCAGCAGCATCCGGAACCGGAACGGTTCGGCCTTCACCGCATGCTCCGGCGCCTGCGCCGGACCGCAGCTGTTGCTGCCGAGCCCGTTCTGCCGGTAGTCCAGGTTCAGCGTAATAAAGTCGCGCGGCTTGAGCTCTGTCATGTGCTGCGCCTGCTCCAGATCCTGATCCGTGTACCGTCTTGCGCTGAACTCCAGTACGGGTGAGCCCGCCGCAAGCAGTCCCAGCCCCGTGCCGTCCGCCATCGAGACCCAGCGCACATCGGTGCGGTTGCCGTTCTCCTGCGGATATACGTACGGCGTAAACAGGCCGTCCACCGTGCTCCGGTACACGCCGATGCGGCCGGCTTCCTTGCTGTCCGAGTAGCTCTCCCCGGGACCGCGGCCGTACCAGGCCACCCGTTCACAATCCCCCGAGAGCTGCAGCTGCAGCCCGATCTTCGGCAGCATGGACGGCGGCGTGCCGATCGGCGATCCGGCAACGTCCATGATGATAAGCCCGTCCGCCGTCACCGTGTACGACGTCTCGCAGCGGAAGCCCCAGTCGTATACCGGCGGCGCGATCCGCGAGGACCAGGCCAGCCGGACCGTGTCCGCGCCAAGCCGCTCCCAGCGGAAATCGTCCACCCGCTCGGTCAGCCGGTCCAGGTGCGCCTTCCGCCAGTCCGCCAGCACATACATATCGTTGTCGATCGGAGCGCGCCAGAAGTTCAGCCGCGGTCCGCGCCGGATCAGCTCTTTGCCGTTCATCCGAAGCGAAGTGATGCCGGGTTCAAGGCTGCTCGCTTCCAAGTGGAGCCGGTCGCTTGCCAGAATCAGCGCATGCCCTCGTTCCTGAACGGATAGGTCCCGGCGCAGACTCGCATTCTCGGCGGACCGGGCTGCTTGGTGCCGTGACGCCTCTGCCGGAGCCACAGCCGGCAGTGCCAGCTGCGCCCAGGCGACTTCATGCCCCTGCTCCGCCCAGCTGCAGTCGGCCGCCAGCGTGAAGCCGACGTTCAGCCACCGCTCCGTCCCGGCTTCCAGACCGCTTTCAGGACGGTCCCAAGCAAAGGGGAGCGCAAGCTCCGCCGATTCCCCCGGCCCCACGGCCGGAAGGGTCAGCACACCGCTGCGCAGGGTACGGCCATCGGCTGTCACGCTGTAATCCGCCTGAAGATGTTCAAGCGTCATAAAGTCATACTTGTTCGTGATGCGGATGCGGCCTGCTTCCGCCCATTCCACACGAACCGGCTCAATGATTTTCTTGTATTCGATCAATCCAGGCGACGGCGTGCGGTCGGGGAAGACCAGGCCGTCGAGACAAAAATTTCCGTTGTTCGGCACGTCGCCGTAGTCGCCGCCGTAGGCGTAATCGTCACGCCCGTCGGCCGTGCGTCTGCGCAGGCCGTGATCGATCCATTCCCAGACGAAGCCCCCCTGCAGGCGGGGGAACTTCTCGAAGGTATCGAAATACGCCCGCAGCCCGCCGGGTCCATTGCCCATCGCATGGGCGAACTCGCACAGAATATGCGGCTTCGGATGGTCCGTCAGCTTCCCGAAGCCCTCCATCTTCTCCACGGAGGAATACATCGTGCTGACGATGTCGCATACCTCCGCTTCCCGGTCCTCTTCGTAATGTACGAGGCGCGTCGGATCGTTCGCCTTGCACCACTCGGACATGGCGCGGAAGTTGCAGCCGAAGCCCGACTCGTTGCCGAGCGACCAGAAGATGACGGAAGGATGGTTGTGGTCGCGCTCCACCATGCGCCGGACGCGGTCGACATAAGCTTCCGTCCAGGCGGGATCGTCGCTGAGGCGCGAAATATTCCCGAGCGGCTCAAACCCGTGCGTCTCCAGATCCGTCTCCTCCATCACGTACAGCCCGTATTCGTCACAAAGTTCATAGAACCGCGGATCGTTCGGATAATGGGCCGTTCTGACGGCGTTGATATTGTGGCGCTTCATCATCAGGATGTCTTCCCGCATCGTGGACAAGGTCACGGTTCGGCCGGTATCCGGGTGATGGTCGTGCCGATTGACTCCTTTGAGCAGGATCGCCCTGCCATTTACGAGGAATCTGCCGTCCTTCACTTCCACCTGCCGGAATCCCACCCGCTGCGCGATGATCTCGGTCTGATTGCCGCGCGCGTCCGTTACCATGATCAGTAAATGGTACAGTGCAGGATGTTCTGCGCTCCACAAAGCCGGATGAGCGACGGGCAGGCGGACATCCAAGGTACTGGAGCCGTTTGGCACCGATTCATTAGCAGAGGCAGCTTCCTGCCCCTTAGGGTCAAGCAGCCGCAGCGCGACGCCTCCGTCCGGTTCAACCCCTTCCAGGTTGAGCCGAACGTTCAGCACCCCCTGCTCAAACTTTGCGTCCAGCTCGGTAACCACCTTATAATCGGCGACGCGGATCGAGGCAGGCTCGGCGATCAGGTAGACGTCCCTGAAGATGCCGCTCAGCCACCACATGTCCTGGTCCTCCAGGTAACTGCCGTCCGACCATTGATACACGCGGACGGCCAGACGGTTGACCCCCGGCTGTAAATAAGGCGTAAGGTCAAACTCCGAAGTCAGCCGGCTTCCCTGGCTGTAGCCGACGAACGATCCGTTCAGCCACACATGAAAGGCGCTGTCCACGCCGTCAAATTTGACGGTGATCCGCCGCCCCTGCCAATAGGGCGGCAGCTCGAATTCCCGGATGTAACTGCCCGTTGGATTATCATTGGGTACCCGGGGCGGATCCACCGGAAACGGGTAGTCCAGGTCCGTATAATGCGGACTGCCGTACCCTTGCAGCTGCCAGTGTCCCGGCACCCGAATGTCCTTCCAGTCCCAGCCGGTCAGCGCTTCTTCCCGAAAATCGTCCGGCGCCAGTTCCGGCCTGGATGCATAATGAAATTTCCAAATGCCGTTCAGCGATTGAAACCAAGGCGAGCTTCCGCGGTCGCCGCTTAATGCCCTTTCGGCGTCCGCATATGGGATGAAATAGGCTCTGCCTTTCATCCGGTTTTTTTCCAGTACGGCGAAGTCGTCCCAATCCCGGGGTATGTTCGTGTTGTGCATGCTTTCCCTTCCTTTCTCTCTGGATGCGTCTCCTCACTTGATCGAGTGAAGCATCAACCTTTGATGCCGGTGCTCGCAATGCCTCCGACGATATAGCGCTGCGCGAAGAAAAAGATGGCGAGCGGCGGAATGGAAATCAGGCAGGTGATCGCCATAATGGACTGCATATCGACGCCGTACATGCCCTTGAACTGCGACAAGCCCAGCGTCAGCGTATATTTGGTCTGGTCGTTCAGAAAAATGAGCGGTCCGAGGTAATCGTTCCAGCAGTTCATCATCTGGAACACCGCCACCAGGATGAGCGACGGCCCCATCAAAGGCACGATCACCCGCATCAGCACGGTAAGCTTGCCGGCCCCGTCAATCGTTGCAGCTTCATCTAATTCCCGCGGTAATGTCATGATGAATTGGCGCAGCAAAAAGATAAAGTATGCAGAGCCGAACCAGGACGGAACGATCAGCGGCTTGAGCGTGTTGATCCACCCCAAATAATTGAACTCCATATACTGCGGGATCATCGTCACTTCCCACGGAATCATCATCGTGGCCAGCACGATCAGAAACAGCAGGTTCCGTCCCTTGAATTCGAACCGGGCGAAGCCGTAGGCCACAAGCGTACAGGATACCAGCTGGCCGAGGGTGGATAGTAACGTGACGATCAGCGTGTTTTTCAAAAACAGGTTAAAGGGCTGTATACTCCAGGCATCCGCAAAGTTGCTGAATCGGAAGACGGATGGAATCCATTTGGGCGGAAACAGGTACAGCTCCTGCGGAGACTTGAGCGCTGTCGTAATGGCCCAAAACAATGGCGCGATAAAGAGCAGGGACAAGAGGATCAGCGCAAGATAGCTCAGCGTCTTTTTCATCCTACCCTCCCTCCTTTCGCCGGCTTCGGCTTCTTCTGCGGTCCGCGCTTCATTTCGCCTTCGTAGAACACCCACGCTTCCGACGACTTGAACACCAGGAACGTCAGCGTCAGCACGATCAGGAACATGAACCAGGCGTTGGCGGCGGAGTAGCCCATTTTGAAATATTTGAATGCGTTCTCATACATGTACATCGCGTAAAAATACGTCGCCTTCATCGGTCCCCCGCCCGTCAGGAGCAGCGCCAGCGTCAACTGCTGGAACGCCGCGATAATCGACGTGATCAGGTTGAACAGAATCGTCGGGGTGATCATCGGAACCGTGACGCTGACAAACTGCCGAAGCTTGCCTGCGCCGTCGATGGAGGCCGATTCGTAGAGATCCTTCGGGATGCCTTTGAGCCCCGCCAGAAAAATGAGCATCATCGAGCCCTGTCCCCATAAACTCGCGACGACCATGGCGACCAGCGACCATTTGGTGTCGTTCAGCCAATCCGGCCCCTGAATCCCGAAGATCGACAGGAAGTAGTTCAGGATGCCGTAATCGCCGCTGTACACCCAGGACCAGATCATGGCCAGCGCCACACCCGAAATAACGGACGGGATGTAGAACGCCGTGCGGAAAATCGCGCTGCCCCGAACCTTCTGGTTGAGCAGCATCGCAAGCCCGAGGGCGACAATGATGTTCAGCGGCACGAACAGCACGGCGAATTTCAGCGTCACCATCAGCGATTTCCAGAACAGCGGATCGTCGGTAAACATTTCCACGTAGTTGCCAAGCCCGATAAACGTCACTTTGCCGACGATCGGCCAGTCAAAGAACGAAATGACGAGCGAAAACAGCAGCGGTCCCAGCGTGAAAACCAGAAAGCCGAATATCCACGGAAAAATGAAGAGGTAGGGGGCAGCCCCACCCCGTCTGCGTTTCTTCAAGGCCTTGAGGGCGGCTGACTGTTCCCGTGCCGGGTGGAGGTAGGTTTGAGCCATCTCAAAAACCTTCTTTCTTCAGGTATTATTTCATGTAGCGCTCGCTGTCCTTTACGGCCTGGTTCAGCACATCCTGGGCATTGCTGCCGTGCATGACCGATTCCACTGCGGCGGAGAGCTGCCGGTTTACCTCATTCCACTTCGGATTCAGCAGGAACGCCGGGGTGTTGTCCGAACGCTCCAGCATCGTATAGTACGGCTTGTAAAGCGGATCCTGGTCCTTTTTCAGCTCGGTCACAACGCTTTGACGCACCGGAAGGTCGGCAACCCGCATTTTGATTGACGCATCGGATACGTAGAACTTGATGAACTCCCAGGCCAGATCCTTCTGCTTGGAATCCTTCGCGATCGACAGCGCCGATTCAGCCAGTACGCCTTTGACCGGTTTGCCCGGGAAGGCCGGCATTTCAACTGTGCCTACATCGACCCCTGCCTGACGGAACGATTCCAGCGGCCAGATGCCACTTTCCCACATGGCGATTTTGCCTGCCTTGAAAATGTCGTCGCCGCTCTGCTGCCCCTTTCCGCCGGTCAGCACGGCCGAGCCATTTTTCACCATGTCACCGAACATCTGGATCGCCTCTGCGGTTTCCTTGCTGTTCATGTAGCCGTCGATCGTCTTGCCGTCAGGAGAAATGAACGAGCTCCCGTTGCTCCATACGAACCCCTGCAGGTCGTAAGTGTCGTTCTCCGCGCGGACGCCGAAGCCGTACTGCTTCTTGGATTTGTCCGTCAGCTTTCCGGCCATCTCCTGGAATTCGGGCCAAGTCCAGCCGTCCTTCGGATGCGGCACGCCCGCCTCATCAAACAGCTTCTTGTTGTAATACACCACCCGCGTCGTAAAGCCCGCCGGAATGCCGTACAGGGTACCGTCGATTTTGCCGTAATTGAACAGGCCCTTGTAGAAGTCATCAATATTTAAATCCTTGTCTTTGTCCGCATAGCTGTCCAGCGGCTCCAGCGACTGGTGGTAAGTCGGAAAATCCCACATATACATGACGTCGGGCGGATTGGCGGCGCCGAAGCCCGCGGCGAGCTTCTGATCAAAGCCGTCCGCGTATGCCTCCACCTGCACCTTCGTGCCCGGATGGCTCTCTTCGAACTTCTTGGCGATGTCCTGCTCAATTTTGAGCGCATCCCCCGTATCCCAGGTGGCAAAACGCAGCGTCTTCTCCGATCCGGAACCGCCGCCCTGGCCGGCCGTTTCGGCCTTGCCCCCGCTGCCGCCGCAGGCCGACAGTGACATCATCAACGCCGCTGCAAGAACGATAAGTGAAACCTGTTTTTTCATATTGTCAGCTCCTCTCGCGAATGAGGCATCTCATTTTTGAACCGCTTTCATCGTAACGCTTTTGAAAGCGGTTCAAAACGTGCGTTCATCGGCAATTTGGCGTCTTTTTGTTTGAACTTTCGGGCGGGGTGTCAAACTGTCCGGTCCGATTCGCCTTTTTGCACGGTCCGGAATTGGCTTGGAGTCTGACCCGTGCTGCGCTTGAACCATTTGCTGAAGTATTTGCTGTCGCCAAGCCCCGTCCGCTCGGCGATATCCTGCATCGTCAGGTCCGTATCCCGCAGCAGTCCCTGGGCCAGCCGGAGCTTCCGCTTGTATTGGAACGCGATAAAGCTGTCGCCGACCGTCTTTTTGAACAGGATGGAAAAATGGCTGCGGCTGAGCCCGACCTCTTCCGCCAGCTCGCTCGCCGACCAGTCGGAACCGGGCTGCTCATGAAGCAGCCGCACCGCCTTTTGGATCGGCTCGGGCCAATCTCCGCCGGATACGCCGTACGCCCGTTCCAGCTCGGCCTCTTTATGCAGGGAGCGGAACGCTTCCGCGATGCCGCCGCTGGTGCCCAAGGGGCCCTTGGCGGACCATTTCAGCAAGCTATGGCTGCCCTTGGCTTCGATCAGCAGGCTGTTGGCCGCCTCCTGCATCCCTTCCGGCACGATCCAATAGCAGGCGTCACCGCCGTAGGGGATGACCGCTTCATTTCCCGAGCTGTGTACGAGCTGCTTCGCTTTCAGCCATTCGGCCCACGGCATGCCGCAGCCCTCCGTCCGGACAAGGTACACATGCACGTCCTGGCCGCCAAAACGCCATGCCTCCGCGCGAAGCCGCTCCAGCTCGGCGGGAAATCTTCCGCTGCTGCCGCTGAGCCAGCCGAACAGGAGCGCCTCCAGCTTCTCCCCGTCCAGCGGTGCCGGGGACGGACGCCGCTGAAGCTCCCGCCGCAGCTTCTCCAGCAGCCCTTCCAGCTCTTCGTCCTCAAACGCGGTCTTCAGAAGGTAGCCCGAAGCCCCCAACTGGATTCCCTGCTGCGCGTATTCAAAATCCCGGTGGCAGCTGAGCAGGATAATTTTCGTCCGTTCCTCGGCCTCCTTGACCCTGCGCAGCAGCTCGATGCCGTCCATCTCCGGCATCACGATATCAGTAATGACGATGTCCGGGCGGTGCTCCTTGAAGGCTTCCCACGCCTTCGCCCCGTTGGGCGCGTCGGCCACGACCTCCATACCGAACCGCTCCCAGGGCACCGTCGATCTCAGACCTTTGCGAACGATGCTCTCGTCATCGGCAATCAGCACTTTCAGGTTGTTTGCGTTCTCCATCCGGATGCTCCTCCTTTTTGGGCCAGCGAATCAGTATCGATGTTCCCTCTCCTTTGATTGAACGTACCGTAAGTCCGTACCGCGGGCCGAAATGCAGCTTGAATTTCTGGTCCGCGTTTCTTACGCCGAGACCGCCGCGGCCGCGGGGCTCGGGATTCGGAGCCAGCAGCTGCGCAAGTTTCTCCTCGCTGATGCCGGCCCCGTTGTCTTTGAGTTCCAGCAGCAGTTCCTCCCCCTGCTCCCGGACGCGCAGCTCGATGACCCCGGCCCCGTCGGTAAAACCGTGGAAAAAGATGTTCTCAAACAGCGGCTGCAGCGTCATCCGCGGGATGACAAACCTTTTCAGATCTTCCTCGCAGTCCAGCTTATACTGGAATACGACTCCATAGCGGATCTCCTGGATTTTCAAAAAATGCCCGATCATCCGCAGCTCCCGCTCCAGCATGACGAGCTCCTGCGATATATCGAGGTTTCCTTCGAGCACCATCGTCAGGTGATACAGCATTCGGCGGATTTCCTCCGCCCCTTCCAGCCTGGCCTTCCACTGGATCGAGTTCAGCGTATTGAAGAGCAGATGCGGATTGATCTGATAATGAAACGCCTTCAGCTCCGCCTCCTTCTTGAGGCGCTCGCTTCGCTCCACTTCCTGGACGAGCGACTGCACGCCGCTGACCATCCGGTTGAAGCTGATATCCAGGCTCCCGAGTTCGTCCCGTCCTTCGACCGGAACCCGTGTGTCCAGTTTGCCGAAGCTGACCTTTTGCATCGATTCCTTCAGGGAACGGATGCGCCCCGTAAACCGGGACGTAAACAGATAGGCCAGCCCGAAAGCGAGCAGGCAGGACCAAACCGCCACGATGACCGTGTTCGACCGGATGACTCCCGATGACTGATAAAACGCCTTGGCAGGCAGCCTTGCCTCGATCTTCCAATGATTGACGGACAGCGTCTTGTCCCAGATGATATCGTTGTCCCTCGGCGTAAAGGATTCCGCACTTTCGTAGACGGTCCGGCCGTCCGGCGCCTGAATCGAAAGATGCGCCTTCGTGTCCTCCTCGAACTGACGGAACATACGCAGCAGCTCCCGGGCGTCCTCCTCAATCAGGATCGTGCTGCCGTCCTGGGCGCCGCCCGGGTTCCGGATCGGCACGGCCAGTCCGAGGACCGCCGGGCCGGCTTGCTCCGAGGCGGATATCGCATGGTTCTGCATGTAGAAGCCCAGCCAATAAGGGCCGCTATTCGAGACGGGCATGCTCTTCCAGGCCGGAATACCGGCGAGCTTGCCGACGTCGAGGTTATTTTCGCCGTAGTAATAACCGGATGGCGTAATAATATAAATCCCGGCCGTCTTGTCGTTAGCCAGCGACCTCAGGACGGATTCGAAGTCGTTCTTCTCCATAATTTCGCCGTAGGTGACCGGCGGATCGCTCCCGAGGTCCGCATGGGCGGGATCCAGCAAATACGAGTAGATCGTCTGGCTCGTCTGCTTCATGCGGACCAGCATGGAGTCCGACTGCTGCTGCAGCTGGGCCACCGCGTTCTCGCCGTAACGGCCGAACTGGGAATTGACCGTCCTGGCGGACTGGTAGTAAGAAAGCGCCCCAAGCGAGAGCAGCGGGATCAGCGTCACAATCAGAAAGCATACGAGCAGTTTGGTCCGGATGCTGCGGTAAGCTCCTGCCGGAAGCCAGCGCCGCAGCGGTCCGTGCCGGCGGATATTCATGGCGGATCCCCTCCTCTTCACGGTAGTCGTCTATCTGCATTCTAGCATGGACGGACAGGGGACGGAGCCCTTTCGCCGCGCAATTGTTACCGCTTACAAGAAATCCGTGGTCAAGCGCCTTGTTTGCGGAAGCCGGCACCTTTCAGAAACGGGAAAAGCACTTCCCCGGAGGACTTTTCCAAAAAGTCCCTTCCGAAGAAGTGCATGATCCCGCTATAGTTCCCCGTATTCATGTCCAAGGATCAAAAATACGCTCGATGTCCAGGTAAAAGCCCTGTCCCGCAGCCCTTCCCCCGTCAGCGCGTCGAAGTTCTCAGCCATGCCGCTCTTGTTCAGCATGCGGCAGAACCGCTGCGCCACCTCTCTGGCGAGCTCCGTGTCCCCTGCCGCGGCGGCGCCTTCCACGAGCAGCATGGTCGACGGCGCCCAGATCGGCCCGCGCCAGTATCCGTCAGGCTGGTAATACGGGCTGCGGACGCTTTCGGTCGCCCAGCCGTTGCCGGTGAGGAAACGGCCCTCCTCCCGCAGCCCCTGCAGCAGCGCGGTCCGTATCTCTTCCGGCAGCCGGTTACCGAGCAGGATCGGCACGAACAGCAGCAGGCTGTCGCCTTGCGAACGCTCATGCGTCCCTGACCGGCATGCCGTGAAGCGGCCGTCCTTCCAGAAATGGCTTAGCATGGCGTCCAGCGTATCCCCGGCAAGCCGGCTCCACCGCGCCGCTTCCTCCGTCTCCCCCAACAGCCCGGCAATCTCGGCCAGAAGCTCCGCCTGCAAAATCAGAAACGCCGACAGATCCGGGCTTTCCACCGGAATGCCGTTATTGAAAGCCGTGCTGTTGTCCCAGCCGGAATCGTTGCCGTGATTGTACTGGGGAATGCCGTCGCCGTCGCCGTCCCGGTACCGGAACCACCAATCCGTCCATTTGGACAGCGGCCCGTATACTTCCCGAAGCTGCGCTTCGCCGATCCAATCGGTCCGGCGCATCATCCAGCCGAGCGTCCAGCCGTGGATCGGCGGCTTGTTGCAGTTCCACAGCTCGTACTTGTCGTTGATAAAATCGGGAAGCAGCCCGCTCTCATCCTGCCGGTCGAAAAAGATCATGAACTGGTCCCACGCCAGCTTCGGATCGTGGCGCACTAGCGCCATGGCGTTAAAGCAGTGATCCCAGCTCCATATATTCGTCATCCAGTTCTTCGACATGTACATCGCTGGGCGCGTCAGGCAGCCTTCGGCCGGAACGTGGCACGACCACGTAATGTATGCCGCCAGTTCCCGCCCTTCCTGCCAGCGCGCCGGCACCGTAAGGCTGTGATCCAGCCAGGCCGCAAATTCGGCCTCGGCTTCCTTCACCGCCGCCTCAAAAGGCTCCCAGGCCGGCCGCGGCTTCCACACGGTGCGGAACTCTTCAATAGCGAATTCGGCCGTACCCGCGGCACCGTCGGGCCTGAACTCAGCCACGATGCGCGAGCTCTTGATCTTGTCCCATATCACTTCCATCTTCATGCAGCCAGCGAGACGGGTCAGCATAAACCGGCATTCGTGCGTAAAGCTGTTCACTTCCCAGCTGCCGGGCACCGCCTCGTAGGCATAATCGTAAGCCGCCGGCTGAAACGTCAGCCGGATGCCGCAGCCTCTGGTCTGGAAGCGCGCGGTGCGGCTGTCCGAAATGCACAGCTCTGCATAACTACCGCTGTCGAGGGCTGCTAGCTTCACGTAGGCGGGATTGGCTTCGGCCTTGAACGGCAAAAGCTCACCGGCGTCATCCAGCAGCTCGATGCGAAACGCTTCCCCGAACTTGTCGTCCCCGCCCCGGACGGTGCGCAGGTACAGCCCGGCCGGTCTATTTTTACCCTCAGGCAGCAGCGATACCGCCAAAAACGTCTCTCTGCGGCTGAAGGGTACTACGTTCAGGTCAAAATTCATGGCTGTTCTCCTTTTATCCAGGAATATAACGCTTTCATTGTAAACTGCGGCGCCTGGAAGGGAAACGGCCAGGTGTTTCCATGTACCTGCACATTTGTTGGGGACGGCTTTATTTTCCGGGCAATCGTGTCTTTTTGTCAGGTGGGAGGGGGTGCGATTGTTAGATTCGGCAATTTGCCTCCCTTATACGCCCCATTCCTTGCGGGCATCGGCGACTGGCTTGGGCGTCGTTTTGCCCCATGCATAATGCCCCTTCGGCTTGCGGCCCATCCATCTCTCATCGACCGGCTCCGATGCGAGCTGATAACGGGTATCTGAGCTGATCCGGTAGCGGTCCGTCATGTTGTTAAGCGAAGTATGCATCATGTACATGCCGAAAATAATGGCATCGCCCGCTTCGAAAGATGTCGTGGCCCATTGTCCCCCAAACGTATCGACGATCTCAACCGGGTCTTCGGAAAACCAGCCTGTCGCGACATTGTCCCGGTCCACATCCATTTCGCCGTACGTTTGCTTAATCTTGCTGAAATGCTGGGAACCCAGGCACATGGCCAACGTTCCGAGCTCAAGCGGCGTATCTCCGAAAGGGGTCCACATCGTATATACGTTTTTGGTGCCCCTCCCCATATACACGACGTCGTAATGCGCGCCGGTATTCCCGCCATGGGCTACGGCCCGCGGCCATTTATAGTCGTATGTCATCGATTTGCCGTCAAGCAGACGGTCAAAAAAATCCAGGACCGAAGGATGGTTCACCACATCCAAAAATCGGGGAAAGTCCGCCTGCAGTTCTTCCGCGCCGCCGCCCCACATCATGCTGCGGTTGTCTTGGGAAATGCGCCCTTCGTTCAGTGGAGCCCCCGGCTCCAATCTGCCCATGGTCTGGAGTTTACGTAAAAACTCCTCCCTTGCGGACAACACCCGCTCGCGGTCGTGAAATCCGCGGATCAGCAGGTATCCCTCCTCCGCCAGACGCATTCTCAGCGCTTCCGTGTCCTCCAATATATCGTTGCTGCTGCGCAGCTCTGTCAAATACCGGCTTCCCATCACAAGCTCCCTCGTTCCGATCATCACGTTCATGCCGCTCTCTCCTTTCAAGGTATCACCGCATTCCTGCCGGAAGCGGAAGATTCCCCCTCATCATAGCCCCTGCTTCAGGAGAAAGTCGTTAATCGAAACCCGCCACAATTTACGCAAAACCGGACCGGATGCCTCAATGATGGTCGCGGCGCTGCCTCGTTCTCCACTCCGACGGTGGACAACCTTCGGTCTTTTTGAACCACAGCGAAAACGAGTGCAGCTGGGCAAAGCCGATCTGCTCGGCTATGGCCTGCATATCCTTGTCCGTCGAGCTGAGCAGCCACTTGGCTTCTTCCAGGCGGCACATCTGCTGATACTGCTTGGGCGTCATGCCGTAGGCTTTGAAGAACCGTTTGCGGAAGCCTTCCTCCGACAGGCCGGCCATCTCCGCGAGGCTGCCAATGACGATAGGTTCTTGAAGATGCCGGCGAATATAATCGCCTGTATGCGATACCGTGAACGACTGCTGGTCCGGGTGGGAATGCTCGTTTAAAAACAGCAGCAGAATTTCGATCCAGGCCATATCATTTCGGACCGGCTCTTTCAGCGTATACGAACGGCTCCTCAGCCATTCCCGGAACAGCCGCTCGTAGCGGTCCTGGTCGAGGCGGGATAAGGCAATGAGGCGCGGTTTGCCAAGGACAACCAGCCGCTCGAACAGCTCACGTACATGCATCGGGAGTCCGTCAACGAGCACAACCCCGAACCGGATCGGGGTCATCGCATGGAAAGAATGAGCGGATAAGGACGGGATCAGCGCGACATGCCCTGCTTCGACCCGCCTTTCTTCCTGTTCATGAACAAAGCGCCCGCTTCCTTCCAACACGACGGTGATTTCCAAATCAGGATGGCTCCACTGCCGCTCGTCCTCCCAGTCCTTGTCGTGGGTTCCGATAAAACCTCTAATTTCAGGCAAAATCGCCTCATCCTCCTTGTCCGCAAGCTTGGGCCAAGCCAAGCGCTTGATGCTGTTATGTTCACTATACATCAATCGCGGAGAGGAGCTACAGTCCCAAGCCTTATTGCTTGTCCATTCTTTTTACGTATCTTAGATGCGGGACATGGTATAATCAGGAAAACCTATGTTTTAATGGTATATTGACGATGACGATAAAGGAGGACTGGAACATGGGATGGTCGGAACTGCGGGCGGTGCCCAATGATTACGATGAGGAAATCCATGCGGTCGATACGCAGCTGATTGAGCTGCTCAACCACCGGAAAGCCCTGACGAAAGGATGCCGGTGTTTTCCGCCTAAGGAAGTGATGAAGGAGTTTGAAGAGATTTTCGGCTTGAAGCCTCCCTATTTGAACTGGCTGTTTCATTCGATTAACGGAGGGTTTCATCGCCCACGCTCCGACGGTCCCGGCGAGCTGCAGGGCATCCTGCAGATTATGAAAACGACCGTGCAGGAAGGGTACCAATACAGGATCACCCATGCGATGCAGCATGAGCATGGCAGTATTGTACATATCGAAATCAAACAGCTGGAGAATGTGGATGAATTCACTGATTTCCGCCCTCTTCTTCAGCTCGATGTTACTAGCCAAGATAAGGAATACAGTGTAGGGCGCAACGGATCCCGCGGTGGTGGAGGGATCAGCTCTATGTCCTTTCTCGTCGAACCGCGCCTGCCGGAGCAGCTGGACACTGTGGACTTTGCGCTGATCCCGTTCGAAGAGCCTATGGATTTTAGCCGGAAGGAGATCTTTCTGGATCAGGAGGTTCAATTCGAGTAAGTCCCCGTGGATGAGTAAAAACAGAAAGAGTCAGATCCTTATGTACACCAAAGCAAAGAAGCAGGTAAGATGCCTGCTTCTTTGTCATGATCTGAACCTATGGCCGGTAGTACGGCGTCTGCTCATCCTGCGAAGATTCCACATCAACAAGGAAATGATGCAAGGTGCTCGATGATGGACCCAAACGCCTCCACTTCGGTGAAAAAGCGCTCCGTGTCCTCCCCACAAAATATCGCGGTTACCGACAGGCGGAAGATGACCGCCCGTAACAGCATTTCCCGGTAATGCCCTTCATTCGGCAGCAAGCCAAGATCTGAGAGCGGACATCCCTGCCAGGCGATGCCGTCGCAGATGAGAATCGCTTCAGCATACGCCTGCGGGGCAACTGTCGGGGAAAAGTCGATGATCAGCGGACCGAGGGTCTCATCGAACAGGATGTTCCCGGCCAGATCGCCGTGGATCAGCTGAACGGGATATTCCCCGCTTCTCTTGACCTTTCCGAGCAGGCCCGCCAGGAAATCCCTCACGGGGACAGGAAATCCTGCCGGGGGCCCTTCAATCTGCCACGCGATCCGGTGGCCCCGGGACCAAGGATGGTCCGGCTCCGAAAACCCCTCATAAGGAATGCTGGCCAGATCCCGGTGGAACAACCGGGCGACCTTAAGCTTTTGTTCCAAACATCCTTGTACTTCCGTGCCCGGCTCGAACCGGCTGCACGTCCATCCATCGCTGACAAAAGACCCGTTCCGTGCCGGAACCGGTCTGGATACCCGGTATCCGCGCGGCTGAAGACCGTGCATGATGCCAAGCACCCACTCGTCATGCTGTATATTTTCCGACGGTTTGAGAACCGCGTCTTGTGCCTTCACCGATGTATTTTGCCCGCCTTCGAGAGGAACCGCCTCCCCTTGAAGCCCGAACGAATCCAGAATTTCCCTAGACAAAAGCATGGCCTCTCACACCCCCCTTCACCCTTCTATCTTACTGTATGGCAGCGATGATTTTGACCGGATTTCGCCTCCGATGGCCGTTCCTACTCACCGCATTTCACCAGCCTTCTCCGATCCTGATCCCAACGCCACACAGGACGGTCACCGCTCAAATGAACGCCTCCGTACCACCGGTCTATGCTGCACCGTTCCAGGTAATCCTCCCCGCGTAAAACCCGGGTCCCCCATTCCGTGATCTGGACCTTGCTGTCCCGAAAAGACGGAGAAGGTCCCGCATAGCCGGGAAAGGCTTCCGCCCCCTCCAGCGTCAGCAGCGGACTTGGGCCCGGACACAGGCTGCGCAAAACATCCCAGTACTGCAGGTCACCCATGCCCAACCCGTGCAGCCGGTCACCGATCTGCCTGAACAGGTCCAGCGGCGAATGAATCCCTTCGTTCACCTTTTCCAAAGTCATCTGCTCCACGATCCCCAGTCCGTTATAAACGGAAGGATAACGGGACAGGTGCAGCTCAAACGCCTCCCGCACGAACGGAAGCGCCGAGGTATCCTCCTCCAATAGCTGCTGAAGCTTCATCGGATCAGGTGAGGTGTATGCCTCCCAGACCCTGCTCCCCAGCTTCAGCTCTTCCGCTCCGATATGATGCCACGTTCCGGACAACGTCTTCAGCTGGCTGGCCGTTAGCTGACCGAGTCCGCGGAACAAGCCGACTCCCGGATAATCTCCGATACAGAGCAGATTTAGCTTCGTCCCGCCAAGAGACTGCCGTCCAAACCAGTGCAGCAAATAAGACAGCATCGTTTGGTCAAACAGGTCATGCTCGAACCACAGGACGACTTCGTCATACTGCCGGAATCCGGCCAGTTTTTGCTCCTGCTCCTCGCAGTTCCGGATAAACTCCTCAGCCGGAATGCCCATGTCTTTCTCGAGGTATCGCGCGCGGACCGCGCGGCTCTCCGATTCCGCCGGCTCCAGAAACACCGGGCCTTCCGAATATACCTCGCGCCATACGAGGATATCCCCCTGAACGACTCCCTGCTTGAGCGTCTCGGCGACCGTATCGCCGTTAACAATATGCAGCATGCGTTTTCCTCCTTCGTGTAAATGCTTGAATACATGCGCGAAATCAGCGACCGGCAGCGTGCCCCTCAGCTTGCGGCGTGCGTCGAACAGCCGCTTTTTGAGCGTCGTCACCGGCGTTGCCGCATACTCCGAAATTTCCTGCAGACTATAGCCGTGAAAATAAAACAGCTGGACCGCCTCCCGCATGCCGGGCGATAAGGCCTGGACCGAATCGTGAAGCATCCGGTACAGCTCCTGCCGCACCACGACCTCTCCGATATCCGGCTGGTCGGGTGCAGTCACTTCCCCTTCCTCCAGCGCGGAAGTCTGCGGCTTTCTGCGAATCAAGCGATAGCACTGGCGATGCACAATCGTCCGCAGCCACCCCGGAAAGGCGTCCGCTTGCTGCAGCCGGCTAAGGTGGACGAATGCTTCCGCAAACGCCTCCTGCACCGCTTCCTCCGCCAAATCGTGATCCTGCAGCTTTCCGTATGCGGCCGTATGCGCCATCGCATAATACTGCCGGAAGAGACGGTTTAGCGCATCCCCGTCTCCCTGCCGGGCTTGTTCAATGATCTGCCGCACACCCACTCTCCTCCCTTTGATCTTGGTTTCAACCCTATAGTGCAATATCAGATCCGTAAGGTTACATGAGCCTCGGAATATTTTTTAAATATGCTGAGCCTGTTCAGACAAATCGGCTTAACGCGGCGTGACCACTGTTCTCGTATTTACATTATATCGATTAGATCGGCTGACCTCAGGTGGAAGTGAGCTCCCGCGCTCCATTCGCGTCACCGAATGCCCAGGCCAGGAATAGGCTGGTGTATACCATTCAACGATTGGAGCGAACCGCATGCCTCAATACGTACCGCCGGTCACCATCCATACCGTCACCTTTACGGCCCCCGGCACGGTGATCCACTATCCGCAGGTAACCGGGCTCGCCGACAAAACGGCCGAAAACAAAATCAACCATACGATCATCCGTACGATCCAGGACATGCAGCGCGCCCAGCAGGCGGTCCAGACGGGAAGCCAGCCGGAAACGACCGGAAATTTCGAGATCAAAACGAACGAGCGCAGCATTCTCAGTCTGGTGCTGAGCAACTACACCTATTCCACGCCGATGGCGCATGGATACACGATCGCCAAGGGATTGACCTTTTCCATGCAAACGGGGAATACCTACACCTTGTCCAGCCTGTTCAAACCGGGCTCCCCTTACCAAGCGGTCCTGACCGCTGCCGTCAAGAAGCAGGTCCAGGAGCGGAATCTTCCGGTACTGGATGCGGGGAGCATCACAGTCGCGCCTAACCAGGATTTCTACCTCGCCGACAAGGCGTTGGTGCTCTTTTACCCATTGTACGCGATCACACCCTATTATGTCGGTATTCCGATGTTCCCGATTTCGGTCTATGATCTGCAGGACATCGCCGCTGAAAACGGCCCGCTTACGATACTTGCCGCAGATGTCGTGTGAAGCAGCGCCCCAGGTGACAGGAGCTGAGCGGCCGGCCGTGATCCATTTTCGCAGCCTAAAGTCACCCGATATCTAAAGGTTGGATACACCGAAAATACAAAGAGCCGCTTCCGTATCGTCCGATAGACGAAGGAGCAGCTCTTTTACACGTAAGCCTGCGTTCATGGTCACTGTGATACATGTGGCACACAGCATACCTCTTACTTGACGCCGTTGTACACAAACGCTTTAATGATATGCTTTTGCGCCAGGAAAAAGGCGGCCAGAATCGGCGCGACCAAAATGACGTTGCCGGCCATCAGGATGTTCCAGGTGCCGCCGCCCTCGACCTCGCGGATTTTGGCGATGCCGATCGGCAGCGTTCGCGCCGTTTCGTTCGTCGTCATGACGAGCGGCCAGAAATAATCGTTCCAGTGCGCGATGAAGCTGAACAGGGCAAACGTCACAAGCACCGGTTTCACCATAGGCACCATGATGCGGACGATGATTTTCCATTCCTTGGCCTGATCCAGTCGGGAAGCCTCCACCAGCTCCTCAGGGATCTGCCGGAACGCCTGCCGGAGCAGGAAGATGCCGAACGCGCTGGACGCGAACGGGAGGATCAGCCCGAGATGGGTGTTCAGCAGCTTGAAGGCGCTCAGCTCCAAATATACCGGCAGAAAGATGAGCTGGGTCGGGATCATGAGCGTCACCATGACCAGGCTGAACAGAAAGCCGGAGCCGACAAACCGGTATCTGGCAAATGCGTACGCAGCCGGAATGATCGTCAGCATCTGCAGCAGCAAAATGCTGACCGAAATGACGGCGCTGTTCGTAATGTAATGCAGGAACGGCCCGGTTTGCCACGCGGAGGCGTAATTGCTCCATACCGGATTCCGGGGAATCCACTCCGGCGGGAAGATCATCGTCTCCGGCAGCGTTTTGAGGGAGGTCGAGAGCATCCAGACAAACGGCATGGCAAAGATGAGGACCAGCAGCAGCAGCGCCGCCACGTTCAGCGCCTTCAGCAGCAGGACGGCCGCGGAGCGCAGAAGGGCAGGTCTGCCCGGCGCTTCCAGCATGCGTCCTCCGGGAACGGCGACGGTATGCCCGTCAAAGGCACGGTTTGCGGGTTCCACGCGGTTTTCCCCCTTTTCTAAGATCATAGAAGCAGAAGTCGTTACCGGTTAACGGTAATGAACACGGCTGGACAGCAGCCGGAAATAGACGATAGTCAGGATGCCGACGATGAACAGCAGGATGACCCCGGCTGCCGAGGCATACCCGATTTTGAAGAAGCGGAAGCCGGCCTCGTAGATGTAATACACCAGCGTATTGGTCGAGTTGACCGGGCCGCCCTGCGTCATGATCGCGATCGTTTCGAACACCTGGAACGACCCGATCAAATTGATGATGACGAGGAAAAAGATCGTCGGCGACAGCATCGGCAGAATCAGCCGCGTGAACGTCGTCCACGGTCTGGATCGGTCCAGGGAAGCCGCCTCGTATATATCCTGCGGAATGCTCTGCAGCCCCGCGATAAACACGAGCGTGTTATAGCCGAGCCCTTTCCACACGGCCACGATCACCAGGGAGATCAGCGAGGTGCTCGGATGGGACAGCCATTCCAGCTTCCCGAAGCCGAACAGGCCGATCACCCAGTTCAAGAGCCCGTATTCGGGGTCCATCAGCCAGCTCCACAAGAGCGAAATCGATACGAGCGAGATGATATGGGGGCTGAAGATCGCCCCCTGTACCAGGCCGTAGAAGAAGCCGCTGCGGTTCAGCCAGATCGCCATGAACAGGGAGAGTCCGGTCGTCAGCGTAACCGTCAGCACCGTATAAAGGGTCGTGTTCGACAGCACCTGGCGGAAATCCGGCTCCGACAGCAGATCCACGAAGTTCTGGATGCCGACGAACGTTTTTGTCGGGCTGACGAAGTTCCAGTCGAACAGGCTTAAATACATCATGTAAAAAATCGGGTAGATAAAAAACATGGCAAAGACGATAATTGCCGGCGCGACCATGCTGTACGGGCGCAGCCGTTCCCAGACGGTCATGCTACACCCCTCCTGCTATCAGCTGCCGCGAGGAGGTCTCCTCGTTCGCCGCGCCCGCCGTCTGCACCCGGCTGCCGTTCAGGCTGAAATAATAGAGATGCCCGTGCGGTACGGCGATGCGCACGCGCTCCGCTGTCACCAGCGGCTTCAGAAACGTTTTGACAAAGAACGCTCCCGCCTTGGAACGGATCTGATAGATGTGCTCCGCCCCCAGGCTCTCCCGCGTCAAGATGTCTCCTTCGAGAACAAGCCCTTCCACCGGTCCGTCCGGATTGATCTGTGCATGCTCCGGCCGGAAGCCCACATGGTAGGCTCCGGACTCGGGCTGGACGCGCAGCCCCTTGATGTCGCCGACCTTCATGATGTTCATCGCCGGCGTGCCGATAAACTGGGCGGTGAACAGGTTGGCGGGCTGCTCATACAGCTTCATCGGCGAGTCCGCCTGCTGGACCGCCCCTTCGTTCATAACGACGATCTCGTCGCCCATGGACATGGCTTCGACCTGATCGTGCGTCACGTAGACGAAGGTCGTGCCAAGGCGTTCATGCAGCTGGATCAGCTCGGTCCGCATCTGGTTCCGCAGCTTCGCGTCCAGGTTGGACAGCGGTTCGTCAAGGATAAACACCTTCGGCTGCTTCACCATCGCCCGGGCGAGCGCCACGCGCTGGCGCTGGCCGCCGGAGAGATTCTGCGGCTTCTTGTCGAGGTAAGGCCCAAGTCCGACGATTTCCGAAATGTCGGCGATCAGGCGCCCCCGCTCCTTGCGGGAGACGCCGCGGTTCTTAAGGCCGAACTCGATATTGCCCCGGACCGTCATGGTCGGGTACAGCGCATAGTTTTGGAACACCATCGCCACGTCCCGCAGTCCGGGCGGCGTGTCGTTCACGCGCTGGCCGTCGATGAGAATATCTCCTGCGGTCTGTCTTTCCAGCCCGGCCACCATGCGCAGCGTCGTCGATTTGCCGCAGCCGGACGGACCGACCAGGACGGTAAACGAACCGTCCCGGATCGTCAGGTTAAGGTCCTGAATCACGGTTTCTTCCTTGTATTTCTTGCAAATGCCGATCAGCTCGATTTGGGCCATGCCGAATGCCTCCTTGTTTGGCGGGTCTGTTTCATTGCCTGACAGGCTCTAAGCTTACTTGCCAAGCAGCTTATCCGACTTGGCCGCGGCTTCGTCCAGCGCCTGCTGCGGCGTCGTCTTCGGATCGATAATCGCCTTCTGGATCGCATCGCGGACGATCTTGGCGACTTCCGGATATCCGTTCTCCATCGGGCGCGGTCTCGCGTATTTCAGCTGGTCGACGGCGACTTTATACTGCGGATACTGGGTAAAATGCTCCTTGAGCTCCTCGCTTTCCACCGCCGACGTGCGGGTCGGCAGGTATCCGACATGCTTATGCTGGTAAATCGTGTTTTCCTGGGAGGTCATCCATTTCATGAATTCCCATGCCGCCGCCTTCTCCTCGGCGCTGCTCTTCGACGTCATGACGAGCTGGCATCCGCCTGTCGGCACACCGTAATCCTTGTTGGCCGGCATGAAGGCCGTCTCCAGCTCAAAGCCGTTGCCCTTGGCGATTTCCAAGCTTTGCGATACGCCAGCGGTCGAGGCGAACTTAAACGCGGAAATTTGGTTCGCCCAATCCTTGTCCGCCGTATCCCCGGCTTCGTCGCCGACCGGCATTTTGATCAGGCCTTCGTTCACCAGCCGTTTCCAGAAGTCCACCGGCGCCACGCCGGCCGCGTTGTTGAAGGTTGCCTTTTTGCCGTCCTCGCTCAGCATCGTGCCGCCGCTTTGGGCCACCAGCGCCTCGTAGAACCAAATATCGACCGGCACCGTCATGCCGAGCTTGCCTTTCTCCTTGAGCACTTTGGAGTACTGCTCAAACTCATCCCACGTTTTGGGCCCGGATGGATCGAGACCGGCATCCTTCAGCATCGTCACGTTCTTGTACATAATCGGAGTACTGCGCATAAAAGGCAGCCCGTACAGCTTGTCGTCCACGTAGGCGTTCCCCATCAGTCCGGGGATAAAATCGTCCAGCTTCAGCTGGTCCTTGTCCTTCTCGGCGTATGAGGTCAGGTCTTCAAGCATGCCGGAATGGGCGAACACGCCCGTGGAGGCAATTTCCAGATCCGTGACCGCCGGGGCGTCCCCAGCCGCAAAAGCCGCCTGGACCTTCGCATGAAGATCATCGTAATTCCCCTGATGCTCGGCGACCACCTCGATCTTGTCTTGGGACTCATTGAACGTTTGGACCATATGCTGCTTGGCTTCCTCGATCTTGTCGCCGAAGGCGTACCAGTACTTGATGACGATTTTTTTATCCGGCTTGGCCGCTGCCGCTTCTGCTGTTTCGTTGCCGGCCGCCTTCTCGGCTCCGCCGCCGCATCCGGCCAGCATGCCCGTCATTACCGCGGACAGTGTAAGCAGTGCGATCTTTTTCTTGAACATCGATTGATTCCTCCACCCTTGAATTTGGTTTATGTTTGCTGTGGAACGACGGCTGCAGCCCAAAAATAAAGAAACCCGAATACCGCCGAGTGGGAACGCTGGCATAGCGCTCTCTCGACAGATCAGGTTTCTCCATAACTCCAACCGTTCTATTTACTTGTCGATTTCATCATAAGGGACAACTATTAACGCGGTTTATGCGGAATATTAACGGGACATCAAATGATCTTTCTTCTCCACAGCTCGGGACGGGATGCGGAAATGGCCGTCGCTCCCTGGTCCAGGCACTCCTGTGCGTGGCTGTGCTCATACAGCAGGCCGCCGGTAATGATCGGGACTTCCGTAAAGCTCTTCACCCTGCGGATCATGTCCGGAATGCGGGCAGGCATCAGCTCGATGATGTCCGGCTCGGCCTGGGACAGGCTCTTCGCGATGTTCTCCAGCCCTTCGCTGTCGACGAGAAAGAAACGCTGCACCGTGAGCAGCCCCATTTTTTTGGCGGTTTTGATGACGCTGGTTTTGGTCGAAATGATGCCGACCGGGCGGATGCTCTTGGCCAAATAGTCCAGGCCGTAATGGTCCGTGCTGAGCCCGCCGATTTTTTCCAAATGCATGAACACCGGCAGAGCGTGCTCCCGGAATACGTTCACATAGCCTTTGGCGACACCGATATGGCCCATCAGCAGGAAGACGCCGCTCAGCTCATCCCGATGCTTTAAGGCGATTTCAATGTGGCGGGGGTCTTTGATGGAGGCAATCCGTTTATGCTTGGCGAGACCTTTGAAAAAATGCTCCCGGGTCATAACGTCATTCATGCGTGTACAGCCTCCCTTTCACGAAGGTCGTGATTACTCTATATTCAGATTTGCGGCGCAATCGGCAGCGGAACGAGCAGAGCCCGGTCGTCCTCCATCCCTCTGGCATCCGGATTCGGGCTGAAATGCTTCATATGCTGGTGAAGGAGCGCCATGTGATCCGGCAGCGTCGGGTCCATCACTTCGACCGGTGTGATGCGGATCGCGTCCTCCGCGATATCGACGATCCGGAAGCCCGGCTGATCCAGGCAGGCCGACAACTGCACGAACGACCAGTCCTGCCGGTGCGCGATCGAGTCCATATGCGTATGGCCGTTGAAATAGATGCCGATGCCCTGCTTTTGGTTCAATATGCTCCACATGTCGATGATGGGATGAATCGAGCCCTTGTCCTTCTCTGAACCCGCCGTCGTATTGTATACGGGGTGATGGCCGAAGACGAGCAGCGGCTTGTCGCCCGACAGTCCGACCTGCTCCTCAAGCCAGCCGAGCTGCTCGGGATCGAGCCAGCCGCCCCAATCCTTAAAATCCATTTCCTTGGCCGTGTCGAGAAACACGAGCATCGCTTGATCTGTGTCGATGGCGTGGTACCTCTCCTGGCCCGTAATCTCCAGCACCTCGGCTCTGCGCTGCGCATACAAGTCATGATTGCCCAGCACGTGAATGAACGTCTTGTCCTGGCGGCGAAGCAGGTCGTACACTTCGCGAAGCTCGGAGGCCGTGCCGAAGTTGGTGAGATCCCCCAGCGAAATATACAGGTCCGCTTCCTGCTCCAAAAACTGCTCCAGCACCGTTTGATAGAATGCACGCCGTGCTTCCTTCAGCCCCGGTACCGACTCGTCGATTTCGTGGTAATGCAAATCACCCAACAGCGCCAATCTCATCATTTCTCTCCTCCCGGCTTGTTCGAATTGGATTTTTCCTCCTTCATCTTATCGATGGATTGTTTCCGATCCGTTAATTGGGAAGGCTGATTATGTAAAATTACGGTTAATTGATTGTGGTCACGCTTCCGTTGGAGGGGAGGGATTCATCCTGAGTGACCTGATGGATGATGTTTCCGCTGCGGTCATAGCCCGTAATTTCAAACTTCGTGCCCTGCGAAGCGTCCATAAACACGTAGAACAATTTGAAATTTTGCTCGACGGGAACGATCTGTGCCTGCTTTTCGTAGCCGGTGGGATCCTTGACCACAATGCGGCTGATGTCGGGATGCAGGGCGATGCCGTAATACATTGGAAAGGGAGAGCTGCCGAATTCCGTGCCCTCTGTCTCAGGCATGTACATGGCAAAAAAGCTCTCCTTCCGAGCCTCGGCGTCGGAAAGCCCGGGGTGATAGTTGGAGGCTCCGAAGCTTCCCCCATAGCCCCACCTCCAGCCTTTTTCGATTTTCTTTACATATTCTGCAACGATGGTATATCCTCCGCTGGGTGTCTTCCGCAGGAAAAAAGCCACCTCCCCGTCAGCAACAGGACGCTCATCGATCATATAGGACACGTATCCCTCGCCCCGGATCTTCTCAATCGCCTCCACCACCGTCGGGCTCCCTTCCGCTTTCCTGTCTTGAAGGCCGAACAACTTTCCCTCGAAAGCGTAAATAACGACCAGGATGATCGCAGCCAGCACCAGCAGCATAATCAGCCTGTTAGCCCACTGTCTGACCATGAATTCCCTCCTTTCAAACGTCCGTCCGCATACACGGCGGCGCCCAGCATCCCGGCCCTGTCCCCAAGCTCGGCCTGCACGATGCGGCAGACACCGGCGGACAGCTGCAGCGCATGGCGGGCTACCGTCTCGCGCACCGGGCGCAAGAGACGCTCCCCGGCCGCGGCCATGCCGCCGCCTACAATGATCATTTCGGGATTCAGCAAATTGATGGCGTTCGCTAATCCATACCCGAGAAGCTCTCCCGTCTCGTGCATCACTTCAATAGCGAGCGCATCCTGCCGGTCATAGGCATCTGAAATGAGCTGCGCCGTCATTTGCGAGTTATCGTTGCCCGTCCATTCCTGAATGACGCTCTTCCGTCCTTCCGCCAGCTTTTCCGCAAACGTTCGGACCATGCCCACCGCGGACACGTAGCGGCCTAGGCAGCCCGAGCTGCCGCAGCGGCACGGCCGCCCTTCCCTGTACATGTTCATGTGGCCGATCTCGCCTGCGCTCGAAGACGTGCCGTAGACAACTTTCCCTTGATAAATTATTCCCGAGCCCAGTCCGGTTCCCAAAGTAATGAGCATCAGGTTCCTGCAGCCCCTTCCGGCGCCAAACCGCCACTCCCCGTACATGTTGACGCGAACATCATTATCGATGAAAACCGGAAAAGCGAACTCCTCCCGCATCCGGTTTACGACGTGGATATTTTCCCATTCCGGAAAGTTGGGAGACAGAATCGACAGCCCTTCCCGCGGATCCAGGAGCCCCGGAATGCCCATCCCCATGCAGCTCACGTCCATCGGCCCGATCCCCGCTTCCTTCATCAGTTCATGAACGATCCGCTTCATCCGGTTCAGCACATGCTCCGGTCCCTTGTCCGCTTCGGTGGCGTCCATTCTTTCCGCGGCGATCCTCCAACCGGCATCCGCGTCAAATACCGCCGATTTGATCCGGGTTCCGCCGAGGTCCATGCCAATGACAAATTTGCTCATGCCTTCCTTTTCCTCCTCCGGAAATCCTTGGTCGCTGACATAAACCTATCATAAACGACTTCGGTCCGGATATGAATGGATCTATAGCATTCTTTTCCAGATTTCTCCTCAGCAGGTTGCTCTGTAATGGCATCAATCGCCGCGGTTCTGAATCTATCAGCACCTTCCGGACCGCCATATTCATAGGCATTAAATCGTAATCTTTACGTATAGATAAAATGGGAGAAAAATTCACGCTTGGTACAGGCCGTATCCCTGGGCCTGCTCTATATTCGACAACGAGGATAAAGGAGATGAATCGCACATGGTAACGCCCGTCATCATATTAAGTGGATTTTTGGGAAGCGGCAAAACGACGCTGCTGCTGTCCGTGCTCAAGGAGTGCTCGGCCCGGGGGCTGACCCCCGGCATCCTGATGAACGAGCTGGGCAAACGGGATGTGGATGGAACGATTCTGGAGGAACAAGCGGGGGTTCAGGTGCAGAAGCTGCTGGACGGATGCGTCTGCTGCAGCCGGAAAAGCGAGCTGCCGCAGGGTCTATCCACCCTGCTGGAGCGGTCGCCCGACGTCATCGTCATCGAGCTCACCGGCGTAGCAGATCCCGAAGAAATCCGCTGCACCCTTCTGGAGCCGGGGCTTGCCGGCCGGGTACGGCACCATTATACGGTGACGATGCTCGACGCGGAGAACGTGCTGGAGTTCAACAGCCGCTTCTCCGCCGACAAAGAGCTGGTCCGCACGCTGCGCAAGCAGATCGAAAGCGCCGATCTGGTCGCGGTCAACAAGCAGGACCTGGCCGCCCCGGGTACGATCGGCAAGATCGAAAGCATGATCCGTAAGCATAATCCCGAGGCTGCGATCGTATACACAGAATATAGCCGGATTGACCTGTCCAGCCTGCTGGAAGGGATTGACCGCCGCCAAGGGTCCAAGGCATCTGCTGTCTGGGCTGGTGCACAGACCACAGCGCAGGAGGCGCTGAGCAGCCAGGCGCAGCACAGGTTCCGTGAAGCTGTTGACCCCGCCGCTTCGCATGCTCACCACCTTGCCCATAACGGTCACGGTACGGGATCTACGGCCACTGCCCACGCGCATGAAGTGCATGGCGGCCACGGCGGGCATGAACATCATGACGAGGCGGTCTCTTTTTCCAAAGTCAGCACCGTCACGCTGACCTTTCCCCCGGCGGAGCAAAGTCCGGCTTCCCTGTCCAGGGAGCGGCTGGAGGCGTTCTTCCGTGAGTGCGGAGACGCGCTTCTTCGCGCCAAAGGGCATGTGGCGCTCGCCCGCCATGAACCGGTCCAGCTCGTCCAGTATGCCGGGACGCGCACGTTCTGGGAAACCTCCCGTTACCCAGGCGCACCGTATCTCGTCATGATCGGCCTGAATTTGAACGAGGCGCGGCTGAAGGAACGCTGGTCCGAACTGTTTCGTTAAGCTTCATTATTCCTGTGGAAGGAGCTGATCCCGCCATGACCACCCTCTCCCCTTTTAAAATCGTCCCGCTGCTTCTTCCCGCCGCCTTTCTGATCATCCTGCTCGTCCTGTGGCTGCCGGAGCGCATCGAGCTGCTGGATAACGTCTATATGGACACGTTCAAAACCAGCTTCGTCGGCATTCTGCTGGAGGCGCTGCCGTTCGTGCTGGCTGGGGCGCTGCTCTCATCGCTGCTGCAGGTGTTTGTGCCGGACGAGGTTCTGTCGCGCTGGATTCCGAAGAAGCCGGTTCCGGCCATCCTGTTCGCCTGTCTCCTCGGCGTGATCTTCCCGGTGTGCGAGTGCGGCATGATCCCGCTCGTCCGCCGGCTCATTCATAAGGGCATGCCCGTATATGTCGCAATCGTGTTCATTTTATCCGGACCGATCATCAATCCGGTCGTCTACGGAGCCACCTTCATGGCGTTCCGCAGCCATCCGGATCTCGCATACGCCCGGATGGGACTGGCCTTCGCCGTCGCTTTCCTGATCGGGCTCATCGTCTACGTTACGGTAAAAAAATCGCCGGTGAGATGGTCGATGGAGCGGGAAACCGGCGGGAATGCTCATCTCCATGCCGCACGTGGCGGCCGGCTGGCGTCGGTATTCGTCCATACGTCGGACGAGTTTTTCGACATGGGCAAATATTTGATCATCGGCTGCCTGCTGACGTCGGCCATTCAGACGTTTATGGTCCGGGAAAGCCTCTCCGCCATCGGCGGCCATCCGCTGGGCTCGTATCTGTTCATGATGGGGCTCGCCTTTGCGCTCTCCCTGTGCTCCACGTCGGACGCTTTTGTCGCTTCCACCTTCCTGCACACCTTTCCCGCCGGTTCGCTGATCGCGTTCATGGTGCTGGGCCCGATGCTGGATTTCAAAAACGCCATGATGCTGATGGCGCTGTTCAAAACCAAGTTCGCCCTCTATCTGTTCTTTCTGATCGCCGCCTGCGTCTTTGTCGGTTCGGTTCTGATTTCAGCCTGGTTGTAAACTTTTTGGCGGATGTATCATTCGATCTGGTGTGGACGCCCATGCCAGGAACACGCCCGCGCAAGATGCGAGAACCCAATACCTAATCCGACTGGAGGTAGAGCCAAGTGAACGACTCCCGCAGCATCCGGCTGCATTACCTGTTCCGGGCGGCCGTGCTGGCGGCTTTCGCCCTCTATATTCTGCACCTGATGCAGCAGGACGCGCTGCATTATTACGTCGCCCCCGCCCTGGCGAGATGGATCCGGCTGTGCCCGGTTCCGCTGGGCCTGATGGCGCTCAGCCTGGTGATCCAGGCACTGCTCGGACGCAGCCAGGTGCTGTGTAACTGCGATCACCGCCTGCCCGCCGGCTTCTTGAAAAGCACCGGCCTGTACGGCCTGTTCGTACTCCCGCTGCTGCTCGGGTTTCTGCTGCCGGATAAGGCCCTCGGCAGCATCGCCGCCGCCAAGAAGGGCATCTCCCTCTCCTATTCCGCGATGGAGCCAGAGAAGGCTATTCCCAGCGCATCCACGGTGCCGAACAAGTCAATTACCAGCGCCCCCACAAATCGGGATACGGCCGTCACCTTCGAGACCACCGATCCGTATGCCAAGGAATTCGCCGAGCTCGCCAAACTGCTGTACGCCCAGCCCGTCATCCCGGTCTACCCGGCGATTTACTCCGAGACGTTCGGGGCGATCGAGATGTTCAAGGAGCAGTTTGAAGGCAAGGAAATCGCCGTATCCGGCTTCGTTTACCGCGACCAGACAAGCGGAGCAAGCGGCCCCTTCGCGGTCAGCCGCTTTCTGGTGCAGTGCTGCACGGCGGACGCCACCCCTTTCGGCATTATGGTCGATCCCAAGCAGAAGCTGACCTTACCGGCCGATTCCTGGGTCAAGGTACAGGGCAAACTGAAGATCGTGTCCCAAGGGGGCAAGGATTTGATCGAGATCGAGGCTTCGCAAATCACGCCAATTGTCCAGCCCCAGACCCCTTACATCTATACGAGCGCTGACTCGGTCGCCGCCTGGAAAGAGCTGCAGAAGGACGCCGCCAAGGCAAAATAGCAGGAAATGACCGACAAAAAAACCAAGAAGACTCCGGAACGAGGCCGAGTCTTCTTGGTTTGGAGTTTGCGTAAGAGTATCTATTTCTGTCATCCATGCTTTCTGCAGGCGCTTGCGGCCTGCGTTCAGCGAAGCTTCGCAACCTCGTCGCGCCAGCGGTGCTGCGGCTGCCAGCCGAGCAGGCGCTTCGCCTTCTCGTTGCTGAGCAGGGTCTCATGCCCCGCCAGCGGCGCGCGGATGTCCGTCACGCCGGGATACCTGGCGGCCAGCAGTTCGCGGCTCGGAACCGCCATGCTGGAGTCGTCGGCGGCCACGTTAAGGGCCACCGCACCGAGCCCGTCCGCCTCGACGGCCAGCCGGATGGCCGAAGCAGCGTCGCGGGTGTCGATGTAGCTCCACAGAATGCGGTCCCGTTCTTCGGGCTTGTCGATGAATGAGGGAAAACGTTCATACCATTCCGGAGGGATGACATTCCCGAGGCGAATGGAGACGACCTGCATGCCGGTGCGCCGGTGGAACATGTCGGCGGTCAATTCATTGACCACCTTGGACAGTCCGTAGCTGTCCTCGGGCAGCTGCGGATGCGCCTCGTCCACGGGCACGTACTGCGGGCTTAAGGGACTGACTGCAAATACGATGCCGTAGGACGATTCGCTGGACGCGATCACTGTTTTGCGGATTCCGAGGCCTGCGGCGGCCTCCAGCACGTTGTACGTCGACATGACGTTGTTCCGGAATGTAACTTCCGGCGTGCGGATATGCGCCGCCGGGATCGCCGCCAAATGAACGACGGCATCAGCCCCGGCCAGCGCGCCATAGGTCTCTCCCAAATCTTCAAGATTCGCAATCAGCGTAGGGCAAAGGTTCTCGTCGGGACGCCGGAAGTCCACGTTCAGCACCTCATACCCCTGCTCGATAAAATGACGCACGACCCACTGTCCAAGCATGCCGCTTCCGCCTGTAATGACGACTTTGGCCACAAGTAACGCCTCCTCTTCGCTTCGGTTCAAACCTGGCCGAACCCTTGGCCGGTCCGATTATTTCAGAATGTCTTCGATCCGTTCCTGCACGTCTTCGCTCAGGACGATGCCCGAAGCCTTGGCATTCTCCGTCACCTGCTCCGGACGGCTTGCGCCGACCAGCGCGCTGGCCACGTTGTCTTTGCGCAGAATCCACGCAAGGGCCAGGTTGCCGACGGAAATGCCGAGCTCTTTGGCCACGCCTTCAAGCTGCTGCACTTTGGCAATCTTTTCTTCGGTGATGCCTTTGCGCATCCAATCGAGCTTCGCCGCGCGGCTGTCCTGCGGAATGTCGGAAGCCGACGTGTATTTGCCTGTCAGCAGGCCTTGGGCCAGCGGGGAGAACACCACTTGTCCGATCCCTACGCGTTCGCTGAGCGGCATGACTTCCTTCTCGATGTAGCGCTCGAACATGTTGTAAATCGGCTGGTTGACCACAATGCGGTCCAGCAGATAACGGTCGGCCACGCCGATCGCTTCGGCGATCTGCGATGCCTGCCATTCGCTCACGCCGACGTACAGCACTTTGCCCTGGCGAACCAGGTCGTCGATCGCGCGCAGCGTTTCTTCCAAAGGCGTCTCCGGATCATGGCGGTGGCAGTAGAAAATGTCCACATAGTCATGTCCAAGCCGCTTCAGGCTGGCATTCGCCTGCTCCGTAATATGCTTGCGCGACAAGCCGCGGTCATTCGGGCCTTCGCCCATCGGCCAGAACGCCTTGGTAGCCAGCACGTAGGATTCACGCGGATACGCTTTCAGCGCTTTGCCGACAAGCTCTTCCGCCGCGCCTTTTTCATAAACATTGGCCGTATCGAAAAAGTTGATGCCCAAATCGTAAGCCGTTTTGATCGAATTCACCGCATTTTCGCGTTCCACGTAACCGCCATATGTAAGCCAGCTGCCCAAGCTGATTTCGCTGACTTTAAGCCCGCTTCTTCCCAGTCTCCGGTATTTCATTCCATCTACCTCCTTGTTGTCCTGTTACCCTTTTCATTCTATAAAAGTTCATATATGATTTAAAGAAGTGAAATGTTTTTCACTTAATTATATCAAGGGTAGATACTATATAGAGTATAGTTATATACATATAAGGAGGAGAGTCTATGGAAACAGTCAAAAAAGCGAGCAGTTACGTTCCGAAAAACCCGACGCATATCGAATGCAACATTGAAAAAACACTGGATGTGCTGGGCGGAAAATGGGCCTTTCTCGTCATCCGCGAGCTGTTTTGCGGCACTCTTCGCTTTGGTGAACTGCAGCGCCGTATCCCCAGTGTAAGCCCCCGCGCCCTGACCAGTACGCTGCGCCATTTGGAGGAGCAGGGCGTGCTGGAGCGGGAAGTATTCCCTACCGTACCGGTGACGGTGGAATACTCGCTCACGCCTAAGGGACAGGACCTGCATGTCATCTGCCATGAAATGAAGCTGTGGGCGGCCCGCTGGACTTAAGCAGCTCACGATTCGGAAATGTCATCAAGAAAAAAGCTCAGGCACTAGGCCTGGGCTTTTTGGTGTTCCCGTAATATCGTAACCATGCAGAAGGCCTTGCGGACGAAGCCGATCACGCCAAACGCCGACAGCAGCGCCAGCCAAATCACGACGCTCGGCATCAGCAGGAAAATTTGCTCCCATTTCAGCACTCTCCCGCCGCCAACGAAGGTCAGGATCTGCGGCAGGCTGATGAAAATCGCAAGCGGGATCAAGGTGGCGAGCATCCGCAGCGAAGTCAGCCAAACGCGGCGCTGACGGGCCTTGTGTTCCCACCGCTTCCAGCGGAAAAAGAATCCCCGCACCCACAGCAGAACGGTCAGCAGCGTCAGCAGCGCGATCCCCGCTTCGATCATGCCTACGGAAATCGCTGACTTTGGCGGCTCCTCCCCACTCAAAATGTCGGCAATGCCTGAAGCAAAGGTGCCATAGTTAACCAGCGCATTCAAACCGCTGCCAAACAGGATGACGATCCCATAGCCGCTCTCCGGCATCAGCAGTTGATCCGCCTGATACGTCCACAAAATGCCGTTATGGCTTAACCTTGCACCGTCCACCGTCCATCCCATACCGTAACGGCTCTCCACACCGGCGGGAACCTCGCGCATTGCAGCGATTCCCTCCGGGCTGAGCAGACGTGTTCCCCCATAAGTCCCCCCGCCGAGCTGCAGCATCAGCCACCGTGCCATATCGTTTGCGGTCGAGATATTCCCTGCGGCTCCCTCCACGAACCAATCCGGTTCCTTCAAGGCGACCGGCTGGCCATAGAGCAGCATGTTGCCCGGTTCTTTAAAGGAACTGGTCAACGCGGCGTCCGTCGTACGGCCCATGTGCAGCGGAGCAAAGATGTGCTTTTGCAAATAGTCCGGAAAAGGCTCCTTGCTCACCGTCTCCACGATCAGCGCGAGCAGCTGATAATTGGTGTTATGGTAATGAAACGCCGTTCCCGGGTCGCTGGCGAGCTTGACCCCTTTCAACCGGGCGATCGATTCGCCGAGCGAAGCGGGCTGCGCCGAAAATGCCATTTCCGGAAACACGGTATCGGCCAGACCGCTCGTCTGGTTCAGCAGCTGCCGCACCGTGATCTCCTTCCCCCTCGGATCGTCCATCCGGAAGGACGGAAGAAGGTCCGCCGCCTTGTCTTCCAGGCGGATCTTCCCCGCTTCAACCAGCTGCATGACGGCCAGCGCCGTGATCGACTTGCTCAGGGAAGCGACCGGAAGCGGCGTGTCGGGCGTGACGGCTGCACCGCTTCCGGTTTGCCCGTACCCTTTTGAGTATACGACTTCGCCGTCGTGGACAATCGCGGCAGACAATCCGGGAATCCGGTTCTGATGCATGCGGGTCTCGATGAACCGGTCGATCTGATCCTCCCGGCCTGTCTCAAGCTTGGGAGCTGCTGACGCCAAGCTGGTATAGGCTCCTGAGAAGACGGCTGCCAGGAGCAGCACGAGTATCATTTTTCGGGATATGGAGGCTATGGACCTCCGCTTTTCTTTACTCTTCATCATGAATTGAATTCCTCCTCTTGTATCGTAAGCCCAGTATAGGAGCCAAAACGAAAGAGAAGTTAAAGACAATCCTTAAGAAAGAGTTAAGTTGAACACTACGAAGTTGCATGCTGGAATGCCACAAAAAAGAGGAGCAAGCGCAAAGCTTGATCCTCTCTTGATCTATCCACGCGAACGCAGGATAGGCTACCCGTTATTCGCAGCATAATCCGCATTCGCTTGTTCCAGCATGGTTTTCCAATCCTTAAAGTCGGTCTGCCGGGACACATGCCGATCCAGCAGCTCATCCGGTATTTTATTCAACTCTTCTTGGGTTTCCGCGTGAAAATTGCCATTTTCCAAAAATTCCTGAAAGCTGGCAAACGACGAATGCTTGCGCATAAACGAGCCGTTTAAAAGCTTGTCGAGGGCAATGCGGCCGGATTCTTCCTGCGCCGATTTTTGGCCTTTCAATTCCATCAGCAGATCGTCAAAGGACATGGATTTATTCTTTCTCAGAAGATCACTCCTAAATTGAATTTATGCTCAGTATAACATATCAGGTTTCATTCTATCTCATACCTTTAAAAATCGGGCGTTTCCCCACCCATCGATGCGGGTCCAGTTGACTAAATATTCCCAGCATGTTATGTTGTTTTTGAACTGACCAGTCAGATTAATCCCGTCCAACCGACGAATGAGATGGAAAGGACCAATACACCACCGTGAGCAAAGAAAAGATTCTGCACGCAGCCACCCGCGTCTTCTCCGAATACGGCTATCACCGGGCCAGCATGGATGAGATCGCCCAGCAGGCGCAGGTCGCCAAAGGCACCTTGTACTACAACTTTCCGGGAAAGTCCCAGCTCTTCAAAGCCGTGGTAAAAGCCGGATTCGAGGACATTATGGAGCGGACGAAAACCGACCTTAGCTCCGCGCTTCCGATCAAAGAGCAGATCCTTCGGGTTCTCCGCCACCATCTGGACTTGTTCCTCGACTCCCGCCATTTTGCCCATATCGTGTTCAACGAAATTTCCAACGGCATTGAGCCCGATGTGCTGGATGAACTGAAGCAGCTCCGTCGCGAGCATTTAAGCTTTTTGGCCGGCATTCTTAAAGAAGCCCAATGCGAGGGCGGCGTTATGCGCGACGTCGACGCGGACCTGGCTGCAGCCAGTACGATCGGCATGCTGGAAAGCACATGCAATTATTATTTGAGCCACCAGGAAGAGTACAGCCGCGAAGACCTGGAAAGCTTCGTATTCACGGTCGTCGCCGAAGGTCTGTTTAAGTCGCTTGATTAAGCAGGACCTTTTTTTGCCCACATCAAACTGACCAGTCAGTTCAAAAGATCGTAGCGTGTTAAACAGAAGACCTTTTTAGGAAGCAGAGAGACCGAGACACAGAACTTATTTAGGAAATCAACTCATCCAGAAAAAGATCAGCTCCAGCAGACAAACCTCGTTTACTTGTAGACAGACCTCATGGATCGGAAGTTCTCCAGCGCAATGATCGATAAGCCAGCTTTGCCCAAAATTTAGGTTGTTCTCATCTAAAAAAGAAAGCGACGGTGTTGCTTCATGGAATGGAATGCAAATGGACTGCTCCCTTTGGAATGGTATAAAAAGATGCGCCGGGATTCCCCCGTTGTCCAGTCCAACGACGGGCAAGTTTGGAACGTGTACGGATATGACGATGTAAAGACGGTATTTACGAATCACGATATTTTTTCCTCGTCGGCCTTCCCTGACTCCGAGGACCCGCTGGAGCACAGCATTCTGCGGCAGGATCCGCCCAAGCACCGGCAGCTGCGCCGGCTGGTGACCCAGGCGTTCACGCCGCGCGTCATCGAATCGCTGGCTCCCAAAATCCAGTCGATCACCACCTCGCTGTTGGACGAAGCGGAGAAAAAGGGGCGGATGGACGCCATCGCTGACTTTGCCAGCCCACTGCCGATCGTCGTCATCGCCGAGATGCTCGGCGTGTCGCTGGACCACCGCGAACAATTCAAAGCCTGGTCCGACGCCCTGGTCGGAGACAGCGGCGAAGATTTCTATCAGTGCCAGCGCGAGATGAGCGAATACTTCTCCGAAATTGCCGAGGACCGCAGACGCCATCCGCAGGACGATCTGGTCACCAAGCTGGTCGAGGCTCGAATCGACAATGAGCATCTGACGGACCTCGAGATCATCGGCTTCTGCATCCTGCTCCTCGTGGCTGGCAACGAAACGACGACCAACCTGATCTCCTCGGCGATGCTCGGCATCGACACCCTGCCGGATGTCCGTGCGCAGCTGCTTGCCGACCGCAGCCTCATTCCCGGCGCGCTGGAGGAAGTGTTCCGCTATTTCTCGCCGGTGCAGGTCATGTTCCGCCGCGTGAAGCAGGATACCGTCCTTGGCGGCCAGGAGATGAAAGTAGGTCAATTCGTCCATATCTGGATGGCGTCGGCAAACCATGACGAGAAGGTGTTCGAACGTCCGGAGGAATTTAATATCCACCGCAATCCGAACCCGCACCTGGGACTGGGCAGCGGCATCCATTACTGCCTCGGCTCCCAGCTTGCCCGCCTCGAGTCCAAAATCGCGATCGAAACGCTGCTTGCCCGTTTTCCCGAATACCGCCGCGACCGTTCCGCTGAGCTGGCGCGAATGGACAGCATGATGATGTTCGCGCTGAAGGAACTGCCGATTATTTTGACATAGATACATTGAGCTATAAAAAAAACAGAAAATCCTGCATCCCTGGAGAGGGTGCAGGATTTTTGTCGGCTGACGCAAAGGAAATCCACGGATCGGGAATCCGCAGCTATCGACTGAACTCCTGCTGCCCTTCGGCGCCGGGCTTCCGTTAATCGAATCCCCTGCCGCAATGGTCCGGATTACGATCGGTTTGTCGTTCAGCCACCCGGTTTCGTTTCTTCTCACCGCTTGGCTTCCATCCAGCTCACTTCCAAATGCCACGCATACTTGCCGCCGCCCTCCACGACAGCTGCTGCGGCATCCCGCTTCATGGCATGCGCCAAGTCGTCCAAGAAGCCCGTGGCCGGCTCCAATGCCAGATGATACTGCCCCTGGTAGCCGCCGTAATTCGCCCACACCGACAGGTAAGGCACCTTCTCCTTCGGAAAGGTAAAGGTGATTCCTTCCTGCTTGAGCGGATCATAAACGGAAGTCTTTCCTTCCGGCAGCTCACCCGTAAAATAAAATTTCTCGGCCGTCCGCTCTTCACGGCGTCCCGTGCGGTCCAGGCGGCATCCCGGTTGGTTCGAAAAGGGCTGCGGCCACGCCAGCAGATCCCCCCTTTTCCCAAGCCTGTCACGTTCCGAATAGGAGATTGCAATCCCGCTCAACCCTTCGGGCACGATGATCTGCATCCCTTCCTCGATCCGCAGCAGCGGATGGGCTGCCCACAGGAACGCAAACGGGAACGGGCTGAGATTGGTCACCTGATAGTCGATCCGGAGCCGGTCCTCTGCGGCAAAATAATACGTCTTCTCGAGCCGGTACGGCATCCTCACGCCGTGCACGCAGCATGATAGGTGATCTCCATGTCCCTCGGCCTTCCAGGGAATGGACCAGACCTCACCGTGATCCGGAAGCTCCGTCCCCTTCCAGGGATGCTCCGGATACCGGCATACGTTGATCGTCGGGAACATTTCATCCCATCCGCTTCCGTCGCTGTCCGCGAAGGAGCTGGCGTAGCCCCGGTTCCCCAGCGCTCCGCCTGCCGGTGCGAGCCATTCCCGGCCGGTCAGGCGGTTGCGGAGGGAGACCATTTTGCTGCCGAGCTCCGGCAGCAGGGTGACCTCCATGGCGGAGGTCCTTCCCGTCCAGGCGTTAAAGCCGTTGATTTGATGCGGTGTCCAGCTCATCTTTCGCCCCCTTTCCCCTCGGTCTGAGACGTCATATTCCTGTGCGGCATAATTCAAGATGCTGCGCAGCCCCCTGATGATGCGGCTCCAGCGCCAGCGCCTGCCGGAAATGCTCCTCGGCTTCCCGAAATCGGCCCAGACCCAGCTGCCCAAGTCCCATCATGTAATGGCAGTGGATTTCGTTGCGCTTGTGCAGATCGTCCTCAAACACGAGGAAGTCGGGAAGCGACACGGCGAAATAATCGATTTGCGGCCGGTCGAACAGATGCTTTTCCCCGTAGTCGACCAACTTGTTGAAGCGGCTCCGCGCTTCCGCTTCCCGCCCCAGCCTGCGCAGGGCCGCGCCCTGGTAGAAAATCATGTGCGGCGGCTGATCGTTGTAATACATGGCGCTGGACGGCTCCTTCAGCCCTTGCGACGCCTGCAGCAGCGCATTTTGCGCTTCCTCCTGCCGGCCGAGCAGGCCGTACGCCACGCCGAGGTAATAGTCGATGTTGTTCTCCTGAGCGCCTTCCAGCTTGCCCTCGCCGATGTTCAGCGGGTACTGCTTCGCGAGCAGCAGCTGCTCGGCGGCCTCCTCCACCCGGCCTTCGTTCAGCAGCCCTTTGGCGATTTCCACGCGGGCGGTCACGTATTGGGCCGGCACTTTGCCTTCCCCGCCTTCCCATGGATGGAAGCAGCGGGCGAGAATGAGGCTGAGCGCCTCCTCATGGCGGTTCAGCGTATTGTGCAGCGTTAAGTATTCGAGGTACAGGTCATCCCGAAGCTCTACCAGTTCGCGGTGTGCTTCCAGCGCCTGCAGCCGTTGTTCCGGCGAGCGGCCGATCTTTTTATACAGCTGGTCCAGCTCGTAGAAGACGCGCGCGTCCGCCGGGTTCAGCCGAAACGCCGTCTCCAGCGCTGCTTGCGCATCGTCCGGGCGGTTCAGCTTGTTGTAATAGGCGAGCGCCAAATTGCGGTAAGGCGTCGAAAAGCTGCCATCCAGCGCCACCGAAGCTTCCCAGCACGCGGCCGCCTCGGCATGGCGCTTTTTGTCATAGAGCAGGTTGCCCAAGTAATACCTTGCTTTGGCATCTCCCGGATGCAGAGCCGCCGCTTCTTGAAGCACGGCGTAATCGTGCAGCGTGTTCGGGAAGCAGTACGCCGGATCCGCCGCAGCAGCCTGCTCATCATAAGCGGCTGCCTGCTCATCCTGTCCGTTTTTCCGGCTCCAGCTCGCCTGGTAATAACGGACCATCGGGTAGACCCCCGGCTGTTCAGGCGCTGCGATGCGGCCCAGAACCTCAAGCGCGTCCGCGTATTGGCCGGCATCGGCGTAATCCTGAGCCAAAGCGATGTAATTGTGCGCATCGCCGCGCATGAGGCTAGCCAGGCCGTCCAGCGCTTCCTGCGCTTCAGCCGTCCGGCCGGTTTCGCGGTATACGGCGATCAGCTCGTTACGGGCCGCGAATTCCACCGGATCGATGCGGATCGTCTCCCGCACGAGCGTCTCGGCCTCTACGGCGCGGCCCAACCTCCGCAGGATGACGCTTTTCAGATGGCGGGCCTTGTAATGGCGGTACTGGACGTTCAGGGAACGGTCCACCAGCTCGAGCGCCTCGTCGTACTGCCCCTGCCCGCAGGCGATCTGCGCGAGGGCAAAGTATCCCGCCGCCTGCCATGCTCCCGTCCACACGCTCTTGTAGAAGGCGGCGTATGCCTCTTCAAGACGGCCCTGCCATTTGAGCGTCTGGCCGAGATGATAGAACGGCTCGCTGTCATACGGCCTGGCGTTGTGGCGCGTCAGCGTCTCGATCGCTTTTCGGAAATACACCTCGCTGTCCTCCAAGCATCCCCTCCGCAGCAGCAGCAGACCGTAAGCATTGTTCAGCCGGATGTCGCCGGGGTCCCGCTTCAAGCCCTCCAAATAATAAGCTTCCGGCTCACGGGTTGCGTGCCGGTACTGCTCCAGATGCAGTCCCGCCAAATACAGCGCTTCGGTGCTAGGCAGCTGCTCCGGCGCCTCGATGGCTTTGGCCGGATCGGGAACCTGCTCGATCATCTTCGGCATCGGCCGGTAGGAGACCAGCTCCCTTCCATCCACGTCCAGTACGATGACCCGCAGCTCCTCTTCCCGGACTTCGGCGCCAATGTTCACCTCCGCCTGGAACACATCGCTCGGCGACAGCTTCACGATTTTGTCCAGAACGATCTGTCCGGCGCTCTTCAGCAGCACGCGCGCTTGTTCAAACACCGAGGTGGCGTAGACCTGAACTAATGCCTGCCCGTCCGCCGTCTCCAGGTTTACGGCCGCGTCGATGGAGGCGTTTTTGACCAGACCGATCTTTTTATACGGCATAAAATACTGCTTGAAGCTCTTCTCCTCGTACGGCGCGAGCCAGCTGAAGTCCGGCTGGTTGTCGGTGTAGACGCCGGTCATGAGCTCGATGTAAGGACCGTCCTCGTCCGTCAGATTGCGGTCCCATGCCTGGCCGAACTCCCCGTGTCCCCAGGTCCACTGCTTTTTCCCTGGCGACACATACCTGTTCGCAACATGCAGCAGCCCTGCGCCGACGCCGTGGTCGTAACCGCCGACAAAATTATAGTCCGAGTGATAGGCCATGTAGGAGGTGGGAACGGGAATGTTGCTGTATTTGGAAATGTCCACGCCGGCGGAGTAGTCCATTTTATAATACGTGCCCGTGGCGATCGGAAACTTGGACACGTCGCGCTTGCCGTGGTCGAACACCGCATGCACGTCCGGCGGAAACACGGACTGCGTGTGGTCGTTGACCGCAACCGCCGGGTTGGCCCACCACAGAAATGTCTGCGGCGCCGCTGTCCGGTTGTACAGCTGGGCCTGAATTTCGAGGTAGGCCTTGCCTGGATGCAGGGTGAAGCCGGTCGTCACCTTGGTGCCGTACATGCGGTCGATTTCCCCGACCCATACCGTTGCGCTTCCATCCGGATTGCGTTCGATCGTATGCTCCACCTCGCCGAACGTGTTCGGGCGGTGATGCTGCGGCCAGTTGAACTCGATCCCGCCGGATATCCACGGTCCGGCCAGGCCCACCAGCGCCGGCTTGATCACCTGGTTATGATAGACAAAGTCGTACCCGTTCGTCTTGTCGACCGCCCGGTAAATCCGTCCACCGATCTCCGGCATGACCTGGATTTGCACGTACTCGTTTTCCAGGAAGACGATGCGGTACGATTTCTGAACTTTTTCGTCGTAAATTTTATCGATGACCGGCAGCGGGTAGACCCGTCCCGAGCTTCCCTGATACACACGCTTCTCCAAAAACATCGGGTTCGGATCGGGCTTACCTGCCTCGTAAGTCGGAATTTCCACCCGCTCTTCCCATACCTTTACTTCTTCAGGCGCTTTGGCCATGCTGACTCATCCTTTCTTTCGCTGGGACGCTTTTATAATTGCAATGGTGATGTCTGCATATCGGGAACCTTTCAAAACTCTATCCTCATCTTAAAAGGAAGCGGCCCCGCCCTCCATTCACGATCTCATGGGAATGATGGATTATATTATGATTTTTCAGTGTTGATAGAGCGTGTTGAGACGGAGGTTTCCATTGACAAAGTACACGGCCCAAACCATAGTAAATACTATGGAAAAAATACGAAAACCCGACGGATTCAAATCCGAGAAACTCATCGTCCTACCGGATCATATTCTGATTGAGGCGTCATCGCATCCGCTGGTCCGTTCCCTCTACGTGACCGATACCGGATACTTCCCGCGCGCGCTGCATCATTACCGGGAGCGGCCCGAAGGCAGCGAAGCGGTCATCGTCATATTTTGCATGGAAGGAGAAGGCTGGTACCGCTTGGGAAGCGGCCGGGCGCAGCCGGTCGGCCAGGGCCAGGCCATCGTGATTCCCGCGCGGACTCCCCACACCTATGGCTCGTCAGAGGAGCATCCGTGGAGCATTTACTGGTGGCATTTCAAGGGGGAGCAGACAGAGGCGTTTTTTGAGGGATTTGGTCTGGGACCCGGTCCAGGGCACGAGCCAGGTCACGGGCCAGGGCATGAGCCAGGACACGAATCAGGGCACGGGCCAGAGGCCGAGGAAGCCAGTACGCATGTTAGCGAGTCCGATGAATGGAATAATATCGGTGTGGGTGCACCGGGAGCCTCGGACAGCGGGGACATCACAGAGCCGCCTTCCCGTCCGGCTAAAACCGCCGCCGCATCCCTTCCCGTCACCCTGCCTCCGGACAAAGCGCGCCAGCTGACGGAGCTGTTCCAGGAAGGGTATGCGCTGCTGGAGCAGGGCTATACGCTGAACCATATCATTTATGTATCGCAGCTGGCGCATCACCTGGCGGCGATTTTGAGGCTGTGCCGGCTGCAGCCGCAGGATGGGATTTTCCGCCACAGCCAGCACGATATCACGCAAACGGTGCGGTATATGATGGACCGCCTGGAGGGCACCGTCACACTGAAGCAGCTTGCGGCTCAGGCGCGCGTGTCTGTTCCGCATTTTACCCAGCGCTTCAAGGAGGCGACCGGCTATTCGCCGATCGACTACTACCTGCGGCTGAAAATCCAGCTGGCCTGCAGGCACCTGGACCTCACCCAGCAAAGTGTGAAGGAAATCAGCCACCGGCTCGGATTTCAGGACCCCTACTACTTCTCGCGCCTGTTCAAAAAAATAATGGGCAAGTCTCCCTCGGAGTACCGGGGGACACGAAAGGGGTAAAGTGGGGGGCCAGGTGTCTTGTTGTCTCAAGTAACTCGGTTCAGCACTACGTCCTGCCCTATAAAAAAAACGCCCCCAGCAATTTCCCTGGGGGCGTCCTTACGTCCACTCGCTTCATTTTGTACGGCTGAATGGTCATCGCCTTTTAGCCCGGGACTGGCTCGCAAACTACCGCCGGTGAGTCCCATCTGCTGGGGCGGCCTACAACCTGCCGGCCAGCTACCGGCCACCAGCCACCACCCGCCTACTCCACCGCCGTCACCCGGTACAGCAGGCTGTCAAAATCACCCCGCAGCGGCAGCTCAATCCCGATGTTCATCAGCGCGCGTCCGCTCCAGCTGCCGGGCAGCCCCTCGATGGCGTACGTCCGGTCCGCCTGCAGCCCCTGCAGGCGCAGCCGCGGCAGCGGTTCGCCGAGGCGCTGCGAATGCAGGAAGGCGAACACGGCGCTGTCCGCACCGGCTTCATCGACGTACTGCACGGCGGTGACGCCCTTGTGCTGGAGATCGGCCAGCCGGTACTGGCGGCCGAACTGCACAAGCGGGCGGATCGCCTTGTACTGGCGGATGAATTCACCGGACTGCTCGATCAGCTCGTCGCTCCACTCGTTCAGGTTGGAGCCGATGCCGAGCGTGCCCATCATCGCGCTGTGGAACCGGTACTTCAGCGACACGTTCCGCTTGTTCATGCCTGTCGGCGACTCCGTCACCCAGCAGGTCATCATCCGGGGCGCATACGTGTACGAGAAGCCCTCCTGGATGCTTAAGCGGTCGAACGCGTCGGTGTTGTCGCTCGGCCAGGACTGGTCGGCATACCGGAAGATGCCGAGGTCGATCCGCGCGCCGCCGCCCGCGCACGTCTCGAATTCCACATGCGGGAACCGGCGCCGCAGCTCGGCCCAAATCTCGTACAGGCTGCGGACATGGCGGATCCACAGCTCCTTCTGCCGGTGCAGCGGATGATCCTTCATTCCCGGCTCGGTGACCGTGCGGTTCATATCCCACTTGATGAACTTGATGCGGTGATTCTGCAGCAGCTCGGTCATAAACTGAAGGATGTACGCCTTGACCTCCGGCTTCGAAATGTTCAGCAGCAGCTGGTTGCGCAGCTCCGTCCGCGGCCGCGTCTCAAAATGGTACACCCAGTCCGGGTGCGCCCGGTACAGGTCGCTGTCCGGATTGACCGCCTCCGGCTCGACCCAGATGCCGAACTCCATGCCAAGCTCGTGAACCTTGCCGATCAGCTCGCCCAAACCGTTCGGAAACTTCTCCTTATTCACGTACCAGTCGCCCAGTCCGGCCCGGTCGTGATTCCGCTGTCCGAACCAGCCGTCGTCGACGACAAACAGCTCGACGCCCATCCGCGCCGCCCGCTCGGCCAGAGCCATCTGGTCCGCGGCGTTCACATTGAAATACGTCGCCTCCCAGGAGTTATACAGCACCTTGCGCGGCTCAGAGCTTGGCAGCACGTACGCGTGCTGGTACTGATGCAGATTCCGGCTCATGCCGCCGAAGCCGCCGGCCGTGTACCCGCCGACAAACCACGGCGCATCGAACGACTCGCCGGCACCCAGCACCCACTCGCTGTCGAAATCGTTGATTCCCCCGGTCACACGGACATGGTTAAACACCGTTTTCTCCGCGGTAATTTTCCAGTTGCCGCTCCAGGCGAGCGCCCCGAACCAGACGCAGCCGTCCGTTTCCGTCGCCTGACCTTCATCGACGGCAAACCACGGGTTAGTGTGGCTGTCGGTAAAGCCTCTGCGCGACTCCAGCACCTTTTTCCCCTCGCTCAGCACGTTGCGGCGAAGCTGGAATTCGCCCGACCATTTCCCGGTGACATGCGTCAGCCGGTAATCCCGCAGGTCTGGCATGCTCCACGCAGCCGACTGGACGCTCTCAAGGACGATGTCCTCCCCGCCGGTATTGACGATGCGCGCGGAACGCTCAATCAGGTCATATTCCGGAATGACCCGGTACAGCAGATGGGCTTCCAGCGGGTAGACCCGGTCCTTCAACACAATGACCAGCGTCTGCCGGCCGTCCTCCTCGCGGATTTCATGACGCGCATAGCCGGCCGAAAGATCCCGGACGCCGTCCGGCATGCGCACCTTCAGGGAAGGCTCGTCATAGTTGACCCCGCCCCAAAAGCTGAACTCCTCGGCCTCCATATCCACTTCGGCGTCAAAGGAGCTGTGCGACCGCCCTCGCAGCAACGGCGCGCAGTCGTCGATCGTGACAGGCTCGCCCCAATACAGATGCTGCAGCCGGTCCCGTTCATTGATCCCGAACACGTAGGAGCTGCGCTTCGTATGAATCGCAAAGATCCGGCTTTTTTCCTCAAACTCAAACTGCATGTCTACATTTCCCATCGTCCCTCATCCTTTACCGTTTGAAAATGGATCGTTTCCCGCTAACTTCGGGCGTGCAAGCCATCACGGTCTGCGCCCCGGCAAAAAAAGGGAGGCCAAAGACAAAGGCCGTCTTCTCCTCCCCCGCTTGCGTTATTTAGACTCCGTCCACAGCTGCTGGCGCTTCTTATAGTTCTCGGTGTAGATTTTCTCCAGTTTGGAGAGGCCAGCCGCCTCGACTTCCTTCATCATTTGGTTGTACTGCTCGGTCACCTGCTCTTCGGTCGGAGCCAGGGCCATCTTCAGGAAATATTTGTTGATCGTATCGTTGACCTTCGTATCCATGATCGCTTCCGGCGTGCCACCCGCAGGTCCCAGGTTGTCGTACGGCGCGGTGTCAAAAGAGGTATCGGCCAGGTTTTTAATCGCCAGATCGGTCACCGGATCAGACTGGAAGCGGCCGATCAGGTCGTAAGGCGTGCCGTCGGATCCCGGTCCGTTCTTGATCATCCACGTCCATTTGCGGATGCCCGTTGTCCGGGATGCCTCATCCCAGTTTTTCTTGAACGCATCGAGCACTTCCGGACGCGGCACATGCTTGCCGTCCTTCATATCCCAGTCCTTGCCTTCCACGCCCCACATCAGGAGGTACTGTCCCTCCTCGCTGGCCAGGAAGTCCAGCAGCTTCATCGTGCGTTCCGGATCCTTGTTCGAGCGGGTGATCGCTACGCCGTCCCAGCCCAGGGAACTTTTCGGACCGTACGTCGTCTGGTCCGCGCTCACGCCCGGAGCCAGCACTTTATATTGATAGAACTGGCGCTCGTCGGCTTTGGCCGGATCAGACGCTTCCGATTTCAGCAGCGAGTTGGGGTTGCCCACGTTCCACAGCGCTTCGGCCGTGGCGAACACGTTGCCGCCCGCCAGCTTCTGCTCGAACTGCTTCGTTTTCATCGTCGCCCATTCCTTGTCGAGCAGTCCTTTGCGGTACAAGGAGTTCAGGAATTTCACCATCTCCAGGTAACGCGGATCGCGGATGTCCTTCTTCAGCTCTCCATTCGTTTCATAATACGGCATCATGCCGAACATGCCTTTGAAGGTGCCGGATACGCTGCCGATATTTTCACCGTTCAGCGTCATCGGGATCGATTCCTTGCCGTCGATCGTCGGATATTTCTCCTTGAACTTCACCAGGAGGTTCTCGAACTCTTCCGCCGTAAACGGCTCGCCGTTGTTCACTTTGTCCCCGACGCCGAGCTCCTTCATCATATCCATGCGCATCATAAAGCCGAAGACCGGATATTTCTCCAGACCGTACCAATTGGCAAAATAATAGTTTTTCCCGTCGTCGTTTTTCGTTTTGGCCAGGGTGTCGCCGTACATTTCTTTAATATGCGGACCGTACTTGTCGATCAGATCGTTCAGCGGGATAATCGCGCCCGATGAAATATATTTGTTCATGATGTCGCTGCCGCGGTCCAGCATGACGACGTCCGGCAGGTCGCCGCTCGCCAGCATCAGGTTCAGCTTCTCCACCGGGTTGCCGGTCGGCTGCTGAATTTCGACCGTGACGCCGGTCTTTTCCGTAATCGCTTTGGCCACCGGGTTGTTGAACGCATCCCCCGTATTTTTATCGAACCACGTTAGCGTGATCGGCGCATTGCTGTCCGCGGCCGCGCCTTTGTCATCGCCGGATGCCGCTTTCCCGCCGCCTCCGCCGCCGCAACCGGTAAGCGCTGTCATAACGAGGGCTGCCGCGAGAATCCCTTTGATCGTTTTCATTGCCTGAACCCCTTTCTGAAGTCGTCATATTCTTGTTCCCGAATACATGTCTAATTGTAAAAACGGGGAGTTCAATTAGCTATAACGCAATATTACAATTCATAATGGAAAACGTCTTTCATCGTTTCAAGGCGGCTTCTCATCCCGGTGCTTTTGCGGCAGACGGAGGCGGATCGAGCGGTATCCGGATCGTGACGGCGGTGCCGATGCCCGGTTTGCTGAACATGGACACCCCGTATTCCCCGCCATAAGTGAGCTTGATGCGGTCATCCACGTTTTTGATTCCGTATCCGGAAACTCCGGAAGGACTGTCGCTCTTCTGCATCGCCTGGTCCAGCTGCTCCGCCGTCATCCCGGCGCCGTCGTCAATAACCCGGAGCAGCATGTCATGCCCGTCCCGCTTCAGCTTGACGTTAATGTTAACACCCGACTCGTCCCACATCGCGTGGTTGATGCAGTTCTCGATAAAAGGCTGCAAAATCAGCTTGATCGTCGTCCGCTGGAACAGCTCTTCATCGAGGTCGTAGTGCATATGCAGCTTGTCCCGGAAGCGGATGTCCTGAATCGCCACGTAATTTTTGACGAGATTGATTTCCTGCTCCACCAGGATGATCCGTTTTCCCTTGTTCAGCGACACCCGGTAGTACTTGGCCAAATAGTTGACCATGCGGTAGACCTGCCCCGCCCCCTCTTTCAAGGCCAGCGAAGAGATCGACGACAGCGTGTTATACAGAAAATGCGGATTGATCTGCGCCTGCAGCGTATTCAGCTCCGATTCCTTCATGGCGATTTCCTTCACGTACACATCCTGAATCAGATTCTGGATCGTTGAGGCCATTTTATTGAAGGCAAAAGACAGCTGGCCGATCTCGTCATGCCCCATCGGTTTGATGGAGAGGCGGAAGTCGCCCCGTTCTACTTTGCGGATCTGCTGCAGCAGCACCTCGATCCGTTTGGTCAGCACCTTGGTGGTGAAATACAGCAGCAGAATGGCGATGCTTATCGTGATCGCGGAGAACCAGATGATTTTTCCCGTAGCCTTGTTCGTGTTGGACAGCAGCTCGTCATACGGCACGGTAATGACCGTACTCCAGCCGTTGCTCAGCTTGTTATAGGTGAAAAAGCGCTCCTGACCGTTCATTTTCAAGTCAAAATGACCCGATGTCCCGCTCAGCTCCTTCTGAATGGGATAGAGGTCGTACAGCAGGCTGGAAGCCAGGTTCTGATCCCCCGTGCTGATGATCCTTCCATTTTCGTCGATAATGTAGACGCTTTTGTTGTTGTTTTCCATCTTAATGAGGGAATACAGCTCGTTGTCGCTGATGTCCAGCGTTAAAATGCCGTAGGGATGCTGCAGGCTGAAATAACTCAGCGAACGGGCCAGCGTAAAATGCGCATCCGGCGCCGTGTAGTCATCCGTATGGGTATAAACGGTACTTCCGGCGGCCTTCAGCGCCTTTTCCTTGATTTCGGCGGGCAGCTCCTCCATATATTTCACGTACTGGCCGTCGGAGTACAGCGTTTTGTTGCCGGTAAAGATCGTGATGTTCTGAATGTTGGAATTCAGCGTCATCAGCGAGGGCAGCGTGCGGTTGATGTATTGAAAAGCGTCCAAATAATAAAACGCCTGCTCGTAATCCGTCGATAAATAATTGCGCAGCTGGGCATCCATGTACAAAATGTTCGACAGCTGGTTGTAATATTCCAGCCGTTTCTCCACGTTTGTGTTGATCTGGGCCAACGTCACATTGAGCGCGGTATAGGTCTGCTCCGTAATCGTGCTGCGAGTCGACGTATACGAATAATAGATCAGAATGGAGAACGGCAGAATAATGACGATCAGAAAGATGAGGAAAAATTTGTGCCGCAGGCGCGGGCGGGCAAGTCTGCCTGTCCGAGTGAACGGAATGCGTGCGGCGATTTTATCCCAGAAGGAGATGTTTTCGGTATTCATTCGGCGTGACTCCTTGGTTTTTCACGAATAAGGAAATAAAGTAGGACGTGCTCTCATAACCCACCATCTGGGCGATGTCCTGCACCTTCAGCGATTCGTCGGCAAGGTAGCTTTTGGCCTTGTCGAGGCGAATTTGGGTCAGGTAGTCATGAATCGTCATCCCCGTTTTCTCTTTAAAAATGGACCGAAGGTAGTTCGGCGACAGGTACACCTGGTCCGACAGGCTGTTAATCGTAATCGGCTGATGGAAGTTCTGGTCGATCATCGTCCGCACCTGGTGCACCAGCTTGGCGTTCTTGTCCGCAAACCGCTGCCGGACCGAATCCGCCGCCTGCTTGGCGTAGTCCATCACCAGCGCTTCAATCTCGTAAATGGTCTGACAGCCGTACACAGTATGATACAGCTCCGCACGCTTATGGCTTTCCGCAATCGGCTCGTGAATGTGCTCCAGCAGGTGCTCGATCCAGCCGATGGCCGCGCCGCACACCTCGTTTTTTACAACCCTCAGCGCCACCAGCTTGGCGATTTGCTCACTTAAAATCTCACCCGCCCGTTTCAGATCATGCCCGTCCAGCGCTTCGATCCATTCCTTCTCCGCAAGCGCGGGCACCTCCCCGCCCTTGGACTGCTGAACGTCCTCCGGCCCGATGACTTTTCCCTTTCCCGTGTAAAACAGCTCCGCTAATATGACCCGTGTTTGCCGGTACAGCACCTGAATTCCCGTCAACGTTTCCTCCTGCGGTGCCGTGGCGATCGTTACCGTAAAATGCAGCGATTGCCGGATACGCTCCAGTAGGTCGTTCCAACCATACTCACCCGGCTTGGCCGCAGCGTTCATAAATAGGCCCATCTCGCCTTCCTTGAACAGGACGATGTCGGCGTCTATTCGTTTCTCGGCAAGCCATTCCCCGATCAGCTCGGACACCTGGTCGCGTCCGTCTTCCACGGATACGCTTTGTGCCTCGGCGCTGATGCCGTCCAGCTGCAGCATGGCCAATGCGTACTTCTGACCCTCCGGGTGGCGCGATAGCCGGCGAAAGCTGGCGGCCAGATTTCCGGTGCGCTCCGCATCGGATTCATGGACCAGCTCCTTCAAAATATGAGAGCGGGTCACGCGGATCGAACGGTTCTTCATCCGCACTTCCTCGCATTGATGCTTTACTTTTTCGATAACGCTTACAATTTCACTGAGATCGAGCGGTTTTAGCAAATACCCGACGGCTCCCACGTTCAAGGCCGATTTGACGTAATCAAATTCGTCGTGCCCCGTCAGGAACACGAGCTGCATCCAGTCATAACGCTCCCGGATATGCCTCGCCAGGTCGAGGCCGTTCATCAGCGGCATCTGCACGTCGGTCAGCACGATGTCGGGCTGGATCGCCTCGATCTTCTCCACGGCATCCCGTCCATTGACGGCCGTGCCTGCGACATAGAGCCCCATTTCCTCCCAGCGAATATAGTCCCTCATCATCTCAAGCTCCAGCTCTTCGTCGTCTACCAGAAAAATGCTGTACATGGTCTACCCCTCCAGTCCCCTTTTGCTAACGTTTATATAGAAATGAACTAAAGAAAGTCCTTTTCTGACACGGAAATGCCCCGTGAATCAAGCGATAACGATAGAAAACTTTAGTTCATTCTATATTATAGTGGTTTCCCGTTACTTAACTAAGGGTCCTCACAAATGTAAGTCATTTTCAAGCATCTTTCGTTACAATGGCGTATCGACACTCATTTTTTGCGGGTTTTATAATTTGAGTTAACTTAAGATGCGAGGTGCCCCCTATGAAAACCGAACTGGCTTTACAGAAAAGATCGGAGCTACCGATCCCCCGGCGCAAGCTGTGGGTGACCGTCAAACAACAGAAGTATCTGTTCCTCATGATGCTGCCCGCGATCGTCTGGGCGCTCATCTTCGCTTATACGCCCATGGTGGGGCTGTACATGTCCTTTGTCAATTACCAGCCGACGCTGGGCGGCTTCTGGCATACGCTGTTTCACAGCGAATTTGTCGGATTCAAGTGGTTCCAGTACTTTTTCAACAACGGCGACTTTCTCATCGTCATGCGCAACACGCTGGCGTCGACTTTAATTACACTGCTGTTCTCATTTCCGATGCCGATCCTCATTGCCATCGCCATCAACGAAATCCGCAGTGTTCGCTTTAAAAAGACGGTGCAGACCGCATCGTATCTGCCATACTTTATTTCCTGGGTTATCGCGGCCAATATTATCGTGACGCTGCTGTCCTCGGACGGCGCAATCAACGGCATATTGAAGTTTCTGCATATTACGCGTGAGAGCGTTTTATTCCTGCAGCACGGCTCCTACTTCTGGTGGATCGTTGCGATCGGCAACACGTGGAAGGACATGGGCTACAACTCGATCATGTATCTGGCCGCCATCTCCTCCATTAACCAGGAGCTGTACGAAGCCGCCAAGGTTGATGGTGCAAGCCGCTTTAAACAGATCCGCTACATCACGCTGCCGCACCTGAAGCCAACGATCGTCATTTTGCTGATCCTTGCCCTCGGCGGCATTCTAAATGCCGGCTTTGACCAGCACTTCCTGCTCGGCAACGATTTGACGCGCGACTACTCCGATGTGCTGTCTACCTATTCGTTCCGCTACGGTATTCAGAACGGCATGTTCTCTTATGCCTCCGCCGTCGGTATGTTCAGCTCCGTCGTCGCTTTTATCATCGTCATCATCGTCAACGGCATCGCCAAGCGGCTCAACGGCCAGTCTTTATTCTAATCGACCCGGGAGGTTTACGATATGAAAAACAGCAAAACGGTCCCCGAACATCTGTTCGATGCCTCACTGTACGTCTTTTTGGCCATCATCTTCCTGGCGACGTTCTATCCGTTCTGGAACATCTTCGTCATTTCCCTGAACGACGCGACGGACACGTTAAAAGGAGGGCTGTATTTCTGGCCGCGCGTGCCGACCTTTGAAAGCTACATGACCATCTTCCGCAACCCGGAAATTTGGAGCGCCATCAAAATCACCGTGCTGCGGACGGTCGTCGGCACCGCCGTGTCCATCTTCTGCATCTCCATGCTGGCCTACGCACTCAGCAAACGGAACCTGATCGGCTGGAAGTATTTCTCCTTCTTCTTCGTGTTCACAATGTATTTCGGCGGCGGCCTGATTCCGACCTATATGGTCATCAAATCCGTCGGACTGATCGATTCGTTCTGGGTCTATATTTTCCCCGGCCTGATCGGCGTGTTTCTGATGATTCTCGTCCGGACCTTTATCGAGCAAATCCCCGGCGAGATCGAGGAATCGTCCAAAATCGACGGTGCGAACGACCTGCAAATCTTTTTTCGCATCATCATGCCGCTCTGCGTTCCCGTGCTGGCTACCATCGGCCTGTTTCTGGCCATCGGCCACTGGAACTCGTGGTACGATTCCTACGTGTACACCTACAAGCCTGAGCTGAAGACGCTGCAGGCCGTGCTGGTCAAGATCCTGAACCAGTTCCAGACGGCCAGCATGATGTCCGACGCCCAGCAGCTGGCCCAAAGCTCCAAGCGCATCCCGGTATCGAGCGAGAGCATCCGGATGGCGGTGACCATGGTCGCCACACTGCCGATCATTCTGGTATATCCGTTCGTGCAGCGGTATTTTGTGAAGGGAATCATGATGGGGGCGATCAAGAGCTGAGGAAGGACTGGGTGTGTGCGGGGATGGTAAAACCGAGTGTGGCATGTCAACGAAGCGTGTATTTGTGAGTGGCTTGGCAATGGCCAAGCTGCCTAGATGACTGGCGAAACCCAGACGTTTGGCGCGTGGAGTGAGTGGAGGAAACCCAGATGTTTGTGCGTGGGAGGGGCGGGATTGGGGTTTCAGCCGCTGTTGAGACCGGGTTCCTTCGAATTGATAAGGTGGTTGGAACCCGGTCTCAAAGGCGGCACGTAGACTTTCCACCCCAATTCCCGCCTCCTCTTGGAGCCACTTTTCCGTTGACTTCCACGTTTGTGAGGCCCTTCCCCATCTCTTGATGGGGAAGGAATAGGCTCGTTCCGGACGGCTTTGGCCGGGAACTCGCTTGAGAATGATCAGACATCAGCGCCTGGCCTTGGCCAGGCTGCTTTGTGTTTGGTACGGCGAACTTGGCTGGACTCGGAAACCACAGGTCCGGGGGATGATTGGCGAAACCCAGACGTTTGGCGCGTGGGAGGGGCCTCTTGAGTCTCCCTTACCTGTGACTTCCACGTTTGTGAGGCCCTTCTCCATCTCTTGATGGGGAAGGAATATGCTCGTTCCGGGCGGCTTTGGCCGTGAACTCGCTTGAGAATGATCAGACATCAGCGCCTGGCCTTTGGCCAGGCTGCTTTGATTTGCTTAAAGCCATTGTTTTATTGCATCCATGTATAGAGCAAAGTTGAAAGATATCATGTCATCTTGGATTCGCTCCCTTTAGTTTAATCACCAGCCGTTAGGCTTGCCACCTGGAACATGCGTATCATATCGATCACCTTCTCGATCATGCTTCCCCTGTTCATTCAACTACTCCGTCAGGCGCACCGCGCCACCGGAGTAGTTGAACTATCCGAACAAAGAGGAACGCACAGCGGCAAATCCTTGTTCGGATATCAGGGTATGATAGGCTGTGTAGGGGGCATGTTCAACCCCAGGGCCGGGATTTCGGAGTAGCCGAAATCAACCATTCTCTAAAAATAAGCCGACGACTGCAGGCTTCTCATATGGAGTGTTTCCCTGAAATAGATCTGACTCGATTGGTCGTTTCTTAGGTTGCCTTAGGCAACCTAATTTAAACCTAATTTAATAGAAACAAATTATCGCTTGATTTATGCCTCTCATTATTAATAGAATTGGGAGTAAAAGTAAATTTTTAAATCCGCAGCATACTTTACGCTATTGGTCAGAACGAAGGGGGATGAAGTATGAAACGACTCGTATACCTTGCGGCCGCCGTCCTCATCGTGGTCGGCTTGGGGATTTTCTACTTTTCACCAAAAAACTTTACGTTCAAAGAAGCTGTACTGGATAAGCTCGATACCAACCGTGTTGCGTCCATTGAAATCATCAAACGCGATCAGCAGGGTGAGCACACCAAAAATGTAACGAATTCGGAAGAAATCAATGAAATATTGAACTCACTTTCTGCGGCGAAATTAAAAAAGTCCGGATCATCAGACATTCAATTTACCGAATCCTACTGGATAACCCTGAAAACAAAGGACAAGGGAAGTGCTTACGGGCTGACTCTCTATGACAACGACTATATAAATACTTTCGAATACAACGCCGCCGTGCCTAAAAAAGCATCTAGGTCATACAAAATTACGAACGACTTCGATACTGCAGCTATTCGAAATGTATTTAAATAACTGTTGCTTGCAAGCCCGGTCCCATTGCGAAATGAAAAGCGTTTGCATCTTGGCCACCTTAATGAGGATCAAATCCGTCCTCCCTCAATGGACAATTTCATACTTTGTCTTACAAAAGAAGGACACGATACACTATACTCCCCTGCTGACGGATTGACTCGAAAAACTCAGTATCTAGTATCAAAACTAAATATTTTTACTATATATAGAATTCAACAGTTGGGAAAAGATATGCTCTTCTGTCCACCATTTAAAAGACAAAGTCTCAATTTGTTCACCATATGTAGACGGTCTAAAATAACTGTGAACTCACTTTATGACAGACCATTATGCCATCGCCTGTATAATCCAGATTTTTGGACTATCCGTTGACCACCCGACGGTCCGGTTATCAAACGGAATGTTACCGATATTTGCTTCAGGAAAATTCACCCAAGTTGAACAGCACGTTTTCCCGCCCTCCCCCAAATTGTGGTAAGATGTCAGTAATTATGGTATGGGCGGCATACCGCCTGTCATGATCCTTACAATTCCGTTCTAACGATGATGCACCCACCACTAAAAAGGAGGACAATCATCATGAAGAAGCTGCTTGACCACTTGTAACGTGAACTCGTCGTTCGCTGGAGCATCCGAATTCGTGGACCGCCTCTTGTAAGCATGACCCAACTCCAAATTAATATAAAAAAGGGAGGCTGTACCCGGGATGAGAAGCGAACGAGAAATGTTGGATTTGATTTTGAATGTAGCCAAAAGCGACGAGCGTATCCGGGCCGTTGGGATGAACGGCTCGCGCACGAATCCGAAAGCGCCGAAGGATGTTTTTCAGGATTACGATATTGTATATGTCGTGACTGATGTGGGGTCTTTTATCCAGGATCCCGACTGGGTTAACGTATTCGGCGACCGGATCGTCATGCAAAAACCGGAGGAGATGAAGCTCGTTCCTCCGGCTATGGACGGATTTTATCCGTATCTTATGCTGTTCACGGATGGCAATCGGATTGACCTGACCCTTTGCCCGATCGATAAAAAGGATGACTGGAACGGCGGTGACCGCTTGGCCGTGGTGCTGCTCGACAAAGACCAGAGCCTACCGCAGCTGGCGGAGCCTACGGATCAGGGGTATTGGGTACAGCAGCCGACCGCTAAATTATTTGCCGACTGCTGCAACGAGTTTTGGTGGGTCTCGCCCTACGTCGCCAAAGGCTTGTGGAGACTGGAGATCCTGTATGCGCTCGACCATTTGAACATCATCCGGGAGATGCTGGTCAAGATGCTCGAATGGCAGGCCGGCTTCCTTACCAGGTTCTCGGTGAGCACCGGCAAAAACGGGAAGTACTTAAAGGGATACATTCCCGAATCGAGCTGGGAACAGCTTTTGGCCACCTATCCAAAAGGCCAATACGAAGATGCTTGGAACGCGCTGTTTACTATGACCGACCTATTCCGCAGCACGGCGCAAGAAGTGGCGGCGAAATTCGGCTTTGCCTATCCCAATGAAGATGACCGCCGGGTGACGGCTTACCTGGAGCGTGTCCGAACACTGGAACCCGGGGCTGCTGAAATATTCCCGCCAGGTCGTGAACCAGGTAAAGAAGCGTAGGTGCAGCACATACTAACGTTTGCGACCTGCACCGAACGTCAATAACATCGAAAACCAGCCGGAACCCTGACGGGGGCCTGGCTGGTTTTTCTTTGGAAGGTGGTTTTACTGCTTTCGTGGCCCGGCTGTTTTTGTTACGAGTGTTACGACCAGAGCGAGACATGCTAAGCCCTATTTAATGGCTCAGGATTCGCAGCACCTGCAGCCGCGTTCCCAGACTCTCCATGTCTTTTCGTCCTGTGTTTCTGACCTCCACCTGCATTTCGGCCGGTTCGGAACCGCTGGCCAGCATGATGATCACGGGTCTGTAAGCCAGCTTGCACCAGTCGTCGAAAAGGTTCACCTCTTGAAAAGGGCCTCCGTTCACGGCGTATTCCAGAATGCCGGAGTCGGGGCCCATGAACAGGCAGAGTCCCGTTCCGCGGCCAGTCACGATATAACTGAGGCCTGCTCCTTCGTCTAGCGCCTCCAAGTGACCGTCATCGTAGCGCCAGTTCATGACCGGCTTGTGCTGAAGCCCGTTGTAGTCAAATCCTCTTTGGCTTAAAATGCTGTCCGCCCGGATCATCCGTCCGTACTCGTAATTCCCCGCCTCCAAAGGCGGGAGGGAAAGGACATCCCTCTCGTTGCTAGAGGGTTGCCCCTTCACGCTGGCTGTGTCCCTTGATCCCGTGTCCGATACTTCTGACTCGATCTCAGCTTTGATTTCCGGCTCGTTCCTGTTCTCAATCCTCGCCCCGCATCCTGAATTTAGCCCGGTTTCAGCTGTCGCATCCGCTCTTGTCTCAAAGAAAGGCTCCAGGAATTCCCGGGCAAAGCCGGCATACAGCGCGTGGCCCTCGTCATTCGGATGGACGCCATCCGGTGCGAGTTCCTTCCATGTCCAGCGCCCCTCCTCGATGCCCTGCTCAATGGCGGAGGCGTAGTTGACGGAAGGGATGCCGTAATAAGCAGCGACCTCCTCGTGTGCGGCGATGTTGAACGGGACGCCCGGTCCTAAATTTTTGTCCGCCGCGGTATAGACAAAGCAAAGGTCCGTCTGCGGCGAGCGCCGCTTGCAGCCGCGGACGATCCCCTCCATGCCGCGGATCGACTCGCTGCGGTCCGTCCCGTCGTTGACGCTGAATTCGACGAACAGAAGATCGACCGAGCCGTGCTCCAGGACATGCTCCTGCAGCCGGTGCGCGCCAAAGGTCGAGTCGGTGCCGCCGACGCCGGCGTTGATGCAGGCCATCCGGTCGGCGCCGTGCCGATCCTCGAGCCAGGCCTGCGTCAGGCCCCGCCAGCTGGTCTTATCCGCGTCCGAAGCTCCCGCTCCCTCTGTGATGGACCCGCCAAGAAAAGCAACGGTTACGGGCAGTCCCTTGCGTATCTTATCCTGAAATGCAGGTAGACCGCTCCGGGTATGGATGATGGGCTTGGGATACGCATGCGCATGAATCGGCTTAGAATGCGGCATGGTCCCCGGCCCCCTTTGCTTGTCGTTCTTGCCGTTCTTGCCGTTCTTGCCGTTCTTGCCAGTCCTGCCACTCCTGCCGTACTTTCCGGGGTTCGGAACTCTCGCCTTCCGTTTCCGCTGCCCCAAGTTCCATTTCCAGCCGATTGACAAGTTCGATGAGCTGCATCGGTTCGCTGATCGTATAAGCGGGCTGCTCGGACTCGTCTGCCGGCGTATGGGGGTACCTTGGCGTCCAGCTTTGAAAAACGCTGATGATGCCAAGGGCGTTCGCTCCCTTGATATCCCTGCTTAAATTGTTGCCGACCATGACGGTGCGGGCAAAATCCGCTTCGGACCCGTTCAGCGCGCCGATCGCCGCTTTAAACATCCGCGGGCTCGGCTTGGTGGCCTTGATCAGCTCGGAAATGATGAGCGCATCGAAATAATCGTGCAGGCGGTGCTGACTCAGCACGTTTTTGAAGGATTGTGCATCTCCGTCGGCCACGAGCGCAAGTGTAAAGCCTAGCGAATGCAGCGTCTTCACCATCTCCGCGGCCCCCGGAATCAGGTCGGCGCTAACCACGATTCCGTCTTTGTCACGAACCTCGGTAGACTCATCCACCAGCGTATCCCCACTGTCCAAAAAAACGATCAGTCTTTTCTTGTCAATGACGTCCATCTCCTTTATTCCTCGTTCTATTCGTCTGTCGGAGCCACCATGAAGTCGACCGAATTGTCGGCCATATTAACTCCGCTGCAGCGTTCCAGCTTAAAAAGTCCGTCGGGGTACAGCCCATTAATGAGCCCGCCCGGAGACAGCCCATCTTTACTGCCATCCTTCCCAACGAGCAAAATCTCGTTTCGGTAGAAGGCAAGCCCTTCCGTGCTTTGCGCCGACAGCAGCACGGCATGAGCCGTTCTGAACCGGTTGTCCTCGATCCGGATGTTGCGGTGGACCGGCACTTCCGGCACGTCCGGCACGGAAGGCTCATTCTCGGGAGCGATCCGGATCACGGGATGCTCCTCTCCGCCACAGTCGATAAATTGGTTGCCCGCAATGCGCACATCTGTGACAGCACCTGATTCGTACCAGGAATTCGCGTCGCCTGCAACCAGAACGGCACTCATGTTCATACGTTCAAACCTGTTGCCCTCTATGACCGTCTTCCGCGGCGACGATACCAATATACCCCGGGTCGGTATTCTGGCAAAATGGTTCCTTTCGATCACGACCTCCGGTGTCCACGTCACGTTCTCGATGACGTCATGCTCCCCTATCGATGCTGGGGCCGGCTGCTCCAATGTCAGAAGCAGCTCGCGGGGATCGAGCATCTTCACCGCGGCAATCCGCCCGAAAGCATAGGACGTAAGACTGCGCGCATCGACAAAAGCTATTTCGTCTCCTGAAAAGAAAGCGCGGAAACCATACGTTTGCGGATGCATGAATCGAACCCGCACTTGATCGGGCGCCGGTTGGCCGACGATGCAGAGGTACGTACCGTGAACGTTGATCGCATCGTCATGGGCTCCGGCAAACCGGCTGTCCGTGATCGAGACGCGGCCCCGGCAGCCTGAACAATGGATAAAATCGGCGAAGCCCGCCACCGTTCTCCCCGTCTCAGGGCGCGGCGTCACATCCAGATCGGCGAAGGTCAAATCCGCGCTAAACTGGCCGACGATGCCCAGCCCATGCATAAAATGAAGGCCCATGCCGATCAGACGGATCCTCTCGCATTCCAGGATCAGCACACCGACCTGGTCACGAATACCGTCTCTCATTTGTACGGTCATTCCAGGCGAAACATGCGGAGCGGCTTCCTCCCCAAAATGAAACCGCAGCCGCCGGCTGCCGATTTCCTCAATGCGTTCAGCCCGTGACGGCCAATCTTCCACACGCCAGGTGGTGTTTTGGGCCATGTCGCAGTGCTGTACCGGCCCTTCCCGGAACCTCCATCCTTCGCCGACCCAAGTGAGATGTCCGTCTACCAGTTCATAATGTGAATCCGGATGCACGCAAACGTCGAGATCATGATCTCCGCGCCGCTCCACGGTCATCTCGGTCACGGTCGGCACCGCATAGTCGAAGCGCAGGTTGCGGATTTCCATATCCGCGCAGCCGTCCAGCAGCAGCATCGTTTGCTTGCCGTGGATCACAAAAAGGGAACCGTTCCCCTCCAGCGTCAGCCGACGAAGCCCCTTCAGCAGCAGCGCGACCGTCTTCGTGACGTCCGGGTTTTCCTCCTCACTGGCCGTATTGGTAATATGATAAGCCGCCCTGACGGCATGCTCCGGATAAAAATGATATCTTCCAAGTGGGATATCCAATACGACAGGGCCATCATGCGAACCGGCTGCCTCGAGCGCAAGCCGCATGGCCGCCCCTGCATTGGCCTGTAAGTTCTCAGCGTCGCCAAAGTCCGCCAGTGATATCATTTTGACTAGGGCCGGGCCCGGATTTCCAGAATCAGTCATACCTTGCTCCTTTCGATGCATTGTCTGCTCCATCATTAAATTACAATCGCAGCCCATGTTGCAAGAATAAAGGAAAACGCGGAAGATGCCAGTCTGTTATAGAACCGGCATCCCGCATAGGAACCAACAGGCTTAGCCGCCGGTTCCTTGTTAAATCGTATTATTTTGCTAATTTATCATACGCCGTCTGCAAAATTTCCAGATAACGGTCCAGCTGCAGGTCCTTCAAGCCTTTCACATAAGCATCCCAATCTTTGTCCAAGTCTTTGTTGCCGGTCACGAACTGCAGTTCATTTTGCTCAATGTAATTTTTCAGGTTGGTCTGCAGCATGCTGGCTTCGTCGATTTCGGATGGATCGATCCAGACGGACCAAATCGGGAAAATTTCTTTAGGCTCATGTCCTTGGTACAGAAGCGTAGCGTTGTACAGTCTGCGCTCATAGCCGTCCGAAGCGTATATATCGGTGCCCTGTACCCAGGTGTCACGGTATTCTTTCGGCATGTAGAAATGCCCCATTCCGCTCCATCCGGCATTGTGCGGCTGCTCGCCTTCCTTCGTCGGAATCGTTTTGACCATCGGCTTGACGCCTTCACCCAGCGCTTTGTCTCCCGGCTCCGGATCCGTCCAATCGATGCCTTTCATACCGGTTCCGGCATTGGTCTGCCCTTCGGGCGTGAACATATAATCCACCATTTTGATTAATGCGATCTGCGCTTCTTTGCTTGCTTTATTCGTAATCACGAATTTGGCTCCGGAAGTTACGCCTCCGGCATCATGCGTGGCATACGAAATGCCGTTCGGACCGGTCAGCGGCGGCAGCGCGTTATAATGTGCGGAACGGGTGTTGCCTGGATCGATATTGATAAAGATGGCCGGATGCATGCCTGCTCCCGCACCGAGAATTTCGGCACCGGCATTTTCGCCGACTTTTTTGAAGGCCTCCGCATTTTGCGTAAATGCGCCCGGGTCGATCAGCCCTTCATCATAAAGGGACTTGACGTATTTCAATCCTTCCTTCCACTCCGGCGTAATGGCGGCGGACTGCACCTTTCCGCTGCTCATCGTCAAATAGTTCCGGTCGTCGTCATAGATAAAGCTGTTCATCAGATAAGGAATGATACGGACGCCGAAGTCCTCCGTCGAGCCGCTGAGCGGTACTTCGTCGGCTTTTCCGTTGCCGTTGGGATCCTTCGTTTTGAAAGCCTTCAGAACCTCTCTGAATTCCTCGGTGGTCTTCGGCTCTTGAAGATTGAGCTTTTTCAGCCATTCCGTATTGAGCCACATTTTGTTCGGATAGGAACAGTGGAAGCATTCGGTATAGGCCCCAAGCCCATAAATATTGCCGTCAGGGGCCGTGACAAGAGCTTTCATTTCAGGGCTCTCTTCCATCGCCTTCTTGATGTTGGGCCCGTACTGGTCGATCAGATCGTTCAGAGGAATCAGTACTCCTTGCTGCCCGTATTTCAGAACGTCAGCCTGGGAAAATTCGTCGATGTAGGCTGTAAGCAGATAAGCATCAGGGTAATCGCCGCTTGCCAGCGAAATCTGGCGTTTCTCCTTGGCCCCGTCGGAAGGGTTAATCTGCCATTTAAACTGAATGTTGAATTTGTCCTCGACGAATTTGGTAAACTTGTTCGTCGGAATGTCGATTCCCGACTCCTGAACAGCGAACACGCTGACCTGTACAGGCTTCGACGATCCTCCGTCGGCTGCGGTACCGCCTCCCTGTGCGTTGTCCGGGCTATCTGTCTTTTTGCCGGAGCAGCCGCTGATGACTACGAAGGTGGCCATCAGCAGGATAAACATTCGTATTAGGCTCTTTTTCAATCGAATCGCTCCCTTTTTAATAGTTCTGCAAGCTTCTTATGCCTTCCTCTTTTCAAAAAAGGGCACCACCTCCATTTGAAATGGAATAAGAATCAGGATGGCGTGCCGAAATCAGCACCTCAAGGTCATCCTTTGACCGACCCGACCAGCATCCCCTGCACGAAATAGCGCTGCACGAACGGGTAAATGACAAGCACCGGAAGGGTCGCCACCACGATCAGCGCATATTTTAACAGCTCGGCCAGCTGCTGCTTCTGCACCATCGCCATGGCGTCCATCGTTCCGCCCGAGCTGTTGTTCTGGATAATAATACTCCGAAGGACTAACTGCAGCGGGAACAGGTCCGCGCTTCTCAAATAAATCAACGCATCGAAATAGGCATTCCACTGCCCAACAGCGTACATCAGCACCAGAACGGCAATAATCGGCTTGGACAGCGGCAGCACGACGCTTCGGATAAAACGGATATCGCTGCAGCCGTCGATTTCGCTAGCCTCCAGCAGTTCTCCCGGAATCGAAGATTGAAAAAAGGAGCGGGCGATAATCACCTGCCATACCCAGATGGCGTTGGGAATCAGCAGCGCCCACCTGGTATCGATCAAGTGCAGGTCTTTAACGACCATATAAGTAGGAATTAGCCCGCCGCTGAAAATCATCGTAAAGGTGATGATCATCATGAATACGTTGCGCCCGAAGAGGGACCTCCGGGACAACGGGTAGGCAATCATGACGGTCAGCGTGACGCTGATCAGAGTGCCTGCCGCGGTATAAATAATCGAGTTTAAATAGCCCGTCATAATTTCCTGCCTGCTGAACAGCACACGGAAGCCCTCGAATGAAATATCGACCGGCCACAGCCATACCTTTCCGGAGGTGACCGCCGCCGGACTGCTGATGGAGCTGCTTAAAATATAGACGAGCGGATACAGAACCGCCAGGACGACCAAGATCAAAATGGTGTAGACGATGCCTAAAAACAGGCGGTCGCCCTTCGACTCCTTGATTGCTTTTCCTCCTGCGAGTTGAATGGTCATACCTTTGCTCCTTCCTTACCAAATGCTGTTGTTCGTCAGCCTCTTCGCCAATCCATTCACGGTCAGCAGCAGGATGAGGTTGATGACGGAATTGAACAGGCCGACGGCCGTAGCAAAGCTGTAGTTTGCGTTCAGCAATCCGATCCGGTACACATAGGTTGCGATAATTTCCGAATTTACCTGATTCAGCGGATTTTGCAGAAGATAAACTTTCTCAAATCCGATCGCCATGACGTTGCCGACATTAAGAATCAGAATAATGACGATGGTCGGAACGATGCCCGGCAAATCGACGTGCCAGATTTTCTGGAACCGTGAAGCGCCGTCCACCTTTGCCGCTTCGTACAAGGTCGGGTCGATGCCCGCCAGGGCCGCCAAATAGATGACCGCGCTGTAGCCGGCCGTCTGCCAAATGTCGGACCAGACATAGATGGAGCGGAACATGCCCGGGTCGCCCAGAAAATTCACGGATTCCAGCCCGAAATAATTCAGGACTACGTTGGCGAAGCCCAGCCTTGGGGACAGAAACAGCATGACGATCGACACCATGACCACCGTGGAAATAAAATAAGGGGCAAACGTGACCATCTGCACGAATTTCTTGAATCTCTTCCCGCGTAATTCGTTAATCATCAGCGCCAGGATAATCGGAATCGGAAACCCGGCAAGGATCAAGTAACCGCTTAGCAGCAGCGTGTTTTTGAGCAATGTCCAAAACAGCGGATTTTCGAAGAACAGTTCAAAATGCTTGAAACCTACCCATGGACTGCCCCAGATCCCCTTAATTACGTTATAATCCTTGAATGCAAGGACTGCGTTAAGCATCGGGTAGTACTTGAAAATAAGGAAAAATAACAGCGGAGGAATCACGAGCAGATAGAGCTGCCAATGCCTCTTCATGCTTTTACCGGCGATCTGCCAGTAACTGACCTTGCGCGCATTGCTTTCGCGCTTCATCGGAATTGCGGCTTGCTTGTTCAGAATAATAATCCCCCCTATGCCATCAGCGTGGATGCGTGATGAAATGACAGCGTTTTCTTTCTTGCTTGAGCATAGGGGATACCATGGACACTTGAACAGGTACACTTCCGTCGTTTTGCATCCAATTTCCCCTTTTTTAAGGGTCCATCGCTCTAAGCGATGTACATATTTCCGCTTCGGCTTCCGCGCGCACAAAAGCCGCATCGTCCTCCAACGGATTCTGCGGCTTTCAAGAGTAGGTGCTATTCGTCCAGCGTCTGCCTGTACACGCTCGGCGTCACGCCAATTAATCGCTTGAACGCCCGGCGGAAAGAATGGGAGCTGTTGTACCCCACCCGGGCGGCGATATCGTCGACCGTGTGACTGCTCTCTTTGAGCAATTCAGCAGCTTTCTCCATGCGCACCTTAATCAGATGGTCCGAGTAATTAACCCCGGTCACTTCTTTAAATAACTGAGAAATGTATTTTTCCGGCCGTTCCACATATTCGGCCACCCGGTACAGGGTCAGATCGGGATTGGCGTACATTTCCTCCGTGTACTGGTACATCCGCTGCACCAGTTTGGCATGAGAGTCCTTTTTCTTGTTGGCGATATAACCGCACAATGTGGCGGTAATGCCTTTGATCTCCGCCTGAACGGAATCCAGCGGCTCGGCGGAGCCGATGTCAATGACCCTCCGCTTCACGGCTTCCAGCATGTTCGACTCCTGGAAGACCTTCTGATCGAGCAGCTTGAGAAAGGTTCCTTTGATCTCGCCGACGAGCTGATGCTTCATCTCGACGGACAACTCGCGCCTTGCGATATTTTGCTCGAAAATACCGTCGATGATCTTGCCAGCCTCCTCTTCTTCCCCGGCCCGGATCGTACTTGCGAGGCGCTGCTCCGCGTCGAGCGGGTAATAATACGTCGTGTTTTCGATGCGCGCTTCATGATTCCACAGCATGCCCTTGGCGTTCACAAACACGGCATACTCCAGCGCCTGCTTGGCCTGCTCGAACGATTGGCTCACATCCATCAGCGTCTCAAAAGCCTCGCCGAAACCAGCCTGGATGGAAACCTTGTATTCCTGGAACACGTGCTGGATCAGTTCTTCCATTAAAGCGGTGATCCGCCCCTCTTCCTCCTGCCCCGGCTCCCGGTCCTCGTTACAGAAAAACAAAACGACAAGCTTATCGGATCCGAGGTCGGTTATCGGCAGCGGACCTGCGATTTCCAGCAGCGCTTGTTTCATGAGGAGGCGGGTGGCGCTGAGCTCATTCAAAATTTCCACGCTGTCCATACCCGAGTATCCGTTAATGCAGAGAATGCCTGCATAACCGCTCTCTTTTTCGAGCGAAATGTTGGCCTGTTTGGCCGCCGCCACGATGACATCATGCGATTCGAATTCGCCTGCAATGAGGCGCTTAATGAAAGCGTCGCGGACCAGCGGAAGCTGAAGGGTCAGCTCGCCTTCGAGCTGTTTGTTTGTCTTGATCATATTGGCGATATTGCCGCTAAGAAAATCGTACGCATTCCTTTTCTCCAGCTCGTCCCGGCCGAACTGTTCTTTGATAATGCCGATCATGCTTTGGATCGGAACGCTGTGACGACGCGCCAGCAGCAGCCCGACCAGCAGGCCGATCAGCATCGTCCCTCCAGTAAGGATAAAGGTTGCGCGCTTGATCTTGTTGGCGTTCTCCATGAGGGTGGTCCGCGGAATACCGGCCTGGTACACCCATCCGTTCTTGTCCGAACGGGTTGTAATGACCAGGTCATCCTTATAAAATTGGCTCGTTTTATTGGCATCAAAAGCCGGGTCATCCTTCAATTTGTCCACATACGACGGAACGCTCCCTTGGAGCGCAAGCGTATTTCCTTGACTGTCATAGATATGCACCCATCCGCCAAATCCTTTGGTCAGACCTGACAGCAAACCGGTAATGGTTTTTTCGTCGATTACGACCACCACGCTCGCCGGCGAGGAATCGTTGAAGCTGTCGAGCGGCAAGGACTGCATAAACGTAATGACAGAAGTACCCATTCCCCTCTCCGTATAGGCAGTCAACGGTTTGATTTCGCTGCGGTGGGTTTTTAACAGCACTTGGGTTTTCCATTCGTCAAACGACATATCGTCATAATGAAAATATTCATAATAATGCTCCGGCCGGAAAGTGGAGCCTGAAGTCAGGATCAAATCGTAATTGGCCAAATAAATGAAATAGTTTTGAAGAAAATCGTTGGTTTGCCCAAAGGTCAGCACGTTCCGCATCGCCTTCCACAAACCGTACACATCCTGCACTTGATGGCGGTCGTTCATCAGCATATTCACTTCCTGGCTGATGGCGATTTGCCGGGTCATGCCTTCCACCTCCGCCATCCGGTGCTCCAGCAGCTCCTGGCTCTTTTCCAGCTGAATCAAGCTGTTATCGATCGAGATGGACTGTGTAACGGATATCGAGGTGAGGTAAGAAATGTAACCGCCCACACAGGGGATCAGAAGAATGACGATATAAGAAATCAGAAAATTTCGAAAAACGCTGGAACGTTTCAGCATGATATCCCCCTTGTTTTGATAGCGCTATCATTTTGTGGGTTGAAAGATGTATGGCCTGCTCATGCAGCGTACATTCCATAATAAAGCCTTGATCGCAAATTTGTATAGGTACACTCCAGCCAAAAGGTACATTTTTCCCTGTTTTGCGGTTAGAATGCAGGCTCACCGGGACTGAGGAGGCCGTAAATCATGATTTGTTGATATAGAAAAGGCAACCGCAGCCCGTACGGCTGCAGTTGCCCTTATGCCTAAAGTTCACCGAAGCTCAGCGCGGCTCAGCTTGTTCGTCCGGCAGCCGTATTCGCGGCGAGCGCACCGTCCAGCGTATGCACCTCGCCGGCGGTTAAATTCAGCGCCACACTCCGATCCCCGCAGTATACCTGAACGGTTCCGCCCGACAAGGCCTGTATCCGGGTCTGGACAAGCTTGCCATGCTTCCATGTCAAGTCCACTTCCATGTTTCCTTTGGCCCGAAGCCCCCGAACTTCCCCGTCCGGCCAGCCGTCCGGCAGCGCTGGCAGCAGATGAATTTCTCCCGCATGGCTCTGCAGCAGCATCTCTGCGATCGCGGCCGTCCCGCCGAAGTTGCCGTCGATCACGAAGATGTTCGTTTCGGCCCCGGCGATCCCCGACTTGGAATAGGTCAGCATATTGTCCAGACACAGCTCGCCGATCAAATGGGCGATATGATGCTCGGCCCGGCTGGCGTCATGCAATCTGGCGAAGAAGAGGCCGAATAAGGCGGCGGTAAATTCCACGTCCTCAAGGTCGATGCGCTCCATGCGGTTTTGCAGCGTTACCCGCGACGCCTCCGCCAATGCCGGCGTATGATGCGGCGTGATCTGGCTGCCGGGATACAAGGCAAACAGATGGGCCAAATGGCGGTGCTCCGGCTGCGCTTCGCCGTAATCCTTCAGCCACTCCTGCAGCTGGCCGCGCCGGCCGACCTGCAATGGAGGCAGCAGTGAGATGGCGTGCTCCCACTTCCACTGCAGCTCGGCATCCACGTCCAGTTTCCGGGCTGCATTCAGACAGAAAGTGAAGAGGTCCCGCACCAATACCTGGTCCATCGTTGGGCCCATGGAGAGCTGCTGTGCTCCTTCATCCGGAGACCTGGGATAGAAGCTGTTCTCCGGCGAGTTGGAAGGACCGGTCACCAGCCAGCCGAATTCCGGATGCACGGTCATGTAGTCCAGGAAAAAGGCCGCGGCTGCTTTGAGCACAGGGTACGCCTCTTCGGCCAGGAACTTGTCGTCCATGCCGTATTCGTAGTGCTCCATCATATGGGTCGCGAGCCAGAGGCCGCCCGTCACGTTCAGGCCCCACGACGTCTCCCATCCGGGCGAACAGAAGCCCCAGACGTTGGAGAACACGTGGGCCACCCAGCCTTCTGCGTCGTAATACTGCCGCGCGGCCGACCGGCCGGCCTGGGCCAGCTCCCGGACGTAGCGCATCAGCGGCTCGTGGGAATCGCCAAGATTGGCAATTTCCGCCGGAAAATAGTTCATCTGCGTGTTAATGTCCAGATGATAGTCGCAGCTCCAGCCCATCCGGCACGCTTCGCCGTCATTCCAGATGCCCTGCAGGTGCAGCGGCAGCGGCGAGTCTTCGCGCGATCCGGCGATCATCAGATAGCGGCCGTACTGGAAGAAGAGCGCGAACAGCGCCGGATCATCCGTATGGCCCGCCCGGAACCGGCGCATCCGCTCATCGGTCGGCAGGCCGGCCGCCGCTGACGTGCCGAGATCCAGCCGCACCCGCTCCAGCAGCGGCCGGTAATCGGCGGCATGGTCCGCCTTGAGCCGGTCATAGCCTTTGCCCAGCGCCCGCTCCAGCTGGCGGAAGCCCGCTTCCTTCCATGCATCGTCCTGCTGGCGGTAATCCGTGTGCACAGCGGTGTACACCCACACCTCTTCCGCCCGCTCCACCCGGATCGTTCCCGATGAGGCAAGCACGCTGCCGCCGCGGGCCTGGACGCGTACCGCTCCGCTGCAGGACACCCCGCACGTTCCGTCGCTGTGCACGGTTTCGACCGCTTTGCCGGCGAAGGCCAGCATGTCCGGCTCCCGGGCTTCGCTGCCGAATTCCTCCGTGCGGCCCTCGAGCCGGAGCGTGAACGTTAGCCCCACCGGGTCCTCGGTCCACAACCGGGACACCATCAGATCGTCCGCATGGGAAATGAACGTCTCCCGTTCAAACCGGTATCCGTTCATTGTACCGGCGGAGCGTGCCTCCGCCTGCTGCAAATCCAGCTCCCTGCGCATTTTCGCTTCCCCTTCCGAGGCTGCCGCAGGCCACTCCAGGATGATGTCGCACAGGCTCAAATTCGTGCCGAAGTTGCGCTTGGGCGGCTGCAAATGCTCCTTCGCCAGCTTGTCGCCAGCGGCATAATCGCCTGCAAAAAAGCGCTCACGCATCCGCTTCAGATCCTGCTTCGTATTGGAGCGGCCGTGGCAGGGCTCCTCTTGTCCCGACCAATATGTAACCTCGGTCAGGCTCCAAATCTCCTTGTGCGGAGCCGATATAATCACGCCGCCTATTCTGCCGTTTCCGAGCGGCAGCCCCTGTGCCCAGCCTGCCGCAGGGCCCTCGTACCAAAGCTTCAAGTCATTCATCCGATATCCTCCACCAAAATTTATTTGCGAATTCATCCGCTTTCCTTACTGAATTCTATTCCGGAACCGTTGATTTTATCGTATCATTTTGATGTGTAATCCGTCTTTGTTAACGCATCCATTGATTTATCAATTCATCCGCCAATCTATCGTTTTGAATCAGCAAACATACACTTTCTAAATGCGGGGGAGACATGATATGAACAAAGCATTATCCGAGATAACTCCATTCGTAGGCGACTCTATGAGTTATCTGTACGACGGCAGCAGCAACGAGCATCTGCGCGCAGGCAGCGTGTATGCCCTTCACTTGTTTAATGAAGGCCCTGGAGAAATGGAGGTCGAAGGGGTCAAATATCCGATCGAGCGGGGAACGCTCATTTTTTTGCGTCCGGGCCAGCCGCATGCTTTTCACATCCGCCCGTCCCATCCGCTGCCTTCGTATAATCTGTATTTCGATTTATGGGATGACGCCAACCCGCTCTCTCCGAGCCGGTCTTTCATCCATGCGCCCGAGCCTTTCGTTTTTGACCGATTGTCTATCGAACTGCCCTGCGATGAACTGGACCGGCTTCCGAGCGTCTTCTCCCTGCGCGCCCATCCCCATTTGTATGATGGAATCGCCATGATTGCCAGGATGTACAGCGAATCCAAGTTTTACCGCAGCGAAACGGTGAACAGCTTTCTGTACGGCTGGATGCTGTCCTGGCACAACGCCGTGAACGTGCAGCATCCGAGCGATTACCGCATCGTCCGCCTGCTGGAGTATTTGAACAGCCGTCCGGAGCATGGACAGTCGGTTGAAGCCTGGTCCCGGTTCTGCGGTCTGAAACGCACCTATTTCCATGAACTGTTTTTGCGCGAAACGGGGATGACCCCGAAGGCCTACCATCATCAGCTCGTGATGAAGCGGGCGGCCCATATGCTGGTCGAAACCGACCTGAGCATTACGGCGATTGCGGAAAAGCTGGGGTACCTGTCCATCCACCCGTTTTCCCGGCACTTCAGCAGCTTTCACGGCACGACTCCCAGCCAGTACCGGCTGAATCCGCTGCACCGGATATGAGTCCGGGGAAGGAATAAAAAAATCGCGCATCCGCTGGTCAGCCGGAATACGCGATTGGGTTGGTCATGCTTGCTCTGATAGATGCTGCTTAAAAATTAAAATTATCCGGGTCCCCGCCGGTCCGTTGGTTCCGGTTCAAACCGTCGATCTGCTGCATTTCTTCCGCCGTCAATTCGAAGTCGAACACATCGGCGTTTTCGATGATCCGGTGCTCCTTGACCGATTTCGGAATCGTCACGATCTCGTGCTGAAGATCCCAGCGGATGATGACCTGCGCGGTGGATTTACCGTATTTGGCGCCGATGCCTGCCAGCACTTCATTGTCCAGCAGCTGGCCCGCAGCCAGCGGCGACCAGGCTTCGATCTGAATGCCCTGCGATTTGCAGTAGCTGCGCAGTTCCGTTTGGGAGAGCAGCGGATGCAGCTCCACCTGATTGACGGCCGGTTTCACCTCGGCATCCTGCATCAGATCCTCCAAATGATGAACGTGGAAGTTGGACACGCCGATCGTACGGACCCTGCCGTCCTTTTGCAGCTTTTCCAGCGCAAGCCATGTATCCTTATACTTGCCTTTGACCGGCCAGTGAATCAAGTACAGATCCACATAGTCCAGGCCCAGCTTGCTTATACTTTGTTCAAACGCCTTCAGGGTAGAGTCATAACCTTGATCCGAATTCCAAACTTTGGTGGTAATGAACAGCTCCTCACGCGGAACGCCGGATTCCCGGACCGCCTTGCCGACACCTTCTTCGTTACCGTACAGCGCAGCCGTGTCAATACTGCGGTAGCCGTGCGCAATGGCCGCTTTCACAGCGCCAACGACCTCATCGCCTTCCTGTGCCTTGTAGACGCCCAGCCCGAGCCATGGCATGGCATACCCGCTGGACAAGGTTGTGGTGGACTGCAGATTGTTCATGAGTAAGACGCCTCCTTCGAATCAGGTAAATGTCGTGGATGACTGAAAACCACCCATCCTGTCCCAAGATAAACCAGCCTATGGGCAAAGTCAAATTCAAGGACTAATTTGGTACAGCTTGGATTCGGCGCTTTTCAGCGTAACGTCCAGCGTTGCACCTGCCGTTACCTTTTCCCCGGTCCACAAGTCGGTCACTTGCACGGAAGCCCCCGCTTGGACAGGAATGCCGGCACGCTTCAGGTCGATCTGACGCTGCTCCGGATTTTGCGTGTAATTGAACACGGCCAAGTAATACGTGCCTTGGTCTTCAAGCACAAACAGGTCCGCCGCTTTCGTTCCGGTATTTCCTTCCACCGGCTTAAAGGCTTTGCCCTTCACCGCCAGCGCGTTCACTTCCGGATTGGTGAGCAACCTCTCCATGTACTGGCGTGCCGCCGGGTCATTCACATCGTCGGAGTTCAGGAAGACCGTACCCGAAATGGCCGCAGCATTGACACGGGTCTGCGCTCCTTCATACGAGCCGCCCTTCACCAGCGTCATATAGTCCGGGTCGGTGTAATGATAAATCGTCCCGTTCTGCCACCAGCCGTAAGTCAAGTTGTTCAGCTGGTATTCCGTGCTGCCCAGGCTGCCGTCCACGTCGCAGGAAATGCGGCGGCTGTGCGCATATTGGCTCGGGAACAGCGGAGCGATCGATTCGCTGATGAACATCGTGCCGCCAATGGCCTGATCCAGGTAAGCCATTCCCTGATTGTACGCCTGAATGCCGGTTTGCACGTTCGAATCGTAATGCCGGCCCTCCAAAGAGCCATGGGACAGGAAGTCTACCTTAATATACTCAAAACCTTCCTTTTTGAAACGGTTCATATAGTAGTCGATCCGGGCTTTCACGGCCGGATGGGTCGGGTCCACGGCATAAGCGCCGTCCAGCTTCGGCAGAACGTTGCCGGATGCATCCCTCAGCACGATATCCCCGTACTTGTATTTGCCGTCTGTCCCTTCGACCGCCTGGTCCATGTTGTCCCCCCAATAAACGAACGGGGAGTAGTAGATGCCTGCCTTCTGGCCGTTGCCGTGAATCAGCTTCACGAGATCGGTCAGCTGCTGGTCGGTCATGTTGTCCCAATACGAATCGAGGTTAATATACACGTTCCCGTTGTTCTCGAATGAGTTGTTCTGCAGATGCTCCTTCACATAGTTGGAGACGGCTGCCGCGTTATCGTAGCTGAGATGATCGGCATAAGCGCCCCAGCTGTTCCAGCCGACCGGTACGCCTTCAGGGATGTTCTGGCCAAAAGCAAGCGGCGGCGCAATCGCGGCGTTCACCTGGCCGTAACCCTCCATGCCTTTGCGGTAGTCGTCGTACAAACCGATAAACACCTTCGGCGAAGTCACGCTCTTTCCGGACACGCTTCCGTGCGGCAGGCTGTCATGCGTGGAAGCCTGGGAAGTAAAGCCCCCGTACACGCGCAGCTCGTTCAGCTTATTGTCGGTGCCGCTCCAGTGGATTCCCGTTTTCCATGTGTCATGCGTAACGGAACCGACCACCAGACCTTTTCGGCTTGTATTGTCATAAATGGCTGTTAGTTCGGAACTGACATAGTTATCCGTATTTAACCGGGTATTGATACTTTTCGCCTGATACCGGGACCAGCTGTCGTTATCAAAAGGCGTCACGAGCACCCGGTTGTCGCCGTAGCTGCCGATATCAACGCCGCCCCGGGCCTCCACAGCCAGCGGCGCAATTTGGTTGGTCGTCAGAGCGGTTGCTTGGGAAGCCGTCACTTCCGTCAACAAGTACGGTCCATTGTTATAAATGTAAAAGACCTGGCTCAGATCCGGCAGTCCTTTTTGCTCGCTGCGGACCGTAACCTTGATGCCTTCCCCCGTGGCGTCACGGAAGGGAGTCACACCGTCCTTGGCTTTAAACGTATGCTTGCCGTAATCCTTGCTCGCCACGGTTTTGTCGAGCTGGATTTCGCTATAGGCACCCTTGATCACCGGCTTCTGGTTCCAGTTGTACTGGGACAGGCCTGTTGAAGTGTTGTACAGCAGCTCATACGACGGATTGGCCACACTAAATCCGCGCTGATACTCGGTCAGCGTAATGGGGCCGTACTTCGTGACATGGAGCTGTTTGCCCAGTTCGCCAATGCTGCCGTCATGGTCCGGCACGCCGTCGCCGGCCGATGCCAGCCGCAGCTCGATCAGGTCGATATCCGGCGAGTATCCGCCGCCGTCGTCGAAGAGGATCGTATTGCTGCCCTGCTTCAAGTCGATCTGGATATCGTAGGTGCCGACCGTATTCCAGTCCACCGTTTTAGGAAAGTTGAAATTTTCCCCTTCCGCCCCGTTGACCGAAATGACGGCGGCGCGGGGGTCGCCGGAAATGTAGTGCACCGTCATCGTATAGACGCCGGTCTGATCCGCGGTGACGCCGTTAAACTGCAGGGTGGAGCCGCCGTACAGGTTGCCGGCTTTTTTGCCGCCCGAGCAGGTTCCGCAGTCCGCAGGACCCGCATTGCCCGTAAACGTGTTGGCGCCAGCTTCCGCCTCGTACGAAACAGCTGCTGCATCGGCACCCGTTCGAGCAGCCGTTTCAGAAGTTGCGGCCAAGGAAGCCCCGGGCCAGGACAAGGCAAGCAGCCCCGCCCATACCATTAGCAATATTTTCGGAATAAACCGGGTTCGTGTACTCATCAGCAATCCTCAATCCTCCTTGAAATTTGAATTAGGGTTGGATGCATAACTTCAAAATGGTGGACGCCGCCGGTTCAAGGCTTAAGCGGACTTCCCCGCTGGCCTCGCTCTCGGTCCCTTCCCACAAGTCGGTTACGCGGTAAGTTGCGAGCGGTTCGAGTCCTAGGCGGTCCAGAGCGACTGTCTTGTTCGCCGCCTGTTTGCCGTCGAAGTTGAACACAGCCAGGTAGACCGTCCCCTCCTCGTCCGGATCAGCCAGCATAAAAGCGTCCGCCGCACGGCCGCCCAGGGTGCTTTCCACCGGAACGAATGTTGTGCCCTTCCGCGCAAGCTCCATGATGCTGCCGTTCCGGAGCCAAGCCTTGGCGCGGGAGGCTGCTTCTTCCTGCCTGAAATCGTCTCCGAGCAGCAGCACCGTCCCCGCGATCACGGATGCTGTCAGCCGGGTCCGCCCCTCATGGCGGGTGGTGGCCTCCTGGTTGAAGCTCTTGTACAGCACCGAGTGATCGGGATCGTTGAACCTGTACAGCGTATCGTTCATCCACCAGCCATAAGTAAGCGAATTAACCAGATACTCCGTATCCCCGATCATGCCGAACACGTCGCAGGAAATTCTCCGGCTGTGCGCAAAGGCATACGGGAACAGCGGAGCGATCGACAGGTTGATGAAGATCGGCTTTCCGGCGGCTTCCGGAGACAGCTTTTTCGCCAAATAAGACAGACCGTAATGATAGGCAGCAATGCCTGTGGTGATTTCAGGGCGGTAATGCTGTCCCTCCAGCGCACCGTGCGCCATAAAATCGAGCTTAATGTACTCGAAGCCCTCCCGGATCAATTTGTCCGTAAACCAATCGATGCGCTTCAGCGCCCCCGGATGGGTCGGATCGATCGCCAGCCCGCCGGCGATGTCCGGCAGGATTTCGCCTTCGGCGTCCCGCAGCAAAATGTCGCTGTACGTGAACTCGCCATCCGTTCCCTCCACGGGCTTGTCGAATTGGGACGGACTGCCCCAGAAGGCAAACGGTGTCCAGTACGTCCCCGGCTTATGGCCGTTTTGCCGCACCCGGTTCAGCGCATCCTCCATCTCTTCATCCGTTAGGCGGTCCCAGAAAGCGTCGAAGTTGATGTAGAGCGTGTCGTTATTTTGAAAACCATCCGCCTGGACTTCCCGCTTCAAAAAATCGCTCGTTGATGTGTACAGATCGTAATCCAGTGTACTCATCGCGGCAGACCAGCTGTTCCAGCCAACAGGGACCCCGCCTTCCCACGGAAGCGCCGGCGACAGAGTAGCATTAGCCCTTCCGTAAGCCTCCAGGCCACGGCGGTAATCGTCGTACCCGCCGACGAATACGACCGGCGAAGCCACGCGCGTCCCATGGACGTATCCATGCGGCTGAAAATCCCGGGTCATTTCCCCGGCCGCGCCGGCGTACAGCTCCAGCTCATCCAGTGTTCCCGGCTGTTCGCCCTGGATTTTGATGCCGGTTTTCCAGACGTCATGACTCAGTGAACCGGCAACGATCCCTTGCCGGCTGTGCGGCCGGAACAAGGCCGTAACCTCGTAGCTCTCGGTGCGCAGCGGCGGCGTCTGTGTCTCATAGCGCACCCACTTGTCGTTGTCGTAGGGAACGCGGAGCACCGTAAGCTCGTCTGCCTTGTCCGCGGCCGGCCCAAAAGACAGCTGTCCGGACCGGAGCACCGTCATCCGGTTCAGACGGATGCGCGTCTTATAGACAGCCACCAGCTGCGTCAGGTAAAACGGCGCACCTTCGTAAATCCAGAAATGCTGCTCCAGTGTCGGGAGCATAACGGATTCATGCATCAGCGTTAAGTGAACGCCGGTCCCGAAGGCATCCTCGATGCTCTCTGGCTCCCCATTCATGCTGTGGCGTTCATAGCTGCCCGTATGGTATTCACGCCCGTTCCACCGGATGGCGCTGCGGATTTCTTTCCAGTCCCACAGCGTGCCGCCGGCAGCGCTGTAATGGCCCTGTTCCAGGTCGATCTCCAGCGTCACCCGATCCGTGGATACGCGGATCAGGGAGCCGGTTTGCCGGACCTGGATCGCGTCCGTTTGGCTGTTTGTGATCATTCGCCTCATTTTCCTCCTGTCTCTGCAAGTCTCTGGCTGCACGGGCAAAAGTCAGGAATGCTTGGCATCCGCTTCCGCCCCAGCCGTATGACTTCATTATAGAAAGCGCTTTATCGGCTTGCTATAGAGCGATCTACCGATTGATAGCGGGAATTAACGCTTCTGGATGATGGGCGGGCTGTTAAAATGCGGCATGTAGTGATGCTGGCGCTTCGATGGGCGCTCCGTGTACGAAACATTCCTCCGATCGCTGTTGCCCCCGAATTTTCGCGGATCATATAGAAGGGTAAAATTCGGGGACAAAGGCGACCGCTCCGCTTCTCCGGAATTGTTTCGTCCCCTCCGCTGCGTTGTGCTGGGAAGGCATACGGTGCGGGGCTAAACGATCGAAATACCTGGATCTGATATCGCAAACCCAACAGACATTGGCAACGCGCCCTCAGTATATATCGCCGCCAAGGCACAACGACACCCGTCCCTAAGTCGGTTTTAGACAACAAAAAAAGCAGACGCATCCGTCTGCTTTTCGGTCCTTACCACCTTCATCTATACAAGCTTACATGCCTAGCCTTCCTCAGAACCACTTCCTCATAAGGACGAAATTCTACTCAGGACCACTTTCCTTCCCTACGCATCCACCGGCTCGAGCTCCAGACTCCATGAAATCACGCGCTGCATCAGCTGGATGAACCCTTCGTTCAGCAATCCCTCAGGCAGATGAGCCGGCGTCACGCAGGCTACCCGTCCCTCGCCGTAAGGATGCAGCCAGCCGGCAATGGACTCGCCGTCCCGCGAAGAAGACCGCAGGAACACCTCGGTCTCCTGCTCGGAGCAGGCGACAAAGTAATGTTCATCCTTGAACCGGAACGTACCGTCCAGCTCGCCCAAGGCAGATCCGTCGACCGATGTATAGGTCACCTCACTGTGCTCCTTCGGGTGTGACAAAAAATACCCCCGCAGCATGTTCACATACGCGCCATCCTCGGGATAAGACGCCAGCCCGGAATGCCATGCGAGCCAGGCACCTCCGCCACTCACGTATGCTTCGATCTGCCGGCCGATGTCCTCGGTCATCCAGGCTGCCTCCGGGTCGCTTTGCGGCTCCAGACGGTTCTCCGCAAATAAAATAACGAGGTCCGGCTTCTGCCCAAGCTGCCCGGCGGCGAGATCGGAAACTTCCTTGTACAGCAGCCCAGTTTGTCCATTCATCAAGAAGGGCTCAACCAAAACTTGTTCAAGTGACTTTTTCGCCGGCTCGGCTTCATGATAAAAGTCGCCGACAACCGCCCAAATCGTTTTCATGTGGCTTCCTCCTTATTGTCGAAAGCAATACGGTGGTCCAAAGATCGCAACCATTAAAAGGGCATCGCTTCCCCGCGATGGTTCACCATCCAGGCATTCGGATCGGGGATGACGGTTCGTTCCACAATGCGCAGCAAGCCCTGCGCGGTATCCGCCGGGTCGCCCGGCGCTTGGTCGCCGCCCATCGGAGTCCTGATCCAGCCGGGATGTACAGCATAGATCGCAAAGTTTTGAGGGGTCAGTTCCTTGCGGAGCTGGGCGGTAAAGTAGTTCAGCCCGCTTTTGGATATCGCGTAAGGATAATCCCCGCCGTAGGCCCCGGCAAAGCATCCGGCCTCCGAGCTGATGTTGATGATGCACGGCTGGGCGCTCCTGCGCAGCAGCGGAAGCAAATGCTTCACGGCCTTCATCGGCCCGTACAGGTTCGCCAGCATGGACCGTTCCATATCGGAAAATCCAGCTCCTCCAGCTTATGCTCGCGGCCGATCAGCACGCCTGCGTTGTTAATCAAGGCATCGAGCACATCCGTATGCTCCAGCACGGCTGACTTGGCGTTTTTCACGCTCACTTCGTCAGTGACATCCATTGCGATCAGCGCGAGCCGGTCTGGATGGACTGCACGCAGCGCACGAAGCGGCTCGGTATGCCGCTCCATATCCCGCACGCCTGCAAACACGGTATGCCCAAGCGCAAGCGCCGCTTTGACCGTTTCAAAGCCAAGCCCCCGGGCCGATCCCGTAATCAAAATGTTCATAGCTTCAGCACCTCACCTGGTTATCGGATTAATCGTTTTCCAGCAGCTCGATCAGAACTTTCAGCTCGTTGCTGCTGTCGATGTATGCGTAGCGCCCACCAGTGTATTCGCCTTTTTGAATCAGCGGCATGTGACGGCCTTCCAGAACGGCGATCTTGTCCTTCATTCCTTGAATTCCAAACGCGATATGATGCACGCCTTCACCATGCTCATCCAAAAATTCGCGCCAGGTCGACGGATGCTCATCCGGCTCGATCAGCTCGATCTGCAGCTGCCCGCAGTCAAAAAAGGCCAGCTTCGCGCGCGCCTCCGAAGGCTGCCCGTTAAACTCCGTCTGGGCGACATCCACGGTGTCCGTCCAGGACCATTTCGGTCGCTCCACCTCCAAAAAATCCGCATAGCTCTGCGAAACGGTATCGATGTCTTTCACGACAATCCCGATTTGTGTAACCAGCTTGGTTCCTAATGCGCCTGCCGCCATATAAAAATCCTCCTTAACAGTGCTGAATTGGAAAAGCTTTTTTACTACGAACCCTAAGCAGCCAATAGATTCCCTCTTCTGTTCCAGCCAAACACTTAATCCGACGCACATTTCATCCTTACTGTTTAAATTAGACTTTCCGGCACGAGTCCCGGATGACCAGCTTCGCGGTCCCCACGTATTTTTTGAACATCTGTGTCTCGTCCTCAATGGTCTCGATGACCTGCCGCGTCAGCATGTCGATCATTTCTGAAAAGTTCACGCGTATCGTGGTTAGCGCCGGCTGAATGCGCGAGCTCAAGAGATGATCGTCAAACCCCATCAGGGAGATGTCATCGGGTACCCGCAATCCGGCCTCGTTCAAGGCCCGAAGCACCCCGAATGCCACGCTGTCGTTGCAGGCGAAGATGGCCGTCGGCAGGTCTGGGATGCTCTGAAGCCAGCGCGCGGTCGACTGGTATCCGCTTCGTTCGGAGAAATCCGATGGCAGGACCCAGTCCGGGTTCACCTTTAGGCCGTGAGCCGCCATTGCATCCTGAAAAGCTTCCATTCTCTCGGGACCCGAGCAGCGAAGCGGATCGCCCGCAATAAACGCAATGTTCCGGTGCCCCAGGCCTACCAGGTAATCGACTCCCTGCTTCATGCCCAGCTTGTTGTCAAAATTGCAGATCACCCGATTCGGTTCCAGCCGCCCCTCCAGATGCTGGTCCACGATTCCCGCCACAAATCCTTTGGCAACGAGCTCCTCGATAAACGGTTCATGATTCGCCGCGCCGATAAATATGCCGCCGTCAATCCGCCGCTGATAAAAAGTATCTTTCACCTTGCGGACGGCTTCCATATCCCCTGTGCTCCGGATAATGTGGGTCAAGACGTAGTAGCCGCGGCTGGATGCGCTCTCGATCACATCGCTGATCAGCGCGTGGGTCAGCGTGTCGTGAATCGCCTCCGGCGAAATCAGGAACAGACCAATGGTAAGCGTTTTCATACCAGTCATAATGCGTGCCGAGAAATTGGGAGAATAGCCGTATCTCTCGATAACCTGCATGACCTTCTCCCGCGTAGCCTGCGGCACGTTTGGGTAATTGTTGATCACCCGGCTGACGGTGCTTCGCGAGACGCCTGCAATTCTGGCGATTTCGATGCTATTGATGTCGTTTTTCCTCATCCTGCACACTCCAAATTCATTAACACGTGTTCACAAAAGGCGGCACAGCTGCGGTATTCTCGAGCTCCGCTTCACCATGTTTGTATGTACGATCGCGAATCCGACATTCGCCATCCAAAAAATAACGCCTTTGGGCATAAACACGTGTTTATGAGTTCAATCTATCCCCTCTTCCACATGTTGTCAATACATTTTCGAGGAGGCGGAGGGGCATGCGTTAATCGTGCTTGCTATTTGGACCGTATGGGAAAAAGAGTTGAAGTATGCTCGTAACAATCTCTCAGTTTTTGTTGCCATAAAAAAAGGCCAGAACCGGTTGATACCACCGGACTGGCTGGCTTTCTATCAAAAAAAAATTATACTTCGGCCATCGCGTTTCTCCAGCCACCGGACGCGGTAATGTCCAGTGCCCCTTCTGCGGCGTACGCCTCGCAGACAAAACCCGGGACGCTCCGCCCGTCCGCTAGCTCCACCCGACCGATCCCGAGCGGCGCGGGAATCGAGGCTGTAAACCTGCCGAAAGACTCCACCGGCATATCCCACAGCTCCACCGCGATCGGCGCCCCGCCTAGAGGCGTCCGTACCAGCCCAGGCTTCGGCGGATCGGTCTCCAGTTTGTACAGTCGGTACACCGGGGCGGTTTGCGCCTCTTCCGCAAATACTGCGCCGAGCCCCGTCATCTGCGGCTCCAGCGGCATGCCGCGCATATGCAGTCCGCAGACGGCGACACGGATGGTGTCCTGCACCCGCAACAGGAAGCGCGCGGCCTCGATCAGGTTCGCTTCTTCTTCAGGAAGCGCAAACAGCGTCACGCCGAAAGGGAGCTCCGGTCCCGCCTGCCCGGCCGGAACCGCCAGCGCGCTGAGATCCAGCAGGTTGCAGTGGTTCGTGTAGAGGCCCATCTTGCTGTTCGTTCCGATGGGATCCGCGCCGACCTGCTCCCTTGTCCACGTGCCGCCGCAGGTCGGCAGCACCAGCACGGCTTGCCGCAGCCAGGAACGGACCGCCCTGCGAATATCAGCCAAACGATGCTGGGCGCGGAAGAGGGCTGCCGCCGTATGCTCGGCCTGGGCCCCCGACCGCAGAATCGTTTCCGTCACCGGAAACGACGACCCGGGATGCGCCTCGATGAAGCCGGCGAGCGCGCTCCAGCGCTCGGACACGAGCGGCCCCTCGTACAGCAGGGCCGCTGCTTCCTGCAGCAGGGACACATCCACCTGCTGCACGCGGACCCCGGACCGGGCGATCGTCTCCTCCGCCCGCTCCCAGGCCGCCTCGTATTCGGTCGCGAACGGGCCGAAAAACTCGGGGCGGCCCTGCGGGAGCAGCCACGTCTTCGGCTGCTCGCCGCGGTGCAGCGGACGGTCCGTGGAATACGGATCGTCCGCGCACCACCCGCGTGCGGCCGCATCCACGGCGGCCGCGTCGTCCACGTGACGGGCGAACACCGTCACGCAGTCGATGCTGCGGCAGGCGGGAACGACGCCAGCCGCAGGCCAGGCGCCGACGGCCGGCTTGTAGCCGACCAGGCCGTTCAGCGCCGCGGGCACCCGGCCCGAGCCGGCCGTATCGGTGCCGAGGGCGAACGCAGCCTGCCCGCGGGCGACGCTGACGGCCGAGCCGGAGCTCGAGCCGCCGCTGATCAGCTCCGGACGGAGCGCATTATGCGTCTCGCCGTAGGGGCTGCGCGTGCCGACAAGGCCGGTGGCGAACTGGTCCAAGTTCGTCTTGCCCACTGGAATCGCACCGGCGCGGATGAGCCGCTCCACCACCGGCGCGTGCCGTTCCGGCACATACGCATAGTCGGGGCAAGCCGCGGTGACCGGCCAGCCGGCCACGTCGATGTTGTCTTTCACCGCAAACGGGATGCCCCATAACGGACAGACCGCCGGATCCAGCCCCTTCAGCCCTTCGAGATAAGGAGCAATTCGTTCCTCCTCCGGCGGCATGATCCAAATATTCATCCCGCTGTCCCGTTCCACACGCCCGATAATGGCCGCGATCACCTCTTGCGGCGTAAAGCTGCCGCTCCGATAACCCTGCTGGAGGGCATGGATACTCAGTTCAAAAGGAACCCCCTGGATGCTCATGACGCCGCCTCCTTTTCCACCGGAACGATCGCTGCGATGCAGTCGCCTGCCCGCACCTGATCGCCGGACGCCACAAAGACGGAGGCAATGATGCCATCGAACGGGGCAGGCTGGGAAAACTCCATTTTCATACTTTCTTCTATTATAATAGTCTCGCCCTTGCGGACCTCCTGGCCCGGCTCTACGAGCACCTTCCAGACGCTGCCCGACATCGAGCTGTTCACGCCGAGGCTTCCTTCCGGGAGCGCCCCCTGCTCTTGGGTCGCGGCTGCCTCCGGTTCGGATACATGCTCCGCGATGCCAAGCTCCTTCCAATACGCCCGCTCCTGCTGAAACGCAGCCTGCTGCGATGTCCGGAATGCCGCCGATTCCTCCTGGATCGTGCCCAGCCAGGCCAGATACTCGCCGAGATTAAACGTCGTTTCTTCGACCTCTACCGTAAACTCTCCGCGCGGAAAGTCCTCCCGCATTCGCAGCAGTTCCTCCTCCGACACCGGATAGAAGCGGATCTGGTCAAAAAAGCGCAGCAGCCACGGCTTCCCCTGCTCAAAGTTCGCCGTCCGGCGGAATTTGTTCCACATCTGTACCGTGCGCCCCACGAACTGGTAGCCCCCTGGGCCTTCCATGCCGTATACGCACAGGTAGGCTCCGCCGATGCCGACGGCATTCTCCGGCGTCCAGGTGCGGGCCGGATTGTATTTGGTCGTCACCAGCCGATGGCGGGGGTCCAGCGGAACCGCAACCGGCGCTCCCAGGTATACATCCCCGAGCCCCATGACCAAATAGGAGGCGTTAAAAACGATTTCCGCCACCTCCTCGATCGAGCCCAGCCCGTTCATGCGGCGGATAAACTCCAGGTTGCTCGGGCACCAAGGCGCATCCGGACGCACGTTTTGCTGGTAGCGCTCGATCGCCAGCCTTGTGGCCGGATCGTCCCATGATAAAGGCAGCTTGACGATCCTGGAAGGGACCTCGATGGAATCGAGCGGCGGCAGCGTCCGGTCGATCTCCATCACCTTCGCCGCCGCTTCCTTCACGGACATACGGGCCGCATCTACATGAATTTGCAGGGAACGGATGCCCGGCGTCATTTCGATATACGGGATGCTTCCGCTGTCCGTAACCGCCTGCATCAGGACATAGACCTGGAAGCGGTACAGCAGGTCGAGTTCACGTTCTCCGTATTCCACCAAAATATTTTCGTCCCCGGAGCAGCGCACCGCAATCGGAAAGCGCCGCCCTTCTTCCTCGTATGCGAGCAGCGGCATATAGTCGCCGCAGGATGTATGTGGAAGCTCGGGCAGCTTCGGCACAGACGCTCCACCGGAGAGCTCACGCAGAAATACCTCCTGGGCTGCTCTCAGCTCTTCGGCTTCCTCTACAGTAATCAGCCGGAAACGGACCTGATCGCCCGGGCGGAGCTGCCCGATTTTCCAGAGCTCCGCCGTCGCGGTCGTGACCGGGCAGACGAACCCGCCGAGACTCGGCCCGTCCGGTCCGAGCAGAATCGGCATGTCGCCCGTCAGGTCCAGGGCGCCGACGGCATAGGCGTTGTCGTGAATGTTCGAAGGATGCAGCCCGGCGTCGCCTCCGTCCTCCCGGGCCCACAGCGGCGCAGGGCCGATCAGGCGAACGCCGGTGCGCGAGCTGTTGAAATGCACCTCCCACCCCGTGGAGGTTAGCTGGTCCAAATACGCAGGAAGCAGGTATTCGGCGGTACAATGCGGTCCGGGAATGACCCCGAGGGTCCATTCCCGCGTCAGCGCCGGCAGCGATGCCGGTGCGAGGAAGCTCAGAGGCTCGGACTGACGGTCCGGCGATTCGCTGCGGACCCGGAGCACCGCCCCCGGCCGCAGCGCGCTGCCGGTATGGCCGCCGAAGCCGCCGAGCGTAAACGTCGACGCGCTGCCCAGCGTCAGCGGCATATCCAAGCCGCCGGCGACGAGCAGGTAAGCGCGCATCCCGACGGCGGCTTCGCCCAGGGTCAGCACCGAGCCGGCGGACGCCGTCACCGGTGTATACGCTGGCACCGGTTCGCCATCCAGCTCCGCCTGCATATCGGCCCCGGTCAGGCAGAACCGCATGGCGCCGCGGAAGCGGTAGCTTCCTCCGCGCAGCGTCATTTCCAGGCCCGGCGCTTCCTCCGGATTGCCGAGCAGCCGGTTGCCGATGGCAAAGGCCAACCGGTCCATCGGCCCTGACGGAGGTACGCCGATATCCCAGTACCCCGTTCGGCCCGGAAGGTCCTGTACGGTGGTTTGAACGCCGCCGTCCAGCACTTCGATCGCCGGCTCGACCGGCTCAAAACCGGCCAGCATGTTCGTATAGACCCGCCCTTCGCGAAACGCTTCGGTATCCAGAAAAGCTTCGATATAAGACTGGTTTGTCGTCACACCGTACACGCGCAGCGCCTGCAGCGCCTCGATCATCCGGGAGACAGCTTCCTGCCGCGTCTTGGCGTGGACAATAATTTTGGCCAGCATCGGGTCATAGAGCGTGGTCACTTCGAGGCCAGGCTGAATCCACGTCTCGATCCTTGCGCGTTCGGGCCAGACCACCGCGTCGATCCGGCCGTCCGCCGGACGGAAAGCATTGACGCAGTCCTCCGCGTACAGACGCACCTGCAGGCTGTGCCCCTCCGGTTCACGCACCCGCTGTGCCAGCCCCGGCAAATCGCCGGCCGCCTCCCGGACCATCCATTCCACGAGGTCGATGCCGAGCACCTCCTCCGTGACGCCGTGCTCCACCTGCAGCCGGGTGTTCACCTCCAGGAAGTAGTACTTCTCCTCCTGCGGATCGTACAAAAACTCGACCGTGCCGGCGCTGCGGTAACCTGCGGCTGCAGCAAGACGCCTGGCGCTTTCATGCATTTCCCGGCGCACCGGTTCCGCCAGCAGCGGCGCCGGCGTCTCTTCGATGATCTTCTGGTTCCGGCGCTGCACGGAACAGTCGCGCTCGCCCAGAGCGACCGCTTCGCCATCGCCGTTGCCGAAGATCTGCACCTCAACGTGGCGCGCCCGCTCAATATACTTCTCCAGAAAAACGCCCCCGTCATTGAAATTCGCCGCCGCCAGCCGGGTCACGGATTCGAATGCATCCCGCAGCGCCGCTTCGTCGCCGCAAATACGCATCCCAATGCCTCCGCCGCCGGCCGTGCTCTTGAGCATGACGGGGTAACCGATCGCTTCAGCCTGCCCGGCGGCTTCGTCCACCGACGAAATAAGCCCTGTGCCCGGCAGCAGCGGCACCCCCGCCTGCTCAGCCATCGAGCGCGCGGTATGCTTCAGGCCGAACAGCTCGATATGCCCGGGGGACGGCCCGATAAACGTGATGCCGTGCTCCGCGCAGGCTCTGGCGAATCCGGCGTTTTCGCTTAAGAAGCCGTATCCGGGATGCACCGCGTCCGCCCCGGTGTCCAGAGCCGTGCGCAGGATCAGCTCGGCATTCACGTAGCTCTCCTTTGCTGGGCCATCCCCGATGAGCACGGCTTCGTCGGCCTGCTCCACGTGCAGGCTGTCCCGGTCCGCTTTCGTGTACACGGCCACCGACGCAATGCCCATCGCGCGCAGCGTCCGGATAATCCGTACCGCGATCGTTCCACGGTTGGCGATCAGCACCTTTTTAAACATCGCCTTCGCCCCCTTCCGCATTCCAGACCAGCACCTGCGCCGGCGTCGGGTTATAGGCATTGCAAGGATTGTTCAGCTGCGGGCAGTTGCTGATCAGGACGGTAACCGGCGCCAGCGCCGTCAGCTCGACGTAACGTCCCGGTCCGGATACGCCGTCCGCAAAGGTGAGCTCCCCTTCCGGCGTCACCGGCACATTCATGAAAAAATTGACGTTCGGGGCCAAATCCCGCTTCGTGAATTCATCCCGGCCCGCCAGCATCAGCATGAAGGTGTCCCGGCAGTTATGCATCGGGAGCGTGTCGTGGGAATACCGCACCGTATTGCTCTGGGCCGAGCAGGCACCGCCAAGCGTGTCATGCCGGCCGCAGGTGTCGGCTGTAATCTGCAGCAGCTCCCGGCCCGATTCGGCAACGAGCACCGAGCCTGTGGTCAGATAAATGTTGTTTTGGCGGGTAATCGTACGGACCGCACTGTAATGATCGCCCGGATCTTCCTTGGAATAAAACAGGGTGTCCACCGCCTGATTGCCCTCCACATCGACGATGCGCAGCACCTGCCCGGGGAACAGGTCATAAATCCAGCCCTCTCCTGCAGCTATGATGTGGTTGTACACGGCATCCGCCGCGTTTCGTTCGCTTGCCACCGCTTGAAATGTGCTCATTTTCAATTCGCCCCTTTCATGAGTGCATAGGCATTCCATGTGTTTTCAAAAGCTCGCCGGTTCTCACCGCAGTGGTTCACGCACAGATCGTCTTCCGTCATTGGCGCGGCATCCGTAATACGGATCTCCACCGCTGCCCCCGGATACACCGCCGAGGGGTTGAGTGGATGCGGCGTGTTCGACACGACCAGCAGCACATCCATTTCCGTCCGGAGGGTGACTGAGCGCCCATCAGTTGGCTGGGGAACATACCTCATCGTCCCGTCCAGCTCACACACCACTTTCGAAAAGAAATTCACCGGCGCGCTCAAATCCCGCGGCGTCAGGTTATGGCGGTACAGCTCCACCGTCAGGTTTTCCTCGCCGCTTCGCAGCCAGGCGTTGCGCTCCTGCTGGTACGAAGTCGGACCATACTTGCCGTCCGTTCCCTTACGGGTCGTGTATCCGCCAAGGGGATCATGCCAGCCGGCAGTATCTTCAATGATGGATGCGAGGACGCGGCCCTGATCGCTCATCAGCACGTGACCGGCCGTATAAAAAGCGGTATGCTGCGCCTTGAGCGAATCCGGCATGTTGTACCTCTCCGACGGATACGCCGCATGATACAGCAGCGCAGACACATTCGCTGAATCGCCCGCGGCCGTCAAGGTGACCGACTTGCCTTTGCCGACATAGGCGGACCATTTGCCGCCGGGACCCATCGTTATCGAAAAGCTTGCTGTCATTTTCATTCCTCCTATGGAGCAGGCCTGCTGCTGGCCGGACATAAACGCCAGTGAGCCCCAAACCTGCCAATTAAAAATAAAAAAAAGCCCAGGAGAAACATCAAAGCGTGCTTTGATAGATTCTCCCGGGCTTTTTTCCCGCCGTGTACACCAGGCTGCCCCGGTGCGCCTTCTCTCGGACCAGCCAGCCGCTGACTTTCATCGACCCGGAACCCTAGAAGACATTTCGTATGCGGTTGTTTATGTTAAGAATACTAACATTATTTCTTGGCGGTATGCAATAAAAACTTACAAAAAAATTTATGAAAATGCGGATATTTAGCTGTAAAAGGCGGTTAATGTGAGGTTATAGGCCATAAAGGAACATATGTTTGTATGAAAACTCAGAAAAAAGACTTGATTTTTCGGAAATAGCCTGCAAAAATGTGAGATGTCATGACATATCAAATCGCCGTCAGTTGCTTTATCCCTTTGGAGGAGGAATGTCATATGTCAAATAACATAACATTAAAAAGAGATTTATCCTTGTCCCATGTCGTGACCATGGGCCTGGCCTGGATGTCGCCCATGATCTTTTTCACCAGCTTCGGCGTGCTTCACGAGGGTTCGGGAGGCATGCTCCTGGCCGCTTACATGCTGGCGTTTGTAGCCATCGTCTTCACGGCGGCAAGCTACGGGCAAATGGCGAAGGCTTTCCCCGTCTCGGGTTCGGCGTACACCTACGTGACCAAAGCGATGAACCCGTTTCTCGGCTTTGTGGTGGGCTGGGCCGTCCTGCTCGACTATTTATTTTCGTGCATTATCGCCGTGCTCATGTTCGGAATTAATTTGAACGCGCAGTTCCCGTCCGTACCCTCGGCGGTCTGGATCATCCTCCTGACGGCTGTCGTCATGGCGATCAATATCATTGGTATCAAAACGTCGGCCAATGTCAGCAAAATCTTCGTCCTGATGCAAATTTTGTTTATCGCCGGCTTCTGTGCGCTCCTGGTATACAAAGCGCTGCAAGGCGGGATTACCGCGGGACTCGACCCGTTTGCCGCAGGAAAAGGAATCTCGTTCTCTTCCATTCTGGCCGGAGCCTCGCTGGTCTGCTTCTCCTTCCTCGGATTTGACTCCATTACGACGATGGCCGAAGAAACGAAAGACCCGAAGAAGACGATCCCCCGTGCCATTATGGTCATTGTCATCCTGGCCGGGCTGATGTATTTTGCCACCGCTTATTTAATCCAGCAAATGTACCCTTCCTTTTCGTTTGCGAGCGCCGACTCCGCCGGCTTTGAGCTGATGCAGTCCATCGGAGGCAGCGTGCTGGCCTCGGTGTTTACGTTCGTCATCATTTTCTCCATTCTGTCCCAGGGCATGTCCTCCATGACAACCGTCACCCGGCTGCTGTTCGTCATGGGAAGAACCTCTCTCTTGCCCAAAACATTCGCTTCCATCCATCCCAAGTTCCGTACGCCCGTGTTCAATATCGTGCTGGCCAGCGTTATTTCTTTGTCCGCCCTGTTCATCAGCCTCGAAACGGCGATCAAATTCGTGAATTTCGGCGCGCTGACGGCGTTCCTGTTCGTAAACCTGTCGGTGATTTTCCACTACATCGTCCGCGAAAAGGGCCGCACTCCCAAAGACCTCATTTTCCGTCTTTTGTGCCCGCTACTCGGTGCCGGCTTCGTGCTGTACCTCGTCACCCTTCTGGACGTTTCCTCACTGCTGCTTGGCGGCGGCTGGCTCATATTCGGACTGCTGTTCTATGCGCTGCGTCGGGCCAAACCGGCGGTACATGAAGCACCGGGTGCGGAAATGGAGAGCGCGGTTTAAGGGAAAATGACTGCTCGCCATCCTGCCGTTTACACAAGAGGCGGATATTTCGAAAAAAAAAGAAAAAGGACACGGCCCGCCTGAACCGCTCAGCGCTGCCGTTGTCCTTTTTTTACTAAAGCATGGAACTATCCCAAATCCAACATATCGTCCGCAATGATTCCGTTTTGCACATACCGGACCAGCTTGCCGGCTTCATTCGAAGCCCGGTTGAACCCTTCCGGCGTCAACCACCAGTTGTCCTCCCGGGTCGACGCATCCTCTGCGGCACACATCGAGTATTCGATCCAGGAGGGCATGTACGTCTTTAAGGTCAAGTACGCCCGCCGCATATGGTATGCGGAAGTAACAATTAGAATCCGGCGGATACATTGCAGCGAAATGGCCCGGTCCAGGACCAGCAGCGAGGCGAGCACGTTCTCCTTCGTATGCCGCGACTCCTGCTCCACCACAATTTGTCCGGCAGGGACCCCCAGTTCCACCGCCCTTTCCTTCATCATCAGCGCTTCGGGCAGAGGCTGCCCTTTCCAGATCGTACCTCCCGAAAAAAGAATCATCGGTGCCCGGCCATCCTTGTATAATTGAACCGCTGCGGGAACGCGGTACTTTGCGCCCTTGTTGCTTCCGAACACGAAAATGCAGTCGCCTGGCCGACCGTCGTCGGAAATTCCCTTGTACAGCAGTGCGGTAATTTGCTCGTGCGATAATTGGCCGGGATTGCATTCTGAAATCATCATCTCCGGCACCCCCGTTTTCCTATGGATTTCTTAGCAAATCTTGCAATAAATGATAGAACCACTTCAATTGTATGAAGCAACAACTGAAATGGTTCTCAATTACACCGTATATGATGACGATGCCCAGGCATCGCCGCGCTGATCAAGGGAAATATCGGAGTAGCGGGATTCGAACCCACGGCCTCACCCACCCCAAGGGTGCGCGCTACCAGACTGCGCCATACCCCGATATATGAACCGCATAACGCGGTAAATCAACCGCATAACGACGCGGCTTCAAACGTTCAATGTGCTTAGTCCATGGAAATGGTTGCATTTTCCATCACCGTATTTAACGCTATTATAGCGTATTCGCGCGCACACCCGCAATACTTTAGGCGGGCATACCTGGGGATTCTTAACGATTATTTTCCGAAAATCAAAGGGGATTAAGGGGAAGCTGATTCAGATTGAAAATATAAGAATGGTTCCGTATACTGATCGTCGAGGGCATCAGGCAATCGGTGCCGGGCTGCTGGCGCGCATTAACGAAAATTCCGCTATGAGGCGGTTGGTCTGACCGATTTCGCCGCGTGAAGAAGCAGTTTAGCTGAAGCTCATGACATTACTCTAGTAAAGGATGGGTTAGGGCCATGAAGATAGGGTCGATCGTCATTAATTGTTATGAATTTGATCGGATGGTGGCATTTTGGAAATCCGCACTCGGTTATGTGCCCCGGGAACCCGGGACCGACGACTGGGTAGTACTATGTGATCCTAAAGGAAGCGGACCCAATTTATCCTTCCAAGCGCGGGAAAAGCCGGCAGAGAGAAGAAGTTGGTTTCACCTTGACCTCTATACTGATAACCAGCATGAAGAGGTTGAACGATTATTGACATTGGGAGCAAGCCGCTACCCTTGGCGATATCCCAGCCATGCTGATTATGTTGTTCTTGAAGATCCGGATGGCAACCTATTTTGTGTAGTTCAGCACAGTGAAAAGAAGTACTAGCGCAAACATGGCTAAAGCTGCTCGCATACCGTTTTACGGGATTGGTAATTTTCTATAATATACTGCCGCCAACCGATAACGTGAAGGCTGCCCGCAAATCTTCGTTATGAGCCACAGCAAAGAACCGCAGCAGGCGGTTCTTAAAGAGACGTATGCTATTTCAAGGTTTGACCCGCGTTATTTGGGAAAGAATGTCATCATTTCTTATGCACGCATTTGAGCCGATGCCTGCCCTAGTTCAGCCTTTTCCCGATTGCCCAGCAGCGAGGAAATTTCGTCCACGGTATAGTATCCGGCGAACCGTTTTTTCCTTACCGCCTTCGTCAGCCAGCTGAAAAAATCCCACACCGGGTCGTCGACCCATCTTCCGCCATGGTTGATCAGAACGGGCGTATACGAGATTTTTAACGCACAAGCCCCCTGCCATTCGAAAAAGAAAATGTTCTCCGTATTTTTTTTCTGCAGTAAAAAGGAGTAGCAGCCCTCCTGAAGAAGATATTTGTCCTGGTTGTGAAAGAAAACCGGTCCTTCCGCCGTCGCCACGATCCCAATCAAGTCGCCGTTGTGATGAACGTAAAAACCCCGGGTGTATTCGATGTTCATATCAGGTGTGAGCCGAACTTCCTGAAGCGAGTAGGGTTCGACTCCCCGGTGTCTGGTTTGCGCTGCGTCCTGAAAATGACTAATGATTTTCATGATTACACATAACCTCCCTCTTCGTACAACGCTTCAATGAGTATACCGCTTGATTCTATACCAATTCTGAACATTGCAGGGCATCCCTACCCTTTATCCCCATAAAAAACATGCCGGGGGAAGACTTGGCCACCCTTGATTTCAAGCAGTCCAAACGAATACAGCTTCTCCCTGCGCTTGTCCGTAGGAGAACCGGGGTTAAACATCAGCACGCCGTCGTCCATCTGCAGGTAAGGCTGGTGGGAATGGCCGAACAGGATGCAGGAAACTGGCTCGCCCTCAAAGGCCTTCCTGGCCTTCTGCGGAGTGGTTATTCTTGATGAATAAGGCTCATGTCCGTGAACAAGCCCGATCTGTACCCCTTCAAAGGAGAGTATCTTTTTTTCGCCAAAACGCTCAATGATCTCGTACCCGTCATTATTTCCGGCAATGCCGTCCACAGGAGCTAATTTCGACAGCTGATCGTACACCTCCAGGGTCATCCAATCGCCCAAATGAAGAATATGGTCAACCTCCCGGAATGCTTCCGTCAGCTTTGCGGGGAGCTTTACTCTGCCTTCTCTTAAATGCGTATCCGAAACAACACCGATGATCATGGTCGTTCCTCCTTTTCTCAATTTGATCACTTTTCCGCAGATCACATTTCACATGAAAATTGCATTTTTCCAGTTACTCCATCTATACCCTGCCTGGCCGATCATCATAAGTACACTTGTGCAGCTATTTTCCCCTGGTCCAACTATTATAGCAACGCCACTGTCTGTGGTCCCGCGCAAAAAAACTGCCCCGCGGCTTCCATATGGACAGTTCAACGTCCAAAAGGTGCCGAGAGGCAGTCTAGGAACAGCCTTTGTGAAGGCAATCATGGTACTAACTTGGCCACGCTTAACTTCGTCCAAACGAACCTGAAGCAGTGACCGCCGTGCCGCCAATTAATACTTGATCAAGTCGGCACGCAGCGGCGTGAAGCAGTCCAGCAGCGCGCTGGCTTCCAGCGCCTTCGCCCCATGCCTGGCGCCCATCGGAATGACGATGTGCTCGCCCTGCGCGATGACCGTCTTCTTGCCTTCGATCGTGAACTCGACGCGCCCCCGCAGGCAGTAGGACATCTGCTCATGCGGGTGGGCATGCTCATATCCTTCTGCACCGGCTTCAAAATGTACTTCCATCATCATCAGCGACGCCCCCGGCTGCAAAATTTTTCGCTTTACGCCGGGCTCCGCGTCCTCCCAAACTCCGATATTGCTCACGATTGTTCCACCTCCTTATGCTTCTCATTTCATAGACTAAAACGCCTTCGCGATTTCGATCTTCTGCGTTTGCCCGTTGTCCGTCAAATACAAATTATAACTGAATCCTTGATCGTCCATAAAATAAGAAATGTATTTGCCGCCCTCATTTAGCCGCTTTGGCACGAGCAGCGTAGCGATCCGGTGCGAGGACGCAGCCTTCGTCTCCGCCGACAGATGCCAGTGGGTATCCAGCCCCGCGATTTCTTCTGGATCCACGCCCTCGAATCCGCTCGTCTGCGTCAGCTCGAGCTCGCCGGACGTGCTGAAGATGAAGCGCCCCTCCATCAGGGCTTTCTTGCCGTTCACGTGGAAGGACTGTCCCTTCAGTTCCATCTCGTACAGCGTGTGGAAGAGCCACTGCACCCGTCCCGACTGCTCCAGATCGATCGAATCGACAATGACGAAGTAGCTGTTTTGTACAAAATAAATCTCGCGCTTATACTGCTTCAAATACGGTACATGCTCCCGGTAAGCAGAAGTTGGATTCAAACGGGTATAGGATACGCCCTTGTCATGCCAGGCGTCCTCGACCTCCCCTTTGGCCGCCAGGCTCAGCGCCTTGTTCATACCGGCGAACTGCCCCTGCCCGTCGATGAGGACGGCGTTTTTGGACTTGGTCTGCCTGCGCCAATTCAAATGCATCGAGCTGTTAAACGCGACATAATACCCGCTCTCAATGGCCAGGGGCTCCCCGTAAGCGTGCAGCAGGAACGCGCCCTGATCGCCGTGGCTGTGGCTGACCGAGCCGTACCGGCTGCTCTTGGCGATGAGGGAAATCTGCTCCGCAGGATCGTGCAGGCGGTGATGCATCGCCACCCAGCCGATGTCGCGGAACCATTTGACGGGCTCGATGCCGGAAGGCTCTACCGGTTCAGCCTGCGGATAATTGTGCCGGTACACGAGGTCATCGAAGGCAAAATCCCACCAGCCGTAGTTGTAAAACATGCGGTCGGCCTCCGGATTCGCGTCCTTCAGCTGGTCGAAGTACCATTGGTACCATCCGTTTCCGGTCACGCCGGCAAACTCGCGCATGTTGTAGCCGACCTTTTTGATGATGTCGTCCCCGAGCGTCGAGTTGTCGCCAAAGGCCGTGCGCGTCGACGTGGTGGGACTGTAGCAGTAGAGGGGAAAATCGCCTGTACGCTGAAAAAAAGGTCGCCGGAACACGTCGAGCTCCGAAAAGTTTTTGAGCAGGTTCAGGCCTTCCGTCAGGTAAGCCATGCCCGTCGTCCAGTAGTGGGGCCCTTCGGCCCAGCCGCCGTCCTTACCTCCCCATGGAGAGAACAGTGTGTAATAGTACTCCACCGTGTAGTCCAGCCATTCCCTGGCCTCCGGCTCCTCGTCGAACAAGGCGATGCAGCAGGGCACGAGCACCGAAGATAAGGAGCGGACAGCGTGGCTGTCATAAGGGACATGATGGATCTTCGAGCGCTGGATCACATGGTACGCCACCTGCCGGGTCCGGGCGAGCAGCGGCTCCCGCACCGCTTCCCGCTCATCCTCCGTCAGCTCGCCGTGGAGCCAGTCGTAACCCCAGGCCAGCGCCGTGGCGATCCGAAATGCCGCTTCGTCGTTATAGTCACGGCTGGTCGGGCCGTCCGGGTCCCAGGACGCGGCGTGCAGCAGCCAGGCTTTCGCCTTCGCGAGCAGCTCGGCGTCCTGCAGCACGGCACCGGCAACGCTCAAATGCCGGATGGCGTACAGTACCTCCTGGCAGGCCAAATAGCTTCCGCGCCACAGCGCCGCCGTCCGGCGGTTGTCCGGATAGGGCTGCGGCTCCTCTATCAGCTCCCGGGTCAGCCAAGACTTGACCGATTGCTCGAAGAAGGCCTTCCATCCGCTGCTAGCCGCATCCTCCCTTACTGTGCCGCGGTACGCTTCCAGCTCATCCGGCTGCAGCCACAGCCGGGGATGACCGGTGCGTACCCGGCTGTAGCGCTCGCTCCGTGATGGAAGCCCCGTCTCCGGCAGTCCCTCCGGCACCTGAAATTCTCTTACGGTGCTCCATTCGGACTGCTGTGCCTCCGGCCCTTCCCCTTCGAGCAGCGCGTACCGCCAATAATACGTTCCCGGCCCCAAGGCCTCGGAAGGCGTAAAGAAATTGTAGGGGACCGGCCCGTAGGTTCGGGTCGTATCCCCGGTAAAATCCGGCACTGACGACACCTCCAGCACGTACCGGTCATCTTCCAGCTTCGCCGGGATCCAGGTAAACCTCGGCGGGTTCTCGATCAGCTCCGTTTGCCCCGAAGGCGCATACTGCACCGTTAAATCGCCGCTTTGCGGCTGATACAATCCGTTTGCCGTTGCCATTGTCCGTATCCCTCCAGTTTGGGTGACGCTGTAGTAAGCTTATCGTCCTGATCCTTATATTGCCGTACCCTTATATCACGTTACTTGAGGGCACGTTACTTGTGAGTCATCTTTGTTCATCATTCGTATCATTTCAGCTTAGCTGTCCATTTCCGTTCGAAATATTTCCAGGGCAATGTCCTTTGGCCGTTACTGCCTTTAGTCGAAACCCTTACCGCATGAACAAGCCGCCGTTCACTTCAATGGTCTCGCCCGTAAGATAGCGGGACAGGTCCGAAGCCAGATACAGCACCGTATCGGCAACATCCTGCGGCGTTCCTTCCCGCCCAAGCGGGATTTTGGACACCGTGGCGGCCCGGCCCTCATCCGAGGTGAAGGTCGCATGAAAGGCCGTCCGGCCGATAAAGCCCGGCGAAACGCAGTTGACCCGGATGCCCTGCGGTGCTACTTCCTTAGCCAGTCCTTTGGAGAAGGAAATGACCGCCGCTTTGCTGGCCGCATACACCGATGCCCCCGGCCCGCCGCCGTCATGGGCGGCGACCGAAGTCATGTTGATGATGGACCCGCCACCGCGGGCTGTCATGCCCGGTATGACCAGCTTGCTCAAAAACACGCAGGATTTGAAATTGACATCCATGACATGCGTATAATGCGCCTCGGTCATTTCGGCATTCGGTACCCGCTTCACCAGGTGGCCCGCATTGTTCACCAAAATGTCCACCGGGCCGCCCAGCTCCCGCTCTACCGTGTCCAGCATCGCCGTCAGTTCCTCGATGCGGGTGACGTCCGCCTGAACGACGGCAGCCCTGCCGCCCGACGCGGCAATTTCCGCCGCAAGGGCTTCCGCCTCCTCCCGGCCCCGGTTATAATGAACCGCCACCGCGGCTCCCGCGGCCGCGAGCGACCTGGCCGCTTCGCGGCCGATGCCTGAGCTGGCGCCGGTCACCAGCGCCATTTTCCCCTGTAAATCGATCTTCATCCCACGTTCTCCTCCTCATACATGCAAGTGATGCTGCCGTCGAACGGCAGCGACATCCGAATCGTCGTTCCGTGATGCAAAGCGCTGTCAATCGTCAATCCGTAGGCTTCTCCATAGACCATCTGAATCCGCCGGTGAACGTTCATAAGGCCCAACCCGCCTTTGTGGTACAGGGAGCCCGAATCGGACTCCGCGAGCCGGTTCAGCTCCAGCTTTTGGCGCAGCGAATGAAGCTTCTCCTCCGTCATGCCGGCGCCGTTATCCTGCACGGTCAGCCGGAACCCTCCTTCGCGGACCTCCGCGCCGATCCGGATCCGGTGATGATCCTGAATCCCGTCGGGGAACGCATGCTGGAACATGTTTTCGATCAGCGGCTGCAGAGTCAGCCGAACCATCTTGTGCAGCAGCAGATCCGGAGGAACATCAACGTCCAGCTCAAACTGCCGCTGGGTCCGGTACTGCAGGATCGTCATGTAATTCAGCACATGCTTCAGCTCGTCGACGACCGTAATCTCCGACAGGTTCGTCTGAATCGCATACCTCAGCATGGCCGCCATCGCTTCGACCATTTCCATGATTTCTTCGGAATCCTGGACGACGGCGTAGCATTTGATGGTCTCGAGCGTGTTGTACAGAAAATGCGGATTGATCTGCAGCTGCAGCGCCTGGAATTCGGCCTTATGCTGCTCCAGCGCGATTTTCTGCAGATTCAGCTCCGTCTTGTGCGATCGGATTTCCGCCTCATAGACGCGCTCGATCATCTCCGACAGCCGCGTCAGCATCAAATTGTAGCTCGAGATCAGAAAACCGAACTCATCCTGGCGCTGCTCCTCGCCCTCAATCGTCTTCCACTCGCCTTTTTCCATCATGCGCATATTGCGGACGAGCTTCTTGAGCGGCTGCACGAGAGACCGGCCGAACCGGCCCGCAATCCACATCGCGACAATTAACGTGATGAAGCCGGCAATGACCGTCGTATAGCGGATGTTCATGATCGGTTTGCGAAGCTCCTTCACCGGGACCGAAATGACCATCTGCCAATCGGCCGCGCTGAGCCGCTGCGACACATACATCCGCTTTTCCCCGTTGACGACGGCCGTGAAGGGGGCCTTCCCGCTGAGCAGATTTTTCTTGACTTCATCGTCCATGAACTCCGGGATGACGGCGTCCTCCGGCTTGTCAACGAAATTGCCCTTGCTGTCCACGATGAAGGAGTAGCCTTTGTCCCCCAGGTCCATTTGTCCCCACAGCTTGGATATTTCCCTGGTGTTAAGCTTCATGCCGAGGATGCCCCGCGGCTGGTGCGACAGAAGCCCGCGTACGCGGCGGATGAACGTAATGTACTGCTCTTCCCCCGGATCCACTGTTGCCGAATTGATGATCGCGCCGAGGCCGTCCGTCGGAATATTTTGCTCGATTAAACGATAATACGATTTATAATCCTTGACCTCATCCTGGATGATGTCCTTCGTCGTGATCGCCTTGCCGTCCTGATTAATGACGTAAATCAGTTCGATCTGCGGATAAATGATAAAAGCCGAATCGAACACCTTGCTCTGAATCCGCCGCGACAGCTCATAATACTGAAAACTGTTGTCCGGATCCATCTCCATGAACTTTAGAACGTCCGGGTCAGACAGGATGATTTTGCTGGCATTGTCGAACGTCTGGAGGTACAAGTCCGTATGATATGCGGCGTGAGTGATCATTTGGGACAGGTAGCGTTCCAGCTGGCGGTCCAGAAGTTTGGACGACTGCACGTAAGTGATGGTGCCGACCACCGATAAGGAAATGACGATTAATACCATGAAGTAGCCGAAAATGCGGTGGGAGATGCTTCTGCGGAACATGTCAGATCCCCAGCCGCTGCCGGTATTCCGAAGGTGAGATGCCTTCGTATTTCTTGAAGGTTTTCGTGAAGTTGGAATGGTCGGCATATCCAACCGCGTATGAAATGTCGGTGATCCGGTGCGATTCCTCGCCGAGCATCCGCTTGGCGTATTCCATGCGCCGCTTCGTGCGGTACTGGACGAAAGTCTCTCCCGTCGCCTGCTTGAACATGACGCTGAAGTAGTTCGGATGAAGCCCCAGCTGATCCGCCACTTCCTCCAGCGACACCTCGCTGGCCAAATTGCGCTCGATGTAATGCTTGGCTTCCTCGATCGGGTCTTTCCATTTCCCTTTCCGCTTCCGGTACAGGCGGTCCAGCGTCTGGCCGATCCGCTCGGCGAACCGTCCGAAGGCCTCCTCCCCGGTGGAGTCCGGGCTGAGCTCCAGGCTGTCGTCCAGTTCGATGTTCATCTCCCTGGCTCTCAGCTTCTTAACGAGCAGGCCGTGAAATTCCTCCAGCATTTCGGCCTTTTGCCGCTCCTGAAGCTGAAAAGCGGAAGTCTCCTGCCGCCACTCCTCCAGCAGCTCCTGAACCTGGCTGCGATTCATATAGTAGATAGCCTGGTCAAACCGCTCCAGCCACGCATCCATTTTGGCGACGGAAAGGTAGGCGGAGGCCGGCTTCTGCTTCTCGGCCCGCTGCACCAGGCGCCGCAGCGTATCTGCAAGCTCCCGTTTGGCCACCGGCTTCAGCAGATATTCCCTGACGCCGAAGGCCATACAGGCCTGGGCATATGAGAAATCGCCATAACCGGATACAACCACCGTCTGCACCGGGTACTCCTGCTTGGCGATGGCCTCGCACAGGGCCAGGCCGTCCATGACCGGCATCCGGATATCCGTAAACACGAAATCGGGGAGCTCCTCCCCGATCGCCTGCAGCGCCTCGCGCCCGTTGGCGGCGAGCCGGATGGATGAAATCCGGATCCCGGACTGCTGAATGAATACGCTTAGTCCTTTCAGAATCATAGGTTCATCGTCAACGAGTAAAATCCGATACATCCTCAAGAGCTCCTTTCGATTTCGTATTCAGGATTCATTTCTGGGCGGCGGGAACCGGTGCGGGTCGCCGCCCCAATATCTCTAGCAGGTGAACAACCGCCAATTCCTACTTCCGCGGCAGGAAGATGCCCTCTTTTTTCTGGTAGCGTTCATTGGCTTCTTTCAGTACGGCGCTGCCTCCCTTGGACTTCCATTCCTCGATCACCTTCGGCCAATTTTCGATCGGCTCCTGGCCGTATACCATTTTGACCATGTGGGTCACGAGCACAGGCGGCGGCGTATCTGAAAGCGGGGTGATGTCCGGGTTCTTTTTAAGCGCTTCCAATCTGGGGTCGAATTCGATGCCGTCACGGCCTTCGTTCGCCAGAATGTTATCGAACACGCCCATCAGCTTGCGCCCGTCTTCCGTCAGGCTGAGCGATCCCTTGTTGTACGTCGTGTCCTGCACGAGCCACAGGAAGGATTGGCGGTAGCGCTCCTCGTCAACCGCTTTGGAGTCGGCCGGCTGCTTATAGTTAATTTTGTCCCCGTCCATCGTGTACGTTTCGCCTTCGACACCAAAGGTAAAAAACTTCTCGGCTTCATCCGAAACCATCCAGTCGAGGAATTGGATGATTTTCTCCGGATGTTCGTATTTGGCATTAATGAAATAAGAACGGTTTACGTCACCATACAAATAATATCCGCCCTTGCCGTCCGGTCCTGTCGGGGAGGGGATCACCTCGAGCTTCGCGTCCGCAACCGTATCCTGCAGCTGGGTCTGCCATTGGAGCAGCTCGTTGGCGTTCATCGACCAGATGCCGGCTTTTCCGGACAGGATTGTGTTCTTGAACGTCGTTGGGTTGATCGTGGCAAATTCCTTGTTGATCAGCCCTTCGTCATACATCGTCTTGTAGGTGGACAGCGCTTTCATCATATTGTCTGCATCGAAAAATTTGGGCTGCACCTGGCCGTCCACTTCCTCAAACTGGCTTAAATACGGGAAAACATCGTACGCTCCGAAGACCGTATCCGCATATTTGAAGTCCTGACGGCCCATGTAGGGATTTTCGACGCCCATCTTTTTAAAAGCGCGCAGCACTTCCATAAAATCGTCGATCGTCTTCGGCACCGGCAGGCCTGCTTTGTCCAACAGATCCTTGCGGATCCAGGTCGCGCGGCGGGAAGGGTTGCCGAGCCACTCCGGAATACCATAGATTTTACCTTCATAGGTCATGCGATTCCAGGCTTCTTTCGGGATTTTTTGCAGCAGGTTCTGCCCGTACTTCTGCAGCAGGTCGTCCAGCGGCATAAAGACCCCGGCCTCCACCGACCCCGCCATCTCTTTCCCGGTGACTCCGCCCTGGCCCTGTACCACGTCCGGAATGTCGCCCGTCGCAAACATTTGCGCCATCTTCTGGTCGTATTCGCTGTGCGGAACCAAGCGGATGCCCATGTCGGTGTTCGTCAGCTCCTCCAGCTTCTTCACCCACTTATCCGCGTTGATATCCGGTGATTTTTCCACATGGCCGAAATTCAGCGTCCGCAGCGAAATCGAAAACTTGGTGACCCCGTTGTCCTCCGTGCTCGTCCCCGCATCCTTGCCGCTGGCGGATGAATCATTGTCCTTGCCGCCGCACCCGGCGAGCAGAGATGCCGTCATTACGGTGGCCAGCATCAGGCTTACCCATTTTTTCATCGTATCCCCTCTTTCCGCTTTGATTGCTCTTGTGTATGCTCTTTGTTGGATTTGGCAAGTTGATTGTATCGTTAACGTTTGCCCGACCGTGAGGTGGCAACTTCAGTTCGGGTAGTTCATTTTTAAGATTTGACCGCGCCAAGTGTAAGCCCTTTCACAAAATGCTTCTGCAGGAACGGATACAGCAAAATGATCGGCAGCGTCGCGATGACAATGGTCGCCATCTTGATTCCCTCCGGGGAGGTAAACGCCAGCTCGCTGAACTGCGAGGCGCCGGGGTCGATGCTGAGATCGTCGGTCTCGAACATCTTTTTCAGCAGCACCTGCAGCGGCCACCACTTCGGCTGATCGATGTAATACAGCGCGTTCATATAGGCGTTCCAATGTCCTACCGCGTAAAAAATACCGAGCGAGGCCATCACCGGCTTGGAGAGCGGCACCACCATCTTCATCAGGATACGTACCTCCCCGCAGCCGTCGATGCGGGCGGAATCGATGACCTCTGCGGGCAGCTGCTTGAAGAACGAATGCATCACAAAAAAGTTAAACGCGCTGATCGCGCCGGGCAAAATCATGGCCCAAGGGGTATTCATCAGATGCAGATTTTTCATCAGCAAAAAGTTCGGAATCAGCGGCGCGCTGAAAATCATCGTGATCAGCACCATCAGCATGATCAGCTTGCGCCCGACATACTCCTCGCGGGACACCGGGTAAGCCAGCGTTGCCGTCGCCACCAGGTTGATCAATGTTCCGGCCACCGTGATGAAGACGGATACCGCGAACGCGCGCCATATTGACGCGTCACTGAACACGTACCGGTAGTTAATCGTCGTGGCGTCCACCGGCCAGAACGTTACCTTGCCCGACGTGACCGCTTCCGACGAGCTGAAGGACTGGGCGATGACGTTCAGAAACGGCAGGAACATGGCGAGCCCGAGCAGGCACATAAACAGGATGTTGAACCCGTTGAATAGTTGATAGCTCTTAGACATCATTCGGTGCAACCGTCGTTCCTCCCTTCTAGTACAGGCCTTCGCCCGTCGTTTTCTTGCTGAGCAGGTTGCCGATCAGGACCAGCACCAGCCCCACCACCGATTTGAACAAGCCGACCGCCGTCGTATAGCTGTACTGCTGCGACAGGAGGCCGGAGCGGTAGATGTACGTGTCGAGAATCTCCCCGTTTTCCATATTGAGCGCGTTCAGGAACACCCACACCCGCTCAAAGCCGAAGTCGAGAAACTTGCCGATGTGCAGCAGGAACAAAATCATGATCGTTGGCAGCAGCGCCGGCAGCGTGATCCGGAGCGTCTGCTTCCACCGGTTCGCCCCGTCGATCTCGGCCGCTTCGTACAGATCGGGATTGATTCCCGCCAGGGCGGCCAGGTACAGGATCGTGCCGTATCCCATGTCCCGCCAAATGCCCGAGCCGACCAGCACGCTGCGGATGTAGGCGTTGTCGCCGAGGAAGTACACCGGCTCAATGCCGAACAGTCCGAGCAGCTGGTTCAAGATGCCCGTGGACGGGGACAAAATGGCCACGGACATGCCGGCGATGACGACCCAGGACAGAAAGTGCGGCATGTACACCACGGTTTGGATGACCCTTTTGAACACGACCAGCCTCAGCTCGTTGAGCAGCAGGGCCAGAATGATCGGGGCCGGAAACGCAATAATCAAATCGTAGAGCCCGATGAGCAGCGTATTTTTCAAAATCCGCAAAAAGTCGTAATGCTGGAACATCATCGTAAAGTTGGCGAAGCCCACCCACTCGCTGCCCGTGAAGCCCTTAAAAATGTTGTAATCCTGAAACGCGATGATCGAGCCGCCCAGCGGAATGTACTTAAAGATGAGAAAGTACACGATCCCGGGAAGGGAAATCACGTACAGCGCCTTGTACTTCCACATGAGGTGGATCAGTCCGCCGCCCCTTCCCGGCCTTCGGACCACGCTTGAGGGCGTCAGCTCGGCCGCTTCCGTTTTGATCGTCGACATATCGGTCCTCCTTTTACGCACGTCGTATGGCTGTGCTTATTTTTCATAGTAATGGCCGAGGGGTGGGGGATGCTTGGCATGAACAGGGGTGGGCTGGTTATTTTTTAAGGTTGGGGGCGTTGATTGATAAAAAGGACAGAAGCCCTTATGCCGCATCTGTGATGGCATCGTCGAGTCGATTCGAAGAAGCCGTAACGAAACCCATACTTCAGCACTCGGGGGAGGGACGCATTTGGGGTTCCAGCCGCTGTTGAAGCCGTGTTCCTTGATTAAGACAAGGAGGTTGGAACACGGCTTCAAAGGCAGCACGTAAACTTTCCACCCCATATGCTTTCCCTCTTTGGAGTTCAGGTGGTGGGGACTGCTGCCTCTGAGTTAGCTTGCGGAGACTGGCCTTGTCTCCTTACTTTAGCTGCTTGGCCAATTAGTTTTTCCTACGGTTACTGCCGTCAGCACTACTCACCCGCTCGTGACCTTATAAAATCCCCAGCTTGTGGGGGGATGCAAAAAAAGAGGCGTGTCTCCTTACGGCACGCCTCTTTCTGGTTGGCTGCTGGGCGCCTCGAAGAAGTCGTAACGAAACCCAAACTTCAGCGCTCGGGGAGGGACGCATTTGGGGCTCCAGCCGCTGTTGAAGCCGTGTTCCTTGATGAGATAAGGAGGTGGGAACACGGCTTCAAAGGCGGCACATAAACTTTCCACCCCATATGCTTTCCCTCTTTGGAGTTCAGATGGTGGGGACTGCTACATCTGAGATAGCTTGCGGAGACTGGCCTTGTCTCCTTACTTTAGCTGTTTGGCCAGGTTTTTTCCTACGGTTACTGCCGTCAGCACTACTCACCCGCTCGCGACCTTATAAAATCCCCAGCTTGTGGGGAGGAAGCAAAAAAGAGGCGTGTCTCCTTACGGCACGCCTCTTTTGGTTAACTAGCTGATTCGAAGGAGCAGCAGCGAAACCCATACTTCAGCGCTCGGGGGGTGAGCCTTCTATCACCGGAACTGCTGAGCAATACCAGCCATAAATTCCTCCTCCGGCACCCTGCTGCGCAAATCCAGCAGGAACTCGGCGTCCGGACCGGCGATATACCGGAACCGGGGAGAAGGATCGACCGCCGCCTCGTAGATCGTCTTTGCGATGTGCTCTGGTGTGGATGACTGGGTTTCGAAGCTCTCCAGCTGCTTTTTCATAACGGTGCCGGTATAGGCTGCGTACGCCTCCAGCGAATCGTCCTTCAGCACATCCAGCGAACGTCCGGTAAAATCCGTCGCCACGTTGCCCGGCTCCACGAGCTTCACCCGGATGTTGAGCTCAGCCAGCTCATAGTAGAGCGATTCGGAGAATCCTTCCACCGCCCACTTGCTCGCATGATACAGCGACAGCAGCGGGAAAGCCACCCTGCCGCCGACTGATGAAACGTTGATCACCGTTCCGCCGCCCTGGGTCCGGAAATGAGGAAGAAGCGCACGGGTCGTCTGCATCACGCCATGGACGTTGACATCAAACTGTTTGCGCACCTGGGCGTCCGTCGCCGCTTCAAAAGCGCCGAATGCCGCATAACCCGCGTTGTTCAGCAGGACATCGATCCGCCCAAACCGGTCCATCCCCTCTGCTACCGCCGCCTCGATGGAATCCTTCCGCTCCACGTCCAAGCGGGTCACCAGCACCCGCTCCAAGGACCGAAGTCCGGTTTCCTGTTCCGGCGAACGCATCGTCGCAATGACATTCCACCCCTGCTGATGAAAAAACTGTGACGCCGCTTTTCCAATACCTGATGAAGCACCCGTAATCAAAATCGATTTCATGCCAATTCCTCCTCGTTTCTCATTTACAAGGAGATTATAGCGCGTAGAATGAACTATGTAAACTGATATTAACCATTTTAGTTAAGTTTATATAAATCATTTATATCGTTTGTATCCGCAGCAGACTAAGACGAGCACGGATGCGGGACGGACAAAGGTGATTTAAGGATTTAGGAAGCAAATGGGGAGTCGCCGCAAAGGGAGCCTAAGAACTTCCGTTAGCGTATTACCTAGGAATGAGATTTAGTGTTTTCCCTCCGAATGAAGGATATGGTGCAGACAACAAAAAGAGGCCAACGCGGCCTCTTCTTGCTCATTTACCGGACGGCACTTGGGGTGGCACCGCCTGGTTTTTTTCTTTTTCCATACCTTTGTAATGATCGATTTTATCGTCAATACTTCGCAAATGATCCCGGAGCACCCGCATTTGCTCATGAATGTGCGCCTGGTGGGCCTCCAGCATTTCCCGCCTTTCCGTTATCGTGGAATCGCCTTCGCTCCGCAGGTCCGAAAACCGCTTCATCTCGCTGATCGGCATTCCCGTTCCCCTTAACCGCATCAAAAATTCAACCCATAACAAATCTGACTCCCGGTACAGGCGGTAGCCGTGTTCATCCCGGGGTACCCCTTCCAACAAGCCAATCCGCTCGTAGTAACGCAGCGTATGCACAGACAGACCGGTTTTTTGGGAAAGCTGCTGAATCGTGTATTGGTTCTCCATGGCTGCATTATATCACTAAATCCCCTGCACAGCGGGCCCTTTGCTTCGATCTGCTTTAATCCATTGCGTCTCCCTGGAATGGTAAAGTTCCATTCAAAAAAAGTCTTGCTTTAGAGCGCGCTCAAAGCTGTAGCATATAACTCACGAAGCGGTTAAAACATCATTTCAGGAGGTCATAAACAATGACAAACGAACGTTACGAACGCGGATGGGAAAAGCTGCTGGAAGTCGATGGCGACGGCGGGCAGCGTGTTATAGACTCGCTCAGCGATATCGCCCCGGACCTAGGGAAATACGTCATCGAATTTGCCTTTGGCGACATTTATTCACGGGAGGGGCTGGACCTGAGGCAGCGCGAACTGATTACGATCGCTTCCCTGACGACGCAAGGGGGATGTGAAGCGCAGCTGAACGTGCACATCAACGCCGGGCTGAATGTCGGGCTGACCGCAGGCGAAATTGTGGAAGCCATCATCCAATGCGCGCCGTACACCGGCTTTCCCCGGGTGCTGAACGCGGTATTCGAGGCAAAACGGATTTTTAAAGAACGCCATTTAATATAATGGGCTAAGGGGCGGCGGATGAGCCGCCTTTTTTTGATCTGCTATATAGAATGAACTAAAGAAATGAATGTTATAAGGCCATATTGGGCCGTTATAACAGGAAGTTCAATGGAAAACTTTAGTTCAATCTATCTAGCTGATAGAACTTTAGCTTTTTCCGTTCTTATCGCCACAATAGACAGATATCGTTGCAAGCACATCTCTACATTCATATGTTAGGTCAGGAAGGTGGTGGTATGTATGGCTAAGTACAAAAGCAGCTCGATCAGCGATAAATGGAAGAAAACGAATTGGTTATTAGAGCAGGGCGATTTACGGAAACATGTCCCCCACACGGAACCTTTTGATAGAAAAAACCTGTTCTCCATGCTCTCCAAATATTCAACCGTTTACTTCAAACCAACGCATGGTTCCGGCGGGGCGGGCATCATTCGGATCAATAAAAAAAACAATGGATACCAAACCCAATTCAAGAAAGAGAAATCCTTCTTTTCAACAGCTGACGAGCTATATCATATGCTTTCCCGCTTTTCTAACAAAAGGCCGTATTTGTTACAGAAGGGGATCCAATTAGCTAAAACGAACGGAAAGCTGTTCGATATTCGCGTGATGGTGCAGAAAACGAAAAAAGGAGAGTGGATCAGTACGGCCGTCTTCGCAAAGATCGGGAGTCCTGGAAAGATTGCAACGAACTATAACCAGGGCGGAAGCCTCGGTTTATTTCAGCCAACGCTGACAGGCGCGGGATTTCATTCGGCCTCCATTCAAAGTACGGAAGAAGCGCTGAAGCAGTTAGGAGTTTCGGTAGCGAAAAATTTTGACCGCCATCTCAAAGGATTTCAGGAACTGGGTTTGGATGTAGCGGTGGACAACAAGGAGAAGCTGTGGATATTGGAGGTCAATACACGGCCCCAAATTTATCCGCTAAAACATTTAAAAGACAAAAAGTTATACCATCGAACCCTATCTTATGCAAAGCAATATGGGAGGCTCAAATAACCGCCAGCAAGACGCCATGAGCAAACATGGCTTTTTTTGTTATACATCAATCGTTCGAGGAGATCCTTAACTCGACTAACAACAAAATGATAATATTATTCATTAATTATTTATTGTAAAACGATAAATGATGTGCTAAATTCGAGGAACAATAATGATTAAGAGGTGTTTTTATGAAACGGGTGTCGACTCTCTTCTTAAAGGTGGCTGTGTTTCTGATCGGAATGCCGATCCTTGCTTTGTGCATCTTTGTGGTGCCCGGGATCGCGAATTTCGCAGCAGAATTGTATCCGGATCATGCCTATCTCAAATATCTCGTGTTTGTTGACTTGTATGCATCGGCGGTCCCTTTTTACCTCGCTCTGTATCAATCCTTTAGACTGTTGATTTATATCGACAGAAATGAAGCCTTCTCGGAGTTGTCCGTAAGTGCGCTAAAGAATATCAAATACTGTGCAGTCGCTATCAGTATTTTGTATGTGGCCGGCTTGCCCCTCCTATATCTGATTGCGGAGGCAGACGACGCTCCGGGTGTCATTTTAATCGGACTAGTCATTATTTTTGCATCCATGGTGATCGCTTTCTTTGCTGCTGTTCTTCAGAGGCTTTTGAAAGAAGCGATCGATATCAAATCGGAAAATGACTTAACGGTCTGAGGTGAAAACAATGGCTATCGTAATCAATATCGATGTAATGCTGGCAAAAAGAAAAATGAGCGTAACCGAGCTGTCGGAACGGGTAGGAATCACCATGGCTAACCTGTCTATATTGAAGAACGGGAAGGCGAAAGCGATTCGATTATCGACGTTAGAGGCGATTTGTAAGGCGTTGGATTGCCAACCCGGAGACATTTTAGAGTATCGGAGTGATGAAGAACATGATGGATCATAGCCGAATGATGGAGTCACCGGTCATCAGAGCGTTCAAGCAGCTCGTTCGATTCGGTTGGGAGCAGGCTTTATCCTGTTTGTTCCCGGTCGTGATTTTTGCCTCCTTGGCTTTGACGAAAATCATCCCCCTCCCCTTTCTGCCCAGGTATGATTGGCTGCTGATCATTTGCCTCCTGATGCAGTGGTGGATGGTTCGCTCCGGACTCGAAACACGGGACGAACTCAAGGTGATCACGATGTTCCATCTGATCGGGCTGGCTCTTGAACTTTTCAAGGTACATATGGGCTCTTGGTCATACCCGGGAGAAGGATATTTTAAAATATTCGGAGTCCCTTTATACAGCGGGTTCATGTATGCCAGCGTAGCGAGTTATCTTTGCCAGGCGTGGAGAAGACTCAAGGTTGAACTGGTGAATTGGCCGCCGTTTGCGGTCGTTGTCCCCCTTGCGGCTGCGATCTACTTGAATTTTTTCATACACCATTTCTGGATTGATGTCCGTTGGTGGTTGTCCGGGCTTGTCATCCTTGTCTTTTGGCGGTCCTGGGTTCAATATGAGGTGAACGGAACGCGTTACCGTATGCCGCTTGCCCTGTCCTTTGTACTTATCGGATTTTTTATTTGGATCGCAGAAAATATCGCCACGTTCTTTGGCGCTTGGCAATACCCTAACCAGGCCGAGGCCTGGAGTCTCGTTCATCTTGGAAAAGTAAGTTCATGGCTCTTGTTGGTAATCGTCAGTTTTCTGATCGTAGCGACGTTAAAGCAGGTAAAAGGAAAAATCCCATCGGAGTAGACCGAGGACATTTAAGCGATGATTATCGCAAGCCCGGAAGTGAGTTTAAAAAAGAAAGGCGGCCGGATGGGCCGCTTTTTCTATTCCAGCGTATGTTTTTCGGATAGTCCCGTCGTTCCCCATTAGGTTCCCGGCCTTGATCCCCGCTCAGCCTCCCGCAGCTTATACAAAATGCTCAGGAAAATGCCTTCCCGGATCGCCTTCTCCCATAACCCGTCGCAAAAGCGTTCCTGCCGGACGAAATAGGTCAGCGCCGCCCGCAGCAATTCCATATCCCGGGGCATCGTAAGTCCACTGATCGCTTCCGGCGCAAGAGCATCCCCCTTCTCAAGCTGCTGCAAATAATCCTGCATCATCAGTCCACTGCCGCTGACGGCTGCGATGAAGCGCTGAACACCGGCATCGTATACCGGATAAGGCATCGTCATCACGCCTGCCTCGCTTTGGGTGCCTCCGTCCCATGTGCAGAAGGACGTGTTTTTATTTTCAAAATAACGGATCCATTCCTGCAGCTCCTGCTCCTGAAAACCCACCATTGCCGATCCCTCCTTGGTTCTAACATATCACAGCTGCCGTAAGCTGCGCTTCCCGAAAAGGACATTCGATTGGGCGATTCATACAACCTGGTCATTGGGTGCGCCTATATCGGTCCGACGTGAGGTGTACCTGTACGGCTAGAAAATTTGCTCCGCCAGCATCACCGTCTCCAGCTCCGGCTCAGCGTCCAGCTCCTCGGACAGGACCCGTACAAACGCATCGTAATGCCTCTGTGCCTCGCCTGTTTCGCCGGCCTGAAGGTAACTGAGCAGAACTTTCCGGCATACCTCATCCGAAAAAGGCTCGACGCTCTGCAGGCCCAGCAGCCGGTCCAGGGCCCTGCGCGCCTGTCCGACGGCTTGTTCATATTCGGCGGCCAGCAGGCTGGAACGCACAAATTGGCGCCGAAGCTCCTCGCGGGCCGACATCGCCCAGCCGTAATCATGCTCCTCAAGATAGTCGCCCTGATATTGGGCCAGTCCGCTCTGCAGGCGCTGCAAGTCGCGCAGGTCACGGATTTCTTCCATGGCGGTATCCCTCAAGAACCGGTCCACGTCCACCTCGACTTCCCGCTGAACCAGACAATAGCTCTCATGGGAATAATCCACGGTGGAGCCCAGTCCCCAGGCTTTCAGCATTTTGCGGACCTGGTACACGGAAGTATGCAGCTGGGTCACCGCCTTATCGGCAGAGAGTTCCGGCCATAGGGTCATCAAAATCTGGTCCTTCGCGATCCACCGGTTGCGGTGATGCACCAGCAGGGCGAACAGCTCCTGCGCTTTCTGCGTCCGCCATTTGAGCCGGCTGCCGCTCCCCGTGCCATCCAATACCTCAATCCGCTTAAAGCAAATGATTTGGGGATCCTGCCGGATAAGGACAGGTGCCGCCGTCTGCTGCTGGGGCGCCAAACGCGCCTCGAGCCGGCTCACGGTTTTGGCAAACCGTTCGGGATCGACCGGCTTCAGCAGATAGTCGATCGCGTTTACCTCGAACGCTTCAATCGCGTACTGATTGTACGCCGTCACGAACACCACCTGAATGCCAGGATGCATAGCGTGCAGGCGTTCCGCCGCCTCCAGCCCGTTCAGACCGGGCATCTCGATATCCAGAAACGCGATGTCAACCGGAACCCCCTCGACATGCTCCAGTGCCGCCCGGACCTGCGTAAATTTGCCGGTGATCTCGATTCGCCCGTCCCCTTGAGTCAGCCGCGCCAACTGAAGCAGCGCCGGATTTTCGTCATCGACCAATATCGCTCTCATGCCTGTCCTCCTCTTGTGTCATCCGAGAGTCACGCTGCTTCTGCTTCGGCACATGGAACCGGACCACGGTTCCCCGCTCCGGATCCCTGTCGATCATAAGCTCTGTGCCAAAAAGCGTCAGCAGGCGGGCGTTAATATTTTTCAGCCCTACACCGTTCCCGGCTCTGCCTTCCCGTACAGCTTCCATCCGCTCCGGGGTCATGCCTGTCCCATTGTCCTCGACTGTTATCTCCAGCCGTTCCTCCAGCTCCTGCACCGATATCCGAACCCTGCCGCCCTCTTCCTTACGCATGATCCCGTGCCTGACCGCATTCTCAACGATCGGCTGGATCGTGAGCGGGGGCACCAGACGATTCATATCCGCCTGAATGTCGTAGTCGACCTGCATCCGGTCCTCAAACCGGGCCTTCTCCAGGTTTAAATAGGACGTAACCAAGGCCATCTCCTGACGAAGGACGGTCAGCTGGTCCCGGTTGCGGAAATCGAAGCTCCCCCGCAAGTATCGACTGAGCTCGTGCAGCAATTCCGACGTCTTCTCCGGGTCGATAGGCAGCAGGGCGATCATCGTATTCAGCGCATTATACAGAAAATGCGGCTTAATCTGGGCCTGCAGAAAGGCCATTTCCGCCGAAATGGCGTTCCGGACCGACCTGCGCAGCTCCAGCAGCGTTCTGACCCTGGCCCGCAGCTCTTCGGCATCAACCGGCTTGCGGAGAAAATCGTTCGCTCCGGCCGACAGCCCGATGCGAACATCCTCCGGCAGGCTTCTGGCCGTCAGAAGAAGAATGGGAAGGGCCGACAGGGAAAACTGCCGTCGCACGCTTCGGCACAGGTCGAGGCCCGACATACCCGGCATCATCCAATCGGCAATGACCAGATCGATCGACTGCCCGGACTGGATCTTAGCCAGCGCCTCCTGCCCATTGCTGGCCGTCATCAACCGGTAGCCCTCGAGTGCCAGCAGATTACGCAGCACCTGAAGATTAACGGGATCGTCGTCCACCATCAGGACAGTTGCGCGTTCCACCCCGGGATCAGGCATCTGCGGATCGGCAGGCGCCAGCGCCGCAGCCGTTTCCTCGCGGATGCGTTCCGAAGAGATGCCGGCTGCTGCGCGATCTGCCGTTTTTGGTCTTGGACCGGCGGCGGGAACGGTGAAGTGAAAGGTTGAGCCCCGTCCCAGCTGCGATTCGACCCAAATGCGGCCGCCGCTCAGCTCAACGAGCCTTTTGGTAATGCTGAGCCCAAGGCCGGTGCCGGAAGATTCGCCGGCCTCCAGCGTGTCCAGTTGATCGAACGGGGTAAAAATAGCCTCCAGCCGCTCCGCCGCAATGCCAATCCCGGTGTCGGCCACTGAGATATGCACGGCGTCGCCCCGTTTACCGGCCGCAATCCGGATGCTTCCGCTGGAAGTATTCTTCACCGCATTGCCAAGGAGATTAAACAAAATCTGCTGAAGACGGTCCTCGTCCGTCAGCAGGAAAGGCAGATCCTCCGGCAGGCTTTCCTCCAGCATGATTCGTTTGCTCCCCGCGAGATTGCGGATGATCTCCAGCACGGAACCGGTCACCGAAGCCAAATCGACGGGCTGCCTCCTCATGACGATCTCCCCGTTCTTCAGCTTGGCAAAATCCAAAATATCGTTGATCAGGAGCGTCAGCCGCTTCCCTGTCGTCATGATCAGCTTGAGATTGCCGCGCTGCTCCCGGTTCAGTTCCCCGGAGGCCCCTTCCAGCAAGGATTGGGCCATGTTGACCATTCCGTGCACGGGTGTCCGCAGCTCATGGGAGGTGTTCGCCATAAACTCATCCTTTAAACCATCCAGGGTCAGGAGCCTGCGGGACAGCTGCTCCACTTCATTAAACGTCCGGTCATAGCGCCGGGCGAGCAGGGCCGACTGAGTCACGACGAAGATCAGCATTTCTACGGGAGTAAAAACCATGCCTTCGTAGACCCCGATTAACGGGAGCAGGTTGGTGATAATAACCATGAGGATGCTGATGATGCCGAGAATCGTCAGCAGGTATTCTCCCGAATTTCGCCGCCGGCGGAGGTCCCGCAGCATGATGCCGATAATGTAGGTGATGCACAATGCTGAGAAGGCAACCAGCAAAGGTTCGATTTTGGAGAACAAAATACTGGGAAAAATAATTGCAACCGCGATGGATGCCCCGCCGAGAAACGCGTAGGAACGCATAACGATGGGATGAACACCGCCTCGTACTGAAGCGGACACAAACTTTAATAAAAAATAGTAGATCAGTGCGGATATTATCAGCTGGCTCTTCAAGACCCACTCATAAGATAGGCCCGGCCAAAAGCCTGAGATCAGCTTCTCCCCGTGCAGCAGGACATAACCAATCGCCGTCAGACAAAACAACCCCAGATGCAGGGAGGCCGGCTCCTTCTTGCGGATTTGCTGAAATCCGAGAAAATATATGGCGGCTGTAAAAAATCCGGCGATCGTCATCCAGTCGGCGAACAAATACATCTCCTTGCTCTGCATAATCGCGTGCTGCTCCCCGAACAGGATCGGTGTAAATACGCCGCCGGTGGTATACAAGTAATTGGCGACCTGAACGATAATTTCTATTCGTCCGCCTGAAAGGGTGGCAAAACCCAAGAAGGGAACGTTATTCTGAACGCCGTCATCGGAGGTACGCCCAGGATTTCCGCTGGCTCCAATCTCGTAACCGCCCATAAACACCCGGCTGGCGGAACGGATATTGTTGGTCTGCAGGCCGTACGTCAGCGCTTGCCCCGGCTTGACCTGAACGATCAGGCGAAACGTCCCGTAGCCCGCGGCCATTCGCTGTCCGTCCTCCGCAATATAATCGTTCCAGGCGCCCGGCAGGCGTGCCATCCCGGACAGCCTTGGACGCTCGTCTTCCTTCACGGTGATGCTGCGGTCAAAATCTTTTGGGGTCAGCAGCTGGCTCCGGTAAAATTCCCATTCCCCGTTCAAGCTGATCGCTCCATGATGCCCGAGGTCCAGCTTACTGAGGTCAAGGACCCCTTCCACCGCCGAAGGCTGCCTGTCCATCACGAACTGCTGCCAAACGGCGTACACCGGCAGAAACAGCACCAGCAGCATGCCGATGATAAAAATAATCCATTGCCTTTTCATCCCAACGCTCCCCGGGCTTTACGCAGGGTAAAGCCTATATTCAAACCGCTTTTCGCGCGCTTTATTCCGTCAAAGCAACCGCTATACTTTATGTCGGCGTCGTGAGCCCAAAACGTAATAAAAAGCCCCCCTCCAAAAAACATTTTTTTAACCATCAAAAAGTAAAAAACGTCTATAGGCGTCATTCAAGGAAGCCAAACCGTTGTACTATGGCAGCTTTTCTTGCGATATAAGGAATCCAGGTCTCGAAGCATCACATCCTTGGATCAAAAAAAGAGACCTTTCGGTCTCTTGATTCCCGGCCTCAGCTTGATCCGTCCCGTGGCCAATCGGGCTTCATCATTCCCTAACTTCGCCGGGACTGAAGCTCACGCCAAACCTTCTTGTTGCTGTATTCCTTATCCGTGCTGATGTCCTGCCCGAACCATGCCGGGGGAACGAAGCTTTCGGCCTCCTCCTCCGAGCCGAACTCCACCTCCAGCACCATCAGCTGGATTTGATCGTACTCATCGATCTCCACCTGCAGGCCATCCCACAGCGCCGTAGAGCGCTTTTTGATCAAAGGGACGGCACCATGGGCCTGAATCATCTGATCATACAAGCCGCCGGCGATGGATACCTCCACCTCTTCCCGGGCGATGCCGAACCCCCTCTTGAACGTATGCGTATACTCTACGTCCCCGCTGACGGCGTCGATTATTTTCCGAACCCTCAGTTCCTGATCTTCATACAGCGCAAGATACGTCTGCTCGATCAGCTGCTCTTTGACGATCCGCAGTTTTCCTTCCTTAACCTGAGCCGCCGGGAATTCCGGCAGCAAAAATTTGCGTTCAATTTCTAGCGGCACCCGCTGTTCCCCCTTGAAAATGGATAAGCCGATACCCGGCTCTTTCCATCCATTCATTTTGGCTTAAGACTTACCCCTTACACTTCATCCACAACATAGCATTACCCATTATACGAACGAAAGCATAGGAGGACAATCATTTGAACTGGATTGGCAGGGAGAACATCAACTTTACCACGAAACCAGTAAAATGCTGGGAAACAGCAGACAAGGGTTAAGCAAACGTCACTGCTTAACCCTTGTCTTTCTCAATAACGAATAATCAAAGTGATGTCATAGCCATTCAAGCCATCTCCTACAGCTTCAGCGCCTGCCCGCATCGGCCGCAGTATCTGGACCCCGGCGGGGATACCGTTTTGCAGGCCTCGCATACAAGCGTCTGGCCCGGAACCGCGGACGCCCCGTCCTGAACGGCTGCGCTGAGCAGCCGTTCCTCGATCTGCTGCTCCGGGTTGACCGCCTGAAGCATGGACTGCTCCTCCCTGGAACCCCTCCGGACCAGCCAATAGAGAAGCCCGATCCCGATCACGCCGACGGCAACCATCCCGATCAGCTTCGAGAGCGCGGTATCGTAGCGGTAATCCCATACCGCATGGAGCACTATGCTGGCCAGCAGCAGGGCCGCCATCACCAGCAGGCTGCGGGGCGAAATGCCCCGCCGGCCTGCATGGCCGGCGCCGCGCCCCATGCCATACCATACTCCTGCCGCCGCAATTGCGGTCCAGGTACCGTGTCCGAAAGGAGACAGGAGCGCCCGAACCCACAGCACGGCCAGCATCCCGGTGGTGGCATGGGATTGCAGATAAGTGAGGCCGTACAATATGCTTTCGATCGCCGCGAATCCCATACCCACGCTGGCCCCGAACACGATGGCGTCCATCAGAAACCGCTGCCGGCGGCTCCGCAAGAAAATCAAGCAGACGAGCAGCTTCGCCGCCTCCTCGATCACCGCTACAAGCGCGGCCGCTTTCAAGTGGTCCGAGGCGCCGGCATCCACGCCATAATGCACCAGCCAACGCTGCTCCAGGAGCCAGGCGATGGGCAGGGCAATGACGGCCGAGGAGGCAAACACCAGGGCCAGCCGCATGGGGCGAAAGCCGAGAAGCTGCGAGCTGCGCAGGTAGGAGACGAACGATACCGGCCCGACGAACCCGCCCGCCACCAGCGCCGCATCAATCCACAGCGGCTGCTTGAGCCATGCGGCCAGAATCGTTAATAAGACGAAAAGCCCTCCAAGGATGAGGACGACATCCATCCAGCGCTCCTTTTTCACCTGAACAGGGCTTCCGGCAGATTCCGCAAGCGCACCCGTACCGGTTCCGGCTGGATCGGCCGCCGCCGCAACCTCCGAAAACTGCAGCTTGGCGCTGACCGCCTCGTTCAGCAGGTCCGGCCTGCGAATTCGCAGCACCTCGTAAAACTGCCGCCTCACCGGCTCATACTGCTGCAGGACAAAATGAAACTCGTCCCGGCCCATGACCATCAGCTCGCCGTTTTCCAGCGCGGTCACCATGCCCGTGTGCGCCTCACCGCTTAAAAGGTCCATCTCGCCGAAATAATCGCCAGCTTCATAGACCGCCTTCCTGCGCCGCCCGTTTCGGACTTCAAACCGCCCCTCGGCGATCATGTAAAACCGGTCGGACAGCGTTCCTTCCGCCAAAATCACGTCGCCCTTGTACACCTTCCGGCGGACGGTGACTTCCGCCAGTCCGCGAAGCTCCGCATTCGGTATCGCCGCCCAGATCGTCGCCTTGCTGAGCATGGCGTGCATCGTGCGGATCCGCGCCGAGAAGGATAAGCTCTCGTGAAACATCGGGCTCGCCGCCGCAAGGCGGCTGAAGGCGTTCTGCTCGAGCCGCAGGGCGGTCACGTCACCGATGGCCTGAACGCCGGAGGTCCTTTTTTCCTCCAAAAACAAGGCCACTTCCCCGATCAGCGCGCCTTCGCCCAGCACGTCCAGCGTCACCGTCTGCCCCACCAAATTCCGCGATACCACCTGTACCTGTCCGCTCATAATGAAATAGCATGAATTGCCGTAGCTCCCCTCCACGATCAGGCTGTCGCCGGCGTGAAAGCTCTCCTCATGCATCGAAAGGGCCACCCCTTCCAGCTCGGGAACCGGGACGCCGCGAAAAAGCGGGTGGCTGCGCAAAAAATCGACCGCCATCGTTGTCATTTCCATCGCTCCATACACGAAAAGAACCCGCCCTGCGGCAGATTCCTCTCCTGATTTATTGATTGTCTTTCTTCAAGTTCGAAGGGATCATCTCATGTTGCCTAAAATGCTGTTTCTCGCGTCTTCCATCTTCTTTATGTAGTCGCTCATCACGTCCATCGCTTCATTCCGCTTATTGTTAAGCTCTTGAAGGCGAAGCATGTCCATCTGTTGGGAATTGCTCATATTATCGATATAGCTCTTGATCTTCTGGATCAGCTGATCCACATCGTTGGCAGAATAATCGGTCTTCGATGCATCGGCCAATCCCATGCCCGAAAGCGTGGATAACGTTCCTTCCGATACCTTATAATTACCGTCCGCGCTTTGTCCGCGAAGGGTGCTGAGCTCGCCCAAGATGTTGTTCAACTGGGCAATCTCTTCATTTCTTTTCTGAACGTTTGCTACTTGATCCTTTAATTGGTCTTCTAATGCCTGAGCGCGCTGCTGCTGCACCGCCTGAAGGGCGGATTCGATATCCATACTGGCCAGATCAATGTTCCCTACATTCGCCAGGGAATTGTTCGTAGCGCTGCCGCCTACGGCTTGCTTCACGGAAGTGTAAGCCTGGTCGTTCATCATTATTCCGGTTCCTGCGACGACACCGACAAGCAGCGATGCGGCGGTCGTCAAAATCATTTTACGATTCATGCACTCGACCTCGATCCATTCATTCTATCATTCTACTACAAGAAGAATAGCAAAAACAGGAAATGAGCACAATCCAAAATATGACAAATTACCCTTGTATTCTGGGATTTAGGCCTTTTATAATGTAACTATTCTTTCAAAGGGGTGAAGCGGATCGTGGCACTGCATTTCGTTCGAGGTATTTAGCTTCCGGGCTGGGTCAAAACGCGTACCAGCTATCAAGGGACACGTCTGTCCTTTGATCCATTTGGAAACGAACCGGCAACGTCTGCATGCGTCACTATTCTCTTACTTTTTGAAAGGTGGAATCATCTATGGATTCTTTTGATTATAAAAAATTTTACAATGAGGTCGGCCAAATGAACAGCTGGGATTTCAGCCGATTGAGCGTGACTGTTGAGAATGCCCTGTGGAATTTTTGGAGCGAAGTTTCCTCCCGCTGTAAGGCCGGAGATATTTTACTGGATATCGGCACCGGAGGCGGCGAGTCTCTGCTGCGCATGGCGGATGCGGCCCTGCTTCTGATCGGCATCGACCATTCGGAAGCCATGATTCACACCGCCAACCGGAACCGGGAACAATCCGGCAGGGCCAACATCCGCTTCTTGCCCATGGAGGCGTCCGAGCTCCATTTTCCTGAACGATTCTTTCAGGTGATCAGCTGCAGGCATTCGGAGTTCAATGCGGCCGAAGTCGCCAGGGTGCTGACCGATGACGGTGTGTTCCTCACCCAGCAGGTCGGCGAAAGCGATAAACGCAATCTGGCGCAAGCTTTCGGCAGACGCCAGTCCGGGAATGCCAAGCGGGGAACGCTTATGGAGCGGTATGCCGCCGAACTGAAGGAAGTCGGATTCCGGCTGATCGATTGCCGGCAATACGATGCGGTGGAGTATTACGCGACGGCCGAAGACTTGATATTTTTGCTGAAGCACACCCCGATCATCCCCGGCTTTGGACAGACGGAGTCGGATTTTCAGACGCTGCACCGCTTTATTGCCGATCATCAGACGTCGAAAGGAATCCAGACGAATGCCGACCGGTTTATGATCATTGCTTATAAATGAAAGTTTATGGCTAGAATCCGTTTCTTCATCTTCATAGCCTCCTTAGCGCACAGACAGCAGCTGATCTTTAGGGTCGGCTGCTGTCTTTTAACATCGTATTCATGCCCTCCGTTAACGATCATCCTTTTAAGATTGTTCCAAAACGGGAGCCAATCCCGCCGCCACGACCACCAGCATCTCCTGCACCATCTCCTCTGACGGGCGATGCTCAGGGTCTCTGCTCCACTGAATGGCTGTCCCCAATATGCCCCAGCTTATGAGGAGAGCCGTGGATTCCACAGCTTTTTTTGCCTCCGGCGCCTTCGCTTCTTCGCTCAGCCATGTGAACAGGAGTTGATAGAGTTCTTTATGAATGGCGCTTTCAAACAGCGGTTCATACGGACTGTTCTCCGGAGTACGAATCATATATTGCCGGGTCAGGGCAAGAAAATCAAAAACGATTTGAATCAAAGACCGCAAGCTGCTCATATTGGATATGGAATGATTAGGTAATTCCCTCTCCAGTTTCTTTTGGAATTTTTGCCTCATCCAACACTCCAGGAAAGCATACTTATCTTCGAAATGCGCATAAAATGTGGCCCGATTAACCGTCGCGCGATCGGTAATGTCCTGCACGGAAATGGAGTAAATATTTTTCTTTTGCTCGATCAGCTCCATAAAGGATTGCAGTAATAACTGACGCGTGCGCTTGACGCGGGGATCGTTTGGGTTTACTGGCATGCTATCACTCCTTGTACTTGTAACCTAATAAACAACAAAATCGTGCAGTTGTTGCCTACACAACGAAAACGGCTCCCTGCTGATTGCCTGCATGGCTGAACCAAACTAATATCATGTATACAGTATAGTTTAGCCGAAAATGACGCTTAAACAACACTGTTAATTAGCTGCTCTCTCTTATAAGTTGGGCCAGCGATAACCTATGAAAGGATGAATTGTTCATGATAGTTATTACGACTCCCACCGGTCAAATCGGCCAGCAAGTCCTTGAACGCATCGTTGATAGCGGAAAGCCGATCCGTGTCATTGCCCGGGACCCTTCCCGGCTGCCGCAGCGGGTGCGCGACCGTGTCGAAGTCTTTCAGGGATCACACGATGACATGAATATCGTCTCGAAAGCATTCGCAGGCGCAGAGAGTGTTCTTTGGCTGGTGCCTCCGAATCCTCAATCGGGGAACTCCACGGAATACTATTTGAATTTCACCAGACCGGCTTGCCAAGCCATCCAGAGCCTTGGAGTGAAAAGAGTTGTGGGCGTGTCCAGCTTGGGGCGTGGCTTCGGCAGGCATGCCGGGATATTAACCGCAGCGTTTGAGATGGACGCTCTCATCGAAAGCACAGGTGTAAGCTATCGTTCACTGCGTATGCCGTACTTTATGGAAAATATGTTTCATGATCTGGAATCCATCAAAAGCCACGGAACGTTCTATATGCCAATGGCTGGAGATCAGGTGCTCCCGCTCTGTGCAACCCGGGATGTCGCCTCGATAGCAGCATCACTCTTGCTCGATGAATCCTGGAGCGGTCAAGACAGTGTCCCGGTAGTCAGCCCCGATTCTTTAACACCCAATGAAATGGCGCATGTCTTGTCTGAAGTGCTCGAGCGTCCGATTCGCTTTCAGCAGGTTTCCATTGCTGAGTATAAAGCTACCCTATCTCGGTTTGGAACGGAGGCTTGGGTCAAGGACTACATGGATATGGTCATTGCCCAAAATGAAGGCATCTACGACGACGATTTACAAAAGGCACAGCCTTCTGACACCAGCTTCCGCACATGGTGTGAAGAAGTGTTCAAGCCGGTTGTACTAGCCCCCTGATGTCCCTTGAAAAATGACCAAAAGAAATCTATGCATGCGAAACCCGGCGTCCAGTGATACCGGGTTTTTATTATGATTATAGAATTTATAAATTTCAGCGAAGCTGAACCATTTTATAATCGCAAGAAAACCTTCAGCTACACGCAGTCTGTCTTCTTTGAAGGTACGTCGATAGACGTTTTTCTTATGGGTTCGGGTGGACGAATTTGTTCAGGCCCCATACTTTATCCCGATATTTGCCATAGATCTCTAGAGTTTTTGCCGATGGATCGCCAAACGTTTGACACATTATAAACAACGTGCTATATTTATCTTAAATTAAAGATTCTTTATATCATGAAATTGGCGCAAGCCATTTCATTCATGGAAAAACAGTTTTGAGGGAAGCTTAATTATAAGGAGGAATTATGATGAACGGATTAAAAGGAATTCACCACGTGACTGCGATTACGAGCAGCGCGGAAAAAAACTATCAGTTTTTCACCTATGTGCTGGGCATGCGCCTGGTCAAAAAAACGGTAAACCAGGACGACATCCAGACTTACCATTTGTTCTTTGCCGATGACAAAGGAAGCGCGGGAACCGACATGACATTCTTTGATTTTCCCGGCATTCCGAAAGGCGTTCACGGCACCAACGAAATCGCCAAAACGTCGTTCCGCGTTCCGAGCGATGCGGCACTGAGCTATTGGGTGAAGCGCTTTGACCGCCTGAACGTGCAGCATTACGGCATTAAAGAGATGTTTGGTAAAAAGACGCTCTCCTTCGTCGACTTCGACGACCAGCAGTACCAGCTCATTTCCGACGAGCAGAACGAGGGTGTTCCTTCCGGAACGCCGTGGGAAAAAGGGCCGATTCCGCTGGAGTACGCCATCACGGGCTTGGGCCCGGTCTTTGTGAGAATCGCCAATTTCGATTACTTCAAAGAAATGCTGGAGAAAGTATTCGAGTTCAAAGAAATCGGCCAGGAAGGCTCCTACCACCTCTTTGAAGTCGGTGAAGGCGGCAATGGGGCTCAGGTCTTCGTGGAATATAATGCGGTGCTGCCGCCGGCCCGCCAAGGCTTCGGTACGGTGCATCACGCGGCATTCCGCGTCGAGGACCGCTCCGTGCTGGAACAATGGATTACCCGCCTGGACGAATTCGGGTTCTCGACTTCAGGTTACGTGAATCGTCACTTCTTCGAGTCGCTGTATGCCCGGGTGGCACCGCAAATTCTGTTCGAGCTGGCGACCGACGGCCCTGGCTTTATGGGCGATGAGCCTTACGAAACGCTGGGCGAAAAGCTGTCCCTGCCTCCATTCCTGGAGCCGAAACGCGAGCAGATCGAAAAGCTGGTGCGTCCGATTGACACCGTGCGCAGCACGATTGAATTTACAAAAGAATAAGGCGTTAGTTAAAAAAAGCAGCTCCTGATTTCGGTCAGGAGCTGCTTTTGTAATAGGACAGCAAGGGCTGAAGCAGGCCAAGAAAGCCTTGCTCGTACAGCTTCCGGTACATCAGATGGCGTTCCGAATCAGGTTCGTACACCTTCGCCTCGGGGTAGGTTACGGCAGCAGCCGCTTCGCGGAAGGACGGGTACAGACCGGCCCCGACGGCGGCGGCCAGGGCAGCCCCGAGCAGCGAGGCCTCCGCTGCGCCGGTCATGGTCAGGCGGACGCCCGATACATCGGCCTTGATCTGCAGCCAGTGGCTGTTCCGGGCTCCGCCGCCGACCACGTGCATCCGCCGGATCGGACTGCCGCCGACCCGTTCGGCGCGCTTCCGCAGCAGCTCCAGCTGATAGGCGTTTCCTTCCAGCACCGCCCGGATCAGGTCCCCCTTCTTATGCTTGGCGTCCAAGCCGATAAAAGCGGCCCGGGCACCGGGCACGGGATGCGGGGCGCCGCTTCCGGTCAAATACGGATAATACAAAATGCCGGTGGGCTGCCCGCCCGCCTCATCCAGCAGCCGCATCATATCCGGGTAGGACATGCCGGCATCCGATAAGGCTTCGCGAGCCCACTCCACCGAACCGCCGGACGAAGAATGTCCTCCCATCCAGTACATGCGGCCCGGAACCGGATGAATGCCGAAAGACAAGCCCGATGCATCGTCGGCATCCCCGAGGGGACGCAGCGGGAACGTCCCGACCAGCGTTTCGGCGGTCCCCATCGAATTGTACGTGCTGTCCGGGCCATCCGGGCAGGCCAGCGAGGCGCACACATGGTCATGTCCGGCCAGGATGACCGGCGCTTTGCCGAGGCCGAGGCCTTCCATGGCCGGCAGCACCGTGCCCACCGGCGTTCCCGCCGGCTGAATGGGCGGAAACAGCTGCGGATCCAGCCCGAAGCTGCGGATCAGCGGCTCATTCCAGGCGCGGCTGTCAATCCGGTATGCGTAGGTTCTGGCCGCCAGCGTCTCATCCTCGGCGATCCTGCCGGTCAGCCGATAAGCGATGTATGACGCGGCGGACAGCCATACGCTGCCGTCAAAGGCGTCCGGGTACGCTTCCCGCAGCCACAGCAGCTTCGGCAGGCCGTGTTTGAACGACGGGCGCAGTCCGGTCATGCGGAAGAGCTCCCGCTCATCCACCTCCTGCCTGATCCGCTCCGCCTGCGGTGCCGAGCAGGTTTCGAACCAGGGCAGCATCGGAGTGCGCGCTCTCCCATCCGCTGGATTCAGCAGCAGGCCGCTCTCCGCCATGCTCGTAATCCCGACGGCATCGATCGCTTCGTCCCGCTCTCCAAGACGCTCTACCGCCTGCTGGATCAAACCGGCCGCGGTCTCCCACAGCACATCCGGGTCATAGACAGTGGTACCGGAGGGGCCCTGCGCCTTCGGGTTCGGTGCCGAGACGACGGCCATTTCCGAGCCGTCGTTCCCGAACACCCCTGCTTTGATATGAGTCGTGCCGATATCCAAAGAAAGCAGCATCCCGATTCCTCCTCTCCAAAAAGGGCTCCTCTATGGGAGCCTTATGTATATTTTTTTATACCCCAATCGTAGCATGTAGGATTTCAAGATAACACCCTCCCAGCCCGGAACGTGCATCACATTGCCCCACGCCCCCAACAGCATACGCTGCCGGGGTATCCAGCATCCGCCGGGGAGAGCAGTCCTTACCAGGACGAGAGTTCCGTCCGCTTCCAGTTGTCTTGGGCAACGCACACATATACGTACTGGTCGTCCCAGGCCATTTGTCCCTGACTGCAGGGCTCGGTGGATGATTTCGGCGTATGCTTCTCACGGATGCGGAGCTTGTCTCCGTTCACATCCAGCTTGGTGTCCGGTTCGTCCGTGCCGATTCCGACATTGCCGTCGCTCCGCTGCATCGTCAGCGGGGAATCGACCACTTCGCCGTCGTCGCCATAGCGGACGAATTGGAGGTCGGACCCTGTGTTGCCGCCCTTCTCTTTCGTGCTGTCCGCCCGAACGGCCCATCTCGGCGTCGTTTTGTTGTCTTCGCCGGCAACGCTGAACTGGAGGTCCCGGTTTGAACCGGTTTCCCCTGCAACCCGGAGGATGCCGTTCATCACATTAAAATTGGATGATTGGGTCCGGATTTCGCTGACGTCCATGTCGTAGGGAATTTCCAGCCGCGTGAACAGCTGGTCCGCATATTGACCGTCCGGCGACATCGTCGTCTCAAACGAGAGGTGTTTATGGTCATGCTGCTCGGGATTATTTGCTTTGTCGTGGGAGATGATGGCGGTCTTGTCCTTCCCTTTTTCGTCGGCCCAGGCAATCGCGGGCTTGGCGCGGTCGGCCGTCCACTGCAGCCGGATCAGGTCGGACTGATGCCCTTCCTCATTAATCCACTTCTTGTCGGTGGACAAAAACAAGCGCTCATTATGCGGAACGACGATTTCGCTGCCGTTCTGTTTCGTTTGATCCAACACGCCATCTGCCGAGCTCAATGTTCGGTCGGTGCATCCGATGCCTACCAAGCAGACGCCCCCAAGTATTATCTTTGCGATCATCGACTTCGATATTTTCATTGCTATCCCTCCGTTATCATTTCATTCGACTTTATTCATGGAATCAGCCAAAAGCTCCGTTTGATCGTATACTAGACCGCACACTGCGTACATCCATTTCATCAAATTTCCCGGAAAAATGATTCTTTTCGTCTATAAAATTTTAAATCCGATGTGCCGACAGCGGTTTTCAAAATAGGTCTTGCTGGTAGTATTTTTCTAAAAATACCAACACGCCGCGTATTCCCGAAGCGCCTCCTATTTATATGAATTTGTACCTATACGGCAGTCAACGAGTGCAGCGGAGGGTGATCCATAAATCCGGAAGATAAGGAGGCAAGGAAAATACCAATATATTTGCATCAACTTAAATTCTCCATATTCATCGTCCAGTCGTTCTCTCATTGTTCAACATATCGTAGAACTATCAAACCAAAGGAGTTGATATGATTGGCACGTATTCTCGATAAAGCCACCTCTCAGCCGCGCCGCAGATTCAGTCTGACAAACGCTTTTACGATTCGGCGTTCACCGGCAAGATCTCGGCTTGCTTCGATCACGTTACGGATTCCGGCGAACGCTCAACCTAATAGGGTAGATTTAGTAGCAACCGTAGGCGTTCGGGGTGTCACAGGTATTGCACAAGTTCTGTTTAGAGTCTTCCGCGATGGAAGAGAGATTTTCAATACGCTGCAAGGCATTGAATCAGCCGGCTCTGAACAAAACTATGTTGTGACGTTCCAAGCGGAAGATCGAAATGTAAGATCGGGTTCCCATGTGTACACGGTTACCGCCGAAAATACAACGGCAAATACAAGAGTCGATGTTGTAGGGCCGATATCGTTCAGCGGTTTAGCCGTTAAAACTAGAACTTAATATCGCAGCGAAAATAGCAAAAGCAGCTCGTTCATCCTCCGTTGAACTGCTGCCTTTGCTATTTTTTTCATTAAAGCCTTCACGCGGCTTTTACGCCGAGACGATTTCGATCTGCACCGGTTGACCGGGCTCCCCGCAAAGAACCTCATAAAAATCGCCGGGTTCGCCCCCGATCAGAGATGCCTCGACCATCAGGCCGTTTGCGGTAACGCTTAAAGGCGCCGTTTGGGAGGCAAACACGAACCGGCCGCCTTCCCGCAAGCTGACGTTGGTCACCTTGCCTACCTCAGTACACCCGGCAACCGCCGCCGGCGAAATGTATTTGTCGGCCAGCCCAACCGGGGTAACGCTGCCCGTAACCGGGACGACCGCATAGAGGGCGCAGCCTCCTTCCTCCAGGCGGATCGGGGTCTGCTCGTCGGCGCGCATCAGCCAGCCCTTGCCGGCAAAATGGTCGTACACGGCGAATTCCAAGCCGCCGAGTCCCGGCACATCAGCCGGTCCGATCGAACCCATAACCTGAGCAGAATCCCCACTGATATGAAAGGCAGCCACAACCCCTGCGCTGCCCGCCCGGTTCCATAGTTTAAGAGGAACGTGCTCTTCGGCCGGATTCAGCAGCAGGCAGTCCGGGGTCGGATTGGCCGTCTCGTCGCAGCGGATGACGGTGCCGTCTGCATAGATCAAAGGCCAGATGCGCGACGGATCGGTATTTCCCGGAGCGTCGCTGATATAGACCGGACCTCCGCTTACCGCGCGCAGCACCGCGCTCTGCACGTCGTCGTGGTTTTTGGACCAGTACATATCCCAGTCTCCCCAGTAAAAGGCCCCGTGGTAAAAGGAATTGTAGCCGTTCTGCAGCGCATGCTCCGGAAAGCCGCGCTTCTCCTGGGGCACAAAATCGTCGCTGTTGCGCGAAACGGCCGACTTCGGCCGGTGCCATATATTTTCGGACGCCATGCCCATGCAGTTGATGATCGTCCCGTCAAAATGCAGCGCAACCGAAGCCTCCAGCGCCTCGTGCGCAGCGGCAGCAGCCTGGCCTATGGGCATGCGTCCCTGCAGGTAGTTCAGAACCGCGCTTTGGCTGTCCACCTTGACGAAATCGACGCCCTGGCGGCGCAAAAATCCGTGCCAGGCATGCCAGAAGGCAAAGCCTTTGCCGGCTTCCGGATAAGGGATGAGATTGCCCCGGGGCACCTGGTACAGATGGTCCGCATACGTTCTGGCGATCGGGCTGTCCTCCAGAATGCCGCCCCAGTAACCGGCGATGGTGTGCCATACCCCGACGTGGCGGATGCCATACCGTTCCTTCAGTGCATGCACGGCACGCTTCAAACCGCCGGGAAATTTGACGGGATCCGCTTCAAAGGAAGACAGCTTGCCCGCAGAAACATCGGACCAGCCGTCGTCGATCATCACCCAGCCGATCGGCAGCCCAAGCTGCTGCAGCTCGGCGGCTTTGGCCAGCAGCCCTTCTTCGCTGACCTGGTGGTAAAAAGCATCCCAGCTGCACCAACCGAGCTTGTCCAACATCGCCGGAAACGGCTTCTGTTCCCTCGGCAGCGTCGGATAATCCAGCTCTTTCAGCGCGGAAGCTACATTGCGCTTGACGAGATCGTATGGATCGCTCCCGGCCGCAAAGGCAAACACCAGCGCTTCACAGCGGGTATGCCCTTCCTCATAAGCGGATAATCGAAGCGTAATCCCTTCCTCGGATCCGGCGGCATCCGCACGCCACACCGGTCCCGTCACCGGCAGCAGGTGGCCGTATCCTTCTGCCGTCTTCCACAGCACCGACTGCATTTTCTCCGGCAAACCGGCCAGATCGGTGCCAAAATGAGGGCGGGTCCACCAGTCCTTATGCTGGTAGTTGGCCATCAGCCCCTCGATCTGCCCAACGGGCCGCAGCGTCAGCATGACCGCATGCTCTCCTGCGAACGAGCGCTGCTTGCCGAAATCATTTTCATTGGTGATGCCGGCTTCCACGGATACCAGCATCGTGCCGCCTGCCTTCTCCCGCACAAAAATCCGGGCCTGAATGGACTCATCTTCGCTTCGGTAGTGAAACCGTGTCTCTTCAAAAATCCCCTGTTCCGTCGAACCTTTCTCTGTGTCTGACCCTGTCAGCTGCAGCCGAACCGCTTCCGTCCCCGACTGAAGCCGAACGGAAAGGCCAAACGGCCAGAGCAGAGCTCTCACCACGCCGTCCGCCCCGAGGTTTTCACTGGAATGAAACGCACCTTGCCCTTCGATACTCATCAACGATTCCCCCTGCTGCTCCCAAAATGACGAACATGCCAACTTCCAACTATCCATACGACAAAGGCCTGAGGGCTCTGCACTTCCATGCCTCAGGCCGCGAACCTGTATCACAACGTTATGATGAACCTGTTATCATCTGTTAAAAGTTCGCCGGATCCACCTTCGGTTTCCCGGATCAGTTATTCCCTCGTTCATGCTCCCCCAGCGCATGCAGCGCAACGGACAAGCTGGCCGCATCCCCGACATGCTCGCCGAGCTCCGACGGCAGAATCCGGCAGGCCGCAAGCGTCCCCGGCAGCGCTTCACGCCGCAGCTCCTCCAGCACGAGCGGCCGGAGCACCTGCTCCTGGCGCGCATAAATGCTGCCGATTACGATCCGCTCCGGATTGAGCGTATCGACGAGGACGGCCAGGCCCCGGCCGAGCTTGCGGCCGATGACGCCCACCGCATGGCGCGCCAGCGCGTCCCCGGCGGCGGCCGCCTCAAACACGTCCTTCGCCGTCCATGCAGCCTCCCCGCTCCCTCCGGATTGCGGGGCCATCCCTCCAGCGCCGGCGGAGGATCGCGCGGCAGTCTCTGCCGCCGCTTCCTTCAAACCGGCAAACAGGCGGGCGATGCCCCCGCCGCTGCAAAAGCCCTCAAAAGAGCCGGCCTTGCCGTAGCCGACCGGCCCCTCCTCCGCCAGGCGGATATGGCCGACCTCACCGGCCATGTCACTTGCGCCGGCATACAGCGCTCCGTTCAGGATCAGACCCGCACCCATTCCTGTCCCGAAGGTCAGGAAGATCATGCTGGACGCCCCGCGCCCGGCCCCCCACCGCCATTCGGCGAGGGCGCAGGCGTTGGCGTCGTTTTGGAGCGCGGCGGGTACGCCGAAGCGCTCCCCGAGCGGCGTGAGGACGTCGATGCCGTCCCAGCCGGGCAGGTTCGGCGGGGAGAGAATTAGTCCCCGCCGGCTATCAAGCGGGCCGCCGCAGCTGACGCCGACGGCCGCAAGCGGCTCGCCCCCGCCGGCCGAAGCGGCCAGGCCGGCCAGCTCGTCGCACAGCGACGCCAGCGCTTCCTCCGGCGTGTCCGGCGTCGGGAAGCTGCGCTTGCCCACGATTTCGATCCGGTCGCCTTCCGCCCTGCCAAGCACGGCTGCGCACTTCGTTCCGCCGATATCGAGGCCTCCCAGCAGCGTGCTCATGCGAAAAATGCCTCCTCCAGCATCATGCACAGTGTATGGTAAATCGGCAGATGCCTTTCCTGGATATCCGGCGTACCGTCGTAAGGAACGCAGACGGCAATGTCGCACAGCTGCTTCAGGCGTCCGCCGGTGCGGCCGGTCAGGCCGATCGTGGTCATCCCGAGGGATTTGGCCACCTGAACGGCACGAACCACATTCGCCGAGTTGCCGGACGTGCTGAACACGACCAGCGTATCCTCCGGCCGGCCATAGCCGTACACCTGCTGGGCCACCGCCATATCGGCGGCAACGTCGTTGATGAACGCGGTCGACAGGCCGCTCTGGCTGACGAGGGAGATGGCCGGCAGCGCACCCTGCAGCCGGTCGGCGATATAAGTGCCTTCCTCGCCGTGAATGAGCATCTTATCGCGTTCGGCCGGCGGCAAAGTCCGCTTCAGCATAAAGCCCTTCATCAGCTCGCCCACGACATGCTCGCAGTCGGCGGCGCTGCCGCCGTTGCCGGCGAGGAGCATTTTGCCTCCCCGGCGAAAAGAAGCCTCCATCGCCTCGTACGCCTGCCAAACCGCGTCCCGGCACGGCTGAAGATCCGGATATTTCGCAAACAGCTGCTCAAAGATCGCGCTCATCGCAGTCACTCTCCCCATGGATGTTCATTCCCTTCAAATGTTCGATGGCTTTGACGATAAACTCCGGGCTGCCGAAGCTGCCCGATTTCAACACCAGCAGACGCGCCTTGCCGTCCAGCGACATGCAGGAGGGCAGCCCCGGCTCAATCTCTTCCAGCACCCGCAGCCCGGTGACGCCCAGCCGGCCGCATACGGCAGCAGAGGTTTCCCCGCCGGCGATGACGACCCGGCGCTGACCGGTACGCACCGCGACATCGGCTACCGCGCCGGCCAGCTCATCCGAGACGATGCGCGAGAGCACCGTACCCGATAGGCCGAGCTCCTCCGCCCGCTTGCGGGTCGCTGCCAGCTTGCCGGCATCGTTCGATGCATGGATCAGCACATCGCGTCCGGATGCTAGCTTCGCGCCGGCCCGCCGCACGACATCGGCGATGTGCCCGTTCTTGCGTGCCGGTTCCAGCAGGAGCAAGGAATCGAGCTCGATGATCGTAACACCCGCCTCCCGGGCGCAAGCAATTTGTGTCGCGGTTTGCGGCATCAGGCTGCCCGCCGCGAGCAGCACCCCTTCGCCCGGGGTGGCATTACCGGCTGAGCCTGCGTTGTCCTGCGAGGCGTCTTCATCTTTGCTCAGTGACCCGCTATTTTCAATAAAATCAGCAGCCGCCCTATCAACTTGCCCGCCATCCGGCCCGGTCCCGGCAGAGGCCAAGTTCTTCCCTGTTCGTTCTCCTTCATCTGCTCCCAGGTAAGCCCTACTATAAAGGGCCGCATTCTCCTCTGGCCCGGCGGCAGATCGATCTGAGCTTTCCGGGTCCGCATCCGCACGCTTCAATAGCGGCGCGAGCTCCTCATAGAGGCCGGAACTGCCGCACAGCAGCGGCTCATCCAGTACCGCCTCGGCGATGATCCGCAGCGACTGCTGATCGCGGACGTCGAGAATCAGGTAGGCACATTCGCCCCGCATCCGGTTGATTTCCCCGCGTAGAACCTCGGCGCCCTGCTCCACCACGCCGATCGGCAGCATCGCCACCTTACGCTCCGTCTGCGCCTGCAGGATCGCCGTCAGCTCCGACTCCTGCATCGGATGCACCGGATCATGCCGGAATTCGGATTCGGCCAGCGGCTTGCCGTGAACATAATGGATGCCGTCCAGCGTAACGCGGCCGTTCTTCGGAAATCCGAGCACGACGACCGCGAACGCAGCGGGTACCTCATCCAGCATGGCGTCGAATTCCGCTCCGATGTTGCCGCGGAAGACCGAACACGTTTTGTTGACCAGCCGTGTGCATCCGGCGGCACGCAGGGCGACGGTAGCCGTGTACACCTTGGCGTAAGCCTCATCCGCGGTATCGAGCCGCGAGTTCGTGTCCACCACGAGCACATCCGGCTGCGGTTCCGGCAGACCGCGCCGGAGCTCATCCGCCGGATACACATGCGTCGTCAAGCCCGCCTTGGCGAACATGATGCCGATGTCGTTCGCCCCGGTAATGTCGTCGGCAATGACGCCGATCATCCGTCCCACCTCCTCCGCGGCCGGTAGCCGGAGCGCTCCAGGAAGTCCTCCCGGACCGGATCCGGCAGCTCCTGCAGACGTACGCCCGCGCTCCCGGATTCAATCACCATCCGGCAGGCCATTTCGAGCGTTTGCAGCGCCATCCGCGCTTCCTTGATGCTGGTGTCATAGACCAGCACCCCGTGGTGCTCCAGCAGCAGTACGTTGGCCTGTTTCGCCTTCTCCCTGACCGCTTCCCCCAGATCCAGCGAGCCGGGATGGGCGTACCGGACGCGTTCCACACGCTCCAGGTAGTACATCGTCTCCACAAACAAGCCGGAGGGAAGCGAAATATCGGCACAGGCGAACAGTGTGCTGTAAAAAGGCGACGCATGCAGCACTGCCCCCACGTCAGGCCGCAGGTCATACACGGCCTGGTGCATCGGCACTTCCTTGGACGGCTTGGGCCCGGCAGCTGCCGGCGCCTCTCTGCCGTCCAGAACGCACTCGGCGAAATCTCCTTCGCCCAGTTCTCCCAGAAACGTCCCCGTGGCCGTGATCAGGAAGCTTGAATCATCCAGCCTGGCGCTGATGTTGCCCGCATTGCCCCAGGCGAGCCCCGTGTCCATCATAAATTTCCCGGCCGCCCGCAGCTCGGCAGCCGTCTCTTCGCGGCGGCCCATGTTACAGATCCCACTCCAGGAGGCTGGTTTCTGTCACGGGAAGGCTTTTGTCCGCCGGCACGCGGAACGTTTTGATTTCCGAGGGCTTGAAATCGGCACGGATGCTGCGCTCCCATTTCGGGAGACTGATTTCGGCCGTCGTCGCCTTTTTATCCGTCTCATACACGCGCAGGATCAGATCGTCGTTATCCTCCGCTCTTTTCACCGCACTAACGATGATATTGTCCCGGTCCACCGACAGGTACGAATCCGTCTGCGGCAGCTTTCCTTCGTGATACGTTTCGATGATGGCTACCGGCTTGCAGTTCAGCTCCGCGGCCCGGCGCACGGTGCCTGCCTGCTCCCAGCCCTCTTCATGAGGAAGAAGTGAATAGTTGAACTGCTGAATGCCCTGGTCGGTAAAGGCATACTCACCGTCCGCCTCCGGCACGTAAGGATCGTGATGGGCGTAAATCGGGCTGCGCAGCACGGTCAGGGCCAGCTCCTTGTTGTGGATGCTGTAGCTGTACTTGGCGTCATTCATCAGGCTCAGCCCGTACACGCGGTTCGATCCCGGAACGATCCCCGTATAGTCCACCCAGCTCTGACCAGGCTCTTCCTCGCCGTTATGCTCGCGCTCGATCGTTCCGTAAGGAATTTCGTACGTATGCCGGCTGAAGACGCAGTTGACCGGGAAGACGAGCTTCAGCATTTTGAACTTTTCCCGCCAGTCCACGGTCACGCGAACGTCGATTTGGTCCCGGTCCGGATACATCGCAAAATCCTGCACCAGCCGCGAGCTGCCGTATTCGCTTACTACGCGGATGACCGATTTGACCGGCCCGTGCTCGATGCGCTGCACTCTCACCGCCTTAAACTGCCCTGCCGTCCGGTTAAAATGCAGAACGTCGTGGCTCCACGTATCCGAGGTGTCGTCGATGACGACCGGCCGTGCCCCTTCGCCCCGCAGCACTTCATGATCCAGCTTCTTGTCCCGCAGGCTTTTGATAAAGCCCGTGTCCTTGTCGAACTCCAGCCGCAGCCGGCTGTTTTCCAAGACGAGATCACTGGCCGTGATCGGCTCCCCGACCGGCTTCAGCGAAGCCGATTCCAGGAACAGCTTGTAGACCCGGTATCCGAGCGGCGGCAGTTCGGCCATAAAGCTCAGACGGTAGCGGCCTCTGGCTGCGGCCTGCGACTTGACGGTTTGGAACGGCACCGGTTTGCCGGTATCGTCGACCAGCACGCTGTTGTCCTTGATTCCGCCAATCTCCAGCTCGACGTTCACTTTGCTGGACCAGGCGTGCGGGTTAAACACGACGATCGGGCGCATCGTTTCATCCTGCTCGATGCCGATGTTCCAGGACAGCGACTGCACCGCATAGTTCAGCGAGCGGTCGGCGATCGCCATCGCCTCTCCGAACAAATATCTCGCGTCCTCATACGCCGGCTCCAGGCTCGTTCCGGCCAGGATGTCATGGAACTGGTTGAACAGCACGTTTTTCCAGGCGCGCGTGAATTCCTCAGGATACGGTTGCCCGGTGATCCATGAAGCGAGCGCGGAGAACTTCTCCGCCGCAATCAGCCGGTTCTCCGCCTGGCGGTTCCACTGCTTGATGCCGGAATGCGCGGCATAGCAGCCGCTGGCGTGATGCTGCAGGTCGTCGTGCACAACCGGAAAATCAAGTCCGGAAGCTTCCATGTCCTTGAAGTACCGGTCAGGCGTAGCGAACTCGAGCTTCGGCAGATCGGGCTCCTCGTTCAGGCGCCGAATGCTCTCGATATTTTCCTTGGTCGGTCCGCCCCCGTGGTTGCCCACGCCGTAGAACAGCATCAAGTCGTTCAGCGGTTCTTTGAACTCGCCGAGGCAGCGGCGTACGTGATTTTCCAGATCTTTGCCCCAGGACAGGTACTCGAACATAATGCGGAACGTCAGCACCTTGGACCCGTCGTCGGACTGCCACCAGAAGAGCCGGCTGGGCAGGCCTTTTTCGTTAGGCATAGGGCGCATCATAACGTAGTAGTCCATCCCGCTCTTTTTTAAAATTTGCGGGAGCATGGCGTTGTGGCCAAAGCTGTCGACGTTGTAGCCGACTTTGGCGGTCACCCCGAACTTTTCTTTAAAATAACGCTGGCCGTACAAGCCCTGGCGGACAAAGGATTCGCCCCCCGGAATGTTGCAGTCAGGCTGGATCCACCAGCCGCCGACGATGTTCCACCGGCCTTCCTTGACGCGTGCGCGGATTTCCTCGAACATGGCTGGCTCGTTGTTTTCGATCCACTCGTACATGGCCGCCGAGCTGGACGTAAAAATAAAATCCTCCGATTCCTTCATCCGGTCGAGGGCCGAGCGGAAGGTTGCTTTTGCTTCCTGGAAGCCCTCCTGCCACTGCCACAGCCACACCGGGTCGAGATGCGCATTGCCGATCATGTACAGCTTTTTGTCCTTCATACGTGGTTCAGCTCCAATCCATGGTTACTTGGGTGTAAGGATGAATCCGGTTTATTGGAAAAAGCGTCCGGCCTTTCCGGCGCTCAGCACGAAATCCTTCATCTTTTTCATGACCGTCTGCTTGACGGCTTCGCTGCCGGCAGCCAGCTGATCCGGCGCCAGTGCCCGGCACTCCGCGTCCGTCATCCGCTCTTCCCGGCCCAGTGCTGCCAGCAGCGACAATTCTAGGTCGGTCGCGATATTCACTTTGCTGACGCCGCCCCCGTTCAGGGTGAACGCCTGCTGCATCATGTCGGCCGGAACGCCCGAACCGCCGTGCAGCACCAGATGCACCGGGGTCAGTGCCCGGATCGCCTCCAGGCGCGCATAGTCGACCTTCGGCTGCTTCACGTTGTAGACGCCATGCGCGGTGCCGCACGATACCGCCAGCGCGTCCACGCCGGTCAGCCGAACGAACTCCGCCGCCTCATCGGGATCGGTGTACAGCTCTTCGTCGGTTTCCGTCTCGACGAAATCGGTCGTACCGATCATGCCGAGCTCAGCTTCAACCGAGACGCCTCTGGCATGGGCGTAGTCGGCCGCTTCTTTGGACTCGCGGACGTTGTCCTCGAACGGCTTTTCCGACGCGTCGATCATGACGGAGGTAAAGCCCGCTTCGATGGCCTCGGCGATGACCGCCATGTCCTTCGTGTGGTCCAGGTGAAGCACCACCGGAACGGTGATCTGCTGCTCCTCCAGCTGGCGGTAGAATTCCTCCGCAAATGCCTTCGGTGTAATGCCGTACCGGATCAGCTCCTTCTGAGAAATCTGGACGATCAGCGGCGAATCCGCCTCCTGCCCTGCCGCCAGAACGGCGGCGATCATGGACGTATAGCGCGGTGAAAACGAACCGATCGCGTACTTTCCGGCTTCGGCGGCTTCAAGGGCCTGCTTCAGCGTCAGGACGTTGGAACGTCCCGCAGCTCCTGCTTGGGTCGTCATAGGGTAAAAACTCCTCTCGCTACTCTCTTGTAAATCTGAAAAATGGACCTTGTTTCCGTCCATTAAGTCTGTTGTTCTGTTAAATTTGTTCTATAGTTAAATCTGTTCTTTAGTGAAGTCTGTTCAGTGAAGTCTGCTCAGTTCTTCGCCGACAATTGCTCACGCACGCGCCCCATTCCGAAGGCAGGGCTGGTCAGAAAGCGGCTCCGTTCCTCCGGGGGCAGGCCTTCCACCGCCCGCGCCATCGATGCCTGGGCCAATACGACGATGTCCGCCGTACCGGCCATCCGGGCCAGCGCCTCGGCCAGCACTTCGTCATGGCCCTGCCGGTCGCCGGCCAGCAGGCGCTCGTACGCGGAAGAGATCACCTCCGGCACCAGCCGGACTCCTCTTTCTAGCCGCTCCGCCTGCTGCTGCAGCAGCCGCTGCGTCGGCCCAAGCGTCGTCGCCAGCGTGGCCGCCACGCCGATGGTGCCGGCGGAGCGCACCGCATGCTCCGCCATCGCTTCGTCGATGCGCACGATCGGCACCGCGATCTCCGGCTGTACGGCAGCGCACAGCTCTCCGATAGAGGAGCAGGCGTTCAGGATGCAGTCCGCGCCCTGCTGCTCCGCAATGTGCGCATACTGCCTCCACCGCCCGGCGATGGCTTCGACGTCCCCGCCGTTCTCCGCAAGCTCCGGCAGGATCGAGTCGTCCACCAGATTGATGACGCGGAGGCCGGGCATCAACTGCTGTGCCAGGTCCCTTAAAGGATCGACCGTGACCGGGGTCGTATGAATGACCGCCAGTTTGAAGCGCCCCCATTCCTGCGGCTGGCGCGTTGTACTTGTTTCGGCTGTATCCATGTCCATCGCAAGTTCACCCTTTCCTCATTTCGCTAAGCGCCGACCGGACATCGGAATAATATCCGGCCGCCGCTGCGCTGTACACGGCCGCTCCATAAGCCGCTTCCTCCTCCCCAGGCGGAAGCTCAAGCGCCAGCCCGAGCTTCGCTTCCAGCATCTCTCGAAGGAGAGGGTTCCGGCGGATGCCGTTGCCCGAACCCGCCGCAGCCGAGATGCTGCCGCGCAGCCCCGCCGGCAGCGCGCCGACGTACTGCATCAGCTCGTCGGCCATGCCCTGCAGGAAGCCTGCGGCCAGATGGCCGGGCGTGAAATTGTCCGGCCCGATGCCGCGGATGGCCCCCCGAAGGCCCGGATCCTGCCGGGTTCCGTAAAACTGGGTCTGCACCTGAAGCGGTGCATCCCCGCGCCGAATTGCCTCCCAGGCCCATTCATTCATCCGCGCGTAAATCTCGCCTTCATCCGGAGACGTGCCGAAGGCTCTGCCCACCTCTTGAAAGAACGCCAGCAGCATGGCGTAGGACTTGCCCCCGCTAAGGGGGGCGCCTACCAGCAGCGAGCCGCCTCCCGGAAACGGCCGGACTTCAAGACCGGCCGCGGCATCCAACTCCTCCGGAGACACGTCGTTGTCCGTGTAAATGGAAATTTGCGAGCCGGTTCCGACATTGACGAGCAGCGTCCGCTCCAGCTGCGATACCGAACCGAGGAAACTCGCCTGGTTGTCGCCAATCGCGCATGCTACGGGCTTGCCATCCGGCGTTCTACCGGCCGGCTCCGTGCCCTGGCAAACGGGCGGCAGGATGGATGCATCCATCCCGGCCCGCCGCAGCGCTTCTTCATCAAAGCAGTGCCGGCTCGCCGAGAAAAATCCGATCCCGGCCGCGTTGGATGGATCCATGAGCGGTTTGGTGGCGCCCGTCAGCTGCATAGCCACGTAATCGCCGATCGTACATAAGTAAACCGCATCTTTGGGAACGTTCCCGTTTTTCATATGATGAAAGTGGGTCACCAGTCCATAGCCGCTGGCTGCCGGATAACCCGTACGTTCCCGAAGATACCGTGCGTAAGAAACATCCCGGTCCTCCATCCGCTCGTCTCCCCGCCCGTCCTGCCAGGTATAGAGCGGGCTGACGCTTTGGCCATCTCCGTTGACATAAAGAATGCCGTGCATCTGGCAGGAAATTCCGACCGCGGCAACGTCCGGCCATTCCTCTTGGCATTCCGCAAGCAGCCCACGAACTCGCTCCATAATCCGCTGCGGATCCTGCAGCCGTTCCCAGCTGTGCTCCCCACGAACCGAAGCATCGTTCGCACAAGTTGCCACGCGGACCGCCCGGCCTGACGCATCCGAAATCAGCACGGCGCTGATCGATGTCGTTCCGATATCAATTCCTGCAAATAACATCCATTGTCCCCTCCCGTATTCGTCCTGCATCTCATCTCGCCTAAGCGATTTTATGGATTTCCTTATTCTTTTTCGCGGGCATAAAGCTAGGCACCTTCAAGCCATCCGCTTTTGGGTTATGAAATCCTTGTCTCGCTGGAAGGCGGTTTCGATAGGATGAAGAACGTCTACCGGCGTATTTTCATAAGGAACAGACAGCGTTTTTTTGTCTCAAGCTACCAGCTTTCGGTTTCCGATCCTTCAGCCTTCGATCAGCTCGCTCAGCCCCAGCTCCGCTGCATATTCCGCCGCCTCCTGGGACGCGTACAGAATCAAGCCGATGCACCAGGAGTGCGAGAGGGTCAGCATCATTCCTTTGGGCTGGAAGCAGTTCGTGTTGTAATAACGCTCGGTGACCATGCCTTTATAGGCGTTGAAGTCCCCGTCCTCCCGCGCGATAAACTGCAGGAAGCAGGCGATATGGTCGCGGGTGCGGTCCAGGTAATACCGGTCGCCGGTATGCTTCCACAGCCGCAGCATTTCCGGAACGCAGAACAGGCCGTAGTTGTGCAGATGCTGGTTCGACGTGGACGCCTGATCCGCGCCGCGCGAACGAAAATCGTACTGCGCCAGCAGGGTATGGCGCGGGAAGCACAGATTATACGTCCAGCGGAACGTCATCATCCAGTCCGCCGCGCTGGATGCGAGCTCCAGCCACTTCGGCTGCCGGTTATACTCGTACAGCAGCACATAGGCAGCGATGGCGTTATAGGCGTCTTCCGAGGTCGGCGTCAGATGCACGTCCTCCGGAGCGCCGTATATATATTCATCCCTGATAAACTTCTCGTAATAGCTGCCAGCACGCACGGCGGCTTCCGCAAACCGCGGTTCCCCGAACAAGGCCGCGCCTTCGAGCAGCGCCGCGATCCACAGCATGCCGCCGGCACCGTCCCATTCTTCGACCTCTCCGGTCTCCGCATGGTAATAGGAGCCGAAATTGCCGTCGCTTCGCTGACAGGAAGCCGCAAAGTTCAAGTTCGACAGGACCGCCGCTTCCCAGTCCGGATGGGATGCCCCCTGTTCGCGCTCAAAATCCAACGCCCGGACCATGAACAGCGTTGCCTCGGCCGCCGTTCTCGCCTGCAGCCAATCGGGCTTCGGATTCCAGCCGGCGTTCCAGCCCCGGCCCTCGATCCAGGACGCCCAGAAAATGCCGCTCGGCGACAAGCCTTCGGCGATTTTGCTCAGCACGTCCATGCCGGCCGCCGTGTACTCGGCTATCTCCTGCCTGCGTCCGTACTGCAGCAGCGCATGCGCGTAAGGCGCTCCGCTGACCCAGCCTACGTGCATATGGGGGCGGTCCCCCTGTCCTTTAACGTTGTTGTTCAGCTCGCGGTCAAACGCCGCCGTTTCGTACAATATGCGGTGCTCCGGACGATAATGCCACGTATACAGGCCGTGGGCGGTCAGCTGCGCCGCCTCATCCAGATCCATCCAAGGCCGGAGCGGGTAGGCCTCGGCATGCAGCCGGTACATCCGGCGCACGAACGGATCGTACGCGTGGGGATCGCCGGCCGCCGTATACACCTGGTAGCGCAGCGTTACCTGCTGCCCCGGCTCAAACCGTGCGGACGCCAGATCCGCCGGCGCCGGAACCGGCTCGCCGACGAACGTCACCGGCTCCTCCCGGTAAGGAAAGTTCAGCCAGACCGCCGTTCCGTCCGCGTTGCCCCGGAAACCGATGCCCGTCAGGCCCAGCTCCGACATTTCTTCCGTGCAGAGAGCCCCGCACAGCGCGTCATTCCAGGCAAACACTACCGGCAGCGCCGCCCGGTCCGAGCGGAAGGACCAATAATTCGATACCATCTGCTCCGGATCTCCGCCCCGGTAGTCATAGCGGGGATAGCGCCGCAAATTTTTCTCAAAGCGGTTTTCCTTGTAGAAGGCTCCGGGGATCATCCAGTCCGGCTTCCCCGAACCGATTACCTCTGCCCGCAGCGTCAGCCCCATATTTTTGGGAACGTTCCCGTTATACGTTAAATGAAGGGTGACGTCGTAGCCGCCACAGCTGTCCTTCACCGCTTCCCATTTCGCTTCGGCAGCAAATTCGCCCGAAGAGCCAGACATCGCCAGCCCACCATCCGTCAAGGCATCCACCCTTTCGATCGGAACCTCTAGGGTCGCCCCGTCCAGCGGGCTCCATGCTTCGATCAAATGACCGAACCGCAGCGAAGCCTCCCCCTGTTCCTCACCGGGCCGATACACGTTCAGTACGTAACGCTCACCACCGTCTGCCTCTGCCTTCCATCCCACGATTGACTCCCGCCTTTCTTCCAATAGCCTGCTTTTTCCGGAAACTTTTCTACATTACATATCCAGCTGGTATATCTCGATCAGGTTGTCCCGGAAAATGCGCTTGGCGAATTCCATCGCTGCCTTTTCCGTCATGCTGCCCTCCTGAACTTTCTCGGTTAACACGTCGCCCACTAGGTTCCGTACAAGCTTCAGGTGCGCATAGGTTCCTTCGATATGGTTGTAGTCGCCGCCGAATCCCTGGATCTTCGACTGCGGCACCATCTCGATCATTTGATGCAGAATCTGCTTGCCGATCGTCGGCGAGATGATATGCACCCAGGTAAAGTCGGTGTAAACGTTCGGATAATTTTTCGCAATGCTCAAATACGATTGATGGTAAGGAAAACCGCAGTGCAGCAGGACGAATTTGGCGTCCCGGTACTGCGCCAGCAGCGGCAGCAGCAGCTCCGCGTTCGAGTTGGTCAGGATGTTGCCGTTGCCGGACACGCTCGATTCATGATGGCCGGTGTGAATCTGGATCGGCAGCTCATAGGCGATGGAACGCTGGATGATGAAATGAATGAGGTAGTCCTGCAGCGCCATCGTCTCTTCCTTCGACAGCCCGTCTTGCAGCGTATAGCCCAGCAGCCGGTTGAAGACGATCTCCGCTTCGTGGAACGTCGGCTTGGTGCTGGCGAGGCTCCGCCAATACGCATGGCCCAGCTTCGTTGCGACCATTCCTTCCTGTTTGTATCTATGCAATAAGGCATCCACTGCTTCGAGATAGCCCGGGAACGAATGCACATGCACCCCTGCGGCGTTCTCCACGTCGTGAATATCCTTGAGTGTTCGAAGTTTAAAGGTAAAATCCATAAACATGATCGGCCGGAACAATTCGTAATCCAATTGCGTGGTTTGGATCAGCGTGAACGCCAGGTCAATTTTTGAGCGTTCGTACAGCACCTCCCGGTACCAGTCCGGGTTATTCGTCGCCGCCTTAACTTTATCATTAACCTCCAGAATGCCTTGGACCGTCCAATCTTCAAAGCCGTACAGGTCCTTCATGGCCGTCCGGAACATGTTCGCGTACGTGGTGTTGTTTGCGCGCTGCCAGTACTGCAGGAAGGTAGCCGCTTTCTCTTCGTCACTGCGCAGCCGGCTGCTTAAAGCCCCGCGCTGCATCCCTGCCGTAATGAAGTCGGAATCAAGGTAATGCATCAGGGAGAAAAAATCCTGCTGCTCTCTTTGTCTGATCTGCGGAGTTGCCAAATGCTCGTGTCCGTCGATGATCCGTAGTTCGCTGATATAATCATGTATGCTGCTCATCGGGCCTTTCTCCTTCCAAAAATGGAGCGGCTGCTCCTCTTCTCATCCGAACAGCAGCCGCGTCTATTTATCTGTCGTTTCTGCCCCTGACCGGGCGATCAGTCCACATTCAGCTCAGGGAAAGCGTTCTTCACTTCTTTTTTAAAGTCTGTCACGACGTCGTCAAAGTTGCGGTTGTTGGTGACACCGTCGCCTGCAACCTTTCTCCACTTGCTCATGATGTCTTCGCCGTATTTATCCGGTTTCGTTGCCGGGATTTTCACGACGGTTTCGTAATAAGGCTTCAGGACATTTTCGTCGCCGAACAGCGGAGATTTGTACGTATCCAGGTTGGCCTCGTACACTTTGCCGTTACCCGGCATGTTGCCCGTTTTCTCCAGGTTGTGCTGCTGCCACTCTTCCCCGGCGATATATTTGATGAACTCATACGCCAGATCCTTGTTCTTGGATTTTTCGTAGATGCCGCGGTACGTTCCGCCAGAGTAGAAGCCTTCCGGCGTTTTGGCTACACCGTACTTGCCTTTGGCCTTGTCGTCCTTGTTATCGACCATAAACCCGGCCCATGCCGGCATCGAAGTCAGCACGACGCTGCCGTCGTTCAGCGCGTTGCCCCAGCCCGCCGACATGAACGGAAGCTTGGCGTCCACGTTGTTTTTACGGATATCCAGCTGCGTCTGATAGATCGTCTGCCATTTCGGATCGATGTTCAGCTTGCCGTCCTTCACCCACGGCTGGGTGTTGTAGGCTTCAATATCGAACAGGTCGCCGGCGTTTTGGATCAGATGCACTTTGCCGCCGCTGTCCGCTGCCACCTTTTTGCCGAGCTCAATGATTTTGTCCCACGAGCTGACCATATCGCTGACCTTGTCGGGATCATCCGTACCAAGGTACTTCTTGGCTGTATCGCGCAGATACCAGAAGCCGCCCGGAGAAGAGTGGTCGGAAATCGCCCGCAGCTTGCCGTCCTGGGAGCGTCCCAGCTCTTGAACGTAAGGGATGTAATCTTTCACCAGATCCTCGGCGCCCATCGCAGACAGGTCCGTCAAAAACTTCGAATCGATGAATTTGCCGATATATCCGCGCTCCAAGTCGAAAATATCGGGAACGTCGCGGCCGGACTGCAGCGCGGTCAGCAGCTTCGTCTGGTATTGGTCGCCCGGGAACATTTTGACGTCTACCGTGACGCCGGGATTTTTCGCCTGAAACTGGTCGGCCATGTCCTTCACCTGGTCAAAGAACGTCCAGATGACCAAGTGGCCCTTGAGCTCGCCGGATTCGGCGGCTTTGCCGGAGTCGTCTCCGCTTGCCGTACTGCTGCTGTCCGAAGCCTTGCTTCCGCATCCGGCCAGCATGCTGCCGACCAGCAGAACGGACAGCACCATCATCAGCCATTTCTTCGTTTTCAAAACCGATCTCCCCTTTTGGTCGTGATTGAAGTGCATGCGTAACATGTGCCCGCAATTTGTAGAACGCTTTCAACTGACTGTGTTATCATGGCGGTCACTGCGCCGTTTCCCGGTCATCACCTCTTTCCCTGGAGTCTGAAAGTCAAACCGGCGTGGATAGCCTGCTCCGACCGGTCAGCCTTTGACCGCTCCCGCCGCCACGCCGTCGATAATCCGTTTGGACATGAACGAGAAGAAGACGAGGATCGGCACGACCGCAATCACGATGCCCACATACTGTGCGCCAAAGTCTGATGTAAACTGGGATTTCAGGCTCGCGATCATGACCGGCAGCGTCTGCAGGTTGTTGTCGAAGAGGACGATCATCGGCGTGAGAAAATCGTTCCATTTGCCGATAAAAGCAAAGATCCCCAGCGTGGCAAGCCCCGGACTCATAATCGGCAGCACGATCCGGTTGAAAATCTGCCACTCGCCATACCCGTCCATTCGGCCCGATTCAATGATTTCCGTCGGCACCGAGGAATCCGCGAACTGCCGCATCAGGAAAATCCCGAAAGCGTTGTGGATCGACGGCAAAATGAGCGGCCAGTACGTGTTCAGCATGTTCAGCGAATCCATCAGCTTGAAGAAACCGATGATGCCGAGTTGGCCCGGAATCATCATCGTGCCGAGCACAAACAGGAACAGTACGTTTTTGTACTTAAAGTTGTATTTCGAGAAGCCGTACCCGGCCAGTGCCGCAAAGTACACGTTAATGATCGTCGATGTGACGGTGATCAGGACGGTGTTCCCGAAGCCCCGCCAAATGTTGACCGTGTCCTTCAGCCTCGCGTAGTTGTCGAGGAACTGGTCTCCCGGAATGAGCAGCAGCTTGCGCGCGATATCCGAGTTGGCATGGGTCGACGTTATGATCATGCTGTAGAAGGGCAGCAGGCATGTCGCCGCCACGGCGATGAGAAAGAGGTACAGAATGCCTCGGGTAAGTATTTTAGCCATGAAGGTGGACCTCCTTAATCCTTCAGCTTCGACGCTTTGGCCGTAATGGCCGTAAAGAACATGACCACAAAGAAAATTCCGTAGGCGACCGCCGCCCCGTAGCTGTAATCAAAGTTTTTGAAAGCCGTTTCATATAAGTACATGACCATCGTTCTGGAGGAGTTGCCCGGCCCGTCTCCGAGCATGAGCGGCGCATCGAACAGCTGCAGGCCGCCAATGACCGACGTAATGAACACGAACAGGAATACCGGGCGGAGCAGCGGCAGCGTAATGTGCATCGCCGTCTGCTTTTTGCTCGCCCCATCCACTTCCGCGGCTTCATACACTTCTCTCGGAATGCCCTGAAGTCCGGCGATAAAGACGATCATGTTAAACCCGAAGTACTGCCAGCAGATGACCCCCGATGCGATGATTCTGGACCACCATGGGCTGTTAAACCAGTTGACCGGATCGTGAATGATCCCCAGACTCATGAGCAGCTTGTTGATCGTCCCGGTCTGCCAGTCGAACATGAGGGAGAAGATGACCCCCAGTGTGACCGGCGTAATGATGTGAGGAAAGAAATAGACCGCCCGGAAGAAATGCTTGCCCCGGATAAAGCGCTCGTTCAGCACCAGCGCGAGCAGCACCGATAAGATGAGCTGGGGAACATTGGATAGAATCCAGATAATAAGCGTGTTGCCTATCGTCTGATAAAAGAAGCTGTCGTGCAGCAGGCGTGAATAATTCGCCAGCCCCACATAGACCGGATCCGAAAATCCGTCCCATTTCATGAAGCTGAGGTAGAGCGTGTACAGAATCGGCATCAGCCCGAATACGGCAAAGCCGATGAAGAAAGGCGCCACAAAGATGTAACCGTAAAATGACCTGTTGACCTTGGAGCCCATCGTATTCACCCCTTTTTACACTTTACTTGGTTCCGCAAGAGTCCCGGACGATGAGCTTCGGCTTCAGCAGATGGATCGCTTCCTCACTCTTGTCCTGGACGCCTTCAATTTGCTGAAACAATCCTTCCGCCGCTTTTCGGCCGATGGCTTCAAAGGGCTGGCGCACCGTCGTCAGCGACGGGTACACCCATTCCGAGATCGAAATGTCGTCATACCCGACGACCGACATCTGCTTGGGCACGTTCAGCCCGTGCTCCTGGATGGCCCGCAGCGCCCCGGTTGCCGCTTCGTCGTTGGAGCCGATAACGGCCGAGAAGCCTTTGCCCTCCAGCAGCTGCTGCATGGCCTGATATCCGCCTTGGCTGCTCCAGTCCGACTCCACCACCCATTCCGGACGGTAGGTTAACCCAAGCGTTTCCATCGCCTGCAAATAACCGTTAAAACGGTGCTGGTTCGCTGCGGCATGCTGCGGTCCGGAAATGTATGCGATCTCCCGGTGGCCCAGGCTGTGCAAGTATCCGACGATATCGTAGACCCCCGCCGCATTGTCCACGTCGACCGCGAAGATGCCGTCCTTGCCGCCGTGATCCCCGATCAGCGCGATCGGATACTGCGAGTCCCTGATTCTCTCCAGGTCTTCATCTTTGCGCTTTTGGAAGCTCACCAGGATCACTCCGTCGACCTGCCCTTCGTACAGAAGGTTGAGAAAGGATATTTCTTCGGCATAGTTGGAAGTCCAGCTCAGGAAGGTGCAATTGTATCCCTTCAGATTGGCTACTCCCTCAATGCCCCGGATGATGCCGGAATAGAAAATATTCGAAATGTTGTCGACGACGACCGCGATGCTGTTCGTCCGGTCAAGCACCAGCCTGCGGGCATTGGCGTTGCGGTGGAAATTCAGCTCCTTGATGGCTTTATCCAGCGCTTCCTGCGTTGCTTTTTTAACCTGCTGCCCGTTCAGGTAACGGGACACGGTGCTTTTGCTTGTTCCTGCCAATCTGGCGACATCGTGAATGGTTGGACCCACTGTTATCACTCTCTCCATGTATCGTTTCCCATGTTTCGGCCCCTTCACTTGCCTATCCCGCTGATGCGGAATCGATGGCAAGATACAGCACGAATACCATTTTTGGGAACGTTCCCATTTTACCAGACAGCCTAGGTCCAAGAAAAGGACTTGTTTGGCAGAAGCCGCCATTTCTTTACCGGAAGGATTCACGGCACTAGCAGTTGGTTGTCTGTCCCCCGTCTTAGAGCTATCCATACAGCCTCTATGAGGTTCCCGTCTTGACAAGTTTCCGTCACGGCCCTCCAATCACCCGCTGCCAACTCCAATTTGGGAACGTTCCCAAAATGGAGGAAATGCCTCTCCCAGCTTTGCTTCGTCAGAGTTCATGTGGACGGGAAAGGATCCAACAGGAAGCCGAATGACCGGATCAAACCGATGGAAATTTTGGGAACGTTCCCGTTTTGGTGCAATAACTTGATTAAGATGGGTCTATAATAGCGCTTCCAGGATGGGGTGTCAACGGGTATTTCAAAAATAAAAAATAACCATTTTATGGGTTGCGTTTATGGGTAGCGGCTTATCTTTGTCCCTCCCAACTATTTTTTCCTAAATGAATGACATTTGCCCAAGAAGCTGAATAGGGTGAAGAAAAGCCTATATTTGCGAAGGGAGATACACCAAGGATGTATTACTATACGTGGGACTATCGGGCTCCGGCCTCATCCATCGCCGATCTCGAGAAAGCCATCAACGGAGAATACTCCGCCATCGCCTGCTATGAACGGCTGGCGGGTGCGGCGCCAAGCGAAGAAGAACGCACACAGATCATGGAGATCCGTAAAGACGAAATCAGACACTATCAAACGTTTGCCGGGCTGTACACGTCCCTGACCGGAAGACAGCCGGCACCTGTCATCAATGAGCCCTGTCCCTCCGTCTACCGGGATGGCCTCCACTTTGCCTTCAAGGATGAACAGAACACGGTGGACTTCTACCATGAAGCCGCCGAACGGGCATCCGATCCGGCCGTGAAGCAGGCCTTCCTCAGGGCAGCCGCCGATGAGCAGAACCATGCCGTTTGGTTTTTGTACTTTCTTACAAAGCAGGCCAGGGAGTAACCCCTGGCTATTCATTTTTGGGAAACTCTCTCCGTTCACCAGGCAATAGCCCGCCGTTCCCGGAAATATCCACCGCTGGGGCCGTCCTCTCCCGCAGTGGCCAGCCACACGGCCGTATCGGCCCCCTCCGCCACCGAGTGCGGAGCGTCCGACCCGCCCATATCGGTCCGCACTCTGCCGGGGCAGACTGCATTCGTTTGAATGCCGTATGCCGCGGTTTCCTGGTCCACCAGCACCGTCAGCGCATTCAGCATCGTTTTGGAAATCCGGTATGCGGAGGAAGAACCCTTAAGTCCGAGGAGACCCTGCATTACCTCAAAGGAACCGAGACCGGACGACATGTTGACGATCCGCCCGTACCCTTGCTCCTTCATCAGCGGCACCACCGCCTGGATCATGCGCAGCGCGCCGAAGAAGTTGGTCTCCAGCGTTTCTGTCATCACATCCTCCTCCACGTCCAGGACGGATACGCCCCGATCCAGAATGATGCCCGCGTTGTTAACAAGGACGTCCAGCCTGCCGTGCTCCTGCCGGATTCGATCCATCATCGCATCAATGCTTCCCGGATCTTGCAGATCCACTGCCTGGACCTCCAGCTCAAGCCCTTCCGAGCGCAGTTCGGAAACGGCTTGCCACCCCCTCTCTTCGCTCCTGCAGCCGATGATCACATGCAGCCCTTTGTGCGCCAACTGTCTGGCGATTTCTTTGCCGATACCGCGATTCCCGCCGGTGACCAGCACTACCCGCTTGCTGCTCATCAGTGATCGCCTCCTTCCTTCAGTTGACGTCTCCAAGCGGTTAGGCATTCCCGCAAATGGTCTTCCGCTTTTCGAAGCGTGTCGATCCGCTCCCCAATCTCCGCCAGCTTGGCTTCCCCCACCCGGATTGCTCCGGGCAAACATTCCCGCCGAACCTCCTCCGATCCCGCGCACGGATAGGCATCGCTGATTTCTTTGGCGCTTAGTCCAAGGCTGAAGTACAGCTGAATGATCCGGACTCGCTCAACATCGGACAAGCTGTACTCCCGGTATCCGTTATCCAGCCGGACGGGATGAAGCAGCTCCTTCTCCTCGTAATACCGCAGTGAGCGCAGGCTGACGCCCGTCGCGCGGGACAGCTCGCTGATATGCATTTATCGTCACTCCTTTTTATCGGCCATACAGCCGGTTCATCGATGTAACGCAAGTGTAATCCCTCACATCATGTGAAGGTCAAGCGGTGATTTGCCGGGTAGATTTATCATCAACTCTGATCGATGGGCTGTCCGGTAAATTTTCTGGTAAGTGCACTGGAAAACGGGGCTGGTTGAGGCCATGACCTCGGTCTTTGTGGGGCGCTGGTTAAGATGTAATGAAGTCATACTTTCTCGTTTTTAGGACGTCTATATATAGGAATATCTAAACAGGAGGGACGAATGATGAAGAAAATCACCATGGCCTCGATTTCATTTCTCTGCGCAGCAGCTATCTTGCTGCCGGATCACAGCATCGGTACAGCAGCAGCAAGAACCAATAGTGGAACTCATGTCATCATCAATAATCAAGATCTGGCACCAAAAGATGTCCTTATAAAAAACAACCAAATATTTATTAGCTTCACTGAAGCTAAAGCGCTAGATAATATAACTTTCCAATGGAATCATGCTGCAAAACAAGTGACCGCAAAAGGCAAGGATACCAACCTATTGCTCACCATCAACAGAACAACCGCCCTGAAAAACGGAAAAGCTGTGAAGTTAAACACGGCTCCGTTTATCTATGATGGAAAAACGATGATCCCCCTGCGATTTGTCACTGAAACCATGGGCGGCTCTGTTACCTGGAATCCATCCACTCAGACAGTATACATCGCAAAGGCAAGCTCATATTTAGCCAGTGATCTCAAGAGTGATGAGTTAAGCGTTGCAAGGAATGCAGCGATCAATCTTCCAAGAGTGTCACTGCTGCCTAAAATAAATACTCCCACTTACGAGACTTCAAGTATCCAGTATTATTTTCCTGAAAAAGTGCACGATCAATTTTTCGAAAAAAACAACAATGCCATCAGTTATTTTGAAATTTCTGGTCATACCGCTTATTTGAAATGGCAAGGTCTAATCACCAATACAGCAAGTACTCAAAAGCAGCTGTATTTTATTAACGGAACGATAACCAACGAAATTGGAACACGGCCTTCCGTTAAAGACTCCACATTCGCCGCCTTCCGTTGGATGCCGCATATCGGATCGACCGGCTATAGCTTGATTCATAAGGACAATTGGAACGATGTTGTTTACAAGGAAACGGAAGTGGAATCAAATAACGCAAAACCAAACTATATTATTGTTCAAATTCCTGAAGAAGAATAGATACTAGCCTAGTAACCCGGTGGATCGAAATGTTGGACTGATCAGGCAGGATCTCCCTTCCGGAGAATCGAATTTATCGTTAACGGGAGGCGAGGATCATGGCAGTTTATAGACCGGACAGTGCGAAGACACCGGACAAAATTCGCATTATCGGCTCGGTCGGCAGCGGCAAATCGACTTTGGCAAGAGCGTTGTCCGACCAATTGGGCATCCCTTATTATGAATTGGATAATATGGTGTGGAGGCGCACGGACCATGGAGACGTGAAGAACAGCTTCGAGGAAAGAGACCGCATCCTGAACGGGATTCTCGAGCAGAACCGGTGGATTATCGAGGGCGTCCATTATCAGTGGGTGCAGCGGAGCTTCGCGGACGCGGACCTGATCGTTTACGTCGATACGCCGATCTGGGTCCGCAATTACCGCATACTGAAGCGTTTTACCGTGCAAAAGCTGGGGCTGGAGCAAGGAAACTACAAGCAGTCGTTTGACATGCTCCGCAAAATGTACAAATGGAATTACCAGCATGCGAAAAAGGAAAAGCCGGAAATTATGCAGATCGTGGAGCCATACCGCGGAAAGCTGCGGATGATCCGCAATTCGTCTGTGCGGCAAGCTTTAATGCTGCCCGAAAAGGCCCGGCCCTGAATGGCCGGCAAGTCACAATAACGTAATGAGGTAATATTCTTTATGAAAAATTTCACATCTCATCATTCTTCTCCTTCAATTTGGATCTATTTTGGTTTGGTTTTTGTCTTATCTATTCCGTTTTGGTTATTAGGTATGGCGGCCACCATACAAAAGGACATACCGATCAACCTCCCCATCAGCGCTTTGATGTTTGTATGTCCTATGATTGCTGCTTTGATCCTGGTTTATCAGAAAGATCGAACTCAAGGTATTAAAGATTTATGCAGGAAAATACTTCGCATTAAAATAGAGCGCAAAAGCTGGTATATTCCGGTTTTTCTTTCCATGCCGCTGATCATGGTTATTTCTTACGGAGTTATGAAGAGCCTGCTACCGTCCGTACCCCCACTGTCATTTTCTCCTCTAACAGTCGTTGGTTTGTTTTTGCTTTTTATTGTTCCTGGGCTATGTGAAGAGATTGGTTGGCAAGGATATGTATATGACAAGCTTGAAAATCGATGGAACGCATGGACTGCTAGTGTAATGCTAGGGGTCATTTGGCAAGTATGGCACGTCATTCCGCATCTTCAAACGGACCATTCTGCAATGTGGATCGTATGGCAATGTGCAAGCTCCGTCTTATTACGGGTTTTGATTGTTTGGGTCTATAAAAACACAGATAAAAATATCATTGCGGCAGTTATTGTTCATACGATGAATAATGTTTGTTCCTTCCTGCTTCCTAATTATGATTCGAGCTACGCTACTTTTTCCGTTTTTCTTGTAACAGCCTTAGTGGTTATGCTGATCACTTTTTTATGGGGAAAAACATTAACACAGTATAGATTTCATTCCAAGGCGTGAGTCCCTAAATGTAACATAAATACCCCAGCCTCTTCTAAGAAGTGGCCAGGGCATGGCTGCCGGCTTATTTAAAGCCCTTTACCTCGAACAGCACCCGTGCTCCCTCCCGGCGCAGTTTTACTCCTTCACCGGATAGGCCATGACGCTCATCAGCGCGTTCTCGGCCTGCGTAGAATCCAGCCGGCTGTACTGCACAAAAATCGGCGCGCTGCCGGTGACCTCCATGGCATAAGGAACCCCTTTCGGTATGTACTTCCCTTCCACGTTCAGATGGGCCGTGCGGATATGATGCGTCCGCTGCCCCCCCACAGTCGCCGTCATGCCCAAGAGCGGTTCCCGGTCTTCGAAAAAAGCGTTGACCGTCACCGTCACTTCTTCTCCGCTTAAGTTCAGCACGCAAATCGATTCGTGGCTTTCCAGCTGGCCGCTGCTCGTCGGTGGAATGTACCCGTCGGGAATAATCCACTGTAACTGACCTTTGGACATTCGAATCCCTCTTTTCGAAAAAAGTTTTGCCGTGCCTCCTTAGCTAAGGCCATAGGACGGAGACGCGGCTTTTTTCCATTATAAACCTCTCAGGGAAGCGATTACATCCAATATTCCTTTCTTATTGGTTAAAAAACAGGGCGCGCTGCTAACCGTTCTTATTATTCCACGGCCGCCTGCTCCACCTGCCGCTTCGCCAGCGGTTTGCGGACGAACGCCAGAAAGATCAGCGCTGATACGGCGACGGACCCGGCGCAGACGCCGAACAGCGTATTGTACCCCGTATACTGCGACACCCAGCCCAGCAGGATGGAACCCAGGCCGATGCCGAGGTCGAAGGCGGTCATGTACGAAGCGCTGGCCGCGCCCCGCCGCTCCGGATCCGCAAGCCGCAGGTTCACCGCCTGCATGGCCGGCTGAGCCGAGCCGAAGCCGATGCCGTACAGCACGGCGGCGGTGATGACGCCGGCAAGCCCGCCGGCGAAGGCAAGGGCGAGCAGCCCCGCCGCCGTAACGGCCAGCGCCGGCACGATCACGTAAGCTTCGCCGAGCCGGTCGGCCAGCTTGCCGGCCACCGGCCGCGCCAGCGTCAGCGCCAGGGCGTAGACGAGAAAGAAGGTGCCGGCGTTCACCCGGACCGATTCGGCAAAGAGCGGCAGAAACGTTGTGATCCCGCCGTAAGCCGCCGACAGGAAAAACAGCGACGAGGTGACGGGAAGCACCGATTTTTCGAAAAAGACGATTTTCCGCCGCTCCGCCTTGACCTGAGACGGAATTCGGGTCAGAAAGACGAGAATGAAGGCCGCGGCGGACAAGCCGGTCGCCAGCAGAAACAAATCGTGAAATGAGCCGCTCTGGTGCACCCAGGTCCCGAGCATCGGTCCGACCGCCATGGCGATCGTCATCGCCAGGCCAAACCAGCCCATACCTTCACCGCGCCGCTGAACGGGAATAATGTCGGTGACCGACGTGCTGACCGCCGTGGTAGAGAGCGCCCAACTGGCTCCATGAAGGATCCGCAGTCCGAGAAGAACGGCGATCCCCCCAACCCAGTCATACAGATACATGGATAATACGAAGAACAGTAATCCCCAAATCATAAAGGGCCTTCGGCCGTAACGGTCGAGCAGCCCGCCGACAATGGGACGAAACAGGACCGCGCTCAGCGTGAACACGCCGGTCACGAGCCCGACTTGGGATTCGTCCCCGCCCATCTCCTTGATAAAGAGCGGCATCGTCGGCAAAAGCAGGTAAAACCCGGTGAAGAGCACCAGCATGCCGGCCGTGATTTGAATAAAAGACCTCGTCCAGAGCCTTTCCATGGATGAATTCCTCCCTAACCATAAATTAAAGTGGTTTCATGCGCTCCAAATCTTCTGGAATCATAGTGCTGGTTCAATCCCTATGGCGATATTCCTGATCGTCATCTTTCACGACATTTCCATCAATCTTCCTCGGCCTGGATCCGCTCGATCTCTGCCGTGATCCAGGCTTCATCCGCCTCTCCCAGCCGTTTGCGGTAATCAAACATCCGGAGCAGCTGTTTCCGCTGCTTGGCAGGTTCCGGCTGCTGAGATTGCAGATACGCCTCAAACCGGGACACATACTCCCGGCTTCTTCGAATGATCTGCAGGTAATCCTCCAGACAGGCCAGGCGGACCTCCTTGGTCACGTAGCCGAAATACACCATTTTGAACCTGAAAATCAGCGCGGCCTCTGCTTCCGGGTTCGGCTCAAGCGTCTCCTTCATCAGCTCTTCAAAGCGCTGCCGGCCGGCATCGGTAATCGCGTATATTTTCCGGGTTCGCCCGCCCTTCGTCTCTTCTTCGATCCGCAGATGAATCCACCCGGCCTCCGTCATCCGCGACAAAAGCGGGTACAGCGTGCCGGAGCTGATTTTACGGCCGAGTCCCACCGCGTTATTCAAGACGTCCTGGAGCATATATCCGTGCTTCTCACCTGTCATCAGCTCGCCCAGAACGAACAGTTCGTACACCCCTCTCACCTCCGTTATATATGTCGTTTCGATATATATTATATGTCGGATCGACATATTTGCAAGCCCCTATTTTGAAAAGTTCCCCACCTTTTTTAAATAGAAAAAGGCGGTCTCTGCAGAGGATCCCATATGAGGCTTCGGTCTAATAAACATGCAAAATCACGACACCAGGCCATCCCAATACCGATATCCCAAAGGTATCCGAATCGTCCCTAGGTCCCGGTCCTAGGCCTCTCCTGCCTGTTGACAGCGTTTCCAAAGCGATGACATAATGTTGTACAAAAATCCCGCCTAGGCGGGCGGAGGGAGTAGCCGTGCAGACTTGGAAGAGCCGATTCAGGCATATGAAAATCAAGAACAAGCTGTCCATCCTGATCGCATTTATCGTTGCCATGACCTTTGCCTTTGCCCTGATCGTGCAGCAGTACGCCTTCTCGGTGTACGACGAGCAGCTGTACGTGAAGTCCTCCCGCGTGCTGTACCTGTCGTCTTCTGCGATCGAAAAAGAGCTCGAACGCCTCGAGCAGCTGTCATTCAACATCATCACCGACACGCAGATCCAGTCCCAGCTCAAATCCATCGCCCAAAGCGACTCCGATTACGATCGCCTGACCCTGCGCAAGCACATGGTCGACAGGCTCCTCACCTATGTCGGGTCCGAGCCCTCCCTCTACTCGATCCACATGGTCGATGCGGCCGGAGCACAGCAGGATGTAGGCAGCCTGGTTCCCATCCAGGCCGGAAAGCGGGACGTGATCCTCAGGCTGGCGGACAACGCCGAAGGCCAGGCGCGCTGGACCTTCCCCGACGCATCCGATCCGGCCCTGATCCTGGCCCGTCAAGTCCGTTCCTACTCGGGCACCATGTTCGACCTGCAGGATATCGGCACCATTTTCATGCGGATCAACATGGAGCGGATCGTGCACGAGCTTGGCGCCGGGGAAGGCGACCTCATCGTGACCTCCGGGCCAGACGTCATTTATCCCTCGCAGCCGCATTTCGATCCCGCCCTCATCCAGAGCTCCATCACATCCGAGACCGGATATTTTATCAAGGAAGTTCAGGGAAAAACGTACTTTGTCGCCTACAACCGTTCCACCGCAACCGGGTGGACCTATTTGAACGTGACCCCGTTCAACCAAATTTTCCGGCAGATCGTCCTGATCAAGGAAATCGTTATCGGTGTCTTCATTCTGATTTTCGCCTTCGCCATTCTGTGGGGCATCCGTTTCTCCCGGGGACTGACCCGTCCGATCGAGAATCTAATCGCCCGCATGAAGCTCGCAGAGAAGGGGAACTTCGCCGAAGCGAACATTCTTGCCGGCGACCAGGAGCCGCCCGCGATGGACGAACTCGGCCTGCTGCACCGGACGTTCCGCCTTATGGTGGAGAGGATCAACGATCTGATCACTGAAAATTACGCCAGCCGCCTCCTGATCAAGGAGACCGAGTTCAAGGCGCTGCAGGCGCAGATCAACCCGCATTTTCTGTACAACACGCTGGAGTCCATCAACTGGATGGCCAAAATCAACAAACAGACGCAAATTTCGCAAATGGTGCAGGCGCTGGCGTTTCTGCTCCGCAATTCGGTCAGCCTGAAGGAGCCGATCCTGACGCTGAAGGATGAGCTGGAAATGGTGCAGCATTACATCACGATCCAGAAATTCCGGTTTGAAGAACGCCTGTCCTTCCACATGGACGTTCCCGAACGGGAGCACTTCCGGAAAATTCCGAAGCTGACGCTCCAGCCCCTGCTCGAAAACGCGATTCATTATGCGCTGGAGCCTTCCGTCGGCACGTGCACCATTTCCTTGACCAGCCGGGAGGAAGCGGACGCGTTTATCCTCATCGTCGAAGACGACGGCCCGGGCATGGCGTCAGATACGCTCGAGCTGCTGCGGGAAGGCAGGCTGACCACGGCGGGGAACGGCATCGGCCTGCTTAACATCGACGAGCGAATCCGCTTTGCGTTCGGCGAGAATTACGGACTTTTCATCGACAGCATCCCCGGTCAGGGGACCCGCATTCATATCAGGTTACCGAAAGAAACGGAGGGATCCTAACATGTATAAAGTGCTTTTGGTGGATGACGAACGCATCATATTGGACGGCATTTCGCAAATGGTCGACTGGCAGGCCTTCGGGACAGAGCTGATGGGAACGGCCCAGAACGGATTGCAGGCTTTCGACCTGATCGCAGCTGATCCGCCGGACATCGTCATCAGCGACATCCGGATGCCCGGACTCGACGGGCTTGGGCTGGTCGCCCAAACCTATGCCACCCACCCGAACGTCAAATTTGTGCTGCTGTCCGGATTCGGGGAGTTCGAGTACGCCAACCGGGCCATGCAGTACGGGGTCAAGCACTACCTCCTTAAGCCGACCGACGAGACCAAAATCGCCGAGGCGCTGAAGGAAGTGACGGCCGAGCTGGATCAGGAACGCCGGCGGGAAGCTTTTACCCTGGACATGAAACGCCGCTTTGAAAAAGTCATCCCCCACGTCAAAGAACAGGTCCTCCGCGAGTTCGTCACTAATAAAACCTACGGACGGCGGGATCTCGAGGAATACCGCAGCCTGCTTCCCTGCGACTTCGGACGTCCCGTCCGGCTGCTGCTCTGCCACATTGAGGGCGAAGCCGATTACGAGCACCAATTTGCCGTCAAAAATATCGCCGAAGACCTGCTGCAAACGACGCTGATGAGCACGACACTGGGCGACCACGCGCTGATCCTCATCTCAGGCCCTGAGGACCAGGAGCTGCTTCACAGCCAACTGCAGGATATCCGCCGCGCCTTTCGGCTGTATTACAAAATGAACGTGACCGTCGCCGTCAGCGATCCCGGTCCGATTACATCCGCGCGGAAGCTGTACCGTGAAACGCTGCAGTGCCTGAACTACCGCTTCTATCTGGACGAGAGCGGGATCATTACACGGAAGGACACGTTTGTGCCCGACGGCGGCGTCAGCGAGTTCGCCTTTGACGAAGAGCGCCTGATGCTGCCGGTGCGCTCGGGTGACCGCGAGGAGGCCTCGCTTGCCCTGGCCGAGTTCATCGCCGAGCTCAAGCGAGCCCAGCTCAGCATTGAAATGACGAAGTCGTACGCGATTTCGATGTACGCCGCGCTGGTGCGCCTGGACGGACCGGAACGGATGGCGGAGGCCTACAAGCGGATCTCCGAGATCGCCGACATGGGCTCGCTGCAGGCGATTCAGTCGTTCCTGGAGGAGACGGTCCGGGATATGACCGGGCGCAACTACGAACGGAACGCGTTCAAATACAACGCCATCGTGCGGAAGGTGATTGACATCGTAGAGGAGCAGATCGGCAACGCCTCCCTGTCGCTGAACCTCGTCGCGCACGAAATGCTGTACATGAACGCCGACTATCTAGGCAAGCTGTTCAAAAAGGAGACCGGCGAGAAGTTCTCCAACTACGTCATGCGCATCCGTATCCAGCGGGCGACCGAGCTGATGGCCGAAAACCCCGATGCCAAAATATTCGAGATGGCCGAGCAGCTCGGCTTCGGCGACAACCCGCAGTATTTCAGCCAGGTGTTCAAAAAACAGATGGGCTGTACGCCGTCGGAGTATATCCGGAAGCTGACGGGCGGCATCTCTGCTTTTTAAACAAACAGGTCGGTTTTTTTCCTTACCCAGATCGCCGCAAGCGTTGATAATTGGAAATGTAAGCAGTATCAGATAAAGCACACCAATATACCGTTAATCCTATGGGGGAGGAAATGACATGAGAAAAGCGTTAAGCGCCGTTCTTCTTTTTTCCTTAATCACCGGCCTGATCGGCTGTTCCGCCGGGGGCAGCAGCGACAAATCGGCCAGCGGAGGCGACGCCGCTCCTGCGACGACTACATCGGCAGGCGAGAGCAAAGATCCGGTCAAGCTTCGCATCGCCTGGTGGGGCGGCCAATCCAGACATGATTACACCCTGAAAGTGATCGAAATGTACGAGAAGCAGCATCCAAACGTCACGATCGAGCCCGAATACGCGCCGTTCGACGACTATTGGAAGAAGCTCGCGCCGCAAGCCGTCGCCGGCGGGCTGCCGGACATCATCCAGATGGACATTTCGTATTTGAGCCAGTACGCCAGCCGCAACCAGCTGGCCGACCTGAAGCCGTTTACTGACAGCGGCACGCTGAATGTCGCCGACGTCAGCGAGAACGCCCTGAAGGGCGGCGAGGTTGACGGCAAGCTCGTCGCCATGAACCTCGGGGTCAATGCCCTGCAGACGACCTTCGATGTCGAGACGATGAAGAAGAACGGCATCGACATCCCGTCCAAAGACTGGACCTGGGACGATATGGGCAAGCTTGGGGAGCAAGCCAAGGCCAAAGGCTTCCAGATCGGCGGATTCGCCTATCATCACGAGGTGTTCTTCCCGTATTACCTGAGAACGATCGGCCAGAAAATGTACAGCGACGACGGCAAAACGATCGGTTATGCCGACGACCAGGCTTTTATCGATTATTTCACGCGATATCAGCAATGGTATGACAAGGGCTACATCCTCTCCCTCGACAAAGAAGCGCAGAAGAAGGGCGTCGCCGAAGAGGACGAAATCGTTCTCGGCCACTCCATCTCCGGCATCGGCTGGTCCAACCAGTTCCTTGCCGTGGCGAATCTGGTCAAGGACCGTCCGCTCGAGCTGAATCCAATGCCGGGTCCAGGCACGAAGGAAGGGCTGTTCCTGAAGCCTTCCATGTACTTCTCCATCGCGGAATCGTCCAAGCAGAAGGAGGAAGCGGCCAAGTTCATCAGCTTCTTCATCAACGACATCGAAGCCAACAAGCTGATCAAGGGCGAACGCGGGGTGCCGGTATCCTCCAAAGTGAAGGATGCGCTGAAGCCGATCCTGACCGAGAACGAAGCGAAAATCTTTGATTATGTCACCTGGGCCGAATCGAACAGCAGCCCCGCTGACCCGCCGAACCCGATCGGATCGGTGGAAGTCGAGAAGCTTCTGCGGGATTTGAGCGAAAAGATTCTGTTCAAGAAAATTCCGATCGACCAGGCGGCGGCGGAATTCCGCAAAGAGGCCAATGCCATCCTGGCCCGCAGCCAGAAATAACCTGAAGGGGAATCCTCATACTGCCTGAAGGAGCCGGGCCCCGGTCGGGTTCGGCTCCTTCCTTTTGGCTTAGATGAGAGAACGTGCCCTATAAACTCTCTAGTTCCAGAGGAAAAGCCGTAGTTTCTTCAACAATGGGCTACTTTCGTTCTCAATACCGTACGTATCCAATTTTGTAAGCTTAGGGGTTGACGATAATGAAAAGGCTGCGGGATAACGAGCACCTCACCGGTTACGTATTCACGTCTCCGTTCGTGCTGGGCTTTCTGATCTTTACGCTGTATCCGGTGCTGTCTTCGCTGTATTATTCCTTCACCGACTACAATCTGATGGAGGCGTCGAACTGGCTCGGCTTGGACAACTACAAGCGGATGTTCATGGAAGACGATAAAATCGGCAAATCGTTTCAGGTCACCTTTACGTATGTGCTGGCCAGCGTGCCGCTCCGTCTGATCTTTGCCCTGTTCGTCGCCATGATCCTGAACGTGGCTACGAAAGCGGTGGGGCTGTACCGCTCCGCCTTCTACCTGCCGTCCCTGATCGGCGGCAGCGTCGCGGTGTCGATCATGTGGCAGCAGATCTTCGGGGATCAGGGGCTGGTGAATTCCTTCCTGAACCTGATCGGCATCCACACCTCGACCTCGTGGATCGGCAATCCGAGCACCGCGCTGTGGACCTTGATCGCCCTGTCCACGTGGCAGTTCGGCTCGTCGATGATCATTTTCCTGGCGGGGCTGAAAAATATACCGAAAGACTACTATGAGGCAGCGGGCGTGGACGGCGCCAATGCCATCCGGCGGTTCTTCAACATCACGCTGCCGATGCTGAGCCCGATCATCCTGTTCAACCTGACGCTGCAGACGATCTCGGCATTTATGACGTTTACGCCGGCCTACATTATTTCCCGCGGGGAAGGCGGTCCGCTCGACCAGACGCTGCTCTATTCGCTGTATCTGTACCGCAAGGCGTTCTCGCACTTTGAGATGGGCTACGCTTCGGCGCTCGCCTGGGTAATGCTGCTCATCGTCGGGTTCCTGACCCTGCTCATCTTCAAATCCTCGACCCGCTGGGTTCACTACGAGACGAAGGGAGACTAACGGCCATGACCATGTCCATACCCAAGCGCGTCCTGTACCATGTACTGGTCGGCGTCTTCGCCCTGCTCATGATCTATCCGATCCTGTGGTTGGCGGCCAGCTCCCTGAAGCCGAACGACGAAATTTTCTCGACCGCGTACAGCCTCATTCCGAGCCGGCTGGAATTCGCCAACTACGTCTCGGGCTTCAAGGGATTCGGCGGCACGTCGTTTGCGACCTTTTTCAAAAATTCCTTCATCATCGTCATTCTGTCGACGATCGGTGCCGTCGCCTCTTCGGCTCTCGTGGCCTTCGGGCTGGCGCGGACGAAATTTTTCGGCCAGAAGTTCTGGTTCGCCGCCATGATGGCCACGATGATGCTGCCCCAGGACGTTGTCCTCGTACCGCAGTACGTCATGTTCGCCAAGTTCGGCTGGCTCTCTTCCTTCAAGCCGCTCATCGTCCCGCATTTCTTCGGCACGCCGTTTTTCATCTTTCTGATCATGCAGTTTATCCGCACCATTCCGGGCGAGCTGGACGAAGCCGCGAAAATCGACGGCTGCAGCAAATACGGCGTGTTCTACCGGGTGGTCCTGCCGCTCATCGGACCGGCCTTGATCACCAGCGCGATTTTCTCTTTTTACTGGAGATGGGACGACTTCATCAATCCGCTCATCTATTTGAACAGCCCGGAGAAATTCCCGGTATCCCTCGCGCTGAAGCTGTTCCTGGACGGCGAATCGCTGAACAACTGGGGCGGTATGTTCGCTATGGCCACACTGTCGCTTCTGCCGGTCGTGATCGTGTTTTTCATTTTCCAAAAATACATCGTCGAAGGCATTAGCACTACCGGTTTGAAAGGATAACAATAATGTTTCCATAAGCTTGCCGTCCACGGTGCTCAATATAAAACAAAGACCGGATTCCTTAAGTAAGGAAATCCGGTCTTTTTCATGTTAACTTTCAATTCCTATGATTCCACTCTTCACCATAGAATCAATCGTAATGCCCGACAATTCGTTCTCCATCGTCGTTTGGACTTTCGTGTAAACTCCGTCTAATAAATACGGCATTTTACTTCCTACCGGACAAGTCGGGTTGGTATCCCGGTGAATCATAAAGATCTCCTGGTTATCTTCCATCGTAGCACGGAATACATCCAGCAGCGTGATTTGATCCGCCTTTTTGGCCAGGCTTATCGCGGCATTCGTTCCAAGAGTCGATGTAATAAGACCGGCTTTCGTAAGCTTTCTCATGATTCTTCTAATCACCGCCGGATTGGCGTTCACACTCATGGCAAGCAATTCGGACGTGGTCCGGCCTTTTTTATTAAATTCAAGAAAGCATAAAATATGAACTGCTACAGAGAACTGTTGGCTTCGATTTCCCATTTTTGCAAGGTCCTTCTTTCCGGTTAAAGCTTATGTTTAGTGTATTGATTTTTGAAAAGCAAATCAAACTTAAAATAATGAATCAAAGCATCAACTTGACTTCTTAAGGATGAATCGTTATTTTAGTATATGTAACAGTAACTGTTACTGATACTATTAATGGGAGTGGATCATATGAATTATCATGTTAACGGCGTTGAACTTCATGTGGAGCAGCAGGGACAAGGAGATACGGCACTTGTGTTTTTGCACTTTTACGGCGGGTCAGCACGAACCTGGACTAAAATTGTTGACGTTCTTAAGGAGGATTACCTTTGTATAACCTATGACCACCGCGGATGGGGAGACTCAGATAAGTCAGCTTCATCTTATACCATTCAGGATTTGGCCGATGATGCGCATGCGCTGATCCAAGCACTTGGTTTAAAGCGTTATGTGCTCGTGGGTCATTCTATGGGCGCTAAAACGGCGCAATTGTTGGCTTCACGTCATCCGGCCGGTTTAGAAGCTTTGGTCTTAGTTGCACCATCTCCCCCGACACCTCAAGATATGCCGCAAGAAATGAGAAATGCCATGGTTCATTTTTATGATTCGCGTGAAGGAGCGGAAATCGCTTTGGGCAATATCGCCCTGCTTCCTCTTGAAGAACATATCCGCGAAATGGTGCTTGAGGATATGCAAAGGAGCGCACCTTTAGCCCGTGCGGCATGGCCTGAAGCCGCAATGCTTGAGGATATATCCGCAGAAGTGAACAACATCCATGTTCCCACCCTTGTGCTAGCCGGGGAATCTGACCCGGTAGACCGGTTGGAAACACTAAAAAGCGAGCTGCTGCCGCGCATACCACATGCAGAGCTGCACATCATTCCCCAGACCGGCCACCTTTCTCCCTTAGAAGCACCCGGCGATATCTCAGAAGGAATCTCACACTTTTTGGCCAAGCAGAAATGAGGTAATGGCGAGTGATAATGGAAAACGGCAGGTCAGCTGTAAGCTGAATCCCTGCCGTTTTTTTGCGCTTACAATCCTTGTAACGGAAAAGCAGAAGCTGCGCATTTATCATGCTGTTGTATGGTATGAGGTGCCTCTGCCGAGGCCTGCCGTTTACTTTTTCTCGAACAGACCGAGACGGTTGTTGGGCCGGCCGTTCAACCGGATCCCATCGCCATTCTTGCTGTTCTTGCGCTTGGTACCGTTCAGGCGGTCTGTCAATTCGTTAAACCAGGCTTCGTCATAGGTGGCCAGTGCTATGTCAATCAGGCTTTCGACGTTGTTCTTATCTGCAAGCGGGTTGACCGGCAACGATCTCAGCCAGGATTCACGTACACCGATCACGCGTCCGACTGCTTCCTCGTTGTCGGACTGAACGACGCGTACTCTCGCGATGCCTTTCTGAGCGTCCACCGTCTCAATGTATCCGTGAATAAACTCACCGTCTACCGTCTTCCCTTGGACCCAATCGCTAACTTCGAATCTCATCATTCCACCGCCCATCTTTAAGTATATACAAACTGTAACCAGAAAAATCACAAAATGAATATACTGTAATGATACTAAACACAGTTGGGAATGTCAAATCCGCCAACGACCATTTCGCAAACGACCGATTACATGGATGAGAAGCCACCTGCCGCCATAACCCCCATCTATAGTGTATGCAGCTAGCGGGCGATAGGTTCGTTACTGCCTTTGGAATGCGACCTTTAAACCTAGTCCGATATACAGCGCTCCTACAACTTTGCCGCTAAGTCGGCCCAAACGACGGATCCATGCCGCCCGCCGTACCATCCTTCCGAGAGCAGACACACTTAATACAATTATGGTTGTATATAGTGCACTTAATACCACAAAAATGAGTCCGAGGATCAAAAACTGCCGCACCTCCACTGGGGCTGTCATCGTACGGCCGAACGGGTACATGCTCCAATCCATGAAGAAAGAACAGCCGCAAAACGCCGCCCACCTGAAAGCCGTCCTTGCAGGCTGACCTGTGGAACACACCGGACTGATGCACGCTGACTGCCAAACCTGACGGATCCAATGTGTGCATGAGCTCTCTGTTTTTTAATGAAGATCATCGCTGCGGCTCTGCAGCCATTGCTGGAATTCGGCGGGGGTACCCACATTATCATCCAATACGGCCGAATAAATATCGAAGCTTTTCACTTGATTTCCATATTCGGCCCGCTTTGCCCATTCGGTTTTGATGCTTAATATAGCAGCGGTCTTGGCAGGAGTAAGGCGTGCGGGCATCGTCTGAATATGCAGCAAATCAGGCTGTTTGTCAGGCTCGTCTACAAACCAGATATCCAGCTCCCACCGGTGGCCGTTTGCGGACCCGTAGGTCAATCCAAGAAAATAACCGTCTGGGTAAGCCGGATCGGTGTTCCATTGGCCCGTATCGTTAATAAATTTCATCTCCCGTACTCCCGGATTGGACATCAGCTGCAAAGCAATTCCAGAGACCGCAGCCATATCCAGTTTGGAGCAGACCACCGTCACATCCAAGTCTCTCCAAGCCATTAAACCTAGCGCAGCGCTCCCTACGATTACGGGCTTACCGGCTGCTGCCAGCAATGGCAGCAGGTTCATTTCTTCAGCAACCGCACCCGCTTCAACCTGCAGCTGCTTTTGGCGGGCAAGCAAATCCTCTTGGTTCATCATCATCCCTGCACCCTTTCTATATCCGCTAAACTTGTCCTATTTCCTCCGGCTGTCAAATTCGCCGCTTCCAGCAGCATCGTGTTCTTCGTCCTCTCAGGAAAAGAGAGCCGGGTATCCTCCAAAATGTTCTCTTAGCATCATTATAATGTTTTTGGAGGAATTTTTAGAGGAAATCGATAGATGAACTGCATGATTTGGTGAGCACGAAATGTGGGAGGATTATGGAAAGCTGTTGTAATATAATGTAAGTACCTTAATGAACGAATCAAAGGCGGTGAAGATTTGAAAGGTCTGATTAGAGTATATAAGGTATTCATTGCCGTGTTTGCCGTCATTGTGGTTGCTGCCATTGTGATTGGGACGAGGGGTCTGAATGGGCAGGAAAATCATACTTATGTGCTGCCTGCCGGGTACACAGGATGGGTAGCGGTCATTTACAATCAAAAGGGTTATCCCGAGCTCCCGAAAGAGGGAGACGCCATTGTAAACCGCATTCCGAAAAACGGAGTTTTGAAGACGTCAAGCGCACCGACAGCCGGCGGGATGACATTTTTTTATGCAGATGATCAAGGTCAACGGACTGAAGTGGGGATGGGAATGATTCAAGGCCAGCACATGGGCACGGATACGATCCCGCGTCCGGACGGTACGAAAGAAGAAAAAACGATCAATGCGTTTTATGTCGGCACCGAGCAGCAGTATTACGCTCATTTACAGGAGCAGCCATGATAGATCAAACTTAAAGCCACACTGCTGTTATCCTCCAATCATCCACCATGAAGAGCAGCTGTAGCGCCCCGTCCACTGAACCCCTCCCTCAGACTCCTTCTTTTATGGAAAATACAAATAACCCACAGGAGGGTCACGGGCAACGTGTCCTTCCTGTGGGTCACAGATCACAGATCATCTGCGGTCAACGCGTAAAACGTCTAAACTCCATGTTAATGAGACGAACTTACCTTATTTCTAGGGTCCGCCCCGCTTTGTTTCGGTCTGCGGTTCGTGCGTCCATTGGAATTTCCATTTCCATGCCCCTTGGACTTGTCGTTCGCATTTCCCTTCGAATGGCCTCCCGCATCACGCTTCAAGCTGCTGTTCGCGTTCCGATCAGGTTTGCGGGCACCGCTCACCGCCGCCTTTGGGGCACGATCCTGCTTCGGTTTGCCCCGCTGCTGCCCATCGTCCGTCCGCCCTTTACGGGCATCTCCAGCCTGCGGCCTGCGGGAATGGCCAGCTTGCGTCTTACCTGGCCGGTTTGCCGTGGAATTCCCCAATGGACGATTTGCTGCCGCTTGGGGCTCCATCGGATAGTCATGCCCCTTCACTTCGGGAATGGCCTTGCCGATCAGCTTTTCGATGTCCTTCAGGTACGGCAGCTCGTCTGCTTCGCAGAAAGAGATTGCAGACCCGCTCATCCCCGCCCGGCCCGTGCGGCCGATACGGTGAACGTACGTCTCCGGGATATTCGGCAGATTAAAGTTAATGACATACGGAAGCTCGTCAATATCGATACCCCTGGCAGCAATGTCGGTCGCCACCAAAATGCGCGTCGTCCCGTTTTTGAAATGGTTCAGGGCGTTCTGCCGGCTGTTTTGCGATTTGTCGCCATGGATCGCCTCCGCCGTAATATTCGCTTTCTTCAGCGCGCGAGCCACCCGGTCGGCTCCCCGTTTGGTGCGGGTAAACACCAGGGCCGACTCGATCGACGGATCCTGCAGCAGCTGGTTGAGCATCTGCAGCTTGCTTCCTGCCGCCAGCAAATAAACCGACTGCTCGATCCGCTCGGCCGTTGAGGAGACCGGCGTCACTTCCACTTTCACCGGATTGACGAGCAGCGTTTGGATCAAACCGTTGATTTCCGGAGGCATCGTCGCGGAAAAGAACAGCGTTTGCTTCCGCTTCGGCAAGACGGCGATGATCCGCTTCACATCATGGATAAAGCCCATGTCCAGCATCCGGTCGGCTTCATCCAGCACGAGCATTTGAATATGCTGCAGATCGATGTGCTTCTGATGGATCAGGTCGATGAGCCGGCCCGGCGTGGCGATCACGATATCCGCGCCCTGCTGCAGCGCCCGTTCCTGCGGCTTTTGCGGAACGCCGCCGACAATGACCACCGCACGCAAATCGGTATACTGGCTGTACGCCTTCACGTTATCCATAATCTGAATGGCCAGCTCTCTCGTCGGCGTCAAAATGAGCGCGCGGACCCTGCGGCCCGCCCCCGGTTTGCGGGGCTCCCGACTCAACAGCTGTATGATGGGCAGGGAAAATGCGGCGGTCTTGCCGGTTCCCGTCTGGGCGCAGCCCAAGAGATCCCGTCCGGCCAGCACGGCCGGAATGGATTGTGCCTGAATCGGCGTCGGCTCGGTATAGTTCTGTTTGGCCAGCGCTTTTAAAATATTCGGGTCAAGCTTCAAATCTTTAAAGTTCATATATGCTCCTTTTCCTTTAATCCTATATTCTTTAATCACTAAACCTGTGTACTTTTCATCCAAGTCACCACAAGCCGTTCTTTTACGTCGTAATACATAACGATACCACATCTGGACACCAAAAAAGAAGCGGAATCTTTCTCCGCTTCCTTAAAAATGATGTATATGGACTAAATTGGCAATAAGCTTCACGGAACGGAGCACGGATCAAGGGAATGAATGCGCAATGAAAGTGTTCCACCAGCTATATTACGGATGATGGCAAAAGAGACCGGAAGGGTCAGCTCACCAAGCTGTTCCCCGCCGGTCTTCTTGTTGTTGGATCTTCTAACTGGGTGGATCGTAAATTACCGGATCGTTATTTAATTTGCCCGTCTTGCCCCAGCTTGGTCAGAACGTTGTACAAGATCTGGGCCGTTTCGGCCCGGGTGGCCTGGCCGTCCGGATGAAACCGGCTAGGCCCCTGCCCTTGAATCAGTCCGGCGGCGTACGCAGACCGGACGGCTTCCCGCGCCCATGCCGGCGAACCGGCGACGTCCGTAAACGGCGCCTGTTCCCCGCCGGCTGCGGCAGTTCCGCCCGCGGCCCGGTAGGCGCGGACGATCATGGCCGCCGCTTCCTGGCGCTTGATCAAGGCGTCCGGCGCGAAGCTTGCGCCGCTGACGCCTTGGACGATGCCCGCCTTAGCGGCGGCTGCGACAGCTTCCGCGTACCATGCCGCGGAAGGCACGTCGCTGAAGGGCGCGCTGCCGTCGCCCTTCAGGTGCAGCAGGCGGACCAGCATCGCCGCCATTTCGGCGCGGGTCACCGGCTGATCCGGCGCGAAGCTGCCGCCGCCGACGCCGTCGATGAGATGCTTCGCCGCCAGCTCCCGGATCACGCCGGAAGCCCAGTGCCCGCTCGTATCGGCGAAGCTTTTGGCGTATTCCAGAACGGCGTAAGCGGCATCCAGCGAACTCACTTCGGCTTTCAGCTTGCTGTCTGTGACCGTTCCGCCGATGTAAGCCAGTTTGCCTTGGCTGTTCAGGCCATACAGCCCGGTCAGCTTGGCATCCAGCCCCGAAGCCACGGGGAGCTCCAGCGTTATCGGCTGCTGCAGCGCCGTGATCGGGTGAACCTGGCCATCCTTCGTCATGAGGCTCAGGTTGAGGGTGAAGAGGCTGCTTCCTGTGCGGAGCACCGCACCTTCCGCCTGCCCGGCCTTCGCCACCCGCTCTGCGGCCTCCGTCTCCGAGGCGCGGGATGCCGCCAGCCGAATCGTGCTGCCTTCGAGCTGATCGGCGGGCACCTTGCCGCTGGCCGCCTGCAGGATGCCTGCGGGCAGCGTCAGCTTCAGGTCAGCCGCGTTCACCGTCAGCGGCTGTCCCTGGAGCAGCGAGGCGGCGCTGCCCGGCAGAATCAGCTCGTTGAACGGCTGATCGGTGTCCAATACGGCTCCGCCTTTCACCAGAATCACCGTCAGCTGCGCGGCGTTCAGCTTCCATTTGCCGCCTTGGCCCGGCTTCGGATCCGGCAGGGCGGGTGGAGTCACCGGCGGCTGCACCGGTGCAGAAGAGTTCCCTCCACTGTTGCCTGAATTCCCACCGTTATTTCCTCCACCGTTGCCTGGGTCGCCTCCGCCAGGGTGATCTCCCCCGCCATTACCCGGATCGCCTCCGCCTGGATTATCTCCCCCGCCGTTACCCGGGTCGCCTCCGCCAGGATTGTCACCATCTCCCCCTCCCGGCTGCTCCGGAGCTTGAACGGTAAGTTCATACTCGGCCGACAACGATCCGTAAGCGGCCGATATCACCGTCTTCCCTTCGGCCAGCGCAGTCACTACGCCCTGTTCGCTCACCGAAGCGACGTCCTCATGGCTGCTGCTGAAGGTTACACCTTCCAGCACCTGGATGCGCGTGCCGTCTGCGTAGACCGCTTCCGTTACCGTCTGATCGGTCTCCCCTTCCTTCAGCACTACTTTGCCCGTCAGCGATAACGATTCCGGTTCGCCTTCCGGCGCCGGATTCACGGTGACGATCGTCTCCGCGAACAGATCCGGGTTCACCGTGCTTGCCGCCCGGATGACGGCCGTTCCCGTGCCGGCCGCCGTCAACCGGCCTTCCGGCGATACCGTCACCACTTTGCCGCCCTCCCCGGTCGGCTCGGCGCTATAGACGGACCACGTGACGCCGGGGTCCGCTCCATCCGGCTTCACCTTGGCGGTCAGCTGCCGGGTTTCGCCTACGGCCAGCTTCACGTCCTGCTGCTCGATCTCGACCGATTCCGGAGCCGGAGCCTTCGTCTGCTTAGACAGCGTAAACTCGTCGACGGTTCGTCCGCCGACCGTCTTCGTCACAAAGTTCAGGCTGTCGCCGTCTACCTCGACCGAAGCGTACATTTGCGTCGCTTCATCGTCGGCAATCCGCTGCCAGTCCCGCTTGGTCAGCGAGTAGAACTTCGGTCCGGTCGAGCCGGCCACGACATAGGTCGTCCCCTGCCCGTCCGGGACGATCTCGTTGTTCATCATCGGGAAGGTCCGCAGGTAAATATGATCATGACCGTTCAGGACGAGATCGACCCGATGCCGCTCAAGCACCGGCGCCCACAGCCGCCGGATGTCGGCCGTATCGTAAATGCTGCCGTACGGGCCTCGGTGGAAGATCGCGATCTTCCACTTTTTATCCGTCCTGGACAGGTCCTGGTCAAGCCACTCCTTCTGCTCCTCGTACTGGTACTCGCTGTTCATAACGGCAAAATGAATATTTTTGTAATCAAAGGAAAAATTGCTTCCCGCCAGGCTTGGCACACCGTTGCCCGGCTGGTTGAAATGGGCCAGGAAATCGTTGTTTTCCTTCGTTCCCATCACCTCATGGTTGCCGATCGCGCCGACCAGCGTCGTGTTCAGGAACGCCTCCTGCGCTTCGCTGAACCACCACTTCCATTCCTGCTCGTTGAAGCCTTTGTCGACCATGTCGCCGACATGGACCATAAACTCGGCGTCCGGCGAATCTTCCACCGCCTTCTTGACCGTGCTGCCCCACAGCTTGAACCCTGCCAAGTCTCCCGCCTGGGAGTCGGCGAAATACAGGAACTTGGTATGATCGCCGTCAGCCTCAGCTGTCCTGAACGTGCCCTGCGGGCTGTAATGGCCGCTTCCGTCACCGACGCGGTACACGTATTCGGTGCCCGGCTCAAGGCCGCTCACCGTCGCCTTATGTACACGGACCGCACCCAGATCGAGTGTCTGGTACAGATAGCTTGTTCCTTCCGTTTTCACCGCATTCGGCTGGTCAAACCCGGTAAAATCCGCTTTTTTCACCACTTCAACCACGGTCTGTTCCACCGCCGGGCTCGTGTGCCAGATGAATCCGCGGGATGCGGCCGGATCCTCGCCCATGCCCACGTTGATGTTGTACGGCGTTTCGGTACCGGACAGCGGCGACACCTTAAACTCCGCCACTGGGCTGTACTGGTCTCCCTTCATCGCCTGCACCTGATACGTCTTGACCTCAGCCGTCAGCAGCTTGGTGCTCAGCTCGCCCTGTGCATCGGTCGTTCCGACCGGACTGCCGTCCGCGGTGATCTGCGCGCCTTCTACCGGCTTCCCCGACTCGTCTTTGACCGAAAAGACCGTTTCGTAGCCCTGGATGTTGCCGTTCTCGTTCCAGGACAGCGACAGGGCGCTCTTGATATCCGATTTCAGCGGCAGCCCAAAGAAGGGATACACCACGCTGCCTGTACCGGCAAAGGTAACGTTACCGGACTCGAACCGGATTTCGTTCGTTCCGGCGGCGTCCTTTTTCACGTCAAAGCTGATTTGTCCGATCAAATCGCTGTCGGTCAGCCCCGCTTGGTCCAACCGGCTGAAGGTCAGCGCGGCCGTACCGTCCTCGCCGATGACTGCGCTTGCCTGGGTCGCATCCAGCTTGCCGCCCGGAATAAATTTGAGCTTCTCCACCTTGCTCAGGTCAAAAGCAAGCCGGAGCTGTCCTCCCTGCAAACCGGAGGCCTTCACCCCTTTGATATCCACCGTGTAGGTACGGCCCCCGTACAATTCCTTCGGCGTGTCATACGTCAGCTTCGAGCCGCCCGTGTCCACGTTGAAGGTCCACGCCTCGGTCGTCCGGTTGCCGGCCAGGTCTGTCACCGACACCTTGACCTGATGCAGCCCGTCCGCCAGCGGCGTCGCCGGGGTGTAATAAATCCGGCCTTCCGGCGGATACAGCGTGTGCTGCACGCGCTGGCCGTCCAGGTCAAACCGGATCGAGTCCGGATCGATCAGCGTCGTGCCCGGATGCTGCGCCGGATCATATCCCGCGTCTTCGCCGTACACCTTGATCACCGGTTGGTTGCTGCGGATCGTCTCTCCGTCCGCCGGTGAGAAGTCCTTCAGGACCGGCGGCTCCATATCGTCCTGGTTCGGACCGTACAAGGCCCGGATCTGATCGACGTAGATCGCCCCGGCATCCTTCTTGGCGGATGAAGTTTCCATGTAGCGCACCGGCATGTCCATGATCAACGGGAGCGTCCGCCCTTTGGGCACTTCCGCCTCCAGGTACTTCCACCCGGTCCAATCAATGCCGATATTCTGGTCGGTAAAGTCGAGCGGTATCGTTCCCTTGCTGTCGCGCAGCTGCGCACGCAGCCAGTGGGTTTTGCCGTCCCCGTACACCCACATGCTGATCTTTTCCGGATAACCCGGGATTTGAATGGCCTCCGCCTGCGTCTTGCTCTGCAGGTAGGCGCCCGAAGTTCCCGGTGTGCCGGTAAAATCATACTCCAGCTTCAGCGAACCGCTGCCGAAACGGACCAAATCTTCATTCGTCTCGATGCTCACCTTGGACGTTTTAAACTGCGCGCCGGCCGACGGCAGGTACTTGTCCAGGCCGTTTTCGAAATCCTCCAGCACGACCGGAGGCTGGCCGATGGTCACATCCATCTGAGCTTCCACCCCCTTGTAGCTCACCACAATTTTGCCGCTCAGCTCATTGCCTTCCGCCGCGGTAAAGACGCCGGCTTCGTCGATCGAGCCGATCGGACCCTCGACGCGCCATGTCAGCAGGCGGTTGTCGGCCTGCACCATCTGGCCGTCCCGGAGCGCTGTTACCTTCAGCGTCTCCGACTGACCAGGCGGGAAGCTGCGCAGCTGATCGCCAAATTTCAGCTCGGTCAGCGTATCGACTACCTCGACTTTGCCGGCTCCGCTTGCGCCCCCGGACGTGACGGCGATATCCGCCTGTCCGGGCGTGGAACCCGCCGTAAAGACGCCGCTGCCGTCGATCGTTCCGATCGCCGGGCTGACGCTCCACTCCGGCGTGCCGTCCATCACGGCCGGATGCAGGTTGGCATCGACGCCGGCCGCCTTAAAGGCCGCCGTCGAGCCGGCCAGCACCCTCGCCAGCTGCGGCTTCAAGACCAGCTTGTCCACCAGCCCTTCCGCCGCCTTGTTTACAAGCAGCAGCCCGTTGGCGGTCTTGCGCTCCCCGCCGTCCGAGGGGGAGTTCAGCAGCGTACGGCTGGTGTCGCCCGGCATGCGGGCGATAAATGTCGAAGAGCCGCCGCCGTCCAGGTTGATGGCGTTCACGACGCCCATTTCCTCCATGATCTGCCCCAGCTCAGCCAGCGTCACGCCTTCGCTGAAGCCCGGCTGGCGCCCGTCGATTTCCAGCATGACGACGGAGCCGTCCGCTTTCGTACCGATCGCCGTGCGCGGATGGGCCGCCGGGTCGGTGTTCAGCTGCGCCACCCCGTCCTTGACGAGCAGCGCGGAACCGCCGATGGCCATCCTCACGTCGCTCCAGGCCGGTTCGAGGCTGAAGGAAACCGATGCCGTATCGCCTGCCTTAAGGCCGGCGAGCACTGCGCGCTGGCTGCCGGAAGCCGACAGGATGACCTGCCCCGGGGCTATCGGCGTGCTGCCTTTGTCTTTATGGACGTCGGCTACCTTCAGCGCCAGCGTCTCCCCGCTCTTGACCTCTCCCTTCACGACGTCTAGAACAACTTCGTCTCCCAAATCGTTGGTCATGGTCGTGCCGTAGAAGTCGGGTGTGTACAATACGAGATCGTTATTGCCTCGCGTCCGGTTGATGGACGTAAGCTCGGTCTCCTGGCCGCCGATCTCCAGTGTCCGCGTAAGCTTCGGACTCGATCCATATATCGTCGTGCCGTCCTCCTTGATGCCAAACGCGTACCAGTCATTGGGCGGACTCGTCAGTATTTTTCCGCTGCCCATGAAGTAACCGAGCGGGACGCCGGAGGACATATCATAAAAGTCCCCGTTGATCCCGGCGATCACCCGATTCCCCGCTTTGTCGATATCCGCAGCCATTTTGCTGACCGGCTGCATGCCGTATACTTTGCCGTCCGTCATGCCGGGCTCAAGCGCCAGAGCCGGATTGGACGGATCGAACTCCACCATGTGCAGCTTCTCCAGCCCGCGGTCCAGCTTCATGTCCTTCCAGGTATAGACCGCGCCCGGTCCGATCTGGACCTGCCGCTCGTCGACGATGCTTCCGGCTGCCGCGGCCTGTGCGCCGGCTTCCGCCGCCAGCACGGGCCGCCCGCCGGGCAGAGCCAGGGTCAGAACCAGCGTGCCGGCCAGCAGCGACGCCCATAGGCTCCTCGTCCGTTTTCTTATCATTCCATCCTTGCCTCCCATTCGATCTGACAGAATTCGGGTCCTTCATAGAACGCCTCGACAGCAAAGTATAGCGGTAGCGTGTAAAGCCATCTCCCCTCTCTTCGTAAAATTTTGTCAGGTTAATGTAAAATAAAATTAAATATTCACTAACAATATAAAATTATATTTCACGATTGGATAGGAGCTTTGTAACTAAGATCGGGACAAAACCAGAGGTTTGAAGCCCTGTTTTAGCAGCAAATTTCGACAGTGAATATGAGTCCGGCAGGCGCGGCGCACCGCGAACAAAACGAAAGCCCTTGCGCATAAGCGCAAGAGCAGCATTGTCTTTTACATAGCATGATATATCATGTATTTTCTACCGCAGCCTCCTCCTCTCCGGACTAGAGTGAAAAAACAGATCCGGTATCCACGCTTGTTCGCTGCACGCAATAAAAGACATGAGCTCGCCCCTCTGCCCAGATTTGTCGGCTGTACCCCAGTTTTGTCGGTTATATCCCATTGCGGCACGATCCCGTATCCGATTCACACGGCTGCCATGACGAACGCCGAACCGCTTTATTCAGCCTCTTCCCCATTCGCCTCATATGATATGTGCATCCAATCGATAAATAATATAACAACAGTTATAAAAAACTTAATTTAGTATATTGACACTATACTGTTATGTCATTATATTGAGAAATGTAAGCGGTTTATTTACGTGACTTTGCCTAAAGAAGCAGATGAAATTGAAGAAAGGAGAAAAAACAGGGGGCCGGAGTGCAGTCAGGACGGACCGATCCACGGATCGCCTGCATTCCGAATGCAGTTGGTTACACCGTACTTTACTTTTACGCACAGGGCCGGGACATAACGGCGGGTACACGCACCGTTCCTGTCCGGATGCTGAATGAGGGAGGTATATGAAAAATGACGGTAAGCAAAAAGAAGCTTCGCGGCTGGGCCAAAGGCTATCTGTTTATTCTGCCTTCCATTATTGGCTTCAGCGTGTTTGTCGCCTATCCGCTGTTGTCGTCCATTTATTACGCCTTAACGGAATGGAGCGGCTACGATAAGCCCCGTTTTGTCGGCTTCGACAACTTTAAATACATGTTCACGGAGGACCCGGCCTTCTGGCCTTCGGTCCGGGCGACGCTGTATTTTGTCATCATGAGCGTTCCTTTATCGCTGATTCTGGGCCTTTTGCTGGCCATGCTGCTGAATAAAAGCCTGCCCGGCATCAAATGGTTCCGCACGATTTATTACCTGCCGACCGTCGTGCCGTCCATCGCGACACTCACGCTGTGGCTGTTTATCTATCAGCCCCAGTACGGACTCGCCAACTCGCTGCTTAGGCTACTCGGACTGCCCGAAGGCACCTGGCTGACGAGCGAAACGACCGCGCTTCCCTCCATCGTGCTGATCGGCCTATGGCAGGTCGGATCCGGCGTCATTATTTTCTTGAGCGGTCTGCAGTCTGTTCCCCAGGAGCTGTACGAGGCGGCCGAAGTCGACGGAGCCGTCCGCTGGCGGATGACCCTGCACATTACGATTCCCATGATTACTCCTATCCTGTTCCTTCAGCTTATACTCGGCATCATCGGCGCCTTCCAGGCATTCAACCAGGTACAGGTTCTGACCGGCGGCGGCCCGAACTTCTCCACATCCCTGCTCAACTTCAAAATTTACAACGACGCCTTTAACGGCCGCATGTTCGGCTATTCGATCGCGGAGGTCTGGGTGCTGTTCGTCATCATCATGATCTTCACCGCGCTGACTTACCGGTACTCGAACCGGTTCGTGTATTACGAAAGCGACAATTCGAAATAAGGAGGTTCCCTGCTGATGGTGATGCAAACGGAAGTACGGACAACAACACGCAAACCCAGACGGAAATTCAGCATCCTGGACACCATCCGGTTTATTATCCTGACCATCGGTGCCATCGCCATGCTGTTTCCGCTGCTGTGGATGGTGACCATTGCCCTGAAGGGCAACAATGACGTGTTTAAAATCCCGCCCGAGTGGTTTCCCCGGGAGCTTCACTGGTCCAACTTCGTAACCGGAACACGGGAGATCAACTTCTGGCAGACGTTCGGCAACTCGATGTTCATCGCGGTGGTGTGCACGATTGGCCAGGTCGCCAGCTCGGTGCTGGTCGGCTACGGGCTTGCCCGATTAAGCTTTCCCGGCCGGAAGCTGTGGTTCTCGCTGTTTGTGGGCAGCCTGATGCTGCCGGGCTTTGTCGGCATGATCCCGCTCTTTAACCTCTACACGAGCCTGGGCTGGTATGACACCTGGCTGCCGATCATCGTGCCTGCTTTTTTCGGGAACGCGACATTTTCATTCCTGTACGTCCAGTATTTGAAGACAATCTCCGTTTCCTTTGACGAGGCGGCCAAAATCGACGGCGCTTCCGACTTCTACATTCTGATGAAAGTGCTCGTACCCATGACAACGCCGGTCATCATGACGATGGTCATCTTCTCCTTCCAGGGAGCATGGAACCAGTATCTCGAGCCGCTGATTTATATTATCGACCCGAGCAAATGGACGCTGTCCCTGGCGATGGCTTCCTACAAAGGTACCTATGCGACCGCCTGGAACCTGTTCATGGCCGCGGATCTCATCTACATTCTGCCGATGCTGCTCATCTTTTTCTTCGGCCAGAAGTTCTTCATGCAGGGGCTTGGCTCCGTCAATTCCGCTTCATTAAAATAAATCAGCCGCCCCGGGCGGTTAGGAGGTGGTGCCTGCCGGCGGTGGGATCAAGGGAATGATATATCAGGTACAGGTGTTAAATGTATTCGAAATGAGATATCAGGGAGGTCTTTCTATGACAAAGGGTGCAAAAAAGTGGTTTAGCGGCATGCTCACGTTACTCCTGTTCTCCAGCCTGCTCGCCGCGTGCGGCGGTGGCGGGTCATCCGATTCCGCCGGTTCGGCGGGCACGTCCGATTCGGGTGGTACGTCCGGTTCGGAATCGTCCGGCAAGAAGGTCGAAGTAACGATGATCACCTGGGAATCGAAAGAAATGAACGATAAAATTATGGCGGCCATGAAGCAGTTTGAGCAGGAAAACCCCGACATTACGGTGAAACTCATCCCTACCCCACTCGACAATTACGGCGTCAAGGTCAACGGGATGCTGACCGCCAAGAAGGCTCCGGACATTTTTATGACAGGCAACGATATGCTGCTGGACAACGCATCCAAGGGACTGCTGTACGACTGGACGTCCCAGGCGGAGCAGGACAAGGAATTCATGGACGGTTTCTACAAAGGCGTCGTGGACAGCTGGCATTATGACGGCAAGCTCGTCGGTCTGCCCGGCCTGCTGAATACGTATGGCATTTTCTATAATAAAAAAGCGTTCCAGGACGCCGGTCTGACCGAGCCGAAAATCGGCTGGACTTATAACGATCTGTTCACAGCTATGGAGAAGCTGTCCAGCAAGCAGGGCGGTGTGCAGCAGTTCGGCTATTACGCTCCGCTTGATCCGTTCTATCTGTCGCTCTATTCGGTCTCCTCGGGCGCCGCTCCGTTCGCCGACTCCATCCTCAATCCGACCAAAGTGGAGATCAGCGACAAGTTCGTGGAAGGCGTGGAGAAATACAAAACCGCTATTGCAAACGGTTACATGAATCCGCCGACCTTTGATTTGACCAACGTCATGAGCTCCTTTAAGCAGGGCAAGGTGCCGATGACGCTTCAAGGCCAGTGGGTTGCGGACGATTTGATCCGTACGGCGCCGAAGGATCTGCAGTGGGGCTTCGTGCCGATGCCGGTCGTGAACACCCAATCCGAGATTTACGACGCGGTGGGCTGGTGCAGCCCGACAACGGTCAAAAATCCGGAAGCCGTCTGGAAAGTGCTGAAATTCCTGGATTCCAAAATGTACGAAGAAGTGCTTCCGCAAACGCCGGTCGCTCCTGCAGCGTACCAGGCATCCTCTTCCGCTTACTTTGAAGCGCTGAAGACGGCGGGCCATGCCGATGTCGGCGAAGGCATCGACCACATTTTGAAATCGCCTGATACGCAGCCGGTCCGCTTCCTCTCGTCCTGGGCAGGCAAAGCGAATCCGTTCATCGAAGCTTCCTGGAAGAATGTCCTGATGGGCAAAGCGCCGATCAGCGAGCTGAACACGATGGCGGATAAGATCAACAAGGTCATTTCGGAAGCCAAGTAACAAGTCGCGGGATTAACGGTCCCCTCTGCACTTCAGGCGTGTATATTCCTGCAAAACTCCTGCCTTTTATTAATCCGGACGCCGGATGCAGGCGGGGACCGTTCATATAATCCATCGTTACAGCGTTCCACAACCACCATAAAGGAGGAGACTTTAATGACTAAGAGCAATCGCCGCATGAACCGGCTGTTGAGCGTGCCGCTGGCGGCCGCCCTCACCCTCGGCTCCGTCACCGTCTGGGGACCGGGCACAACCTATGCGTTCAGCGCCGAGGACGGCGACACGGCCATCGAAGCGTTTAACGCCAAGTTCTGGGATCCGGCGGCCAATATGTTCTGGAGCAGCACCGATCACAAGGATCACCAGGGGTTCTGGGTGGAAGCCGAGCTGTGGGAATTGGTGATGGACTCGTATCTCCATACGTCAGATCCCGAGCTGAAGGCGCAGCTGCGCAAGCAGATCGACGACGTGTATACCGGCACGGTAGCCAAATACGGCAGCAACTGGACGAACAACCCCTTCAACGACGACATTATGTGGTGGGCGATGGGCAGTGCGCGGGCGTACCAAATTACCGGTGACCAGAAGTATTTGGACGCGGCAAAGTACCATTTTGACTGGGTATTCAATACGCAGTGGGACGAAGACTTTGCCGGCGGCGGCATCTGGTGGTTGAACAGCGAGCATAACACCAAAAATGCCTGCATCAACTTCCCGGCGGCCGAGGCGGCGGTCTATCTGTACAACGTCACCAAGGATCAGCATTATCTGGATGCCGCGAAGCAAATTTTCAAATGGGGCAAAACGATGCTGACCGACGGCAACGGCAAAGTGTTCGACCGGATCGAAAAGGAAAAAGGGCCGATCCCGGACGCGACGCACTACAACCAGGGTACATACATCGGGGCGGCGGTAGGCTTGTATCGCATTACCGGAGACACCTCCTATCTGGACGAAGCGGTCAAGGCGGCGGCTTTTACCAAAGACCATTTGGTCGATAACGGGGGCGTGCTGAACTTCGAAGGACCGAACGGTGACCTGAAGGGCGGCAAAACGATCCTGCTCCGCAACCTGTCCTTCCTGCAGAAGGCGCTGGACGAGCGGACCGAAAGCAAATACAAGGACTTCGGCGCACAGTTTGACGCCTGGGTCTCCTTCAATGCCGAGCTCGCCTGGACGCACCGGAACGCCGACAATATCGTCGATGGCAACTGGGCGGGACAGCTGCTCTCCGGCACTTACGAGTCCTGGTCGTCCGCTGCAGCGGTGGAAGCGCTGAATGCGCTGAAGCCTCAGGATGCCGAGATTCATTATCCGGAAAAGGACCCGTACAGCAAACTCGAAGCCGAGCGTTACAACATCGGTCAAGGCTTCATCCTGGAGGGTGCGCTGGAAGGAACGCTGCAGCTGGGCGGCATCGAGGCGGGTGACTTTGCGGCCTATAAAAACGTGAACTTCGGCACATCCGGCGCCAAAGGATTGATCGCGAGAGCGGCCAGCGGAACCGGCGGCGGGAACATCGAAGTCCACCTGGATTCGCTTGACGGGCCAAAAGTCGGAACGCTGAACGTCGAAGGTACCGGCGGGTGGAACAACTACATCGATGCCGTCACCGTGCTCAAGGATGACCAGGGCAATCCGGTTACCATTACCGGCACGCATGACGTCTATCTCGTTTTCACCAAAACGAAAGACCAATACCTGTTCAACCTGAACTGGTTTAAATTCACCACCGGCGACCCGACCCGCACCGATGCTTATGCCAAGCTCAAGGGCGTTAATTATGACAGCAGCGAGGGCCTGAGCAAAGCGCAGGGCGGTTTCCTCGACGCGATCCACAACAACGCCTATGCCTCTTATAATGGCATCGACTTCGGCTCCGGCGCCGCCGGCATAACGGCACATGTCGCCAGCGGCAATCAGGGCGGATCGATCGAGGTGAAGCTGGATTCCCTGAACGGCCCTACCGCAGGCGTAGTGGAGATTCCGGCCCTCGGCGGCTGGGATAAATGGGTGGACATCATGGCGAACCTTGATGATAAACTCGCGGTTGGCGTGCATGACGTGTACCTCATTTTCCACGGAAAAGACGGCAGCGACTTCCCATGCAACCTGGACTGGTTCACCTTTACGACGATGAAGGGCACGGCGAGAGATGCTTACGCCAAGCTGGAAGCTGAAAACCGGACGAACGGCGTCGGTTTCGGCACGGAAAGCGGCGGCGGCCAGACCTATCTGGCCGGCATTTTCGGCCCGAACAACGGGTACGCCATGTACAACTACGTTGACTTTGGCGACACGAGCCCGACAAAGTTCCATGTCAATGCGGCCAGCGATACGAGCGGAGGCACGGTCGAGGTGCGCATCGACAGCCTGAACGGTCCGGTCATCGCCAGCAACAAGGTCACCGGAACGGGCGGCTGGCAGAACTTCAAAGTGTTCTCGACCGATGTGACGACACCGGTGACCGGTAAACATATCGTGTTCCTGCTCTTTAAAGGCTCGGACTATCTGTACAATCTCGACAAATTCACCTTTGGCGATCCGTCCGTCTTTACGAAACCGAACCCGCCGACGGAACCGGTGGAAGATCACGTGCCGCCGGGCGACGTGGAGAACGTGCTCGTCAGCCGCGGTGACGGCCAGCTGACCCTGACCTGGGACGGCCCGTACGATTTGGACGCGGACAAAGTACGGGTCACTGTGACGAGCGGCGGCCAGCAAGTGGGTGACGTTCTCGAAGTGAAGCGCGGCATTCAAAAAGCCGTCATCCCTGGCATCGAGGACGGCAAGGACTACAGCATCCTGCTCAAGGCTGTGGACAAATCAGGCAACGTGTCCAAAGGCGTTACGGTGGACAGCAAGATTGAGCCCGCCTTCGCCCTGACGGTGAACGGTAATGCCGTGAAGGACGGCGATACGCTGGACGACAGCGCGGTGCTGTCCTTCCAGGCCGGCGGCGGCCTTGCCGCAGGCGGATCGGCCGTGCTGACGCTGGCCGGCAAGGAATACAAGGTCGATGCGCAGCAGGCTGGCGTTGACGTGGCCCTGGCCGGCAAGCTGGGCGACCAGACGGTCACCGTCGACGTGTACGGCGGCTCGGGTGAGCCGTCCCGGACGACGCTGCAGCTGCATGTGACGACCGGCCCGGCCTCCATCCAGCAGCTGATCGACCGCTACAGCGCCGCCGGCGACCTGGGCGGCGGGCTCGTGCCGCAGCTGACCAATGCGCTGAAGCAGGCGCAGCATCAATGGGACGGCGGCAAGCCGGACCAGGCCGTGAAGCACCTGCAGGACTTCCTGAAGCATCTGGACAACAAGGGCCAGAGCGGCAACGTCAAGGATGACGCCAAAGCTGTGCTGACCGCGGATGTAAACGCGGTGATTGCGCAGTGGCAGGGCGCGGGAAAGTGATTTGCGCATAGGTTGTGGATAGTGGTAAACGAGGGGCTGTCTTTCACGGAATCATCCGTGAGGGGCTGCCCCTTTGTGATTTCGGCGAGAGAACGAAGTGGAAATAGCTGCAATCATGCAGCAATTTTTGCGGGAGCACTAGAGGTAACCACTTCGAAATTACGAATGTCCGTGCCAGTATTTTTGTGATCCAGCCCGCTTCATTTTTGTTGACAAATCAACAATGTAGATGCTATATTCCTCGTGCAACGTTGATTTATCAACTATATGAAGGGAAGGAGCTTATTTTTATGAATAGGATGGACAGCACCACAATACTGCCGTTTCGCATCGAAATTGCGCAAAGTGCACTCGACGACCTGCAGGACCGTCTCGCCCGTATCCGTTGGCCTGATGAGCTGCCGGATGCCGGCTGGGATTACGGCGTGCCGCTCGGCTATCTCAAGGAACTGGCGGAGTACTGGCTCAATTCATACGATTGGCGCAAGCACGAAAAGCGGTTAAACGGGCTGCCACAGTTTACTGCAACCATCGACGTGGCCAACGTTCATTTCCTGCATATCCGTTCCCCAGAGAAAGATGCGCTGCCGCTGATCCTTACTCACGGTTGGCCGGGTTCGATCGTCGAGTTCCTCGATCTCATCGGGCCTCTCTCTGATCCGCGTTCTCACGGTGGTGATCCGGCTGACGCTTTCCATCTGGTCATTCCCTCGATCCCAGGCTTCGGGTTCTCGGGCCCTACCTTGGATAAGGGATGGAATATGCGCCGGGTTGCCCGGGCTTGGGCGGAGCTGATGAGTCGCCTCGGGTACGGCTGTTATGGCACCCAAGGCGGCGATTGGGGCGCAGGCATTTCCCGGTTGTTGGCCGAATATGACAGTGAGCATGTGTGCGGCGTCCATGTGAATTATTTGCATACCGTTCCAGCGGAGGACTTCGATCCGAGTGAACTGTCTAAAGAGGACCGTGAAAGGCTCGAACGCGCACAACGTTACCGGTCCGCTCCGGCAGGGTATGCGAGGCTCCAATCCACCAGGCCCCAAACTTTGTCCTATGCGCTCACGGACTCTCCGGTCGGGCAGCTGGCATGGATCGCCGAGAAGTTTTACGAATGGACCGATCCTGCCTGCAGGGTGGACGCCGACCGGCTGCTAACGAATGTGATGCTCTATTGGCTTACGGGAACCGCCGGATCATCAGCCCGATTGTATTACGAAAGTTCGAAATCGAAGGGGCCCCTTCGGTGTCCCGTACCATTGGGCGTGTCCGTGCTGCCTTACGACTTGGCATTGCCGGTATATTCTCTTGCGCAGCGCCAACATCCCATCGTCCATTGGACCGAGTTTGAACACGGCGGACATTTCGCCGCCATGGAGGTTCCGGATCTGTTTTTTGAGGATATACGAACCTTTTTTAGAAGATTCCGCACAGAACTTCAACCGTCTTAACCCAGCCGGTGGCTTTACACTTTAACGAACCATGCCCTTAGGCCGTCCTTGAAGTTTGGACTTTAACGAACTATATCCCAGGCCATCCCCAAAGGATGGCTTAAGGTTGCTCCCCCTACTCTCTCACCTCACACTCCCTCAAACAGCTCCGTATACTTCCCGTACCCCTCGCGCTCCAGCTCCTCCCGCGGCACAAAGCGCAGTGCCGCTGAGTTGACCTGGTAATGCTGCCCGGCAGGCGGCGGGCCGTCGTGAAACAGGTGCCCCAGGTACGAACCGGACAAGCGGCCGTAGAGAGCGGTGCGCGCTTTGCCGCTGCGCAGGTCGGCCTTTCGGCGGAGGAAGCCTTCGTGGATCGGCCGGCTGAATGCCGGAAGGCCGGTCCCCGCATCGAACTGATCCCGCGAGCAGAACAGCGGATCGTCGTTCACGACGTCCACGTAGATCCCTTCGCGCTCGTTATTCCAGTACGCATTCTCATACGGCGGCTCATCCGCGCCGTGCTGCGTGACCTCATACTGAAGGCGGGTCAGCCTTTTGCGCAGCTCGGCATCATCCTGCTTTCTGCGCCAATACTTTTCGGCAAACGTTCCCCGCCCCGACCCTTCATGGTAGAGGTTGTAGTCGTAGCGGTGCGTTTTATAGTAGTCCTGGTGCTCATCCTCAGCCAGATAGAACGGCCCTGCGGGCAAAATTTCGGTGACGATGTTCCCCTTAAACCGCCCGCTTGCAGCAAGCTCCCGCTTGGAAGCCTCCGCTTTGGCCCGCTGCTCCCCGCTATGTACAAAAATGGCCGTCCGGTAAGAGTTCCCCCGGTCCATAAACTGCCCGCCCGCATCAGTCGGATCGATCAGCTGCCAATAGATGTCCAGCAGACGCTCATACGGAAACACAATGGGGTCAAAAGCGATCTGAACCGCTTCGTAGTGCCCGGTCGTTTCCGTCCCAACTTCTTCATAAGTCGGATGCTCCGTATGGCCCCCGGTATAACCGGACACGATCGAATGGATCCCCGGCAGCTCGTCAAAGGGCTGCACCATGCACCAGAAGCACCCGCCCGCAAACGTGGCAAGTTCCCACCCCTGATGTTTCTCCTGCTCCATGCCTTCCTCCCCTTTCTTTTAAAAGTAAACATACCACAGTTCCGCATACCTTGCCCGCCCGGCATGAATTGGCATCCTTGTCCGCAGACAAGCATACATTTTAGTAAGGCTTGACCAGCTTATGACCACCAAACTATTCTCCAAAGGATGATCGGGTTGAAAATACAGTTAATTCCCGGCCGTTACCGGCACCACCGGCACCTGTTTTACCGCCGCCTCGGCAGGAAAGTCTCCCTCATTACAGCGGGAGCGGTGCTTCAAGGCTTTGCGATGGCGGTTTTTTTATTCCCGCACAGCATCCCTTCCGGGGGAGGTGCCGGTATTGCCGTGCTGCTGAACCACGGGTTCGGCCTGCCCATGAGCCTCGGCTTCTGGGTTGCCAATTTCGCCTTTCTCATTTTTACCGCCCATCATTTGGGCATATTCAGTGCCATTGGCACCATTTACGTGATCACGGCCACGTCCGTATCGGTCAATTTTTTTGAGGTATATGTTGGGCCGCCGCTGCTGAATGTGTGGCTCGATCTCCTGATCGGCTCCCTTATTCTCGGTACAGGCGTCGCTATGCTGATGAGGCAGCGGGTATCCAACGGAGGCATCGGCTATACCGCTTTGGTGATATATAAGTATAAAAAAATAAAACCCGGCACATCCCTTTTCTGGATGAACGGGGTTATCTTTATTCTGGCGGCATATGTCGTCAACTGGAGAATCATCCTTTTTGCCATCGGATGCCAAATGATCTCCACACGGGTCATCAACTACATCCTCGGCCGTAAGCCGCAGCGGAGATGGACGGCCGGGTTCGCCTGGCGCAGCAAAAAATAGCAGCTTGCTCCTGCCTTCTACCGAGACCACAGGATCCACTCAATAAAAAAGCCGGATCAAGATCCGGCTTTTTGGCGTCCGCCGAACGGCCGAATGAGGCCCGCCGGCTTGTTGCGGTAAGCTTTGGCGCGTTTGCCTCCGGACGGCTTGCCTTCCCCGGAATCGACCCGGATCAGGAAAAGGGCAAGAAGCCCGATCACAAACGTCAGTCCGGCAATGGACAGAAACATGCCCGGCCGCGACCATCCCATCATCCACCCGAACAGCGGCGGACCGACGGCCACCCCGAAGAACCGTACCGACCCGTACAGCGAAGTCACAAACCCCCGTCTTTCCTTGCCGACCGCTCTCGTGATGAAGCTGTTGATACACGGCAGGATCAGTCCCGTTCCTAAACTGCTGACGGCCAGCACCGAGATAAACAGGGTCAAGTGCCCGATAAACGCCAGCAGGACGTAAGCAATCGTCATCAGGGTAAATCCGATCACGATGAGCCGTTTCATCAGCTTTTTGTTTTCCCCGATTTGGCTGCCCGTCACATAGGATGTCGTGCACATGACAAGCAGAGGAATGGCCAGCACCAGCCCTTTGCCTGCCCCCATGATGTTGTGTTCCTTTTCCAGCATGTCGGACAGGTAGAAAAGGATCCCGAACAGCGCAAACAAACAGGTCGCGCCGGCCAAGTATGCGGGGATCAGCCATCGGCCCTCATGCTTGAACACACTGCCAAGGCCGTGAATGTATTTCTTGAACGGCATCGGCTCTTTCTCTTTCTTCTTCTCTTTGATCAGGAGCCATGTGAGCGTGATCGAAATAATCACGACCGCCGGGAAGGTGAAAAACACGCTGTACCATACGATCAGTGCCACCAGCGATCCCAGAATCGGCGAAATGACCTTGCCGAAACCGTTGGATGCCTCGACCAGGCCGAGCACTTTGCTCTCCTGGGATCCCTTGAACAAATCACCCGTGAGCGCCATGGCAATCGGGGCAGTCCCCGCCGCACCTATGCCTTGAAGCGTCCGGCCCACCATAATCCAGAGGAACGGCTTGGGAAACAGAGCTGCCGCAAATCCGGCCAGCAGCCCGCCGATGCCGTACAGAATCAGCGCTGGTACAATGACGACTTTTCGGGAATAGCGATCGGATAAATACCCCAGAATCGGTATAAAAAAAGCAGCTACCAAAGAGAACACGGTGATGGTCAGGCTCGTTTGAAACGATGAAATATGCAGCTTGGACTCCATTTGGGGCAGGATTGGAATCAGCATGGAATTGCCAAACGTCATGATAAAGGGAACCGAGCCAATGGCCGCGATCGTTTTCCCTGATGGACGTTCCTGCTGTTCTTCAGCCATCGCAGGATTGCTCCTTTCTTAGGAAAGTACAACCTTTTCTGCTTAGATTGTCCCTGGAAACGTCAAGTTATGCTCTATCCTGTTGCTTGGAGATTATTCAGAACGTATTCAGAGCCGTGTGGTCTAATGGAGGTATCGCTTTAAACGGAGGCATAAGTATTGTTATCAATTCATGGATTTGCTTGGTGGTGAAGGAATGTTATCGAAAATACAGCAAGAAGCATTAAAACAAGCCTGGAAGCATGGAGGTAAGCTCGTTCGTTGGAATGACGGAGGCTTTTGGACATATGAGGGCGTACTGCCAAAGGCAAGAAGTGGCTCAACAAGGCTGCCTGATGTCGAATGGTGCTGTACGACAAATACGATTTTTGCGCTGGTCCGCCGCGGGTACATGGCCATGGATGATTGGCATACGTGTTCGGTCGTACAAGAAGAAACGTATGAGCAACCGGGTAAACATGGAGTGTTAGAATAGTTTCAGAATACATAAGTATACCGCATCCGAGAAAACACGGGTCTGTTAGGGGAGAGAAAGCCGCTTGAAGGTAATTATCGTCGATGATGAGCATCTGGCATTATTAAAAATGGAAAAACTGCTTCAGACACAGACCGCTGTTCATGTTCCGTGTAATGTGAGCGGATCCTATATGAATCCGCACGATGCGCTGGCGGCATGCCGGATCGAGGTACCCGATGTGGCCTTTTTGGATATCGAATTGCCGGAGATGTCCGGCATGGAACTGGCTGAGCAGCTGCTCGCGATTCATCCGCAAATGCACATCGTTTTTGTGACTGCCTTCCAACAGTTTGCAGTTCACGCATTTCAGGTGAATGCCCTCGATTATTTATTGAAGCCCGTTCAACCCGCGAGATTGGCTGTCACGCTGAAACGAATCGCACAGTGCTTGAGCCTGAAGGCTGCGGGTTCCGGAACGATCCTGGTACCCCTGGAACAAAACTTGTTGGCAAGCCAAACCAAATAAGCCAGGGAATGAAACGCTGAATACGATGAACAAAAGCACAAAGCAGCCTGCTGAACAGGCTGCTTTGTGCTTTATTCTATGCTTTGAGGGGGCTCGAATTCCCGCTGGTCCCTGGAGCCTGGCTCGGAATCACGAAGGACATCACCGTCCCCTGCCCCAACTGGCTCTCGATCTGAAGTCCTCGGCCGTACCGCTGCAGAAGCCTCCGGTTCGTATTCTTCAGTCCAATGCCACCGGATGACGGTTCGCTCGTGGAATGCGGTTGAAGCAGATTCTGTACTTCCTCTGAAGTCATGCCCTTTCCGTTATCCCTGACTTCAAATCGCGTGCCATCCTCTTCCCGGCGGATGATAATCTGCACGGTTCCGCCTTGAATCCGGCTCAGCAGCCCATGCTTAACTGCATTCTCGACCAGCGGCTGCACCGTGAGCGGCGGTATAAACAGCGATAATTGCGGATCGATATCCCAAATGACCGCCAGCCGCGGCCCGAAACGCGCCTTCTCGATGTATAAATATGCCCGGACAAGCTCGAGTTCATGGGAGAGCGGCACCGCTTCCTCCGAGTTAATAAAATCGATGCTGATCCGCAGATAGGAAGTAAAGGCATCCGCCAGCACCCGCATTTGATCCAGGTCGATATCGCTTAAAGCCATAATCGAATTGATCGTATTAAACAGAAAATGAGGCTGAATCTGCGCCTGCAGATATGCCGCTTCAAGCCGGAGGCGCTCTTTTGCCGATTTTTTAAGCGTCGCCAAGGAACGTACCCGGTATTTCAGCTCAAGCGCATCCACCGGTTTCGCCACATAATCGTTGGCGCCGGCCATAAATCCGGCATAAATATCCTCCGGCCGGCTTCTTGCGGTCAGCAGCAGAATCGGCAGCTCGAAGCTGTTGTACCGTTCGCGGACGATTCGCGTCAGCTCATAACCCGACGTATGAGGCATCATGACATCCGAAATGAGCAGGTCCCATGTCGAGGACGAGAGCTGCTGCAGCGCTTCCTTCGCCGATAAAGCGGTTTGAATCTCATACGGCTCCTCCGCAAAAATGCCTGCGAGCACCCTCAGGTTTACCGGATCGTCCTCGACGACTAAAATTTTGATTCCAGCGGATATCGATTCGTCCAGCGATCCACCGGCATGGCCAGTATAAACCGTCTCCATGGAGACTGCCGCTTCTGTGATGTTCAGGGGATTCGATGGGGCATCCTCCAGATCCAGCTCCGGCTCGGTAAGGCCTCCTGCGGAATTCTCATTCTCTAGATCCGCCTGCAGCCCACTCTCAGCCTTAGGAAGCGTGAAGCTGAATACCGCTCCTTGTCCAGGGGCCGATTCGGCGGTCAATCTCCCCCCGTGCAGCTCGACCAGCTGCTTGCAGATGCTGAGGCCAAGCCCGATCCCCCCATGATCGTCTTCATCCTCAGCCTGCTCATAGGGAAGAAAAATCCGTTCCAATGCGCTCTGTTCCAGCCCTCGGCCCGAATCGGCCACATGAATGACAACCGCCTCTTCCTTGGCTTCGGCCGAAATTTCGATGACGCCTTCATCGGTAAATTTGATTGCGTTGTGCAGCAGGTTGAACACAATTTGGGTCAGCCTTTGTTCATCCGCATCAACCGGAGGAAGCTTGTCCGGTATCGACAGGATCACTTGAACGGGTTTCCCTTCCGTCATATGAGCCAGCATGCTGACCACGCCGGACACGACCGATTCAACCTGCAGGGCTTCCCGTCGGAGCACAATCCGCTGATCCTTCAGCATAACAGCGTCAAGGAGGTCATTCAGCAGCTGTGACATCCGGCGGCTGATGGTGACGAGCAGCTCCATATTTTGCTGGCTTGCTTCCGACATGGAGCGTCCCTCGCGTGAAAGGACCGATTGCGCAATGTTGATGATTCCGTGCAGAGGTGTCCGCAGCTCATGGGAAGTGTTCGCCAAAAATTGATCCTTCCGTTCGTCCGCCCGGCGAAGCTCGGCGTTCAGCCTGGCATTTTCCGCCGCATTCCGGAAATATCGCTTAAACCAGTACACCGAGAAGCCGACAACCCCAGCCACGATATCGACCGGATAATAAATCGGGGTGAAATTCCAGTCGAAATTGACAAATCCCCATACGATATTGGAGATGACGCTTGTTGCCGCCAGCAGAATGATAAAGGCATCCTTCCGCTTTTGATACACCATCTTGCCGATGAGCCCAAAGAACCAGATGCTCGGAATCAGGTAAAACCAACCGAAGACATGATGGGTCCTTGTGATATGAACCAGATTGGCGGGGGCTGCAAGTATAAAGATCCAGTACAGCGCAGAGGCGACCAAATACGTAAGGAATACTGGCCCGCGCCGGACTTGCCCGGTAAAACCCCTGCCCATCAGCAGCATACAGAACGGAACGCCCAAATACGACAAAATCCGAATTTTCAGCATCCAGGTGTAATTCAGGGGGAACCAGCTCATCAGCACATACTCGTGATCCGAGACTACCGTCAATCCCGCGAAAACGAGCAGGAACACAAAAGCAAGCAGCAGCTTCTCCCGCGGGTTGATCAAGAACATAATACCGGCGTACAGGGCATGAAGAAGCAGGATCGTAAACACGACCACCTGAAATACAATCGAATACCACCACTCAAAATCAATCGCCGCCTGCGTCCCGAACCGCATGGACTCGATGATGCCCCCGCTCGTGGGATCATGATAATTCGCCGATTGTACGAAAATATCAATCACGTTCTGCTCGTTCGGAGCAGCGTTCTTGGAGAAAGACTGGATGACCGGAATATACTCTTTAGCACTCGCCGCTGGTTTGCCGGCCTCGCCGACGATGTTCCCGTTGACGATCACAACGGATGAAGCTTTAATTTCTTTAATCCATAACTTATAACGCTCGTCCGGCTGCTCATCGACAAGAATCCGGAGCCTGTAGGTCCCGTACCCGAACGACGAACTGCCTTTGTCCTGCCAAGCCGGGCTCCAATCTCCGGGAACATGGATCATACGCCTATCCTGATCAGCTTCGTCTGCCTGGCGGCTGTCCGAGATCAACTGATCCGGATAAAACTCCCAATCCCCGTCCAACAGGAGGGAATGCCTGTCTTCCATAGGATGCCCGCGCAGATCAAGAGTGCCCTGCACAACCTTGGGCTGCTCATCCGTACCAAACATATCCCACCAGAACCATCTTGCCCCCAGCATGAGGGCTAAATATGTAATGAATATGATGATTTTCTTAACCAAATTCTCCTGAGCCTCGCTTCACTTGAAGTCGTCCATTTTCATAGTAACGGAAACAGCCGCATCCCGCTATTGCAATCTTGGAGCGCCTGAAAAAAGAGGCTGGAAAGTAAGAGGCGTCAGCAACAAAAAAGACGGCTTCCTGTAACAGAAGCCGTCTTATATTGGAACTCCTATATCTTCAATCCAAACGGTACAGCAGCCAAAACTGCGCGGTTCCGCCGGGAATGTCCTGCCAAGTTCCTACATCCGTACCGCTATTAATGCTTGCCCCGTTGACGTCAAGCGCTTTTCCCGTCTGCACATTAAACCATTTGCAGTAACCGTTGCCGGTATCCACGAGTTTCCACTTTTGCGTATCCAAGCCTTGATACTCGGCTAAGCCCGCTCTCCCCCAAGCGGCCGCAGGATCGATCACCGTCAAGGCTTTGCCGGACTCTGGATTCACGAATGAATAGGTTCCATCCTCATTTAGGGTAACCTTCCAACGCTGCGCCGCCCCTCCGTCGGAATCATCCTTCATTTGGGTCCATGTCTCGCCCGCTGCATTTGGGTCGGCCACACTGAGAGCTTTGCCGCCATTCGGGTTAATCAGTTTATACTCGGCCCCAGGCTTAATCGAGAATGTGTTGCTGCCAGCAAGTTCAATATAGTCGATGTCAATGGCATGTTTGCTTTTCGCAAATTCGATGACGTTGTCGTAGCCTTTCTTCAACTCGACTTGGATCGAAGCCGTTGCATATTGTTTGCTTCCCGTGTGAGGCAATGCCACCGTCACGGCCGGATGACCGTTCACCGACACCTGTTCCGAGGCATCGGGACCTGCGGTGTTTGAATACCTAATGTTTAAGGTATAGCTTCCTTCTTCGGGCACAATGACATCCTTGATCGATAAGGAGCTGTTCGTGTTATTGAGCAGCACGACTTTGCCGCCGGATGCGCCTGCCTCCTCCTTGATTAATGCTTTGGCCGGTGTTCCATGCTCCGCTTCAATCCGATAATCGCCGGACGGAACCGCAAGCGGACCGTTGGTCGGAACTCCGAAATTCGGGGAACCGTCGTTATTCCAGGTAAAAGGCTGTACCCTGGTCGGCCGGGCGCCGCAGCCTTGGCCGGGTCCGCTGTTGCCGTGGTACACGATCAAATCTTGCGTTCCGTCCTTGGAAGGGACAAAGGAGTTATGTCCCGGAGCGTAGACGCCATTGGCCGCAGACTTGGCGAAAACCGGCTGATCGCTCTTCGTCCATGACGCGGGATTCAACAAGTCGCTTGCAGCATCCGCGCTCAGGATACCAAGCGAGTAGTCATCCTCCCAGCAAGCGCTTGCAGAAAAGACAAGGTATATTTTACCCTGGTTTTTCAAGATGACAGCGCCTTCATTAACAGGCATGCCTTTCATTTCCCAATCGTATTCGGGCTTGGTCAGAATACTGCTGTCTCCGTCCAGCGTCCACGGATTCGACATAGGTGCGATGGCGATCGCGCTGCCGTGGCTGCCCGACCAATCCCCATATGCCGCATACAAAAAGTACAGCCGGCCATTATGGTCGAATACGGTGCCGTCAAGTCCCGCATATTGTGTATTCAGCTTGCCTTTGTCCGTCCAGCTGCCCTGTAAAGGATCCGGGGAATCGTTCTCCAGGACGTATACGCCCCGGCAGTCATCGCCGCAGCCGGTATTCGCCGTATAGTAGATATACCATTTGCCGTCGATATTGTGGATCTCAGGCGCCCAAATATCCTTCAAACCGGAAGGGGGCGTCCATACCGTCTTTCGTTCTCCCAGATCGATCGCGGTCAGTGATCTGGATTTCCAAATGTCCAGCCTGTTGCCTAACGTGCGTGTAAAGTAATAGTACCCATCCGAATGCAGCATCACGTACGGATCTGCTCCCGCCGTATTGATCGGGTTTGAATAGTTCATCGTTGACGCAGCTGACGTTGGGTAAGCCCACAGAGAAGTCCATGTCAGCATAAAGAGAAGAAGGAGCGATGTGCATTTAAAACCGATTCTTCTGACAGCATACATTGTTCTGGCACCTCCGGTATGTATAGTGGTTTTGTTGATCGCGATCACGCAAAAACCATTATAGGCCAGGAAAGGCATGTAAAGTTCCGGAAAGCGGCATATTTCTGCCGGACAAATAAACATAAGATAAACCGGATTCGACGGTCGAAAGCAGGAAAAACATGCATCGACGTACATTACTAGAAGACAGACCGCGCACAGCTGCCCCAAAAACCAAAGGCCGGCTCAGGAATGAGCCGGCCACCGATATGGGTCCTTTTCAATGTTAACGTTCGGATTAAATTTAGCCTATGATTACGTGCAGATTATTCATTAAATCTATTTGGCCCGCTTGATGTCAAAAAAGTCGATCTCCCCGTAGCCTGCGCCCTTGGTGAAACGGATCGTGTTGGTGCCTGCATGGAGCTGAATGCGCGCCGTGGACAATCCCCAGTTCTCCCAGCCTTTATTCGTGATGTAAAAGGGGCTCGGCATGCCCGAATTGACGGCCAGCTGAAGATGGGACCAGTCCCCACCGGCCGTTCCGTTCGCGGTTCGTGCCAGCAATATATATTCGCCGGCTTTCGGCACCTTCACGGCATAGTCCACGTAGCTGTCCGGCGTATCAATATGTCCGGCCTTCATGCCGCCCGACCCGTTTGGACTTTGCGAAGCGTACGCTGCTCCGCCGAACGTCCCTTTTTCCCCTTCGATGCGGATATGCGGCGTTTCACCGGAAGGCAGCGGAATCGGAACATTGGGATCGGCCGGTACGCCCAAATTGGGCGTATGGTCGGCATTCCACGTGAATTTTTGCATACGGATCTCCCGGTTCCATCCGGCACCGTCGAATTTGGCCGTATGGTACACGATCCAGTCTTCGGTTCCGTCGGGCGATTGGGTAAACGAATGATGTCCCGGGCCATATAGCCCGTTTCCGGACGCAAAGATCGGCTGGCTGCGTTTCGTCCAAGAGGCCGGATTCAGCAAATCGCTGGAAACGCTGGCTGTGATGAGCCCAAGGCAGTAATCGTTCGTCCAGCTTCCGCTCGCCGAGTACACCAGGCTGATGACGCCGTCCCGCACAACAACCTGCGGGCCCTCGTTAACATAAGGCGAGTGGTTGGTCTCCCACGGATAGGTCGGCCTGGAAATTTCAACGCGGCTCGAGTCAATCGTCCAAGGATTGCTCATATGGGCGATGTACAGGTTCTGACTTACGTTGACATCCCCCTCCCAGCCCGACCAAATAAAGTAGAGCTGTCCGCCAGTCTGCAGCACGGTACCGTCGATAGCCCATTTATTCGTCGGGTCGGTGATCTGCCCCTTGTCCTGCCAGGTTCCCTGCGTCGGGTCCGCGGACGTATTTTCCATCACGTACATGCGGTGATTCGCGTTGTCGCCGTCATCCTTGGCGTAATAGATGTACCAGGCCCCGTCAATATAATGGAGCTCGGGGGCCCATATATTGCAGCAGCCTGTCTCGACAACTCGGGTCGGGGCCGCGTCGATCGTCGTCAGCTCGGCCGATTTCCAGATCGTTACGTTGCCGCCCGTCGTTTTCGTGAAATAGTAATAACCGTCCGTATGTTTGTAAACCCAGGGGTCCGCTCCATCCTGCATGACGACGTTATAAACATTGTTCCGGCTGGAAGCCGCGTCCGTGACCTGCCCCATGGGGACGAGCAGCAGCATGCATAACGCAAGCAGCAGCGGATTACGCACTATAGCCTTCATGTACAGGCATCCTCCTCTTCGGGAATATAAGCTCGTACCGTAACCTTCACTCAAGCCTTAATCTTCAATGGCCGCTTTGCGGGAATTGATGCGGCGAATCACTTCCGGATCAAACTTCTGGCGTCTGTCGTAGGTGTACAGCCCGTTTACTTCCTGTTCCACGTCATACAGCTGGGTATAACAAAATCCGAACATCATCGGGTGCTCCAGCAGAGCGCTCGTCAGCGCTTCGTACCGCTTAAGAAACGCCTCCTCGGATGTCGGCCGGTCGCCGTAGCCCCAAGCCTTGTCGTCCTTCTGGTCGGGGTTCCACCAGATGCCGCCGTATTCGCTGATAAAATAAGGCTGCCCGCCGTACGTCTGCCGGTTCGGAAACGTGTTATACACCTCGCCGCCCGTTTTCATCGGCTCGTATCTGGCCCGGAACGTCTCCGGATTTTGATCATAATCGTGCAGGTCGAAAATATCCGTCACGACGTGGAAGTTGCCGCTCGTATCGATCACCGGGCGCGTCGGATCCAGCCGTTTCGTCGTCTCGTACACGATGCGCAGCACTTCGTTATCCTGCTTGGCGCCGTCCCGGTCCCACGTCTCATTGAACGGGCACCAGCCGATGATCGCCGGATGATTGTAATCCCGCTCCACACCTTCCAGCCATTCTGGCAAAAACCGCGACAAGCTTGCGGGAGTAGTAATATCCAGCCCCCAGTTGGCATGCTCTCCCCAGACGAGGTATCCCAGCCGATCGGCCCAATACAAGAAGCGCGGTTCGAACATTTTCTCATGAAGTCTGGCCCCGTTGAATCCGAGCCCCAGCGAAATCTCAATATCCTTCCGCAGATCCTCGTCCGTAGGTGCGGTGTAGATGCCGTCCGGGTAAAAGCCTTGATCCAGCACGAGCCGCTGGAACACCGACTTTTCGTTGATCCGGAACGCCAGGCCGTCCAGCCGCACCGTCCGCAGGCCGAAATACGAATCAACCGCATCGGCGTCCGTCAGGCCCGGCCGTTCAAGCGACAGCTTCAGGTCATACAGCCGGCCGTGGCCCGCCTCCCACAAATGGACTTCCGATACAGGCACGGTCACCTTGACGCATGGCCCTTGCACCACAGCCGTAGCCTCGCCGACTTCCTTTCCTTCATAGAAGGCGGACGCCTTCAGCTGCGCTCCGGCGGTATTTCCGCTGACCTTCACTTCCAGGTGCACGCATGCATTCGCCGGATCGGCCACCACCTTCATGTCCGCTAGATACGTTTCAGGGACCTGCTCCAGCCATACGGTCTGCCAAATGCCCGTCGTGCGTGTGTAGTCGCAGCCATGCGAGTGGAAGCGTTCACTTTGCTTGCCGCGCGGCTGGCTACCCGAGCGAACGTCATCCTCCGCATAGACGGTCACCACGTTGGCGCCTTCCTTGACATGCGGGGTAATATCGAAGCTGAACGAGGAGTACCCGCCGCGATGCGTGCCGACGGAGGTTCCGTTCACCCACACCTCGGTTTCGTAGTCGACCGCGCCGAAATGAAGCAGGATTCTGCCGCTGTTCCAATCCTCCGGCAAGGTGAATTCCCGCTTATACCACACGGCGGCCATGAAGTCCTTATATTCTACGCCGGACAGCTTGCTTTCCGGACAAAACGGAACGGTGATCGTTCCTTTGAGCGCATGCTCCGGCTGGTGGTAGCCGCGTTCCTTCCCGCTCTTGCCTTGATCGATTTCGAACTGCCAAGGGCCGTTCAAATTCAGCCAGCGGTCCCGCACCCATTGCGGACGCGGGTATTCGGGACGGGGGATGCTGAGGTTCGATTCCATAGAATAGCTCCTTTTCGGGTTGATTTTTAGTTAACTAATTAGTTAATTATTAATCCTAAAATACTCACATAGATAGTAAAATAACCGTGATATTTAGTCAATGATTTTCTTGTTTAGTTAACCATTTGGTTATACAATGGATAGACAACACCTATCAGACCGAATCGGAGGCATCTATGGAAATCAAGGTAAGCCACGAAAATCTGCCGTTATTCGTTGCGCTGGCGTCGGATACGCGCATTCGGATGGTCGAAATGCTCAGCAAAGAAAATCTCAATATTCGGGAAATGGCGCAAAGGCTGAATCTCTCCTCCGCCATCGTGACCAAGCATGTTCAGCAGCTGGAAGAAGCGGGCATTCTCCGTACGGAGGTGACTGCGGGCAAGCGCGGTATGCAGAAGCAGTGCTCTCTTCGTCTGGAACAGGCATCGCTGGTGTTCAAAACGGACGATGTTCTGCCGCCCGAGCCACAACAAGACGGCTATGACGTCGACATTCCCGTCGGCCAGTACTCCAGCTGCCAAGTCAAGCCCACCTGCGGACTGGCTTCCGAAACCAAGCTGATCGGCATGCGCGACGACCCGCGGTATTTCGCCGAGCCGGAGCATGTCAAAGCCCAGCATATTTGGTTTGCCGCCGGCTATGTCGAATACCGCATTCCGAACTACGTCTCCGGCAAAAACAGCATCAGCGAGCTTCGCATCTCCCTGGAGATCGGATCGGAGGCGCCCGGCTACGCCGAAGATTGGCCGTCGGACATTACGTTTCTGCTCAATGACGTTCCCGTGTGCGTCTGGACCTCTCCGGGCGACTTCGGCAGCGTACGCGGAAAGCTGAACCCTTCGTGGTGGGATCCCGGAAGCTCCCAGCACGGCCTGCTGAAAACGCTGCTGGTGACCTCTTCCGGCACGTATATGGACGGCGTGCGGATGTCGGATGTATCGATACAGGATATTCCGATCCTGCCCAAAGAAGAAATCCGATTCCGGATTCTGTCGCCGGAGGATGCACGGAACGCCGGCGGCGTCAGCTTGTTCGGCAGGCACTTCGGCAATTACGGGCAGGACATTCAAGTCCGAATCCGCTACTAAGCCAAAGGCTCAGGCCAAACGGTTATGTTTGCAAGAACATGCCGCTTAGTCTGAGCCTTTTTCGTTACTCTTTTCACACGCTTAGCCTTCCTTCGATCATTCCTCTCCAGAAGGCACAGGTAGATAATGCGTATCGCTCCAGGGAACGCCGAAATCGGGCGTACCATCCGGATTCCAGCCGAACTTCTGTATGCGCGTCGAGCGGAGGCTCGTATCGGAGCCGGGCGAAGGAAGGGCATGAAAGACGATCCAGTCCTCCTGATCATCCGGAGACTTCGTAAAGCTGTTATGGCCTGTTGCATATACTCCGTTTTCTACACTTTTGCGAAATACAGGCTGCATCGATTTTTGCCAGGAAGACGGATCCAGCGGATCGGCATCTTCATTCATCGTGAGCATACCTAAGGCATAATCCTCAGACCATGTGGTGCTTGCCGAATACACCAGAAAAATCCGGCCGTTGCGATGCAGCGTGACGGGACCTTCATTAATCGCCATTCCGCCTTGCTTTTCCCACGGGAGTGTCGGGGCAGTGAGCAAGTGATGTTCCCCTGTCAATGTCCAAGGATTGGCCATTTGGGCAATGTATATCGCAGATCCATAATCGGGGAAGTTTCCGTAACCGGCATACAGAAAATAGAGCTCGTTCCGCAAGGACATCACGGTGCCGTCCAATCCCGGGACAGGCGTCTCCAGCGCCCCTCTCCAGCTCCACTCGCCTTCCAGCGGATCAGCATTTTCGTTCTCCAGTACGCATATCCGGCGGGATTCATCGCCTCCCCCATCGTTCGCTGTATAGTAGATGTACCATTTGTGATCCAAATAATGTATTTCCGGCGCCCACAAATTGCAGCTGTAGGGACCTCCCGGTTCGGGCGTCCAGATGGTCTTCTTGCGCCCCCAGACCAATCCCGTCAAGCTGGAAGATTGGGTAAGCTCCAAGCAGCCCGACCTTGTTGTCATAAAGTAGTAGCTGCCATCCGTGTGCTTAAGCACCCAAGGATCGGCAGCGTTGGCTACGATGGGATTGCAAAACGTCTTCGTTTTGGTGGACATCTTCTCACTCCTTTTTCCTGAACAAAGCAGTCATCCCTCTAATTATCCCGTGCGATCCTATCGTAAACAATGTTGAAAGCGATTTACTTTTTGCGCATAAAAAGGAATTACCGAATCGTTTTCGACCGACGAAAAAGAGAACCGTCCTGCCGAACGGTCCTCATCATCCTTCAATTCATTGATTTTGTTTACGCCATTCTAGTGGAGTGACTCCAGTCGATTGGATAAAGAACTCATAAAACCGGCTGGATGAGGTAAAACCGACCTCCGAGGCAATCAAATCGATCGCCTTGCTCGTTTGCTGTAACAGCCGTTTGGCCTCCATCAAACGAAGGCTGATGATATATTGCTTGGGCGAGACGCCCACCGACTCCGTAAATTTCTTCCGAAGGTTGCTTTCGGACAAAAAATGACGCGCTGCCAGTTCATTGACGGTAATGCGGGTATGATAGCTGCTGTGAATTTCTTTTAGCACTTCTTCTATGACCCCGTGACGGATATCTGCTCCAGGCACCGCCGATTCTATGTTACGCTGGAATACCAGCAGTGCTGTCTCAAAAGCGATCCTCATCATGTTGTAGGAGTCGATCGTTTTCCTTTCGGAATTCCATTCTTTCTCCAACTGAATTAAACTGATTTCCACCCAGCGCGTATCGTCAGCGTCAAGATGGCTGCTCCGGATGCGCTGCGACTCACTCTCCGCTTCATGAAAGAGATACTGGCAGTGGACCGGAAGCTGATCATGGAGAAAATGAACGGAAACACCCTTCCAAGGTTTTGTACACACGAAGCCATGATGAAGCCCGGAAGGAATCAGGATCAGGTCGCCGGCAGCAACCTTGATATTCTGCTCGGAAGAGCTATAGTATCCATCCCCTTCCAAAATAAGCGTTAACTCATCATATTCATGGGAATGCGACATAAAGAGGCCCTCACCTTGACTTGCCTGAAAGGTGTGAGGTTTAAAGCGCTCCATACTGACTACAAAACTCTTAACACGGTTTCCCAAAGTTAGCATCCTCTTTCCCTTGACGCTTCTTTCTCCTTATCATTCTATGAAGTCCGCTTCTCCCCGTCAATGATCCCGCTAAGCCGAAATTTCAATCCATCAGCGCAATGAGCCAAGCCCCGCTCGCTTTGTCCTTCAATAAAGAATAGGTCATGACGCCTTGCTCTATCTCTTTATGGTTTATATTTCGATAAAAAGTAACGACCACTTGAATACGTTTCGAGTCTTCCTCATAAGAAATTTCATTAACTTCGAAGAACTCAAACTTCACTCCATCTCCATTCATATAATCGAACCAATCCATATTCGCCTTGATGTCATTCTCACTAAGCATATTTTGTTTGAATTTCGCTGCATCATGATCAACAATAGCTTCCATATTATTTTGGACCTTCTCGGCTATATCCTGCGTTAAAAAGTCCTCCACGTGATCCGATAATTCAAAGAAAACGCCCTCTTGGAAATTCTCCAGACTTGGTTTATCCTGACGGAAGTCTTTTTGATAAAGAAGCGTTTTGCTGCCTGTTTTGGCATGGGAAGTAGCGGGAGAAGTGTTCGATTCATTGGCTTCCCCAGTGTTTTCTGCACGGTGAGTCACCACTTCCCGGCTGACATCCACACGTTTCGGTTCTTGAACACATCCAGAAGCAGCAATGACCGCTAGAATAGCCATGACATGAAGCCCCTTTTGAAACCTCATTGTAATCAACTCCAATTCACAGACGGCATCTATCCCTATATATTCCAATATATCACATTAAAAAATGCACCCTCCAACCGGTCCAATGAGCACGAGAAAATCGCATCATTTGATCCTATGGAAAGATGCATATGAGAGTATACGACCCACTCTTCTGCAGTAAGGATGAACTCAACCTCTCTCAGGACACCGGAATCGTCGGCGCCTTCGGCCGGCTGCGCAAAGCCCGGGTCGCCTGCAGGGTGATGGCATACACGAGCAGCGATACAAGAATGGCCCCAAGCAGCGCAGCCGTCGCTCCCAGCTGAACATGCTGCTCCAGGAAACGATGCGCGGCCAGCCCCGTCACCGTCATGACGATCCCCCCGATGCCCGCTTTGATCACCATGCGGAAGTCAAAATAAAAGCCGATCGACCCCGCCACCGCATAGAAGTTGAGCACGGTCAGCATCAGGATGCCGAGCCCGAACCCGAGCGCCACGCCGCGGATTCCCAGGTTCGAACCGAGCACGAAGATCAGGCTGATCTCAAAAATGTTGGTCATGATATGGTTCCACATGACGGTGGATGCTTTGCCCAGTCCAAGCAAAATCGCCTTCAGCGGCGCCTCAAAATAATGGAGGAAAAACAGCGGTGCCAGCAGCTGCAGCAGCACGCCCGCTTCCGGCGAATGGTACACGACCGTCGTCAGCGGCACCGCCCACATATACAGAATGACGGTGCAGGGCACGCCGACCAGCAGCCCCGTGCGCATCGCCATGTCCATGCGGCTGTGCATGAGCCGGGTGTCGCCCTCCGCGCTGGCTTCGCTGATCGCCGGGATCAGCGCCGTCGACAGCGACTGGGTGAAGAAGCCGGGGAGGAACAGCAGCGGGATCGCGTACCCTGCGAGCATGCCGAACTGCTTCGTGGCCATCTCCACGCCAACACCGGCAAGGACGAGGCTCTTCGTAATGACGAGCGGCAGAAATGCATGATAGATCGAATGGATGAAGCCGCTGCCGGTCATCGGCAGGCCGATGCGCAGCAGGTCCCGCAGCGTGCGGTCCCCCTTGAGCCGCACGCTCGGAACAAACCGCCGCTGCTCCTTCGCTTTTCCCCGGTTCGCCCACTTGAACACGGAGAACAAATACAGCAGGCCGACGCCTTCGCCGATCACCGAAGCCCCCATGGCTCCCGCCGCCGCGTAGGCGATGCCATAAGGCAGCAGCATGTTGACGACGCCGATGATGACGATGATCTGCGCCACATTCTCCAGAATGTCGGATAAGGCGAGCGGGTTCATGTTCTGCCGGCCGCGGAAATACCCCTTCAGCACGGCAGACATGGCGATAATCGGAATGATCGGCGTAATCGCCACCATCGCATAATACGCCCGCTGGTCGGCCAGCACGATCGAAGCGATCCACTTGGAGCCGAACAACGCGGCCAGGGTCAGCACGACGCTGAGCGTCCCCGTTACCGACAGCGAGACGGCGAGAATCCGTTTAATCCTCGACTCGTCCCCTTTGACTTCCGCCTCGGACACCAGCTTCGAAATCGCAACAGGCAGCCCGAGCTCGGTCATCGTAATAAACAGCGGAAGCAGCGGATGGGCGATCATCAAGAGCCCTACCCCTTCCGCTCCCAGAAAACGCGCCAGCACAATGCCGTTCACAAACCCAAGCCCTTTGGTAAAAAAAGACGACAGGGTCAAAACGAACGTTCCACGGATAAAGCTTTGCTTGTTTAATCCCATTGGTCACATCCCACCCACTGTTTGTCCTGATCTCTCTTTTATTAGCGTATTCGGACAAGGGGCAATACATGCAGACAACCCTGACATCTTCGAATGCCTTTCCGGCTCTATGCAACCAAAGAAAAACATAAAGGAAGCCAAATGGCGACACCTATCTCGCCATTGACTTCCTTCGAAAGAGAATATGAGCTAAAGGATTACTTGTAAGTTCATAGCAGTTCATTACATAGGGGACAGTTTACCAAAGGGGCGTACGGATTTTTCGTCTTGCTCTATACGACCTTTTAATACGATATTTTTTGGATCGTCTGCAGCAGCAGCTCTTCCATCTCGGCATCATCCACGGAATCGAGCATGTCCGGGACGAACAGCTGGTATTTTTTCATCTTATAAAATTCAAACAGCGCCTGCTTCAACGAGAAGTCATGCCTCACAGCGAACGAAGGCTCTACCAACTGGCGGAGCATGAGATCGTCTTGTACAACAGACAAGGTGGAGTTAACCGGATGAAAAACATTTTTCTCCACGCCTGCCTCATAAAACCGGCGCAAATTCCGGTGCCGCTTCTGTTCCGCTGTAACCAGCCTGTCGTATAGAACCGGGTATACCGACTTGAGGTCCTCCAGCAAAATATCGGGCATGTACAGCACGCATTGCAAAGATTGGATGTATAACATGTGGAACCTCTTGCCCCATGAGAGCTCCTCGTCCTGCAATTGGACGTCGGCATTTTGCAGAAAGGCGATGCAGTGATCCACAAACATTTCAATGATTTCGTCTTTGGATGAAAAATATTTGTACAGCGTCACTTTGCTGATATCCATGTGGCGGGCCATGTCGTCCATATTGATGGTGCTGAACTTGCTTTTTCTCAACACAGGCTTGATTTTATCCAGGAACAAATTTTTGTTCTCTATCTTTTTCATGTTGTCCTCCGCTCCAAACGCTTAATACTCCTATTATATCATATTGAACTCCTTTCATTCCGTGCATTAGCTTATATGAAAAGAACTAAGTTAACGGTTTTTCAGTAAACCAGTTAAACTTAAGGCGACCGGATCCGTACCGTCGGCTCTTTACACCACGGATCATATCCTTAACACCCCTAACTCTTTACCACACAAAAAAAGCTGCCAAGCGGCTCTAAACCCGCTTTGGCAGCACTTTCTGATATCTGCGCCGCAGCTCGTGCAGCTCCTCGCTTCCCGCAACCGCCTGCTCCTCCATCTGCTTGCCGACCGCCACGATCAACGTTTCGAGCAAGGCCACCGGCGCCACCATGGAGTGGAACTCCCACAGCTGGCCGCGTGCGGTGTACAGGGTCACGTCAGCCTTCTCCAGCATGCCGCTGACCGCTAGATCGGTGACGAGCAGCGTGCGGTAGCCCTTCACCTTGGCGTGGTCCAGCAGCACCGACAGCTCCGGCGACTCGGACACGAAGCCGAAAATGACGATCACGTCCTGCGGCTGCACATGCACCAGCAGGTTAAACAGCTCGTGCCCGCCCCGGTCGAGCCGCTTGACCCGCATGCCGAACCGCGTCAGCCGGAAATCGGTCAGCGCGGCCAGGCTCTCCGCGGAGCCGGGGCCGTAGATGTACACGGTCCCCGCTTCGCGCAGCAGCGACGCTGCCCGGTCGAACGCTTCCTGGCTGAGCCGATCGGCCGTCTGCTGCAAATAATCCGCGCCGACGAGCAGGCTTTGCGCCGCGTCGTTTTCGTTCATTTTCGAAAACGCCGACTGCAGCTTCTGCGAAGGGGACAGCAGCATTTCGTCCTTCACCTTCTGCTTGAATTCCTTCAGGTTTCGGCATCCCACCTCGGACCAGAACCGCGACACCGTTGACGTGCTGACCTGGCAGGCAGCGGCGATGTCTTCCTCCACCATAAACGGGATGTCTTCCATATGCTTGCTGATATAATCCGCGATCCGCTGGTGTCCGCGGGACAGCTTATGGCCTTCCAGCGCCAGATTCATAGTTCTTGCCACCTCTCTATAGCGGGATGAATGATCAACGGCCTTAACGATGCAGGGAATGAAGTGTTAACGTTACACGGTTTCCACTTCAACCCTCTTTTTCAGCAGCTTTTTCACTGCGCCCGCCGCGCGCACCTGCAAGTGCAAGCTCGGAGAGATGACCCGTTTGCAAGCCTCCGCCCGAATAGCCGCCTTCAGCTCGGCGACGGTCTCATAATCGCCCGGCAGGACGTTGTAGACGCAGCCGACCTGGAACATCTGGTGGGCGTCGCTGCCCGCTACGACCGGCACACCCAGCTCCGCGCCAAGCGGCAGCACCAGGGCGATATTTTCCTGAATGCCGATCTCATGCAGGTCCTTGCCGTTCAGGTCGAACGCGTCGAACCGGCGCAGCAGCTCGCGGTCCACATGGTACAAATGGTTGGACTCCCGGAACGGGTGGCCGCCGATCACCATCATGCCCCGCGGCTCGCACAGCTCGAACAGCTCGGCAAGCCCGATGAACGACCCGGCTGCGGTGTGCGGCTCAAGCAGGGCGCGGATTTCGAGCAGGGCGTCCTTGGGTCCGGAGACGAGAATATGCCCGCCCTCGGCTACGTCCACTTCCATGCCTGTAAAGATTTTAAACCCGTCGCGGTCGTAGTAGTGGTTGTTGCCCGGCAGCATCTTGTCGAGCGTCCCGTAGACCTCGTCGAAGCGGCGCGTATTGAAATGCTCGGTCAGCGTGATCGCCTGCAGCCCCTGATCGCGGGCTTCATCCAGCATCTCGTTGAAGTGGTCCATGGAGAAATCGGTCTTCTTGGACAATTTAACATGAAAGTGAAAGTCAATATTCATCGGTGTATTTCCTCCAATATGGGTGTAATGGTCGTCGCGCCGGTCTCCAGGCGTCTGCCCGTCTCCCGGTCGTACAAGTTGATGCGTTCTTCGCGGAAGGACGCGTACAGCATGCGTCCCGGGGCGTAATCCGGGTCGCCGATGACGCGCACGCCCAGATTCTCCTGGCCGTAGGCGACCCTCACCAGCGTCTCGCCGCCGGCGGGCAGCACGTCCTCCACCTTCACCGGGATGGAACCGGCGGTGCGGGTCTCGTGCAGCACGACGTCTTCCGGCCTCACCGTCAGGACGACCGCTCCCGCTTCCTCCGCTCCACTGTTCATTCCCGCAAGCCGGAAGCTTCCGAGCGCCGTGCTGACGGTGCTGACGCCTCCGCTCGTGCGGCACACGCCCTCCACCCGGTTCAGCGGATGGTCCGAGCTGCCCATGAACTCCGCCACCTGCAGCGTCCGTGGATGGCGGTACAGCTCGCGCGGCGTATCCGCCTGCACCAGCTCGCCGCCGAAAAACACCGCGACCTTCGTCGACAGCGTGATCGCCTCGTGCTGGTCATGCGTCACGTAGACGATCGTCGTGCCCAGCTCGCGGTGCAGCCGCTTCAGCTCGGCGCGCATCTCCGTCCGCAGCTTGGCGTCCAGGTTCGAGAGCGGCTCGTCGAGCAGCAGGATCGACGGGGACGTCACGATCGCCCGGGCGATCGCCACCCGCTGCTGCTGCCCGCCGGACAGCTCGCCGGGATAGCGGTCCGCCAGCTCCGGGATGCGCATTTTGTCCAGCGCCGCCATGACGCTCTTGCGGATTTCGGCCTTCGGCTGTTTGCGCACCTGCAGGCCAAAGGCCACGTTGTCAAAGACGGTCATATGCGGCCACAGCGCATAGCTCTGAAACACCAGGCTCACGCCCCGCTTGGCGGGATCCAGATGGTACGCCAGGCTGCCGTCGGCCACCTTGTTCCCGGAGATGACGACGGTTCCTTCGTTCAGCTTCTGCAGGCCGGCGATCGCGCGGAGCAGGGTCGTCTTGCCGCAGCCCGACGGGCCGAGCAGCGTCACGAAATCTCCCTCTTCGACGGTCAGGTCGATGCCCTTCAAAATATGCTTCTGCTGCACATGCACATGAATCTGCCGCAGTTCAATCGCGTTCATTCATTGCCCTCCCAATCCTTTGGTCAAATCGGCCTTTCCAAACTTTACCGCAAGGGCGTAGACCGCCACGACGATCGCGATAATGATCATCACCACGACGTTGGTAAGCTGGTCATACCCTTTTTCCACATAATAAAAGGTGAGCGTCGTCAGCGTCTCCGTCCTTGGCGTTACGAGCATGATGATCAGCTCCATCTCCTTCATCGCCCCGATGAACACGAGGATAAAGGCGGACAGCAGGCTCTTGCGGTTGAGCGGCAGCAGCAGGCGCCGGAAGCGCGTGAACCAGGAGGCGCCGCCGAGCACGGCCGCTTCCTCGAGTTCCGGACCGATCTGCATCATGGCGGCGCCGCCCGCCTTGACGGTAAAGGGCAGCTCTTTGACCACCGTGATCAGAATAATGATCATAATGGTGCCGTACAGCGCCGGAATGAACAGCACCGGCTTTGCAAACATTGTAATATAAATTGCCGCGAGCGAGATGCCCGGGATAAAATACGGGAAAAACGACAGCTGATCGACGAGCCTGCCCATGGCCGTGTTTTTGCCACGGGCCACCGCATAACCAAACAGAAGTCCGATAACTGCGGCCGCGACCGAGGCGATGCCGGCGATGATCAGCGAATTTTTCAGCGCGAGCAGGAAAATCGGATTCTGCAGCACGCCCTTCTCCCCGGTGTTAATGCCCGGATCCGATCCTCCCGTCCAGTAATGAAGCGTGAAGTTGTCCGGGCTGAGCGATCCGTCCTTCAGCAGGAACGTCTGCAGCAGCAGCACGATAAAGGGTACGACTGCAATCAACGCCATGCCGGCCGCCGTCCCCACAGCCGCCGGAAGCCGCCATTTGCCAAGCGGCACATGCGTCACCGCGCTGCCCTTGCCCGTCACCGTCACATAGCTGCGCCGGCCGCCAAGCAGGCGCTGGTTGAAATAGATCGCCAGCATCGTGATCAGCATCAGCGTCAGTGACAGCACGTTCGCCTCGGTCGTCAGCCGCGACCGCATGCTGGAGTACAGCATCGTCGAAATCATGTAGAAGTTTACCGGGGTGCCGAGCAGCGCGGGCACGCCGTAGGAACTGACCGCTTTCGTAAAAATCAGAATGAATCCCGACAGCACCGACGGCAGCATCAGCGGAAACACGATCCGGCGCAGCACTTGCATCCGCCCCGCGCCGGCCATTTCGGCCGCCTCTTCCAGCTGGCTGTTCATCGAGCTGAGCGCAGCGCCCACGAGCAGGAAGAAATACACGCTGTCGTGGATCGACAGGGTCAGCACGATCGGCACGAAGCCGTACGCCAGCCAGTCCGGCGGCGTCACATGCAGCACCGACTGCAGAATGCCGGGCGTGCCGCCGATTTTGCTGTTTTTGAAAAAGGTCAGCCACGCCTGGGACAGCATCCATGACGGCAGCAGATACGGGATGATCGCCAGAAACGTAATCGTCTTCTTGAGCGGAACGTCCGTCCGCGTCACAAGCCAGGCCAGCCCGCAGCCGAACACCATAGACAGCGCCGAGACGGTCACGCCCACCGCCAGTGCGTTCAGCACCGGCTTGTAGAAGAGGGACCAGCTCATATCGCTTGCCAGCACGCGGCTCCAGTGGTACAGCGTCAGGTGCCCCGGGTCCGCCGCTGGCGTAAGCCGGGCGTCCTGGGTTTTCCATACGAACGTCGACCAGATCAGGTTAAGGACCGGCCAGACGATGGTGTACGCCAGAAACAGAAGGGCCGCCGCCCCGATCAGATATAGCGGATTCCGCAGCGCGTCCCGGCACCGGTTCAGCCACCTTGCTTGCCATGTATTCAGCACGGGCTTATGCAGCATCCCGTTTCCCTCCTGTTTGTGTCTTTCGGTCTTTCGTTCCGTCATTTCTGCTTGATCCAGAAATCGCGGACCTTCGGCGCCTCGAAGTACAGCTTCTCCCCGTCAAACACCCACAGGTTCAAATCCTCGAAGGCCACCTCGTTTTTGGTCTTGACGTCGGAGCGCGGCACCCAGGAGCCCACTTCATTGAACGGCGCCATGCCTTCGCCCTGGCCGTCCTTCTCGCCCATCATCCAGCGGATGAACAGCTTGGCCCCCGCCGGATGGGGCGCTTTGTTCGCGAGGAAGAGGTAGCCCGAATCGGGTACCGACGTCTTCGGCTTGATGTCATAGATCGGCAGGATGCTCCAGCCTTTCTCCTCGACCTTGGACACGTCGCCGGATACCGCCAGCCCGACCGCGTCGCTGTTCGCCTTGCCGATCGCATCCAGCACGTCGTCGCTTCCTTTTAACACGACCAGCCCGTTGTCGAACAGCTGCTGAATGAACTCGTACCCCGCGTTCTCCGTGCCGTGCAGCTCGATGTCCTTGCCGAACTTCTCCTTGTACGCCGCCGCCATATCGTCGCTATGGATGACCATCGTCGTAAACAGGTCCATGAATGCCGGCGAGCTGAGCGGATCGGCCGTATAGACCTTGCCTTTGAATTCCGGGGTAGTCAGGTCCCACCAGTTCGTCACCGGCGCGGACTTATAATGCTCGGTATTATAGAAAATCGTGCGGAACTCCAGGTAGTTGGCATACCCTTCGGCCTGTGTGCGGTACGGCTCATCCACCTTCTCCGCCAGATCCCCCGGAAGGTACTTGACGTACCGTCCCGGCTTCACCATCTCTTCTTCGACGGCCCCGCTCACTTCCTTCGTGATGATCACGTCCGGATTGAACTGCCCGGCATCCTGCTCCTTCGTCACCTTGTCCATCATCTCATCGGACTTGACTTTGCTTACCTCGACTTTGATGCCGGGATACTGCTTCATGAACGTCTCCGCAGCGTCGTTGGCACGCCCCGAAGTGGAGTAGACGATAACCTTGCCTTCCTTCTTGGCCAGCTCGTACAACGCCTCCGGCGTTTCGCTGCCGGACGCCTCTGCGGTATCCGCGCTCTGCACCGTTCCCGCCGGCTTGGCCGATGCGTCTGAACCGCCCGCCGTGCCGCCTTCTCCCTGCCCGCATGCGGTCAGCAGCAGGGCTGTGCCCAAGATGAGCGCCGCCGCTTTGCCTGGCCAGGACCAGGCGGTCCGTTTTCCTGTGAGCGCGTATGGTTCCCGCCCGATCCCCGTACTTTCGTTCGCATTTACCATCAGAATGCTCCTCGCGTTTCCGTTCCTTTTTGACCTCATATCCTATGGCCTCCCCATCGTTCATTCAGAATTAGTGAAGCGTGATTGGTATCCGGATGTTTCGCTTACCTCTTCACTATAGGGACGGAGTGTCAACGGAATGTTAGGCGGACGTGCGATTTTGGTAAAAAATTATCACCAATTTATTATAAGATAAAAAACTTTCATTTTTCATGATGCCGATTCCTTTCTGAAGCGTCCAAGTTCCCTCTGTCTTCTCCTGCGATCGGCATGCCCAAGGCGCCCTTCGGTCTTCTCGTATCCTCTGCTTTTGATCTATAAAAATCATTTTCATAGCCGTGTCTGCGAACCCCAACGTTTGCTCCAAAGCGGCAAATCCCTTGATTATTGTGCGTTTTACAATCTCTCTATGCCCATTCCCTTTCTCTCTTCCGGCATATGATACTCATACATTTGATATTTGGAGATGAGCAGATGACAACCCCCATTGATGTGTTTATTCCGGCGATTGAGAAGGATTTGGCAACCCTCCCCTATGTCATTGATGCCGTCAGAAAATATGTACAGCACCCTATCCACGAAATTATCATCGTGGCCCCCCGGAAGCAGCGGATTGTGGATTTGTGTACGAAAAAGGGCTGCCGATTCGTGAACGAAGACACGGTTCTGCCCATTACGAAAAAGGACATACACTACCAGTCCAAGACGTGGGACCGGTCCGGTTGGTTGTACCAGCAGCTTCTGAAGCTGGGCGGCGATAAGGTATGCTCATCCAAATACTATTTGGTGATCGACGCCGACACCGTGCTCATTCGCCCCCATACGTTCAAGACGGGCGACAAGACCGTGTTTTACTGCCGGAACTGGAGCCAGCCCGAATATTTCAACACGTACAAGAAGCTGATGGGCAAAAGCCGCGCTTCCAAGCGCTCCTTCGTTACGCATTACATGCTGTTCGAGAAGGCCAAAGTCAAACAATTAAAGCAGGCGATCGAGGCCAAACATCATACCAGCTGGTACTCCGCCATTATGAGAAGCATGAACAAATCGAAGCAGTTTGCTTTTTCCGAGTTTGAAACGTACGGCAACTTCCTGTATTCGTCGGAGCCCGGCAGGATGGTGCTGAAACAGGCCAACAACAAAAGCCTGCATACGAGCTTTTCCCAAATCTCGCCTTCCAAGATGTCGTCCCTGCAGCAAAAATACCGGTCTGTTTCTTTTCATGAACGAAAAGGGTATTCGAAATCTTCCAAGGTGAGACCGAAATGAAGCCCTATGTCGTTGTCTGGAAGGGCCCCGTCCACAAAGCCAGCGGTCTTGGCCGTGCCAGCAGAGCCTATGCCAAATCCTTGAAGCGGCAAGGGGTCGCCGTCCGGTTAAGCCCGCAAGACCACCGCAAGCCAAACGCCGCCCAAGTCAAAAAGATTCTCATATACCACCATCTTCCCAGCCGCATGCAGTGGAGAAAAGAGCGCAGTACGTATGACTTCATCCTGTTGAACACGGTTTGGGAAACAAGCAGGCTCCCCAGAAGCTGGCTGCCCCATATGAATAAATTCGATGCTGTGTGCGTGCCGACCCAGCATAATCGGCAAGTTCTCAGGAACTGCGGCGTCACCGTCCCGATTTTCGTCGTTCCCCATGGGGTGGACGCCCGGGAGTTTCATCCGAACCATCCGAAGCTATCGTTGCCCGCAGCCGCCGGGAAGTTTACGTTCGTATCCGTCTTCGGCTTTCAGCACCGTAAAAATCCGGAGGGACTGCTGCGGGCGTATTGGGAAGAGTTCTCTTCCAAAGATAACGTCATCCTGGTCATCAAAACGAACGGATATGCGGCCAATGAGACGGAGGCGTGGATTAAGCAGCAGGTCATGCGGTACAAAAAGAGGCTGGGCATTCAGAAGGATACGGCCCCTGTCGTCATCATCGGCCGCCATATGAGTGAAAGCCAGCTTAAAGGCCTGTATGCGCTCGGCGATGCCTTCGTCCTCCCTACACGCGGCGAGGGTGTCGGGCTGCCTTATTTAGAAGCGCTGGCAAGCGGCATACCGGTCATCGCCACCGGCTGGGGCGGGCAGATGGATTTCCTGACGCCCCGCAACTCCTTCCTGGTCCCCTATCGCCTTAAGAGCCCGGCGAGCAGCATGAACCGCGCCATTTCCAGAAGGTTCAGTAACCTGTTTGCGCAGAAGGGGCAGCGATGGGCCGAGCCGGATTTAAGCAGCCTCAAAAGGCTGATGAGGCAAGCGTACGAAAATCCCCGGCTTTGTAGACAGAAAGGAAGCCAGGGCCGAAAAGATATGCTCCAGCTGTCGTGGGACCAGGCCGGAAAGCTCATGAAGCAGGCGATTGAAGAGACGATGCGTTCCAAGAGATAAAGATGAAGGGTGATGGTTTTCGAAGGAAGGAGGATGAGAAACATGCGTATTGTACTGTTGTGCGGGGGATCGGGAAAAAGGCTGTGGCCTTTATCCAACGATATACGCTCCAAGGTATTCTTAAGGCTGCTGACCACTGAAGACGGGGTCAAGGAGTCGATGATCGAACGGATCTGCAGACAACTGGACGAGGCGGGGCTGCTCCAATCCACCTGTATCGTCACTCATCACAGTCAAGCAGAGATTACGCGCCGCTATGTCGGCAACAATATCCCGATTATCAGCGAGCCTTTTAAAAGAGGCACGTTCACGGCCGTCGCATTGGCCGCCAGTTATCTTCATGAAAAGCTGCAGGCCGATCCGGACGAAACCATTTGCATCCTTCCGGCGGACACGTACGTCGACACCGCATTCTTCCGGCTGCTGCACCGGTTTCCCGACGTCCTGGGACGCTCCAGGGCGGATCTTGCTCTCCTCGGCACAAAGCCGATGCAGCCTTCGGATCAGTTCGGCTATATCGTCCCGGCTCTGCCCAAGGCGGACGGAGAGTATGCTTTTGTCCGGCGGTTTATCGAAAAGCCAAATATACGCACGGCCCGCCGCCTCATGGCGCATCAGGCGATGTGGAACTGCGGCGTCTTCGCCTTTCCCTTGAGGTTCATGCTGACCTATTTGAAGGACAAGGGCCACCCTGTCCGGATCGCGGAATGGCTGACAAATTACGAACAGCTCCCCGAAGCCAGCTTCGATCGGGAAGTCGTCGAAACGACTGTCCCTGTCGTTGCCATGGAGTACGTGGGGCACTGGACCGATCTGGGCAGCTGGATGGCGCTTACCGGCCATATGAAGGATCGAGCGATCGGACTCGGGCACATATCGGATGATTCCGCGGATACCCATCTCATCAACGAGCTCCCCTACCCCATTGAAATGATTGGTGTCTCTGGGATCATTGCCGCGGCCAGCACCGACGGCATCCTGATCGCAAGCAAGGAGCATGCGCATCGGATCAAGGAACGGCTTGCCCTGGCGCCTCAAATCCCGATGTACGAAGAGAAACGGTGGGGCTCCTGCCGGGTCCTGAGTTACGGGAAAGATACATCCGGCGTGGAGACGATGATCAAGCAGGTGCGACTTGCCGCCGGCAAGTCTACAAGCTATCACATTCATCACCGCCGGCAAGAATTGTTGACCGTGGTGACGGGCAGCGCGGAAGTGATCTTGGAGGAGCAGCGGTACCGCCTGAACGCCGGCGACGTGCTGAAAATTCCGGCCGGCGCCAAGCATGGCATCAAGGCCATTACTCCTCTGGAGCTGGTGGAAGTCCTGCTCGGCTCCGATCTTCCTCAGGAGGATATCACCCGCATTGCTGTGGACTGGTAGAATGGCGTTTCGATTGTGCTGGATTTCTTTTTGCCCGGCATGTCGATGATGGATCATCCTGTTCGTCGCTATTGTATAAGCCGGTAGATCCGGGCAAATACAATACGAATGCGAGGAACATAGAATATGGGAAAAGTGATCGTACAGCAGTTTGTGACTTTGGACGGCGTCATGCAGGCCCCGGGCGACCCGGGTGAATTCGAGCATGGCGGTTGGCAGAAGCCTTATGTTTGCGAGGACCATCTCACTTACATCGTTCAGCAGGCGAACGAGGCTGAGGCACTTCTGCTGGGGAGAAAAACGTACGAGGGATTCGCGGCGGCCTGGCCGTCAGCGGCCGGTATGCGCGGGCTGGCGGACCGGATGAACGCCATGCCGAAGTACGTTGTTTCCTCCACTCTGACGCATGCAGCCTGGAATGCAGCTTTGATTCACGGAGATGTCGCCGATGAGGTCGCCAAGCTGAAAAAGCAATTGACCGGAGACCTGCTGGTCGTCGGGAGCCGGCGTTTGACCCAGACCTTAATGGAGCATCATCTCGTTGACGAATACCGGATTTGGGTTCACCCGGTCGTGCTCGGCTCCGGAGAGCGTCTCTTCCTGGAGGGGGGCCGTCCGTTCTCGCTCGATTTGGCCAGCGTGCAATCGACAAGCGCCGGCGCGGTGATTCTCACCTACCGGTCCAAAATGTCGTAAATTTGCAGTAGGAATTGTGACCGGCCGAACCGAAGTAGTCATCGATCAAACATGATTCTGCGAATAGCGGAAAGAGGAGGCCGATGATGGAGCCAATGGTGGAGCCTGTGATCAAGTCGGAAAGAAAGGCGTTTACCTTGTTCGGATGTTCCAAAGCTCATGATCCGGGCAAGCCGTACAGTGAGACGATTTTCGAATTGTTTGACCAGGTCTGGCATGAAGTACGCAGCAAAGAACTCGCTCACAGGGGGATCAATCACGTCGTCTATGAGCAGGGAAATATGGTGTTTGCGGGAATCGAGCTGGTGTCCCCGCCTGAGGAAAATTCCGTCTTGAAGAAGAAGGACGTCGTACTCGAAAAATACGCCTATGGCAAGCACATCGGGCCTTACAGCGAATTGGACGCAACGTACCGGCGTATTGATGCGCTTGTCCAAGCCGCAGGAGAACACAAAGAGCTTCCCCTGATTGAGGTTTATGGCCACTGGAACGAGGACGAGTCCAAGCTGGAGACGGAAATTTATCACAACCTCATTTGATATCATAATGAAATCAATCTTAGGAGCAGTTTCTCTACTGCTCCTTTTGCTATATAGAAGTTCGGCAGAACATGGTTCTATTGCTGTTTTTGGTCAACTTCCTTGTAATTTTCATGCAAGTTTTTTTAGATTTCCTGTATGATGATGCTATGAAAAAAATATTATCTTTCATGGATTGGGGTATATTCGCTCTTCGTTTATACCATTATATTTTGCTGTTGTCCCGGGTTCTGGCAGTAAGCGAGTTTTCGAACCGGACGTTACTAAACGTGATCTGGCTGAGCATGGCCCTTGTTGCCCCTTTGCTGTTCTGGTTTCCCGGGCGCCGGATGAACAAAGTCTGGTTTTGCATATTGGAGCTATTGCTCGGCGGTTCTTATTATGTGAATTCTGTCATTCATCCGGACCTGACTTCAAAAGCGGACTATTTGCTGCCAAGTCTTACTATCGGGTACTTATTAACCAAGCGAACCCTTTGGATCATTCCCTTACTTGTTTTCATTCCTTTCTCCTTTCAGTCCTCCCTAAAATTATCTTGGGAGCAAACCCTGGGTATCGGAACAGATAATCTGCTGTTCTGCTTCATCGGCATGTGGGCAAGCTCCGTAGCCAGTGCATATGATCAGAAGAATAAACTGGCAGCCGAAGTGGAGCATCAAAATAAGCTCTTAACTCACTACTCGGCCGAGGTCGAGAAAATGACTTTGCTTGAAGAACGCAACCGCATGTCGAAGGAGCTTCATGATACACTAGGGCATTCCTTTATCTCACTCATCCTCAGCCTCGATGCTTCTATTGCCCTGATGGATAGCAAGCCCGCCGAGGCCAAAGACCGGTTAATTCGCTTAAGAGCATTGGCTGAGAACAATCTGGAGGAAATGAGGAACGTCGTGCACGAAATGGGCGAAGAAGAGGAATCCAGTCTGATCCGGCAGGTTGAATCCCTCGCAGCCCGTTTCCGGGAGCATACGGGTACGGCTCTGACCCTGAGTCTGCCGGGGACAGAGCGGTCCATACGTTTCGAAGTACGGCAAGCGGTTCTTCGGGTCATCCAGGAATCCTTTACGAATGCACTAAAACACGGAAAGGCCACCCAACTGCATCTGGAGCTTTCTTTTTCTGAGAACCATCTGCAATTGTCCGCTCGAAATAACGGCACGCCGATCGACAAGCTAGATTATGGCTTCGGCTTGACCACGATGAAGCATCGGGTTGAGCGGTTGGGAGGCAGCTTACAGATAGCATCTGGGGAGGGTACTCCTGTGATCACCGAAGTCAGATGCGAAATCCCGCTGAAAGGAGTCATGCCGCATGGAGAAGATTAAAGTGCTGCTTGCTGATGACCAAGAGTTAATTCTCGAGAGCTTACAAATCGTGCTGTCCATGGAACCGGATTTGGAAATTGTCGGTTTAGCCAGGAATGGGGAAGAAGCCATTAAGGGCTGTGAGCAGTTGATGCCGGATATGATGCTGATGGATGTCAACATGCCGGTCATGGACGGCGTCGCCGCAACGGCCCTGATTAAAGAGCGAATGCCTGCAACCAAAATCATCATGCTGACCTCCTATAAAGAAGTAGAATATGTGTTAGCGGCGTTAAGCCACGGAGCGGAAGGTTATCTGCTCAAAGCCATTCATCCAAAAGATCTGGCTGCAGGTATACGGGTGGTTCAGGCGGGAGGGACTTTAATTTCGCAGGAAATGGCGAGTAAAATGATCAAGAACATGAACAGTACCACCCCTGCGAAACATAATGAATTCGGGCTCACTGCCCGTGAAATCGAAGTGCTGCATAAGCTGGCTGCCGGCCTGCGTAATCAAGAAATTGCCGAGGCATTGTTTCTTAGCGAAGGGACGGTCAAAAATTATATCTCAACGATTTATTCAAAGCTTAATGTGAAAGGACGCCGGGAGGCCGCTCGTAAAGCCCGGGATTCGGGAATGATGGATCGTTAAATGATGACCAAACGGCACTGTCTCTTTATGACTTTTTCAGCCTATACTCATAGCATCAAACAACAGAGGTGGCGATGTAAGACATGAAGAACAAAGTGTCATTTTGGCGTTTTCCAATCGTCTGGATGATTGCGGGGGCTATTGGTATTGTTCTCATAAATATGATATTCCAGCAACTGACAGAGCAAGGAGAGGGGATCGTCTCTCTTATTTTCACACTGGTGATGGGATTTCTGGCCCTCTTGGTTTATAAGCTCACGCTGACATACCTGGCCGGGCGGCCCACACCAGAGATATCAAGAAAGCGCGCAGGGATCGAAAGTGTCCTAGGCATGCTAACCGGGACCATCTTTATCGCAGGGTCCGCTTTTATGATTATTGCTCTGGGAGGTTACTCCTTTCAGTGGGCAAGTTCTGCGGATACGAGTTCCGTTCTAATAGCCTCCATTGAATCAGCGTTAGCAGGAGCCATTGTCGAGGAACTTATCTTTCGCGGACTTATGCTTCAAGCCATTGATAAATTGGGGGGAAAACCGCTCGCACTCGCAGTAACTTCTCTATTCTTTGGAGTTGCCCATCTTGGAAATCCAGGGGCGACATTATGGAGTGGGTTCGCCATAGCCCTCGAAGCAGGTGTTCTCCTTGGATCCGCCTTCTTGTGGCGGCGGAACTTGTGGTTTGCCATAGGACTGCATTTTGCTTGGAATGCCATTGAAGGCCTGCTTGGCATTCCTGTCTCTGGACACCCTGCTACCGGTCTATTTACTGTAAAGGTGCACGGTGCCGCACTTCTCACAGGGGGCAACTTTGGACTTGAGACCTCTATTGTTCCGGTTGTATTCAGTCTTCTGATCTCCATTCCGATGCTGATCGGGACTGCACGGAATCAAAGGATTGACGGCGGAAACCATTCAGTATCAAAGTAAACGGCAGAATTGACCAAATTCTCGATAGAAAAAACTGCCGACACTTTGTCGACAGTCTGGAGCATCCAGATTGGATGACCTAATAATCTAGTAGACGGCCATTATCGTTCCATTGACCGTACATTTTGTTTTCACGCGTATTTGTTATGAATTTGTCCAATCTGCTCTGAAATAATTCGGGCTGATTCTTATAGCTTTGGATCGTGTCGATCCGGACTAGTATAAAGATCTGGAAAAGCCATGAAATTCTCATACACTTGCTTGTCCTCTTGTAACCTTTGCTCTATAACCGGATCGATTCGAAAAGAATCGTAATTCATATCAGGAAGGACCTTTCTCCCTTCGTCTGTCATCAAGCCCAACCTTTCGAGGCGGCGGACACGCTCTTTATTCAATTCAGTCCATGAGCTTTTTTTGCTTCGAGGGGACAGTCTCTGAGCCAGCTCCGTCTCAGATATTTTCTTCTTGACTCCATCGATCCATCCAAAGCACAAAGCCTCCTCGACCGCGTCCAAATATAAGAGCGTATCCGATTGGGGCGTCATACGAACCAAGACCCAACAAGATTTTTCAGTCTTGCTATTTTCCTGCAGCCAAGCCCTTAATGCTTCTCTCGATATGACCGGAATTAAGCGATCTACTTCTCTCAGCATGAGTTACTGTTTCTTGGAGATTACGTTATCAAGAAACTGATCTGCGTCGCTATTAAATTTCCAGCAAACTCCGAACTTATCGACCAGCATTCCGAAGCACGAAGACCACGGCGTATTGGATAACGGCATGATGACATAACCGCCCTCGGACAAATTAGAAAAGTAATTTTCCAACGTCTGTTGATCCTCATTAACGATACTAATCAGTATATTGTTGCCTTTAACCAACTCGCCCATTACATTCTTCATTGAAGGCAAAATATCCGACATCATGATTTTCCCGCCTGCAAATGCTATTGAAGACTCCATGACCATGTTTAGTTCATTTTCCGGCAACGGATAGTTTGGATCCTGCGGGAAATCCTTAAATTTCACTTTTTTTACTTCAGTTGCGTTTAAAGCTTTCACATAAAAATCAATCGCTTGTTCAGCAACTCCATCAAAATTTAAATAGACTACAGCTGACATATAGTAAAACCTCCTTCTTGTGATAAATGTAGTATATTGAATAAGAGGTGACAGCTGTATGTCACCATTTATAAATAAAGTACATGCCTCCGAAATGGGCCTATCCAACTGCCGTTTTGCGATCGGGAGGTTGGAGTTGCATTGGTGTGGGTTTATATTGCAAAAAAGCTCCACATGTTCACCGCGAACATGTGGAGCCTTTTATTCCTGGATGCAGCTGGATTGATTATGCAAAAGGCTGGAGCATTTGGCCGGCATTCGCAAGAATCAGGGCAATATTCAGTACGGCAAAGAACAAAGCCGGCGCCGTTTTGCCAATCGGATCTTTCGTGCGGATATGCACCAGGCTTGCCACCAGCATCGTCACACCAAGCCACACTCCCGCCCATGCGACCAGTCCGGTATACCAGTAGCCGGCGATCAGCACGGCCGCACCTGCCAGTTGAACCAGCCCCGTGACCTTAAGGAACCATTGCGGCAGGTGAAGGTGTTCGAACATGTCCGCCCAGTACTTAGCCCCTATCATTTTTGCGGTACCCGAAAAGAGGTAGTAAACAATCAGCAAAGATTGAAGAACGATAGTAAAAATGGCCATTTCGATCTCCTCCTATTCGATCACAACATCATTTGGATTACAGCTCAGCCAATACCACTTCAAGCTGATCGGCCATCTTGACCCAACCGAGTCTGGCTCCGTTATACGACAAGCTCTCGCTTTGAAATCCGGTATGCTCAAGATGAAGGTGGGTTGCACCATTGGATGAATGGAGCGTCCATGTAACGACTGTACTTACTCCCGCGGTTACCCAGGTGTAGGATAGGCGGTGAGGTTCTTCCACGACCAGCACTTCTGAATCGACGACTCCATCCCATACTTTCGACGGTTTGGCCCGGAATTGAAAGTGATGGCCGACAACCGGCTTAAAGTCGTTGTCCATCACCCATTTCGCAAGCATGTTGGAATCAGTCAATGCAAGCCATACTTTCTCAATCGGGCTATCGAATTGAAAATCCAGCTTCACTTCCGGTTTCATTCCTCTTCCTCCTTCAACAATTGACTCAGCTTAGCCGATCCTTGGTTCCAAAAAGCCGTGTGAAAAGTGACCCAATCTTCAATTTCTCTCAGAGGCTCTGCGTTCAATCGATACCTTGTTTCCCGCCCGGCCTTGCGCTGCCTGACCAGATCGGCGGCTTTGAGGATCGCCAGATGTTTGGAAATGGCTGTCCGCCCCATCTCGAAATGCATCGTTAATTCGTGTAAAGGCAATTCATCCGCCTCGGCCAGCAATCTAAGCAATTTGCGCCGCGTCGGATCGGCAACCGCGGCATATACATCCCTCGCTTCATGTTGTTCATCCATTCCCATCATCCCTATTCTGGTCGATGATAGGACACCAACTGGTGTCTTATGAGTTCATAATAAGACACCCGTTGGTGTCATGTCAAGCCATAATTCGGAATAAAGTTTGGATGGCTTGTCACCGAACATTTGGGCCTCTGTATACGCCAGGCATGATGCAGTAAAAAGTTTAAGGCATCCCTTAAGGATGCCCCAATGCTGATATATTGAAGTTTTACGGATCAACTGAATATACATTTACCGGTTCGGCTTTATTCTCGCACACTTTATATTGCTATCTCTCAGCCTCTCTCCTGTCCATGCAAAGCCTTCCGCAGTGCACTTACGGCATGCTGCACCGCTTGTCTTCCTTGGTCATAACCACCGGTCTGAAGCATGAAGCCGTGGACCATGCCGTCATAGCGCTTCGCTTCCACGGGAATGCCGGCGGCTTGTAATTTCGCTGCATAAGCCTCCCCGTCATCGCGCAGCGGATCAAATTCGGACGTGATTACGAGAGCAGGCGGAAGGCTGCTGAAATCGGCAGCCAATAACGGCGAAGCGTAGGGGTTCCTTCCGTCCTGCTCCTCCGCCAGGTATTGGCCCCAGAACCACCGCATCGTGTCCGTAGTCAGGCCGTACCCTTCGGCGTTGTCACGGTAAGAATCCGTATCGAACGCGTAGTGGGTCGCCGGATTGAACAACAGCTGAAACTTGATGAAGGACAACCCTTGGTCCCTTGCCATCAAGGTTACGGCAGCGGCCAAATTTCCGCCCGCGCTGTCTCCGCCGACCGCAATCCGGTTGGGATCCGCTTCTAGCGAAACGGCATTCTCCGCAACCCAGGCAGCAGCCGCATAGGCGTCTTCGATGGCAGCGGGAAACCGATGCTCCGGTGCCAAACGGTAATCTACCGAGACCACGATAACGTTTGCCCCATTGGCCAACTGCCGGCATAACACATCTGCTGCATCCAGGTTCCCGACGACCCAGCCGCCTCCATGATAATAGATGAGAACAGGGAGCGGGTATTTGCTTTGAGGACGATATACCCGAACCGGTATGAGACCGGCCGGACCCGGGATCTTTCGATTGTCGACATTCCATACTTCTTCCGGCTGGGCGGCCATGGAGCTTAAGTTGACGGTTCTGGCACTCTCCACGGATAGCGTGTGAAGAGGCGGGACCCCTTGTTTCTTCATATTTTCCAACACAACTTGAACTTGAGGGTCAAGCGGCATGACGGTTCCTCCTTAGGGATCAAATATAATGGATACGAGTCTTCTTATACCCGAAATAAACAACCATTCACGAGCAGCGTCTTTCGGTAAGACAGCTACCATTCCGGTCAAAATGAAGTATACTGAATGGAGAATAACCTTGTAAGTACGCACTTTTGCGTGACATAGTACCCATTTGGTAACTTCATGGGACGGATTGGATGTGATGGATATGGGCGGTTGCCCGGTAGAGGCAACATTGTCCGTGGTTGGAGGAAAGTGGAAGGCTGTGATCCTATGGCGTTTGGTTGGTGGGACCAAGCGCTTTAACGAACTCCAGCGTTCGATTTCACAAATTACCCGTAAAATGTTAACGGAACAGCTTCGGGAACTGGAGCAGGATAACCTCATTATTAGAACCGTCTATCCGGAAGTTCCGCCGAAAGTCGAGTACTCGCTAAGCGAATACGGCAGGACGTTTATTCCTGTTTTGGATGCCATGGCCCAGTGGGGATTGGTCCATCGGGAACTCGTGTCTGACCCCGGCCGCTCTACGACTTAGATTACCATTCTAAAACAAAAACCATAGCTCGATTAGGAGAAAGCGCAGGAAAGCTGACATTCAAACGCCTCCAAACACCAAAAAGCAGTCCGCCATTACCGGCGGACTGCTTTTCTTTATTTTTATGTCATTTACGCGCCAATCCAAACATTCGGTTAATCCAAATAAAGGAAGTTACAGACGCTTGACTTGGAGTTCACTCCAAGGGCTATCCTATAGCTGTCCGGACGACAAAGGAGATGAAAGGAGAAGGCATGTCGCGACAATATTCCATTTCCGAAATAGCTGAAAAAACCGGTTTGACTCCCGATACCCTTCGGTATTATGAAAAGATTGGACTGATTCCGTCCCCCGAACGCGGACCGGGTGGGTCCCGTTTATATAGCCAGGAAGACATCGGCAAAATTCATTTTCTACTGCATCTCAAAAATACCGAGATGCCGCTTAAAAACATTCAGGAGTACATTCGGGCGTATGACGACCAGGATGAGGAGCTGTGCTATCGGCTGCTTGACGAGCACCGGATCCGCATTGAAGCCCAGATGGCCGCATTGAACGAAACGCTCATGCTCGTCAAGTATAAGCTGGATCATTTTCAGGAAATTAAAGACGGTTGAACGAAAGGAAGATCACTTTGAACATGCAGAAAACTCCCCAAACACCGATCGGGTCCGGATTTGGACCCCGCACTACAGCCATGGAAGCACTCGGACAAGCCGATTTGACCGGACAAACGGCAGTCATTACCGGCGGACATTCCGGACTGGGTCTGGAAACGGCAAGAGTGCTCGCGAAAGCGGGGGCCAAGGTCATTGTCCCGGCCCGATCCCTTTCAGCTGCTCAAGCGGCCATTGCCTCCATCCCAGGCGCAGAGGCGGAGCTGCTGGATTTAACCGATCCGCAGTCCATCGATTCGTTTGCGGAGCGGTTGATCCGTTCCGGACGGCCGATTCATATGCTGATCCACAGCGCCGGAATTATGGCCGTACCCCAGCAGTATGACAGCCGGGGCAACGAGCTTCACTTTTCCACGAACTATTTGGGCCCTTTCCAGCTTACAGTGCGGCTGTGGCCGGCACTCCGGCTGGCCGGTGGTGCGCGCGTGGTCGTGGTATCTTCCCGTGCTCACCAGTTCAGTCCGGTAGTGTTCGAAGACATCCACTACAAGGAGCGCAGCTATGACAAATGGTCTGCCTATGGGCAGTCCAAAACGGCGGATGCCCTGTTCGCGGTGGAACTGGACCGGAGAGCACAGGCCTATGGTGTCCGGGCATTTTCGGTGCACCCGGGTTCGATTGTCACCTCGTTAGCCCGGCATCTGTCGGATGACGAACTGATGACCATGGGCGCGATTAACGAGCAGGGGCAACGGCAATATACCGAATACGACAGTGAGCGGAAGACCGTGCAGGAAGGGGCGGCCACCATCGTATGGTGTGCAGCCAGCCGTCAGCTGGACGGTATGGGAGGCGTATACTGTGAAAACGTTGACGTCTCTCCGCTCATTGATGAGGATCAGATCGGCATTGCCGGCGTGCATCCAAGCGCCGTTGATGCGAAAGCCGCTGAACGTCTTTGGAGCGTTGGCGAAGCACTGACAGGCATTCATTTTGACATTTCATAAGCTAAGCGGAGGGTAAGAAATAACGCTCAACTTGTCCCACGAATAAAAATCCTGAACCGGCAAGGTTCAGGATTTTTATTTTTTGAGACGAACATCATACTATCGTATGCAGTTTTAGCGTAGGGAGATGCGAAGCAGCTGACCGAAAGCGGCTGCCTCACATCATTACTTAGAGGGCACTACGTTATAACCGACAGGCTCGGCCGTATTGCCCGCCCGATCCGATGCCGTGACTTCGATCCTGTTCATGCCCGGCTGAAGGTCGATATCCGCGCTGAACGTCAGGTCATCCTTCACGTCGGCCTGTACTCCATTCACGAGAACAATGCCGGGCTCGCTGATTTTACCCGTAACACGCAGCGTTCCCTTTTCCACATTGTAGTGATTGCCCGTCAATTTCCCCGGTTCATCCAGCACGATGGTCGGCGAAGCCGTATCCAGTACAGTAATGCGGGCGGTCGCGGTATATTCGCCGCCGGCGGCTGCAGCCGTGATTACCGCAGTCCCCGGACTTTTGGCCGTAACCTTACCGGTGTCGCTCACTTCCGCTATGCCGGTGTCGCTCGATGTCCACTTGATCGTCGTATCTCCCGCATCCACCGGTGTAACGACCGCAGTGAGCTGCGCAGTTTCGCCTTCCTTTAACTCTACTTGTTCCGGTGTTACGTTGATGCCGGTTACGTGCGGCTGATCCGTCTTCACAGACACCACATCTGATGGAGCGGATTCCCCGGCTGCGTTGACCGCTTTGACGATGTAGAAATATTCCGTCGAAGCCGACAGGCCGGTGTCGGTATGCGTCGTACTAGACAGTACCTCGTCGTTAAGTTTGACAAATTCGCCGTCGGCCTTATCGGACCGGTAGACGCTGTACCCTTCCGCCTGCTCTACCGCGTTCCAGTTCAAATCAATCGCGCTGTCACCTGCCGCCTTAGCCGTCAGGTTAGCCGGAGGCGCAGGGACCGAATCTTCATGAACGGGTTCTCCATACACCTTGAATTCGTAGCTGGAAGCACTTCCTCCGCTGTAGTTGGATCCCGTCACCGTTACGCGGAGATAGCGGAACGCCGCATCGAGGGTATCCGTCGTCAAGCCCTGCGTTTTATTGTCCGTTCTGTCCAGGAGGGTCGTGTACGTGACATCGTCATTGCTGCCTTCAATTTTGTACTGGTAGTATCTCGGGTAGGTTGCACTGTTGTACCAGTAGCTCTCAAGTTTCGTGATATGCATGATGTCGCCAAGGTCGACTTTCCACCACTGCGGGTAGGAATTCGTGACGGCCGCCCAGCGCGTACCGGCTTTGCCATCATTCGCGTACTCGATATTGTTCCCTGTTTGGAATGAGCTTGCTGTTGCCGTCTTGCCTTCCGAAATGACCCCCGACGTCGTCGTGGCTTGGACCGGCAGGCTCCACAGGCTCGATCCCGAGCTGCTGCGGGCTCTTACTTGATACGTATGCGTCGAGCTCGCATCAAGCCCCGTATGCTTGTATGGGCTGCTTACTCCGCTGATCAGCGCGCCATCCACGAACAGATCATAGCTTGCTGCCCCATTAGCATCGTTCCAGGTGACGTCGATTTGGGACTGGCCCGCTGCCTTGGCGGTCAGCCCAGTCGGTGCAGCCAATCCTGCAGCCGTCGGCGTAATAGTCAGCACCTGAGCATTGGAGGTATCGAACTTGATCCCCTGGATGGACGCTTGACCCGACACGTATTCAACAGCACGGTCGCTGGCCCGGTTGACCAGCCGGTACTTGGTGATCCCGGTTAAGCTCGTATTCGTTGCGGCCTCGATATCCGACGCCGAAGAATCCGGGGATAGGTCAGCCGGCTTCGCGTTGCCGACCGGAAGAAGATACCACTGATCGCTTCCGGCCGCGGCGCCGTTTCCGCCGTTGCCGTTCGGATCGGCATTCGGATCCGCAAGCCCTGTGGTGACTGCAGCGCCCATCGCCCGTGTCTGCGCCGGCGTCGATCCGGATACCTTCAAATAATTTCCGGTCTCCACATTTTGCAATCGGTAGAAGCCGCTGTTCTTCGACGGGTCGAATTCGTCAGGTACGGGAACGAACTGCCACTGGCTCGCCGTGCCGTCCTTAAGGTCGCTGCCTCCGATAGAGACCGTGTATGAGGACAGCGGGGAGATATCCGTTCCATCGTTGTCCTTCGGCGGATTGTAAGAAGAATAGTAGGCATGGCCGGCATCGGGTTCGGGCAGGGAGTAACTGATCTGCTTGCCGGACAAGTCGGAGATCGCCCGGAACGAATAGCCGCTGACTTGTTGGTTCGTCAGGCTTCCGGAATCGATCTGGGACATATAGCTCCCCACCGTGGCAGGCAGCTTGCCGACGAGGCTGAAGGTGTCCGGCTTGCCGAGATCGTCGGTCTCGTAGACGTAGCCGTCATAACCGACAGAGCGGTATTTGCCGCTGTACACGTTATAAGAAAAGGCGTTCTCGTACTGCGTATTGACCGGAACAAAAAGCCGTTCCGTCACGGTATCTTTAAAGATCGGATTGCCTGCGCTGACTTTGACCGAGGTCACATAGCCGGTAGCGTTGTTCTCCTGCTTGATCCATACCGCGCCGCTCTCGACATAGACCGTTACCGTTGCATCCAGTGCGGGATCGGAGTACGTCACCGAAGGGACACTGCCGCCAGGACCGGTGATCGTTCCGCTCACCGTATTCGCCGTATATGTGCTGCCTGCCGGGTCTTTGAAGGTGAAATCACCGCTGCTCGGCACTTTCATATAGCCGATATCGAGCGAAGAGTTATCCATCCCGATGCCGGTCAGCCTCAGGTCATCCGTCTCTGGCGTATAGTTGACCGTGAGGTTATGATCGCTGCCTGCCCCCATCGGACTTCCAATCCATCCGGCATACCCTTTTAGAGCAGAGCGCGTCCACGTGCCGTTGTACCATACGTCCCACGAGCCCTCAGCCATCTTTGCGCTGATTGGCGAGCGGGCGAGGTGGAAGTAGGTGAGGACATTGCTGTAGCCCGTTTTCCAATTAATATGGTTGTTGTATAAAACGTAAAAATAACCGTTGACGTTATCGACGAAGAAGCGCGTCCCGGCCACCCCGTACGACCAGGTCTTCCCCGGAAAACCGCTCGCGGTGACCGCTTCGTCACTGTCGTTCCACGGCGAGGTTGCCACCTGTCCGATCAGGTTCCATGTCTTTCCTTTATCGGTCGAGTACATGGAGAGAACGCGGTTGTTGTGCACGCCCGTGGCGATCCGCTGGTTATTCGTCGGGTTCCCGGTAGCAAATGGATTAAATTGATACTCATCATTGGTGAGCGAGTACCAGTAACCGGTATCCGGATCGACCCAAATGCCGATACCGTCGTTGTGATCATCCTGATAAGGCGTCGGAATGCCGTTCGTTTCGTCGATTTTGTAATTGATCGTCCCCGGCCGGTTCCAGTAAGAATTATAAGTCACAGGGGTGCCCCAATTCGTGTTCAGCTTGCCCAGGTCCGTGCTGGTGTTGTACTTGATCCAGGATCCCCCGTTGTCCGCCTGCTCATAGTTGGAGACGGAATACATCCAGTGAAACTCCCCGTCCTGATCCACAAACGCGGTGCCGGCGATATCGGCTGTACCGGAGGTGAGGCTGGGGACAGCGTGCTGAACGAAGGTCGGGAATTTCTCCGCGGCTGCGCTGGCCGGCTGCATTCCGAACGGAACCGTACCGGCAGCCAGCACGATAGCGGGAATAGCTCTAAGCACCGCGAGCTTTGCTTTCCATCTTTTACGCATCAAATCGAATAACCTCCTGTCTAGGTATCGTACACACATCCTCCCCGTCCCGGGAGACTTCCCCACCTCCTGTTGGCGCAAGATGACCTCGACTTTTGCCCATGCTTTGAATGCTGTTTAAGCAGTCAGAACCTTTCGCCAATGAATAAAGCGCTTTCAAAAATAGTCTAAAGCGGTGCAGCCTGCAGCGTACACTTCCGTTTTTTCACATAGGCAGTACTTTCGTAAGAAACACCCTTGGGAATTAAATATCGTTCATGCAACTTAATAATTGTCGGAGGAACATGATCACGCAAAAAAGCCACCCTTTGCAGGATGGCCCTATGCTTGCTTCTGTTTATGCAACCGTATTGCTGATTACCTTCAAAAATCCGTTCTTTCCGGCCGCATCCACCAACGATTGAATGGAGTCTCTTGCCGCTCCGCTGAACAGGTACCATTGATCCTCGGTAGCATCATACAAGAGAACTTCCGGGTAGCCGGTCAACAGCTCATCGGGAAAAGCGTGAAGGAGAGAATAGACATCAAACCGCTGCACGCTGCTCCCTTTCTCATCCAGAAAATCGTACTGCGCATTTTTGTAATACGACCCGGGCACGTCGATGTTTACCATCCACGAGTAACTGGCGGGGGCATCGACTTTGGCGCCTTTGTTACGCACAAAAGCATCATAAATGGCTGCGTTATACGCATTTCCTTTTAACTGCTGTACGACGCCGCCCATCGTCATGTGGTATTCTTCCTGCAGTGCTTTTACTTTCACGTTGTGAATGACGAGTGGCGCCGTTTCGACGGTAACCTTCGAATTGCTGTAATTCACTTTACAGCCGAACGTTTCGGCGATAAAACGGAGCGGAACCATCACGCGATTGTTCTTGATGTACGGCTTGACATCCAGCTGCACCGCTTCACCATTTTTCATGGCCGCCGTGCTGTTCGTTTGCAGCGTCACTTTCATGCTGCTTTTGGTAAGCGTCACTTTCGAATTCGACCAATCGACCTTGGCCCCCAAATTCTCACTGACCACGCGCAAAGGCACCATCGTACGCTTGTTTTTCGTCTCCGGCTTCACATCGGACGCCACCGCGACGCCGTCAATTTGGATGGGATGGTTCGCTGCATAAGCAGGCGACGATGCGATCGCAAGAATGAATGCAAAAATGATGCTTGGGATGATCTTCTTCATGTTTTGTCATCGCTCCTTCTATAAGTTTCTATCTTATCCAATCCCCATCCCTTATCCTACCAATTTCCATTATTAATGTTAAGAGTAAACAGGCAATTCATCCGTACAGCCATTCAAGAGCATTTGTCCCTCGCTCTCCTTTCTGTAATAATCAATTCATCAAGATGGCGACGATCAAAAACGGTTATGGAGGTAGATCCCATTGATTACTGGTGAAAAGGTCGAACTGCGCCCCGTCTCTCTGGATGATTACAGACGGGCATACGCCTGGAGGAATGATGAGGAAACAGCCAAGCTGGAAGCGGGTTCGGCCCTGTTCTTGTTCAGCCATGTTCCACTGGAATATTTGGAGGATGCATACAGAAAGGAAATCCTGGAACTGGATAAGCGGGAAAAAGGACGATTCTCCATTTATACGCGCGGCGAACAACCCGAGCATATCGGATTCATTGAGTACCGAGACGTGAACATCGTCTCCCGCCGCTGCACCGTCGGCATCGGTATTGGAAACAAGGACTTCTGGGGGCAAGGCTGGGGATCGGATGCCCTGAAAGCGCTGATCCGGTATGTATTCCAGACGATGAACCTACGGCGTGTTCAACTCGAAACATGGGGCGGTAATGCAAGGGCTATCCGTGCCTACGAGAAGTGCGGCTTCGTTATTGAGGGAAGACTGCGCGAGCATTCCTATATTGATGGACAGTACGTCGACACCATCGTGATGGGGCTCTTGAGGGAGGATTTTAAGTCAGGGGAATAACAGCAGCTAAATTTTTAAAAAGAGGGCTAGCAAGCCCTCTTTTTTGCCTAATCCTTACCTCTTCCAACTCCGTGTAAAAGCCTACGGATTCATATAGTGATAGGGCTGTTTTGTTTGAAGTACCATGAGATTCTCGAGGCCGGTTCTATCATCCCTAGTCAATCTCCCTAATAGCCTTTAAGAACCTGCCCCCTCCTCAGCCTTTTTGCCTGCGATCAGCAGCTGCACCCCGATCATCGCCACGATGATTACGAGCATCGCGAGAAGCGCAGCGTGAAAGCTTCCGCTGTAATCATGGATCGTTCCCACCAGCAGCGGGCCGAATGCGCCGATAATGTAACCTCCACACTGAGACATCGCGGCCCACGCCCCCGCTTCCTCCGAAGTGTTCGTCTCGACAATCGGCAGCATCAGCGCCAGCGGGAATAATCCGCCTGCCCCGATTCCCAAACAGATGATAGCCGGCAGCATCGGCAGGTGGAACAATAACATCACAATGCCGATCAGCTCAAACACGCTGCACAAAACCAGAAACAATCTTCTTTTGCCAAAGCGGGAAACCAGACCCGGAACGATTAAGGAGACAGGAACTTGGATAATCGTAAACACGGTAAGGAACACCGCCGAGCTCGACGGACTGTACCCGAAGCTGTGGGCAATCGGTGAAATCCATGCGGTAATGGAATAGAACATGCTTGCCATAAAACCGAAAAATAACGTTAATAATATCGCTCTTTTATTACGGATGGGCAGCCTGGAACGAACCAATCTCTTCCGCTCGGCCCTGTTCCGGAGAAATGCCGACCAGATCAAGAGGGCAATTACACCTAAAATAGCCCAGCATGACAAGGTCAACGTTAAGCTGTGATGGCTCCGGTCGTATATCGGAATGGAGAAGGCGGATGCTAATGCAGCCCCCACAGTCATTGATGCGGAATAGATGCTGACGATGCCGGGCTTCGTCGGGAAATATTTTTTAATAAAACCGGACAATAGAGGCCCTGCCAAACTGATCCCGATTCCGCCTACCAACGCTGTAACCACCAGGATCGTGACGGAGCCGACGATTCCTCGCAAAGCGGTGCCTCCTGTAATGAGCAGCAAAGCGATGACAATCGTGCGCTCCAGCCCCAGCCGATCACTCAGCGCCGTCGCTGCAGGAGCAAAAATCCCCATACATAATACAGGCAGCGTCGTGAGCAGACTTGCAGTCAGCCCGCTCATTCCCAAATCGCTCTGCATGGTACCGAGCAAAGGGGCGACAGACGTAAGAATTGGCCTCAGGTTCAACGCCGCGATAAATATAGCTAATAATAAATAGAACTTTCTCATCGATTTCCTCCACCCATCTGCTTTATGTACATTCAGTATATGGAACCACCTTTCATTGTTCAATCCTATAATTTATATTATTATGATAGTAAAATACTATTAAAATCAGGAGACCTTGCATGGACACTCGAAATATACAGTACTTTATGGCCGTATATGAGCATCTTCATTTTACGAAAGCCGCCGATGAGCTAGGCATCTCCCAGCCCACACTAAGCCAGCAGATTCGCATCCTTGAAGCGGAGTTCGGCATGCCGCTCTTCGACCGCATCGGCAAAAAGGTGGTTGCGACGGAAGCCGGTAGGCTACTGCGGGAGTATGGAACGAAAATGCTGCAGGCGGAACGGGATGCCAAAAATGCCATCAAGGAGCTCCAGTCCGGCAAACAAGGCACCGTTCGGCTGGCCGTGCTTCCTTCTGACCTGGATTTTCAGCTCGTTCCGCTGTTTGTCCAGTTCAAATCCACCTATCCTGACATCCAGCTGCAGGCCTTCTCAACGATCTTCGTACAGGACGAAGTGCTTAATCATAAAGTAGATCTCGGCATTGGATTGCGCGGGCCGGTGGATAAAAGGCTGACCCAAATTCCGCTTGGATGCGAACCCTATCATCTATTCGTGAATTCGGCAAGCGAGCTCGCTGACAGGAAGGAGATCACGCTGGAGGAACTGAAGGAGCATGCCTTAGTGATGTATCCAAAAGGGTATCTCGGCCGCGATCTGGTTGACGATGTATGCAGACAAGAGGGCTTCGAATTAACGACGGTGATGGAGGCCAGTTCAGCCACTTCGCTGCTGCAACTAGTATCAGCCGGGGTAGGCGCGACGATTCAACCGGCTGGATTGCTCAGACAAAATCCGGAGCGGCCCGAAATTGCATCGATCCCGATTACTGGACCGACGCCGGTGCGTTATCTCGAGCTGATGTACTATGCGGATCGATTTATTAGCGGCTCCCAGCAGCAATTGACGAATTGGCTGATCGATTACTTTAACGCCAACATAGGCCAGAGTCCGCATGACGGTTAGGCTGGACGCGCATCAATACGGCTCCCAGACTCCAAGATGGCATTTACTAGGCACCGACACCGAGTGGAATGGCTTTTATCAAGCGATTTCCATCTCTTGCGGGCCTTTTACTTAGTCTGATTGGCATGGGCGTACTGAAAAAAGCCCGAATCACCTGCCGGTAGATTCGGGCTTTGCATGCTTATTCCTCGAAAAACTGATTTTTATCCACGCCGGAAACGGTTAGCTGAATGCCCGTCGAGTTGGCAACCAGCCTAAACTGATTGGCGTTTACCGTTTCCGCCGCGGCGGAAACGGATGCACCTTGCAGTTGGCCATTAATAGCCTCAACCAAAGACTCCATGCCGGTATACTGCCAATCTAACGTTACGACGGTCGTATGCTCCCCATCACTCACGTTAAACGTACGATTCTTGCTATGGTCGATATCGCTTCCGTTATATTGGCTCTGTGGAAAGAAATAATTCCAGTCAGGACCGCCTAACGTAACGGAAGACTCCGAGCCGGTGCTGAATGCAAAGATCGAGAACGTATCCCCGAATCCGACGGCACCCAAGGTTCGCTTCCCCAGGTCGATTCCATACGCATTGCAGTAATCCTGAATAGCACTGTCGACGGCCGAGCCAACGACTTGCCCTACAGTAAACTCCCCTAGGGGGATATTCCATGTCAAATCGACAGGGATCGTTATCTTCCCGTCGCTGATCGTGAAATGTTTGGGCGCGCTTTGGAAGTCAGTCGTTTGGACCTGGAAGCTCTCCCCTCGGGCTTGCGTTGCATAGATGGTGGAAAAGTCAAAATCGGCGATGGTTTTGCTCGTGATCACCTCTGGTTCGGCCTTAATAGCTTTCACGCGAATACTAATCTCTTTCGTATCGGAAGCAGCTCCTGCGGCGATGTTCGCGACAAGGACGACGTCCGTGTTTTCTTTCAATCCTTCACGCTGCACGCTGCCGGTCGTTATATCCACGATCGTTGATTGATCCTTGTTTTTCAGGATCCAAGTAATCGTCGCGCCGTCTTGGGCGTTTTGCAGCTCGATCTTTTCCGCAACGCCGTTGTAAACGACCTGCAAATTCCCTTTGGCCATGGCCACGATTTTCAAATCTCTGATCATGTCCTCGGCGTCCGTCAGTTTGCCGATATCGCCTATCTGCTTCTTTTGGCTATCTGTTAAACCATCGTAATGGGCGCGGGCTGACGTTACAGCCAGTTCATCGGTCAGCTTGGTATTCGCTTTCGCCGGCAAGGACGCGATTTCGGCTCGGACCGGCGCTGCAGCCTGCTCATCCAGCGCTGCTTGGGTTTCCAGTTCAGCAATCGTTTGTTCAGCCTCCGTCAACTTGGCGGTATCGCCTACCAAGGCTTTTTGCGCATCTGTTAACGCATCATAGTGTGCGCGGGCTTGGACGACGGCCGGTTTGTCGGATAACTTGATATTTGCTTTTGCAGGCAATGCTGCGATTTCGGCTTTTACCGGTTCTGCAGCGGCTTGATCCGGATTCTGATGAGGAGTTTCTCCTCCTCCATTGGAGGGAGCGCCCCCGCCGGAAGATGGCGTCGACGGAATCGGAGTCGGTGTTGGTTGTGGTGTTGGTTTTGGTGAAGGAGTTGTGGGCGACGTTGGCGTTGCGGGCGGTACCTTGGGCGGCTGGGTGCTGCCTTCGTCAGCCTTTGCCTTGTCGTTCAGAAACTGGACCGTCACCAGGGCTGCGTCCTGGCGGGTCGCCTGATTTCCGGGATTGAAGGTACCATCGGGGTATCCATGAATGAGTCCCAATTCAACGGCAGCGGCGACGGCATCTCTGGCCCATGCGGAGATGGATGCAGCGTCGGAGAACGTTAAATTACTTCCTTTTCCTGCAGGGTTGACGCCTAGGGCGTTCACGAAAATCACTGCCATTTGCTCACGGGTGAGGTTTTGGCCCGCTCCGAAAATCCCGTTCCCCATGCCTTTGAACAATCCTGCCTTGAACGCAGCTTCCACGGCAGCATAGGCATAGTTTTCTTTCGGTATGTCTTTGAAGGTCGGCGTTACCGGCGGATGGCTAAGATCCAATTGGAGCGCTCTGGCCATGATGATCGCAAAATCCTGCCGCTGGATACCGCTAGCCGGATTGAATTTTCCATCGCCTGTTCCATGGATGATTCCTTTGCTGACAAGCTCATTTATCGCGTCTTTGGCATTACTGTTTGAAATGTCGGATAGGGACGCATCTGCGGATACATGCGGCACCAGAGCGCCCAGCAGGGCAGCCGCCGATAGAATCGATATCGATTTCCCTTTTAAACTCATCAGGATATTTCCTCCCAAATAATAAAATCGCTAGAATCAACGCATTGATCTGCTGACGACATAAGCCCCCGGGCTATAACGATGCGATCGAATCCATGCGGATGCTGCTTTCATTCTAGCGCCGATAGATTAACGTCATGTTAATCCCCCATGGTTTTCTCATCTAAGGCATGGGTTCCAGCGCGTATTCATGATACCCCTCCTTTGCATCCTTATTGATTGGTTTGCGCTGTATTTTAATACTATAAAACGATTTTGTATAATAGAAAATCCCCCGTAAGGGGGACGCCGATTCGATTCCTTCACTTTGCTCAAAGAATGCTAAACTTATCACAATATTTCCCTTAAGCGTTAAATAAGCATTGACCTGTTCGAATTGCCTTTTGAATTTAGTAGACCCGCATAAAGTAATTACTCGCATCATTTCACCCTCTCAAACCCAAAGAGCAAGCTTTCTATTCGCCATCATACCATTTTAACCAGACTTCAAATAGACGCCCTTCAGATGCTGTGTTAGAATTCCTTCATGTGGAAAAAGAGGAGTGAAGCAACGTGCCAAAAGACCAACTGCAGCAATTAATTGCTCTCCGTGAACAGGGGCGCGCCAACCAGGATCAAGAGCTTCTCGCCGATGTGCGCGCCCGGCTGTTGGGTCTGCTGAACGAAGATCCGAATGATGCGCAGGTGAACTACCAGACCGCAATAGCCCATGACAACTCGGGATTGGGGAAAGAAGCCATCCCATACTACGAACGCGCCCTGCAGCTCGGCCTTTCCGGTAACGATCTGGAACGCTGTCTACTCGGTCTGGGGAGCACCTACCGGTACTGGGGCCAATATGAGAAGTCGATCGCAACGCTCCGCAGGGGCGTTCAGGAGTTCCCTGACAACCGGGCACTCCGGGTTTTTCTGGCCATGGCGCTGTACAACGGCCAGCAGTATAAAGAAAGCGTCGAACTCCTGATTACCAATCTCATGGAATCGACTACGGATGAAAAGCTGCTTTATTTCAAGCGCGGCATTTTGGCCTATACGGAAGACTTGGACGAAACCGCAGAGTAAGCAGCTCTTTCGTAAAATCCGGGACGGTTCAGCATCTAACCCTCGGCGTTCTCATGAATCTCGCACGTTAGCAGAACAGCCTGCCGGCTTAGGCCGACAGGCTGATTCATTGCAGAAACCATGCGGATATTCTGTTTCTTTTTACTTTTTAGCAGCAAAGATAAAGGATTTGGCATGGAGCCCCGCCTGCTGGAATTCCCAGTCTCCGTATATATTCACCTGCTGAAAGCCTGCAGCAAGCAGATCCTGCCTGAGCGTCTCCCTCTCCCTAAAAATCAGCGTATCGTCTTCGCTCCGAACCTCATGGGTATCCAAATTTTCATAAAAAGTATCGTACGTCACCAGGGGCAGATGAACCGAGGTCGTCTCATGCCAGGTTCTGATGTTCGCCTTTGTTGCCGGATCCACGACTTCACTAAGAGAGTGTTCCTTGGTCCAGCGTTCCCAAGAGCGTGCGAGAGGATTTCTGGTGTCGAACAGAAGATACCCTCCCGGCATCAAGGACTGAAAAATGTTGTGCAGCGTGGCTGTCCATTCCGCGTCCGTCACAAAAACCTGTGCCACGTTGGACGTCATCATCACCACATCAAACCGCTCCGCCCCCAGTTTCTCGGACGTTCCAACCTCCCATAGCACGGCGTTCTCTGTGTCCTTCTGCTTGGCAATCCGAATCGACGCCTCGTCGGGATCCAAACCGGTCACGTGATAACCCTTACCCGCCAAATGCAGCGTCAGCCTTCCGGTTCCGCAGCCTAAATCGGCTATTCCGTCAGGCTTGATCCGCTCAATGATGCGCACGAAAAATGTGTCGTCCTTCCCCCATCGGTTCAATTGATCGTAAATCGATTCGAACATCTTTTCCCTCCCGATTCGCTTCCTGAATTTTCGCTATTCTGATCATAGTTCATTAGCCTGTAGGGGGATAGGGAAAGAAAAAATATAGCCGTTTAATATCCATGTAAGGGATGGAATGCATAGATGCAGACTGGAAGTTGCATCCTAATGATAAATGGATTTTAGACAAGGGAGGCATCGAAACGAAATGGAAAAGGATAACCACTTAGCCAACGAAGCGGAAGCGAAGGAACAAGCGGCCAAAGCAAACCGTAACAAGGGTCCGGAAGCCCCGGACACCGAATTCGCTGGAGAACTCAGCCGCAGCGATATCAAGTCCGCGTTCAAAAATCCGGTAACCGGCGAAGAACGGTTATATTAATTCCGCTTAACGTGAATCAACATTCGGTGCAAGAGCTCGGACAGTCGTAACCAAGTAACAAAAATAAGGTTAATCTTAAAGCGCAAGAAGCGCCCTTAAGGTTAACCTTATTGCATTTGGATTCCGGCTCTGCGGCTGTATTAACAGCAGGTCACGACCTCCCGCTTTCTTTAGATTACTTCTGTCCCGCCCATCTCACTGCGCTTTTTCAGGTGCTATACGGGTCAGCCAGAAATTCGTTCACCGCTTGAGCATAACCGTTTAAATCATCGGAGTGGACACCGTGACCGCATTGTTCGAAAACGACAAGCTTGGTGCCCGGTCTTCTTGCCTGCATGCGTCTCGCCTGTTCGGTATCTAGGATGAAGCTCCTGCCGCCATGAATCAGGAGGATCGGGCAGCTTGAGTGCAGCCAGTCGTCCCACCACACCCCGTTGGATTGGGGGACGGATACCTGCAGCCCTTTCAAATCCGTTCGGAAGCCCCAGCCCCGTTCATCCTCCAGCACGCTTTCGGCAAAGTAGTCGATCGCCCGGAGTCCTGCGCTTTCAAGTGATTCCCTCAGCTGCTTCAAGGAAGGCGACCGGAACGGAAGCTTGACGGCAAAGGAAAAGTCCGCGTTAATCTCCGCGCCGATATCCTCAACGATCAAGGAGCTCACCAGTTCAGGATAACGGGCAGCGAATTGATAAGCATTTAATCCACCCAAAGAATGTCCCAAAATCGTAACCGGCTGTCCACCGAGCTCCGACTGGACCAGATTCCAAATATCCATTACATAATCTTCTCTGGCGTATTCCTGTCCGGAAGGATGATCGCTCCATCCATGTCCCCGCTGGTCCAGAGCAATCACCCGCCAATCCTTGAATCGGGCCGCCAGCTCCGAGAAGGTCCTTGCATTAGCCATGTAACCATGCAGCATCACCAGCACCTGCCTGCTGTCTCCGCCAAAATCAAGATAGGACAACTGAAGATTTCCCGATTTAAAATATTTCCTTCGTGCCAATGGAGTATGCTCCGTCATTGTACTGTTCCTCCTTTTTATACGATTCAGACGCCAAGATGCAGGTCGCGTGTTTTCGTTTTTCGCTGCTTCTGTCCATACAAGCCCGCCAACCCGGCGGAAATTCCCATAAAGATCGCGCCTGACGCCGCGCCGAATTGCAAACCGTACTGCTGCACTCCTACCCCGCCGACGATGGGTCCCATCATTTGTCCTGCCGCGAAAAAGGCGGTGGCGATGCTGAGGCATGCCGCATAGGCGCGATATGGAACGTGGCGCCGAAGCAGCGAAGTCGTCATCAGCGGCGGAGTAATAAAAGAAACAAGTCCGATCATCACTGCTCCTAGTGCGGTAAAGAACAAATTCCCGGTCGTTATACCGAGCACCCCGACGGTTCCCAAGGACAGCCCCGCCGCCAGTGTATACCCGCTCGGCCACCGGTCGATAGCCCTGCCGCCGATCCAGCCGTTAAACATGCCCGCCAAGCCGATACCGGACCAGATCAACCCGGCGAAGAGGGCCGGTATGCCCCTGCTTACCAGATAAGGGATGAGATACGTGAAGTAAATAATGTATCCCGCACCAAAGAAAAAATAAGAACCGATTAAGAACAAGAGCTTCTCGGGGCTGAATAGAAGCCGGTATACTTTGACGCGTTGTTGATCCGGGGTTTTCACTTCTGCCTGGGACGATGAACTTCCCTGTCTCCGCTTGCTCGTGACCACCGCAAAACCGAACGCGGCCGCGATGCCGAATACGCCCATGGCTGCCCAAGCGTACCGCCAGCCCTGCAGATGGGACGGGTCAATCGTAAGGGGAGCGGATAAACCCGTGAGCAGAATGCCGGCGGAGCCGCCCAGCCAAATCAAGCCCGAAGCCGCTCCCTGCTCAGCCGGCCGAACGGCGTCCATTGCAATAGACAAGACGAGCACCGTGGCGAGAGCTGATAGAAATCCTATGGCAAAACGCCATAAACCGAGTTGGGCCAAATGATCGCTGAATGCCGAGCCGATCATGGCCAATCCGAGCAAAAAGCATGTCGCTTGATTGATGGCATGCTTCCGGTCCGGAAACCGCGAGATCAATGGAGGCAGGCACAAGGTCCCCGCCAAGTAACCGATAAAATTGATCGTCCCCAACATACCCAATTGACTGTAGCTCCCCCCGATTTCCCGCTGAATTCCCGGCAGAAACATGCCATAAGAGAGCCGGGAAAAACCGAGGATCACGACAAATAACAGCGATGCCCACAAGGTGATCCCGTTCCATGCCGATTTTTGGCCCATCATTTGATTTTCCTTCCATTGTTTGGTTTGAAATTAGTTTAAAAGAGTGCGATTATTTTGTAAAATTGAATTATATGAATGAATTGTTTAATTATCTTAAACTAAGGAGGGGACGAAGATGGATTTGCGAGCCTTAAAAACGTTCGAAGCCTGCGTACGTCTCGGACACTTTCAGAAAGCTGCCGAGGAGCTTCAGTATGCACCCTCCACGGTAACCCTTCAGATCCAGCGTTTGGAGGCTGATTTGGGTGTTTCTTTATTTATTCGGGATGGCAAACGTGTGATCGCCACCGAGGCTGGCCGGTGGCTCCATCAAGAAGCCGGGATATTGCTGAAGTCCGTCCAATCCATAAGGCAGACCGTCTCCGAAATCGCTTATGGAGAAGGAGGGACCGTTCGTTTTGCCGCGATCGAACCCATCGCAAGCCAAAGATTGGCGGCGGTCGTTGCTGATTTTTGCAGGCTGCATCCGAAAGTGCAGTTAACGATGGAAGTGAGCGGCAGCCAGCCGATTGCGGAAAGGGTTCGATCCGGCGAACTGGACTTTGGGATATGCTCGGTTCCCTCGGCTAAATTCATGCTGGATTTTGAACCGCTGTTCGAGGATCGACTCGGGGTGATGATGCATGTGGATCATCCGCTTGCCAAACGGGATGAGATTGCAGTAAGCGACCTCGCGGGACTTACGATTCTGGTCAAAGAACCGACTTGTATCTATCGAAAGCTTTGGGAGAGGGCGGTGAGCCAAACAGAACCCCATCCTTTTTCTTGTATGGAGGTAGGAAGTTTCTTTGTCATTCAGCAAATGCTTAAGGAAGCATCCAGTGTGGGGGTCGTTCCGATGTACAGCGGACTCGAACTGGAGGGTTCTTTGGTCATCCGTCCATTTTCCGACATCCACCCTATCGTTCCGCTAGGCATCGTTTATAAAGATAAACACCTCTTGGGCAAAGCGACGCTATTATTAATGGATGCGATCAGGGCGATTTAATAGCTGCACTATAGAAATAACTTTATGTAAAGTACGACGCCAAGGAGAAGCTGACCAATTCGGGCCAGCTTCTCCTTTATTTATTCAGAGGTAATTTGTATTTGATCTGCAGCAAACTCATTTAGGGCTTGGTCATATTTATACGTTACATGAACAGTGCATACGTACTCAGGTAGCACGCCATCAATGGGTCTAACAGATCCGACTATATTAACTGTCAGTTTCTGATCTTTTACATTGTTTAGAATTACATTACCAAAGTAAAGTTTGTTTTCAAATTGATCATCTGGATCATGCGCTAACGCTAACTCGCTGATTTTCTTGCTGAATTTGTATTCTTTCCCTTGAGCTTTGGTCTTAATTAGGAGCTCACCGCCCTTTTGGTTGACCTCGGTTTCTATACCCGCAAGAATTTCCTCAACACTTTGTATCTTTATTTCCGCAAGGTTTTCCCCGTTTAAAATATGGGCTTCATTCGTATCTAATTCAGTACCATATCCAGTAACCATAATGATGACCGCTTCTTCTTTACCATCACCTGTCAGATCAACATAGAACACCTGTGGATTAGAAACACCTTTAAGTATTTTCCAATCGAATTTCTTTTGGCTGCCGTTAACGTCTACAATGACTCCATTTGTTGTTTCAAAAAGCTCTACCTCTCCATTTTCAGAAGCGCTGAGCAGCTTAGATGGCTCTTGTTCTTTTTCCATCGAAGAAGTTACGGACTGTTTGACATCTTGTGAACCGCTCGCCGGCTTGTCCGAAGCGCATCCTGAAAACACAAAAGCGGCAGACAATAACCATGCAGCAAATCCTATTCCCTTTTTCAATCCTAAAGCCCCTTTCCGGTCGTCTACGAATCATGTTAACAGAGCAAATCAAAAACTGATTTACTATTTTTTAATAATTAGTCATGACTTGCCAGTCCCATGGTCCCCTAACTTGCCTGCCCCAATAAACTTTGATATTATTTAGATGTCTAAATATTAATGTTCTAAACAAAAAGGCGGGTGTTCATTTCATATGGCAAGAGTAGAAGGAAAAGTTGCCCTTGTAACGGGAGGTGCTTCAGGAATTGGGTTGTCCTCCGCAAGACTGTTGGCTAAAGAGGGAGCCAAAGTGGTGATTGCGGATTTTAATGCGGAAGGAGCGCAGCAGGCAGCTGCTGAGATCAACGCACAAGGCGGAGAAGCCTGCGGCCTATTCCTCGATGCAGGCGACGAGAGCTCGATCCGGGAAGCTGTCGAGTTTACCGTCAAGCACTTCGGCACAATTACGGTGCTGTTCAATAATGTAGGCTTAACCAATCTTCAGAAGGATTTGGATGTTGTGAGTATGGATCTGATGGAGTGGGACCGGCTCATGAATGTCAATCTGAAAAGTGTGCTGCTCGGCAGCCGCTTCGCGATCCCCCATATGATCGAGTCGGGCGTCGGATCCATCATCAATACGGCATCCATGGCAGGCTTTACGGGCGATTCCATTCGTTCGGCATACGGTGCTTCCAAAGCCGCGGTCGTGAATCTGACGAGATATATCGCCACCCAATACGGCGCCTCTGGCATCCGCTGCAATGCAGTTGCACCTGGCTTAATTCTCACTCCCGCCGCTAAAAATAACATGCCGCCGCAAGTGCTGGACATTTTCGCCAAGTACAACAAGCTCCCGTACCACGGAGAACCGGACGATATCGGATACACCGTCCTATTCCTAGCTTCGGATGAATCGAAATTCATTACGGGCCAGACCATCCAGGTCGAAGGCGGGCACTATATCGCGAATCCGAGCATTCCCGATTTTGCTGACTTCATGCAATAAAATCCCAAGCCACCGAAGCGAATAATTTCATATATTTACAAAAACGCCGGTCAAGACAACGTCTTGCCGGCGCTTTACATTTGAAGGCTGAACAGCCTGTTCAATGATATTTCAAAATCTTTAAATAAAATGGATTTAACGGTATCCTGTTCGGTATACAGCTCCCGGACTTGGTACAAACCATCTTGCAGCGCATAAACGTGAACCGTACGATTTCCTGGATCAGCGATCCAGTACTCTTGGACACCGAATTTCTGATATAAGTTAAATTTCTCGTTAAAATCTTTTAACGCAGTAGATGGTGATAATACTTCGACGATCAGCGTTGGAGCGCCTTGGCAGCCATTTTTAACAATTTGATCTTTCGAGCAAACAACGGACAAATCAGGTTGTACAATATGATCTGGCATAACATATTGGTCACTTTCGCTAAAAAACACATCAAACGGAGCGACAAATACGTAGCAATCCCGATTTTGAAGGTAGGTCCTTAGTGCAAAATGCAGCTCCCCAACAATGAACTGATGGAGGGAATTAGGAGTAGACATTCAAGCTCAACCTCCTTTGCCCTTTTGATAACCGCTAGCCGTACTTGAATTATAACATGTTTTAAACCGCTGCCTGAAAGCCATTCTGCAAATGACGACTGATGTTTCCAGCTTAACCACAAGGCGACGACTCCAATCCCCAGAACTCATATAGTCATTAAGTGCTGGACTATCTTAATCCCCCCGCCGGTAGGCATCGGGAGACGCTCCTACGATCGCCTTAAAATCTTTGCTGAAATGCGCTTGGTCAAAATAACCGAGCTCCAAGGCTACTGTGGCGATATCGGCTCCATTTTCAATCGCGTCGCTGGCCTCGTGCATGCGGTATCGCTGAATGACCCATTTGGGGCTTACCCCTAAGTACTGTTTAAACATGCGCTGCAGCGTGCGTTTGGATGCGTTGAACCGGTTCACCAACAAATCTACGCTCGTCAACGAACGATCCTCCATGATCGCCCTGACGATCTTGTTCAGTTCGTCCACTTTGTCATCCGGCTCCGGAATGTAACTGGACAGCAGTCCTTCAATAAAGGCAACCCTCTCTTCCAGACTGTTCGATGCAAATATCCCCTTCTCTGCAGCTTCTGCATCAAACGGAAAATACCTGGAGATATCCACTTTACGGTCCACCAGTTCCGACATAGGCTCTGAACTATAACCGTAAAAGGCCCCTGGCCGATAAAGAATTCCTACAATCATCCCCATCCCCTGCAGCGTATAAGCCGCTTTCCTGCTTTCGATTCCGCAGACGTATGAACTTCCTTGTTCAAACACGATGTTGACCCCGGGATGCTGCAATACCTCCTGCGTATACGACGGCTGCCCCTCTAAATTCCATTCGACGAACCAGTAATGCTGGATCAAATGCCGAAGCTGTTCTGATGGCGGATGACGTGTAATTCTGACGTTCGTTTGTGCCGGGTCAAAATGCAATATCCCTCGGTTAGGGTTAACCTGATGGCGCATCGAATTCCCCCTAATGGCGCGTTTTTACAAGAAACCTAAAAGACGGAAATGGTACGTTACATGTATACAACGTTAATATTTTTGTTTCAAGGAGGATTCGACATGCAGTTAGAGTACACCTTCTACATTGGAGCCAGCCCCGAAGAGGTTTGGGACGTGCTGTTCAACCCTGAGAAATCGTCCCGCGCTTTTATGGGAGGCGTCATTCAATCGAGTCTACAGGCAGGCGATCCGATCCGGTTCGTCGGCCCTGGGCCTGACGGGGAAAACACGGTGCACATTTACGGAGAAATTTTGGCCTATGAAAAATACCGGGTACTCAGCTACACCGACCATCCTGGCCCCTCCCACTTCGCCGAACACGAGACGATGCAGAGCCGGGTAACGATCCGGTTAGAGCCGGTGGGATCGTGCACCAAGCTGCACCTCATCAATGATCAATGGACCGACAGCAACCCTTTGTTCCTGAAAACCGAGAAGTTCTGGTGGATGATTCTAAGCAACATCAAGTCCATCGCCGAGACGGGCAGCTCCCTCGATTTCGGTTTTTAAACGCGCATCCAGCACCAAAAGACGATCGCCCATTAAAGGGGATGATCGTCTTTTTTGGCTGTCCGCTTGGTTCTCGCAAACGGATTATAAGCGTTCATTAATTTTGACCAGCAGTCCCTTTAACAGCTGCTTCTCCTCTTCGGTCAGGGTCTGAACGATTTCGTCCTCAACCTTCTGAAAGGATTCGTTAAAGGCATCAATCAATTCAACGGCCTTTGGCAAAACATAGATGTTTTTCTGCCGTTCATTATTGGCCGGAATTTTCCGCTCAATATATCCCTTTTTCTCGAGGCCTTGGAGCATGCTTGTTATGCTGGCCCCCTGCAAATGAAACCGATCGGCTAAATCCCTTTGAATGATATCTTTATCCTGGTTTTTATGAATATAATCAAGGACTTTGCCTTGCTGCGCGTTTAATCCCAGCTCTTTAATGCTGTCATCCGCCTTTTTCTTCAACTTCAGGCCGATAATCTGAAACAAGTCCAGATAGAGTGTATCCTTGCGAGGTTTCATGATCGTTCCTCCTCAAAATGTTAGGAGACTAATTTTTAACATTTAAACTATACGGGGATTGCGGAAGGTTGTCAATTTAAATATTAGTTTATTGACTGTTAGAAAACTAACTGTTATACTTCGAATTGTTTTCAAGCACACATCCAAGGAGGAATAACGAAATGAAGAATACGCTGGACAAGGTTACGGCCATTATAAATGCACGGATTTTCGATGGGGAACAAGTGATTGAGGCAAGAAATGTGCTCATTCAAGGGGAGACCATCATTGCCGTGGGCACTGACGTTCCGGAGGATGCAGTCATCGTGGATGCAAACTATGCGACATTATTGCCGGGCTTGATTGATGCCCATGTTCACACTTCCATTGGAGGATTACGGGATGCTGTAAAATTCGGTGTGACGACCGAACTCGAAATGAACGGAGATTTTACGGAAAGAGGACGGGCGATTCAGCTGAAAAATGTGGAAGGCGCCGCCGATGTCCGTTCCGCCGGAACCGCGATCACCGCTCCGGGCGGTCATCCGGATGAATTGCTGCCCGATGGAGACGAGATCCCCGAGTTCGTGTTAAAGGAATTGGAGAAGTTATCGAAGGAAGACCGGGAAGCGATGCTGGCGGCTTACGCCCACGATCACGAAGAAGTGCCCCAGGTGACGACGGTGGAAGAAGCGATCAAACACGTGCATACCCAAGTGGAGAATGGCGCGGACTATATTAAAATCATGATTGAAGAAGGCACGGTCATGGGTGCCCCCGGCCTGCCTGTCCTGAGCGACGAGATTCTTAAAGCTGCCGTTGAAGAGGCTCACAAGTTTGATAAAATCGTCATCGCCCATGTCCTGACGGCTCGTTCTTCGCAGACCGCCATCGCTCTCGGAGTGGACGGATTGGGCCACCTGTTTATCGACAGACCTGAACTCACGCCCGATTTGGTCCAATCTATTGTCGATTCTGGCGCGTTTGTAACGCCGTGCCTCGTATTGAACTCGTCCATCCTTGGAAATCCGGCATCCGATTTGGCCAATGATCCGCGGGTGCATTCCAAATTAAGTCCGGAATGGATCGATATTCTGAACTCCAGCTTCAATACGTTCCCGCAAGGCGATATGGAGAACAGCTTTAAGAACGTGATGGATCTTCATCGGGCTGGCGTGGACATTCTGGTAGGAACGGATGTCTCCCCTGTTCCCGTTCCGAATCTCGGCGGCCTAGCGCATGGTGCCAGCGTCCATCATGAAATGCAGCTGCTCGTTCAAGCTGGGTTCACTCCGATCGAAGCGCTTCAGTCCGCCACCTCGAAACCGGCCCGCCGCTTCGGGCTTCACGATCGCGGACGCATTGCCGCAGGTTCGCGCGCAGACCTTATTCTGGTGAATGGCGACCCGACAAGTCATATCTCGGATACCCTGTCGATCGAAGCCGTGTGGCTTAAAGGCGTGCAGCAGCAAAGCTAACAAGGAGAAATATTCATTAATCAAACCTTCTGCAAAAGAGAAGCTTTTCCCTACAGGGAAAAGCTTCTCTGCCTAAATGAAGGTACTAGGCCTGCTGCTGGGCTGCACAGCTTAGTGCTCAATTCGATGGCGTCTGGTCCGTAAGCGCCTGGAATAACTGCGGCAGTCTGTCAAACGCCTCCGCCCCGTCGATCGGGTTGGAATAGTCGCGGGAGGATAAGATCTGTCCGTCCCGGACCCTGACCACCATAATATACGAAAAGGTGAATGAGCGGCCGGTCTCTGTCACATGACCGTGAACATTCCATTCGGCAACAACGACTTCCGGATCCCGGGTCTCGTGCAAGGCGAGTAACTCAGCCTTATCAAACCGTCTCATTCCGGCGACGCTCTTAAATCGTTCGCGGAGTACCTCCCTTCCTTCTGTCCGCTTGGGAACCCCAGGGGGAGCGAACGGGATTTCGATAACCACGTCAGGAGCGTATAGATCTGCAAGTTCATCCCATGCATTGTCAGCTGTAGCCCGTATAAAACATTCAATGATTTCGCGCGGACTGGCGCCGGCTGATTGTGTCTGTTCTGTCAAACTGATCACCTCGCTTCATGAATTTGAAATCACCATAATCTTAAACGGAGAATATTCTCCGGTTAAGATTATACGGAGAACACTCTCCGTTTGTCAACGGTTTGCCCATTGTGTAATATAGATTCAAGCGAGGTGTTATCCCAAGATGTCAAAACAGAACATACCGGCTGATCACGGTGGTGGTACCGACTCCAACGGTGCCATGCCCTCTTCCAAAGCACTGCGTGCCGACGCCAAACGAAATCGGGATAAATTGCTCGATGTCGCGCACAGGCTCTTTACTACTGAAGGCATTACCGTCTCGATGGATGAAATTGCTCGACATGCCGGGGTTGGCGTAGGCACCGCCTATCGGCATTTCCCGACCAAGGAAGAATTGTTTGGAGCGGTGATGGTCAGCTACAAGGCGCGTCTTGTTGAGGAAGCAAAAAAATGGCTCCGCCACGAGGATCCGGGCGAAGCGTTCTTCAGCTATTTTAGAATCGTGATCCGTGAAGCCATAGCTAACAAAGCGATAACCGACGCCCTTGTCGGCAGCGGTTTGGACAAGGACGCCGCGCTTAAAGAAGTTGCGGGAGACTTCTGGAGCGAGCTCGGCAAACTGCTAGCCCGAGCCCAACACAACGGCTCCGTCCGGCCTGACGCCAGCATTAGCGACATCCGGATCCTGCTTGTCGGTATCCTGCAAGCGCACAGCGAGAGTGCTCCATATCCCGAGCGCATCGTGTCGATTATATGTGACGGTCTACAGGGCAAATAATCATTCGGATTGCTGGACTTACAACACTAAAAACTGCGTCCCAAAGCCCTTGCCGGAAACATAGGCTTTTTCCAGTTCTTCTGGATCGCCGTTGTCTAATATAACCACATTTTCGGGATACAGCTTACCAAGCAATGCCCACCGTACAAGCTCGTTTCCATCGGTTGGAATGAAGTGGATTCCGTCTGTATTTGTCACCAATCCGGAAAGCGCAAGGATGTCCGCTGCCGAATGCAGGCTGACAGAGGTACGCTTCACAATAGCGACATCGGCGTTGTCGTTTCCTTCGGGCCGGTACATAAAGCGGTGCCCCCTAAAGAGCTGACCGAGATCCACCGAAAATTCACGTCCGTCCACTTCCAAGCTCAATCGCAGGGTCGTTCGATCAGAAGCAGTAATCGGCAGTAAACGCGCGACGTTCGGACCAGCGAAATCTCCTAAGGAGACAGGAAGCGTATCTTTATTCCCTGGTGTACCGCTTCCCGCCTCGGTGCGCGGTGCCGCATAATAATCGTCATATTCGTAATCGAACGAGATCGCAGCCATATCCTGCGTTTCTTCTGCCTGTATCGTTTGTACCGGATGCCATTTCAGCAGGTACCGCGCCGCCGTCCCGACCGGCTCTCCCAGCCCGGCAGGCAATACCGTGCCCAGACGATATTGGAATCCGTAACCGGCTTCGGACAGTCCCGAGCTGACCACGCTTTGCGCATACTGGACAATCGATTTGTGAGTTAACTTTTTCCCGAGTAGCTGAGTTAAAAAGGTCTCCCGGGCCGGTTCCAGAAAACGGAGTCCTTTAAACTCCGTATGTTCCTTCACTTCAAACGGAACCTGCTCCCAATTGGCAAACGGAAGCAAAGCATCCCGCAGCAAAACCATCTGGTGCAGGTATTCATTATAGATCTGCATGATTCTTGGGCCGCCAAAGGGTCCCCAGACCTGTGCAACAGCGTCCGGAATCAGGGCATGACCGTAGCAGTGGCTTCTAAATTCCAGCTGTCCAAGCGTTTCCGGCCCATACTCCGCGAGAGTTTTCTTCCCGGAGTTAATCTCCCGCGCCCAGCGTACCAGTTGCTCGCCGATACGTACTGCCTGGGCCGTAAGCTCGGTGCCGGCTTTATCCTCTAAAGCCAGGGGACCGAGCGGCAGAGATGACACGCGCCCGGAAATCGCCAAGTTGGCCTGAAGGCTGTCCAGTAGCACCGTCGGATCGCCGTTTACCGGTTCACCCAGCTGGATCAGCATCGCCTCAAGCAGCTTATCGAGCTCCATGACGACCTCTTTTGCCCGATATATACCGGCAGGCAAGTTCCAATCCAAGGCGCTGCCTGCCCCTTGCCGGAACGAGTCATTCGAAGAGTTTCCAATTCGCTGCTCCACATCGATCTCATTCCCCCATACGATACGGTTGTCTTTCAAAGTAAGTTGATATTCAGTCATATTTTTCACACCTCATTTAAAAGTTTTGGTTGTATACGACAGCAAAATATTCTGTTCAATTGATCCCTGCAGCATTTTTCAAGGTCAGGCATCCCCCCTTTCACGGTGAGTTCCAGAGGTTAATTACTCAGTACCGATTCTTTTCTGCTTTTGAGCGAAAAAGAGTACAGCGCAGTGATCACGCTAAGCAGAATGCTTACCGCTCCTACCCAACCCAGCTGCATCAGAGACGTCTGATTGGCCACCCATCCGCCTACCCCGGCGCCTACCGCCATTCCAAGCTGCAGCATGGAACTGTTCAGTCCCAGCGCAAGACCCGAAGTCTTCGGGGAAAGGGAGATGAGGTAATACTGCTGAGCGGGAGTCGTCATCCAAGCCGCTCCGAACCAGACCGCCAGAATGATCAGCGCGCTCACCATCGTGGCTGCGGCCAGTGGAAGTACGGCCAGTGCGGCTGCATGAAGAAGCAGGCTGACGAGCAGCGTTTTGCCAATTCCCCACTTATCCGCGCCGTACCCGCCAAGGCGTGATCCCATGACAGCGAACAGGCCGCATACGAAGAGCGCCGTGCTGATCATCGTCGTATTCATGCCCACGGCCGTCTCAAGAAAAGGCGCAATGTATGTAAACATCAACTGATAACCGGCAATCCAGAAAAAAGTGATCATCAAGCCGCTGACCATTCGGCGGTCCTTCAGCGCAAGCAGCTGGTCCCGAATCGAGGTCGGCTTCTGTTCTTGTACCTTCGGCATCCACGCGGCGATTCCGATCATGGCAAGCACACTCAATGCCGCAATGAGCATAAACACCGGCCGCCATCCCCAAAATTCGCCGATGATGGTTCCGAGCGGAGTGCCTGCAACCAAGGCAGTACTAAATCCCATATAAATGATGCCGATGGCATTCCCTTGCTTTTGGGGCTCCACCAGGCTGGAGCCGACCATGAGAGCCACCACCGTAAATACGCCTTGACTGGCTGCCAGAATCATTCTGGAAATCATCAGGACGGTAAAATTCGGACTAAAGAAGGCGACCAAATTACCAATGACAAACAAAGTAAAGGTCAGCAGCAGCAGCCTTTTTCTCTTCATTTTGCCGGTAAGCGATACAAGGATCGGGGTTCCGATCGCAAATACAACGGCATACAGCGTAACTAATTGCCCGGCTGTGCCTACGGATACGTTCAAATCATTCGAGATCATCCCCAAAATCCCCATGACGACCATTTCAGCCGTCCCCATGACAAAAGCGCCGAAAGCAAGCAGATAAACGAGTCCCATTTTATTCATTGAATCCTCTCCTTTAGGTTATTAACATGAATAGCTTGATATTTTTATGTTTATCGAAATATTAATCAATAAAATGCATGCATATTGAATCCCCCCTTTCTTGTACTCTTATAGATTTAAAACTATCAATCTATTGGTCAAAAAAAGAAACTGCCGCTAATGACAGCAAACTTTTTGGGATCTTATCTTAATATATTTAAATTTATCGAAATATGGGGCCGAAAAAAATTAATCTGGCTGAAGCACGACATGACGATCTAATGTATCCTGATTGACCCGATAAAAATGATAAGTCCCTTCCTTGCGCGCCAGCCTCAACACCCCGCACTCCACCAGCTGTTTCAGATGATGCGACAGGGTGGAACCTTTATAATTCAGCTGCTCCTCAATCTGGCTGCAGCTTAATTCATCATGCTTGCATAAGAGTTTGACGATATTTAATCGGGTCGGCTCCCCGAGTGCTTTGTATATTTTTACAGCTTCCTGATGTGACTGCTCCTTGTTCATGGGGTTGCCCTCCTTCCATAGGTTTATAATTCTATATTTATCGATATAGTAAGCGATGAAATTTCCTTTGTCAACAGCGATCTAGAATAAATATGATTCCTTCTGAACCAAATCCCTTTCCCTAGAGCAAATGCCCCGCTGGCTGTGGTGTTTTTAAATGGAGCGACCGTTAAGTAAAAAAACAGCCGCAGCCGAGGAAGATGACAAGCCTTGGACTGCTGCTGTATTTTCTGCTTTTTGGGCCTCAGGATATAGGCGGCAACGCTAACGGGCTAAACCAGGCTTAACTCGCCTTTCAACCGCTCCAGCTGCATAAAATGGTGCCGGTAATGCATCTCAACCAGCAAAAACCACTCCTTGGCGCTTAACGGCCCAAAACGCGGATGGGGGATCTTATATTGTTCAGGTTCCTGACTCAAAGCAGGCTCCGTCCGCTTCATCCGTTCCACTACGCTCCGGAGCCCTTCGATAATCTGCTCCTTGCTCTCCGGCTGCTGCGGGGTGTACTGCGGTGAAGCCGGGACCCGGACCCGGACCGGCGGAAAGCTACCCAGCTCGTATACCTTCCTGCCAATCTCCGTCTTGTCCTCCACGGTGGAGAGTGCCGCCCCGTTGCCGGCCAGACAGCTATCAACATGCTGCAGATGCATGAACTGCGCCGTTTGAATCAAATGGATATACATCTGCCCTATCGACCATTCTTCCTGGTTCGTTTTTATCAGCAACTGCTCCATATCAAAGTTCTCCAGTTCAATCAAATACCGTTCTACCGACGTCTCCAAATCCTGCAATGCGTTCGCTGTGCTTTTCAACATGGGAACAACTCCTCTTTATTTATGGATTTTCTCCCATTATAAAAAACCGCTCCTGACAACAGCGTGTCAGTAGCGGTTTAATATCTTTTCGGCCTCGATCTGAATTTGGCGGCGGAAGGATTCCGGCTCCAGCACGACAACCGCCCCGCCCCAACCAAGGATATAGGGGAGCAGCTCCTCCGGCTGACGCACGCGAAAGGTGACCCGCAGACCGTCCTCGCGCTCTTCCGCCTGTTCCATATAAAAATGCGTGGTCTCGGCGATTTTGTCGGCGATATCCGGATTCGCCCGAACCACCACCCGTAAGTTGCGGTCATCGGGCGGCTGGTAACGATTCAAATCGAATCCGGCCGGCATGGCAAAGCCCTCCTCGAGCACGGCAAGCTCTGTCATCCGCGACAACCGGAAATGGCGGATATCCTGCCGCAGGTCGCAGTGCGCGACCAATGTCCAATTCCCCTGAACGAGCGTCAGTCCGTATGGAGCCGCCTCCCTTATATTCATCCGGCTCCCGTCCGTTTCCGGATATTTTTTTAAATACGCAAACCTGATTTTGCGGCGCTCCAGAATCGCACGCCGAATTTGTCCGAGATAGTCCTTTTCCTTCCGGCTGGTTACCGGCTCGCCGGCTTGGAGAAGGCGCATCGTTTCCCGCACTCGCATAGAATCAGCGCGTACCGGCTCCGGCAGAACCGCTACAATTTTGCGTTTGGCCGCCTCCGCCACCGGGCTGTAGTCCGCATCCAGTCTTTGCTCGATAAAGTCCGCGCCCATCAGCAGGGCCACGGCCTCTTCCGCCGTGAAGCTGACCGGAGGCAGGAAATAGCCCTCCATCAGGGAATAGCCCTGCCCGGGAGCCCCGGCGATCGGAACCCCCGCTTCGCTTAGTGCCTGAATATCGCGGTAGATCGTCCGGACGCTCGTTTCGAACCGGGCCGCCAGATCCTCTGCTCTGACCAGCTTGTTTCGCTGCAGCTCCAGCGTAATGGCGAGCTGCCGTTCCGTTTTGTTCATGTTCTCTCCCCCGCTGCTTTCATCAGACGATTTGTATTCCTTGTCATCCGTTTTTTCGAGACAGGGCATCCCAGATGCTCATCAACTGAGTGATGGCTGCATCAATTTGTTTGAACGGGATACCGTCTCTCGCCTGCGTCGATATGCCAAGGAGAAAGGTGTTGAACAAAGTCACCAGCATGGGAACATCGACTGTATCGGGCAGCTCACCATTGGCAACTGCCCGTTCGATGCAGTCCTTAATCCCGTCCCGGTTTTTTTCCCGCTCCTTGGCCAGCATTTCTTGGATATGCTGGTTCTCGGGCGAACAGCTTATGCCGGATAACACAACCAAACAGCCCAGTGGATGAGAGCCTTCGGTCTGCATTCGCGCCGAGCGGCGCAGCCCTTGTTCGATGGCAGCCTTCGGTGCCAACCGTTGATCATGAAAGCTCTCCATCACCTGGCCGTAAGTTGCTTTATACCGTTCCACCGTCTCGCGGAACAGCGCCTCTTTCGATTCAAACGCAGCGTAAAAACTCGCGGCGGATATATGCCCCATCGCCGCGCGCAATTGGGCCAGCGAAGTGGATTCAAAGCCGTGCTCCCAGAACAGAAACATCGCGGCAAGTACGGCCTCGTCCCGATTAAACGCACGGGGGCGTCCTGTCCGTGGCATACAATTACCCCCTTCATGAATTTTATACTAATCGATCCAGAAGTTCTTGACAAGTCAGCCGGGCTGAACTTAGTATATGGAATGATCGATCCAGAAATTATGTTACCATTCGAAGGAGGTCACTCACTTGTCCCATATGTCATCTTCCACGAAAGTTGTCCAGCCGGTATCCGTCCCAGCCAGGCTTCCCTGGCTGGCGCTGCTGGCACTTGCCATGACCGGTTTTATCTGTATTCTCACGGAAACCATTCCGGCCGGGCTGCTGCCGCACATCGTGGAAGGGCTGAATATTTCCAAAGGAATGGCGGGTCAGCTCGTCACCCTGTATGCCATCGGCTCGCTTGTGGCAGCCATTCCGTTTGCCATGTTTACCGCCGGGATGAGGCGGCGTCCGCTGCTGCTCGCCATTATTGCCGGATTTTTGGTATTCAACACCATTACCGCTATTTCGAGCAGTTATGCCCTGACGCTTGTAGCCCGTTTTTTTGCCGGTGTGGCCGCCGGTGCGGCGTGGGGCATGATCGCCGGGTACGCGCGGCGGATGGTGCCGGATGCCTTAAAAGGCCGCGCCTTGGCAGTCGCCATGGTAGGAACGCCGATTGCTCTTACCTTCGGCGTACCGGCCGGGACCTTGCTCGGCGACCTGATCGGCTGGCGGGCCGTATTTGGGCTTATATCTCTTCTGACCCTTGTTCTCATGGTTTGGGTGCTGTGGAAGGTGCCGGATTATCCCGGGCAGCCCGCAAACGAGCGCATGACAATTGGTCAAGTGTTTGTATTGCCCGGCATCCGCCCCATTCTTATGGTGGTACTCACCTGGATGTTGGCCCATAATATCCTATATACGTATATTGCGCCGTTTCTCGAGCGTTCCGGGCTGGGCAGCCGCGTTGATCTGGTCCTTCTGATCTTTGGTCTCGCGGCAATTGTGTCCATCTGGATCGTCAGTTTGCTCATCGACCGCAAGCTGCGCCTGTTGACGCTGCTCAGTCTGCTTGGTTTTGCGCTGGTTTCGGCCGCATTGTGGGTTGGCGGCACATCGGTACCGGTCGTCTATGCCGCCGTCGCATTGTGGGGACTTACCTTCGGCGGAGCAGCTACGCTGCTGCAAACCGCCCAAGCGAATGCAAGCGGCGAAGAAGGCGTGGACATCGTGATGCCCATCAATACGACCGTAAGGAATCTGGCCATCGCCGGCGGGGGCATCGTCGGCGGGGCCTTGCTGGAGCTCATCGGCGTCCAGTCGTTTCCGGCCGTGCTGCTGATTCTGCTGCTGATCGCTTGGATCATCGCATGGAGCGCGAAGCGGCATGGCTTTCCAGGAAAAAGATAATCGTCTTTGTCCTATCCCACTGTTAAAGGAGAAATACACGATGAAAACTTTTCAGTTAAAAAACATAACGATCCCGGCTGTAGCCCTCGGTACCTGGTCCTGGGGGAACGGCGCCAACGGAGGAGATGCGGTTTTCGGGAATGACCTGACTGCCAAGGATCTGAAGCCCGTATTTGATGCGGCGATGGATGCCGGATTAAATCTTTGGGACACGGCCGCAGTTTACGGCATGGGCGCTTCGGAGACGATTCTGGGCCAGTTCATCCGCGGGAGAGATGACGTCCTGATCTCAACAAAATTCACGCCCCGCGGCGAGCAGACGGACGAGGCTGTTGAAGAATTTCTCGCCGGGAGCTTGCAGCGGCTTGAAAGGGATCATGCTGACGTGTATTGGATCCACAATCCGAAAGACGTCCAGCGGTGGACCTCTAAGCTGATCCCGTTGATGAAGAGCGGAAAAGTTAAATACGCAGGGGTCTCCAATCATAATTTGGAGGAAATCAAGCTCGCCGCGGACATTTTGGCTCAAGAGGGGCTTCAGCTCTCAGCCGTTCAAAACCATTACAGTCTGCTCTACCGTTCCTCAGAAGATGCTGGCATCATTGAGTACTGCAACGCCAATGATTTGATCTTCTTCTCCTATATGGTGCTGGAGCAAGGGGCGCTGACCGGGAAATATGATACAAAACATCCTTTTAAAGCAGGGACCCGCCGAGGAGATGCCTTCGATGAGAAGGTACTTGCCAAGCTGGAAGATCTGATCGGGGTAATGAGAGAAATCAGCCTCCGTCACCATGTTGAACCTGCTGAAATCGCCATAGCCTGGGCAATCGCCAAAGGAACGGTGCCGATTATCGGCGTGACGAAACCGTCCCATATCGCCAGCGCCGTGTCGGCTATGGACGTCCAATTATCGGATGACGAAATCAAAGAACTGGAACGGGCCGCCAAGTCAACCGGCGTGGAAATTCGGGGTGCATGGGAAAAGAGCATGATATAAGCATGGTCTATACTTACCACTATTGAGGTGAAATAAAGGACAGCTACGAACGCTCTGCGGCTGTCCTTTTTTTGTGAAACGATCCCTGTCCATGAATGAGCGTCAATGATTATTCCTTAAATAAATATTCCTTCCGGTCTCTATTGGTATACAATTCCCAATATACATCGGCGATCCGGTCCGGATCGTAAAATGTCCCTTGCTGAACATGATCGGCGATTAGAACTTGGCCCACATAAATTCCATGGGGCTCCAGTGTCTCGGCCAGGGAAAGCGCAAGTGAGCGGACCGCGGCTTTGCCGATGGATAAAGAAGCATACAGCGGATTCGGGTTCAACGCAATACCGCCCCCTGTGAAAAAGAGCGTCCCCTGTTTCCGTTCGACCATGTCCGGAATGACTTGCTGCGCGCTGGTCAACGCTCCGACCGTATTTACTTTCAAATCATCGATCAGCTGCTGTTCCGTTAACGATAGCGCATCTCCTGGCGCAATGTGCGCCGCATTATATACCAAAACATCGGTGATTCCATATAAGTTTTTGATCTGTGTAAAGGTTGCTTTGATGGAATCTGGATCTGAAGCATCTGCAGTTATTCCATACGATTCGATATGTACCTGACGAAGATCCTCCAAGCTGCGCTGCAGCGAAGTCTCGGTTCTCGATAGAAGAACCACCCGGAAGCCATTGCTCCCGAATTTGCGGGCTATACCCGCGCTTACGCCCGAACCGGCACCTACAATAACCAATAGAGGTTTATGACTCATCCTTACCACACCTTCTTTCAGATATTGGCTTCATTGTTGATCTTTATTTCTATATTTCTAATAATATAAATATAAGGATTCTTCGTCAAACATTTTACTTCTGTTGTTGCAATTCAGTTGAACCATTCAGAAGCGGAAGATGGAAATCAACAGGTTGAAAGGATTACAATGTTCTATATGGCTGTTGTCGGCCTACTTGGAAACGCAAGGATGGTGACGTACATGAAAATGAAAACAAATCGTTCTTCATCTCCATTGGGTGATTTCATCAAATCGCGCAGGGAACGGCTGCAGCCTTCTGAAGCGGGGATCCAGCCGCTGCCCGGAAGAAGGCGTACCCCAGGGCTTCGGCGGGAAGAGGTCTCGTATCTTGCCAATATGAGCGTGACTTACTACACCTGGCTGGAGCAAGGCAGAGAAGCTAATCCTTCGCCGGAAGTGCTGTTAAATATCAGCCATGCGCTGCAGCTCGACGAAGACGAGCAGAAGCATCTGTTCGATTTGGCCAATGTGGACCCGGCAAGCGCCGGCGCCGTTCCGATCAGCGAGGAACCGGATCCCGATGTGCTGCAGCAAATCGTCGATCAACTGTGGTACCCTTCGTTCATCACGGATGCGGGCACGGATGTGATCGCCTGGAACCGCGCCGCAGAAATGGTCATCGCCGACTTCGGCCGTATGCCGGAGAATGAAAGATATATGCTGAACATTATATTTTTCAAGGAGGATTACCGTAAACGGCTTGTGAACTGGGAAAGCTTCGCCCGCTACTCGGCAGCGGTGCTGCGGGCAAGCTTTGACCGAAGCCAAGACAACCCGTTGTATATGGAACGTTTCGAACGCTTGAGACGGGAAAGTGAGGAATTTGAGCACTTCTGGAACCTCTACGAAGTCAAGCAAAAGCGTGTAACCACCGCTTTGTTCCGCCTTCCGGACGGTCAGGAAATGGAGTTTATGCTCCATTCGGCGGCCGTCATAGACGGCGACCCGGACCTGCACTGGTGTTTCTTCGTGCCGGTACCCGGTTCAGGCACGGAGGAGAGGTTAATGTCTCTGCTGGAACAAGACTCGCTGCCTCAATAGAGCAGAACCTATCTCGTCTGGATTGCAGGTGGACATTCGGCTCATGATCGTAGACTGTTACTCCCGTTAATAGTATAAACATGCTGTGGCTAGCGCCCTTTCACTGCTCGTATGATACAAAGGAATACAGCGATTGGAGGGCTTTTAGCATGCAAACATGGTTTATTACAGGAGCGTCAGGAGGCTTGGCTTCGCGCATCACCCGCCGGTTGCTTGAAAGAGGCGACCGTGTAGCCGTAACGGTGCGCAAGCCGGGCGTGCTGGACGATCTGAAAGCTCAATATGGTTCCCGATTATGGCAGGCTCATTTGGATCTGACGAACCCGCAGCAAATTGTTGAGGTGATCGAACGGGCATGGGAGGAACTCGGCACGATTGATGTGTTTGTCAATAACGCAGCCTATGGATTGTACGGTGCAGTGGAGGAAGCAAGCGACGGGCAGATCGAGCATCTGTTCAAGACCAACGTCCTCGGATCACTGCGCGCAGCCCGTGCCGTCCTGCCTTTTTTCCGCAAACAGGGCAGTGGGCACATCGTGCAGATATCGAGCATGGCGGGGCATTATTCCACGCCGGGAATGGGGCTGTATTGTTCTTCCAAATGGGCGGTCGAGGGCGCCTTTGAAGCGCTGGCCAAGGAAGCCGCGCCGTTCAATATTAAGACGACTATGGTGGAGCCGGGCGGAATCCGTACGAATTTCATTACGAGCAATGCGGTATTCGGAGAACGGATGGACGCATATCGGGACAAGGAGGCAGGCCAATTCGTCAGCCTGATGAAAGGGGAACTGCCGGGCATCGATATGAGCATGTTTAATCAAATGGTTGTCGGCGATCCGGATAAAATGGCGCAGCAGATCATCCGCCGCGTCGATCAAGGAGAAGGTCCGATCCGGATGGCGCTGGGCAGCGATGCCTATGAGCAAATCCGGGAAGCTCTGCTGGACAGATTGGCCGCGCTTGACGCGCAGAAAGAACTCGCTTATTCCACGGATGCGGATGATGTGGTACGGCAGGCATAATGATGAAAGCCACTCCAGACCCTGGGGTGGCTTTCATAGTTTTATCTGTATCCTACTCTCTCTGTTCCACAGGAACATGCTTTTGGATTAATTCTTCGATGTTGATCCCATTGATGACCAATCCTGATATGTCGCAGTTTTGAAAATTGGCGTTCGTAAAATCACAGTCGGTGATCCGCCCGTTCTGGAAGCTGCAGTCTGAAAAACGGACGCCCTCCTTGTTGTGTTCTGCATCAGGCTTGCTTGGATCTCCGTAGCCGATGGATTGAAAAAGTGCGCCGCCCCATTGAGCACCATCAATAGCGAGTTCGCTCAAATTCGCATCGGAAATATGCATTCCCGTCAAATTCACATCGTTCATGCTCATCCCGCTGCCATTGCAGCATTGAATTTCCGTTTCACTGAGGTCGCAGCAATTGAAGCTTGAATGGCTTAAATTTTGTTGTTCAAATTTCAAAATGCATACCTCTTTCCCATCTGGAATTTTTAACCATATGGGATATTCTACATGTTGTTTCCGAAACCCTTTTTATGTCTGCCAAAAAAAGCCGTTACGGGGTCACATGCTGCAGTTTATCCGGATTCGTGACCATAAACATACGGACAGGCCGCGCGTCGCTGTCAAACTGGAAGGACAGCACCGCAAAGAGCTCGTCGCCACGGTTCAACCGCAGGCCGGGCTGCCCGTTGACGTCGATCAGCAGCTGATTCTCCGGCTTGATATTTCCCGGGGCAATCCCTTGAAGGAAGGCCAGGATACGATTGCTGCCGATGATCGGGAAGATCGCCGAGCGAACCTTGCCGCCGCCATCCGTGTACAATCGGGCATCATCCGCAAGCATGCCGACAAATTCCCTGAAATCGCCGGAATTCGCCGCTGCCATAAAAGCGCGGGATAGTATTTCCGCATGCTTGGCGTGGTCGGAAGTGACGCGAGTGCTTTCTACAGGCACTGCAATCGGCGGCTCGGCGGCCGCTCTCTCCTCCCGCCCCGGAACCGGCGCGGTGCTGACCTTCTGCTTCGCCCGGCTGTACAGCTTCCGGCAGTTCGCATCGCTTTTGTCCAGCAGCTCGGCGATATCCCGGTAATCGTAATCGAGCGTTTCCCGGAGAATGAAGACGGCTCTCTCCACCGGCGACAGCTGTTCCAGAAGGACGAGCAGCGCGTAGGAGACCGATTCGGCTTGGATCGCTGCCGTTTCGGGAGTTTGACCTGCATCAGCCGTCTCAGGCTCCGGCAGCCAAGGGCCGGTATATACTTCGCGTGTTTTGCGGGCCGACTTCAGCATATTGATGCTCCGGTTGGTAACCATTTTAAGCAAATAGGCCTTCATGTTTAAAATATGATCGGTCTGCATTGTTTCCAGCTCCGCAAAAATATCCTGCACAATATCCTCGGCGTCCGTGAGTGACCCCAGCATTCGGTAGGCGATGCTGCTCAGCAGCGGCTTATACTCTACATATAAACTGGATGTATCTGTTGTCATCTATCCATCTCCGTCCCCGCTCTTTTCCGCTTATTGTAACATAGCCGACGTGAATCCGGGGCTGACGCCCTCACGATGAATTACTTGCTCCCTGCCTGATTGGACACTTGCATTCCCTGATGTGCCAAAGAGGCCGCCACAGATTCGGCTTCTTGAAATGCCTTGGCCAGCACCTCATCCCTCTTCAAGGAATGATTGCCCTGTGCCCGGATGATTTGATAATCGACGCCCATAAAATTAAACATCGATTTCAAATAACGATGGGAGTACTCGACTTCCGTGTACCAATCCTGGTTCGTATAAATCCCGTCGCTTGCCTGAATGACGACAACGTTCCGGCCGTCGGTCAACAGACCGATCGATCCCTTGTCTGTATAGGCGAAGGTCTCTTTGGCAATCAGGATGTTATCCATATAATCTTTGAGCTTCGAAGGAATATTAAAGTTATGCAGCGGCATGGCGATGACGTACTTCTTGGCGCTCTTGAACTGCCGAAGGATATCCGACATCCGGGAAGTGAGCCTCTGTTCTTCTTCCGTTAAGCGCTCATTTTTTTGCATTTTTTCCTGTGCGCTGAAAAATATCCGGTCAATGCAAGGCACATCTTCCGCATATAAATCAATTTGTTCGATAGGTCCCTCCGGATTCAGGTTTCGATAAGTTTCTAAAAAGTGCCGAAGTACGGTCAAGCTTACGGATGAATCGTCCTCCACTTTCGGATGCGCATTAATGACGAGCAGCTTGTCCATAAATTCGATCTCTCCCTCCTGGTTTCGATACTCTTAAAGACAATTCATGATTTAATTATGTGACATGATGGAGAATTGGATTCAAAAAAAACAGCCGGTCACAAAACCGGCTGTCTTCGCACTTCCAATATAGAGTTTCCATGAAACCGGTCACAGACCCAGCGCTTTCCCTTTTTCCAGACGCTGAATGTGCTTCTCCCCCTCATCGGACAAGGCACGGAACTGATTGATCGTATCCCGCATTTTCGGAAGCGCCGCCTGTTTGTAAGAGCTGATCGCTTCAAAGGCGGAGATGGCATCGGAGAAAGCCTGCTTGAGCGTGTCAACGGAGACGCTGGTTTCGATGGCCTGCTTCTGGATCGCTACACCTTGATCCTTCAACATCCGAGAGGTGCCGGCAATGATATTGTTCGTCGTTTGATTCAGCAGCTCGATCTTCTTGAGCACAATGCCTTGATTGTACAGCGCACTGGCCACGGTCACCGCGATTTTCAGCGCCGAGATCGTGACGGTTTTGGCCCGATCCACGCCCCGGATCAGCTCGCGGTTGTTGCGGATGACCACTTCATAGGCCATGATGCCCTGCTGGTTGACCACCAGCATCTGCTGAAGATCCATCACGCGCTGCCGCATCGGAAAGAGGACTTCCTCCGTAATAAAACGGACTTTTTCCGGATCTTCTCCCCTTTGCTTGGCCGCTTCGATCTGCGCCTCGATCGATTCGTCCATCATCGTCCCCAACTGAATTTCTTTCTTCAGCGTCTTCGTCAGCTCCCGGATCGTTTGCTGCTCCAGCTCCAGCGTCGTATTGTCGTTTTTGAGCGTCGTTTTCCCTTTGTCGAGGGATACGACAATGTCAGCAATGACGTCGTCTGCCTTCTCAAACTTCAAAAAGTATGCCCGCAGCGGGTTGAACAGCCTGCCGAGGAATCCCTTTTTGGCAAAGTCGATCAGACTGGGGTCCAGATCCTTCAGCTGCGTATGCAGTTCCGTCAGCCCTTTGGCGACAGCTCCCCCTTCGTCCCCGCCTTTGGAAAGATTGCCGACGGACACCTGCAGCAGGTTGTTCTTCTCGGAAGAAAGCTTCATCGTATCCAGCCCGAAGCTGTCAATCGATTGCAGAATCTCCTTGCGTTTGTCCAGCGACTCCACATCCAGCTCCATAATGGAAGCCACATTCGCATCGGCGATTTCTTTCAGCTTCGCTACCTCTTCCGGTACCGGCTTGACCTCCTCCTCGATCACAGCCTGGATCTGCTCCGCACTTGAGACACTCATCGTAAACGCCATATCTCATCCTCCCCCTTTGATTTCACCCTTACATTTGAACGTTGAACAGATTTCCGATCTTGTACACGACGTCATCGGTATCCGCATTGATGCTGGCGGCTTCGTTAATGCTGGAAATGCTTTGCAAAGCCTTGATATTGGCGTTATAGCCAATGGTATAAATCGGAACTTTGTAGTTCTCAATCAGTCCTTTGATGTCGCTGAGCGAATTGCCTTTGTTCGTTTCACCGTCGCTTAGTACAAAAATAACGGGTTTCATGTTCGGATCGGCTGCCAGCTGGTCCTTCAGCATCTTGAGCGCAACCACGATGCCGTCAAACGTCGCGGTCTGGCCGCTGGCCTGAAGGCTGTTCACTGCGCCCACGAACATCGACTGCTGATTGACGTCGTATTTTCCGATCGGGAGCTGGATGGTTACGTCGTCGGAATAAGAAACCATGCCGATGCTGTTGTCTTTGCCCAAATATTTTTGGCCCTTGATCAGCGATTCCTTCAGGCGGTTCAGCGGTTCACCATCCATGCTGCCTGACGTATCCGCCACAAATACGGCTACGATCGGCTTGCTTCCGTTCTTCTTCTCTTTCCATACCTTCTGGGCGGATGTCAGCAGCTTCCCGTCAATCGGGCCCATCTCGGATTTGTAATCCTCCAGCCCGTTGAAGCCTTTGTCTTTCGCTGCTTTAACGTACTTATCCTGGGTTACGAATTCTCCGAACTTTTTCAAAATGGCCAGCTTCTCCGGCGTAGTATCGCCAAGCGCGTAGAGCGGGCTGTCGTGACGCACGCCAAAAGGTGTGAAGACATAGCCGCTTTTCAGGTCAGGTGCGTTGACGAACGTCTGGTACTCCAGAATGAACCCGTCGAGGGAGCCCGATGTGGCCGCATCCCTCATTTGGATCGTCGTCGAGGCAATGAACGGTACGTTGGCTTGGAATTGCTCGAACCCTTGAACCGCTTTATCGCTTAAAATATTGGAGCTGTCGAACGTATTCAGCGAGGTCACCAGAAAATTCAGACCGGTCGAACTGGCAAAAGGATCCGTATAACCCATGACAAGCTCGTTGCTTGCGATCGCATCCGTTACCGTTTTGACATTGATGGAACCATACTTTTCGACAAGTGCATCGTATTTGGACTTCTTGATAACGATCCCGGGAACGTTGCCCACGAGGCGCTTAGACACCAATTGGGTTTTGACGCCGCTGGACTTGACCATCTCTCCCCATAATTCGTTGGAGGGCGTAAAGGCATCCGGTACGTATTTACCTGACATGATATAGTCTGCTGCCGTGCCGGAAGCGATGTTGCGGACCTTAACCGATACGGGAGTTCCGTTTACAGCCACATTCGCTTTATTGAACTCCGTCGCCGCCTCCGTGAGCCAGCCGTCCACGCCGGTTCCCGACTTCTCGGTCGATGAGAAAATCTCGACATAATGATCATTCGTGTTCGGTACCGTAATCGGAAATTTGCTGATATCCGGAAGGGATGAGGCCACATCCACCGGGTCCAGGTCAATTTGTCCTTTTACAGGCGTTGCCGTTGTGGGTGAAATCTTCGAATATAATTTATCCAGCCGTTTGGCTGCGTCTTCCGCGGTCACCTGGTCTTTCGATTTCCCGAGATTCGAGGTTACCGTAATTCCCCCGTACACGAGCGCAAATACAAAAATCAACACGATCACTGAAGTCAGAATAAACCTGCCCTTCTTCACATGAACACCTCTAATTCTTATAATATTTGGTTTGATTAATTAACAGATCGATTTCCTGCATGCACGGCATCTTCTCGATGTCGCCGGCTTCGAAGCTGTCCAGGCGGGATATTTCCAGCAGGAGCTTATCCAGCTTGAGCAGGATCTCTTCATTGGTCGCCAGGGAGTTCTTGGTGAATGTTAAATACTCGTTGTAGATCTGCTTTCTTTCTTGGAGTAATTCTGGAGGTAGATGGGAGGCTTTAGATCCACTAAGACTTTTAAACTCGGATTCGTCGAATGCGCCCAGCCGGTTCAGGATGCTTTTGAGGTTGAGGTAAAATACGTTTTCTACCGCCTGGACCGTCGACATGAATTTTTTGTAGCTAAGCTCGCTCGGATCGAAACGCTGGGTCAACACGCCGACCAGTTTGTACTTCTTGCGTGCGATGCGGTCGAGCTGATTTAGAGCAAGGGATATATCCGCTTCTAACGCTTTGACTTTCTTGTAGTACTGCAAGGCATTTACGTAGTCGTCATGCGTCTGGATCTGTTTGACCGGTACGGCGGCCGGAGTCTTGGCGTTAACACTGTAAACTGAATAAATAAGGACCAGAACACTCGCCAGAAGGAAGGTAATCCCGAATGCCGTCGAAAAGGCGTTGCCGCCGATGTTAAGACCGATAAACCCCGGGGAGAACAGAACGATGTTCACGACGATGACCCCCAGAGTGATACCCAGCAGTTTTATGTATTTCATTCCCAATTAGGTTCGCACCTCCTTCATCACTAATCTCATCCTTTACCATATTCTACATGATGATGTTTTGGGATGTCATTTTTTGTAACGATTTATTTTTAATACGGTTTGTTCTCCGTTTTGGCTTCATTTATATAGATTGAACTAAAGTTTGACATTGAGCTTCCTTTTACAGCGGCTCACTAGAGGCCTATAACACGTTCATTTCTTTAGTTCATTCTATGTTAAAGGGCTACTTATTTTCCTTATGCTCGGCAAGGTGGCAGTATGAACGAATGGAAGGAGATAAACTGGCGAAGAAAGCAGGGTCGGCATGTTTCCCTGGCCGCAAAAAGACAGCCGCTTAACAAGCCGGCTGCCTTTATTTTGGACGGAGCAATCGCACTTACGTTAGATGATGAATCACTCAGGTGATGATGGGGGCAAGTACGTAAAATGTTCCTACGATCGCTCTTGTTTTCGGATTTCTTAATGTATAGAGCCTTCTTAAGGGAGAAATCCGAAAGCCAAAGCCTATGCTTCCAGCTCTTCTCATGCAGCCCGGCGGCGCATTGTCAAAGAATACACGGCCGGGATCAGCCCAAGGGCGACCCCTATTCCACCCAGCCAGCCGGCTGCTGTCAGAGAGATGCTGTCCACAATAATGCCTCCGATGACGGCCCCTACAGCCATCCCCAACTGCACAATGGAGGTGTTCAAGCTTAAGATGATCCCCGAAGCCTGGGGAGCTATACCGATTAAGTACACTTGCTGAACCGGACCCGTCGACCAAGCAAAGAAGGACCACAGCATCAGCAATGGGAGCACAAGCATGGAGTAATGGGCAAACGCTGCCAGCAAAAATAAAATACCCGAGTGAAAGACCAGACTGCCTACCATCGTGCGGGGGATCCCCCATTTGTCTGCACCGTAGCCGCCGACTTGGGAGCCCAGGAGACTTGCCAGCCCAAATGCAAACAGCCCGATGCTTACCATCCGCTCGCTCATCCCCGTAATGGTCAGAAGAAACGGCGTGATATAGGTATACAGAATCGTATATCCCAATATCCAGAAAAAGCTGATGGACAGCGCAGCGGAAATCCGGGGCGTTTTGAACAAGGCGAGCTGTTCCCGAATGGGAACGGGAGCCTCTCCCTCTGATTTGGGGATCACCAGCAAAAGAACCAACATGGCGAGCAGGCTGAGCACCCCGATCCCTGTAAAAATGACCTTCCAGTCATACGAGCCCGCGATGACCCTTCCCAGAGGAACTCCCAGAATGAGCGCGAGATTAAAGCCCAAGAGAACGGTGGCGATCGAACCACCCTGCTTACCGGGACTTGCCATCTTGGCCGCTACGGTAAGGGCGACAACCATGAATACCCCGGTACTGATGGCCAAAATGATTCTTGCCCCCATCAGCGTGCCGTAACCGGTAGATGTGATGGTGATCAGATTACCTATGAAAAACAAGCCCAAAGCCGACAGCATCAGCTTTTTCCGATCCATCCTTGCCGTGAGCGCAACCAGAATCGGAGTACCGATCGCATAGGCAAGCGAGTAGACGGTAATCAGCTGGCCGGCCGCCGCTACCGACACGCCAACGTCCTTTGCAAGCATATCCAGTATGCCGGCAATCACAAACTCAGAAGTTCCGACTAAAAAGCTCGCAATCGCCAATATATAAATTTTCCATCTCATATCGTATCTCTCCTAATCCAATCAGTTTCATAGTTCTAAATCTGTAGAAATCATGGGTAAAAAATATTATCTCCGCCCTTTGGCATCTAACGCCCCAGTCGGGTCACTGCGCTCCATCATTACCGCTTGATGCTTGACGGTCGAGCTCTTGACGGACGATCGGTGCTACCTTGGTGCCGAGCAGCTCAATCGTTCGCAGCAATTCGCGATGAGGGAGCGTGCTGAAATCCACGTACATGAGAAATCGGGTTAGACCCAGGTTTTTGTGCAGCAGTAGGATTTTTTCCGCCACATATTCAGGGTCCCCGACATAAAGAGCACCATGAAGGCTGCAGGATGCATCGTATGAGTCACGTGTATAAGGAGACCAACCGCGTTCCCGTCCGATCCGGTTCATTTGTGCCGCCATCACAGGGTAATACCGCTCTGACGCCTCTTGTGTCGTATCGGATATAAAGCCATGCGAGTGCGTAGCAATCTGCAGCTGATTTGGATCATGTCCGGCTTTCACAGCCGCTTCCTTATAGAGCTCCACCAAGGGTGCGAATCGCTGCGGCGGTCCGCCAAGGATTGAGAAGACGATCGGAAGTCCCAGCAAGCCGGCCCGAATAGCAGATTCCGGGCTGCCGCCTGTGCCGATCCAGACCGGTAAAGGCAGCTGCACAGCACGAGGATAGATGCCCATATTGTCAATCGCAGGACGATGTCCGCCGCGCCATGTCACCCGCTCTGAAGCGCGGATCTTGAGCAGCAGTTCCAGCTTCTCTTCGAACAATTCCTCGTAATCCTTCAGGTCATAGCCGAACAGAGGGAACGATTCGATGAACGAGCCTCGTCCGGCCATGATCTCAGCCCTCCCGTCCGACAGTCCGTCAAGCGTCGCAAAGCTCTGGTATACCCGCACCGGATCATCCGAAGACAACACCGTCACCGCGCTCGATAGACGGATCTTTTTCGTGGTCGCCGCAGCGGCAGCCAATATGACGGCAGGAGACGAGCTTGTATAGTCGATACGGTGATGCTCGCCGATGGCAAAGACGTCAAGGCCGACTTGATCGGCCAATTGGATCTCTTCGATCGCTTGACGCAGACGCTCGGCATGTGAGACACCCCCTTTTTCGGGATCTGCATGAAGAAACGTACTGATTCCAATCTCCATTGTATTTGCTTTGTCGCTCATAAGAGTGCACTCCTTCTTCATAGGGTATAGAGGATGACTTGTATAACCATCAATTCCTCAGTTCTAGAACTATCGAAATGTTGGTTAAAAAAATTACGCCATTAAATAAGGCGCAAATTTTTCCGCCACTTCCCGATTGACGTTATAGTGAATATACGATCCGCTTTTCCGTGAATCAATCAGACCGGAATCCGTCAGCTGCTTCAGATGATGCGACAGCGTCGAACCCGCAACTGATTCAAGCTTTTCACCGATGGCCGTGAAGCATAAATCACTTTCTTTCGAGAGCAGCAAGGCGATCTTCAGCCGGGTTGGTTCCCCCAGAGCTTTATATACCTTAACGGCCTGCAGATCTGTTTGATGATCACCCATGATGATGCTCACCTCCTCCATCTATTCCGCAGTTCTATAACTATCGAAATCTAGTTTAGCATGATGCCGTTGGAAAGTAAAGGGCTCCACCTAGGAGCTGCAAATGGCCTGCTAGATCAATGAAAGGCAGCCGGTCCTTGGGCCGGCTGCTGCTTGGTTTTAGGTTTGGTTTTGGGTCTGGCGTATCCTTAGACACAAATAATAGAAGGTGGCGAGTTGAGCCGCAATACCGTGATTTGCTCGTCTCCGATCACTTCACCACTGTCACGGAAGCCGAAGCTCTCATACAGCTTTTTGGCGGGCGTGTTATCAGCCTTGTAAGAAATCCAGCAGTATTGTGCAGGACCTGCCGGAAAAGTGCGGATAAACTCCAGCACCTTTTTCATGGCTTCCCGGCCATAGCCTTTGTTTTGGTGCCGCTGATCCATCATCAGCCGCAGAATACAATAGCCGTCGTCTGCAATGGCCGGGGTATCGTAACCGGTAATTTTATACGTGATCATCACAAAACCGACGGGCTGCTCATCCGCGTAAATGGCAAACGGAAAAGGATGCCCCCCATTGGTGGTAAGGACGTAACACGAAGCTACGCTGGACAAATTGGACGCAACGAAGCGGCGCTGATCTTCGGAAACCTCTAGTTTAAATATTTCGCGTCTGTTTTCGAGCGTGATTTTTCTGAGTGTAATCATGCAGGATTTCTCCCTTCCTTATGTTCGGCAAGATCACCGATTCGTTTTGCGCCGCGGTCGCTTTAATAACATACAATCTATGCAAAAAAAGTAATAGACTTATATTGAATTTTTTTATAGACTATTATGTATCCATGGCATTTTTAGGAATATGTCTATATGGCATTTCGTGAACCGGCGCGTCGTTGTGCCGGTTTTTTATTTTTATAACGATAATAAGAAAAACGTCTATCGACGTACCTTCAAAGAAGACAGACCGCGTTTAAAGGTAATTTTTCTTGCAATATCAGGAAGCCATGGCTCTGGAGTCTATACTCTCTGATATTATAAAAAATTTAAACCATTCATTATCTCCAGAATTAGGATATCCCGTGTTAATATGGATTTTAACCAAATTCATGTTTATCATTGGAGGTCGTTATGATGCGAGAGATCGATTACAGCCATTATTTTTGGCAAGATGATGAAGTTAGATTGCGTGCCATAGAGCCTGAAGATTGGGAAAGTTTTTACATTGGTCTCTATGACACTCCCGCACGCCTCCTACTGGAATGTGCTGTGGAATTACCCCCTACCATTTCAGGAGCAAAGAAGTTTGCGGAAGACAATGCTGACTTTACTTCTACGAACGGACGAATCATGTTTACGGTTGAAACATTACATGGGGACAGTATCGGCGGGATCAATTTAAACAGCATCGACGAGAGAAACGGAACGTTTAGTATCGGGATCGTGATCGATAAAGAGCATCGTGGCAAGGGTTATGGTACTCGGGCAATGGAAATCCTCTTAAAATATGCCTTTTTGGAACGAAGGCTTCATAAATTTAATGATTATGTTCTAGAAGGAAATGAAGGTTCTTCGAGGATGATGCAAAAACTGGGCTGCGTTCAAGAAGGTGTGCGGAGACAAGTGGTTTATATCAATGGCAAATACATGGATTTTATTTTGTATGGTTTAACCAAAGAGGAGTTTATTCAAAAGCAAAACGAGAAACTCAGATAAACGGAGAAGGGGCTGCCCAGCGCAGCTCCTTTTTCTATAAATTCACTAAAGAAGGAAAACACAGAAACCGTCGATTTTTCACAATACTCCTGATGGTGTTCTCTGTTATGATCTCGTTAGAACTTCCATAAATGAAGACACCCTGAATACAAGTGAAACACTGGTGTGTGAAGCTCTTTCCAAAACCTGTTCTCGTTGAACACACGAAGAGGTGAGTTGCACGATGGAAATACCCGGTACTATTTATCAAAAACAGATGCCATTGCTTGATCAGAAGACTATGCCGCTCTATGTCCCACGTGATGGAATTTGGCTTCGCCTTGCCCTCACATTGCAAGGAACGGTAAGCCGCAGTTCTTATGCCAAGCAAATCCTTTGCTCACAGCAATTTAACGCCGCACGAACGCGCTGGACTCTTGCCGATTTGACTTTTCTGCAATCTGCACTTGAGCTGCTTTACAATACACAGGGACAAATCCGTATGAGTACCCTTGCCGCTGAGTGCGATCTTTCATTGCGCCAATTTGAGCGACGATTTAAGCAGTGCATAGGCGTATCGCCCAAGGTGTTCGCACGTCTCCTTCGCTTCGAGGCGCTGCTTACCTCATTGATACAAGGGCCAGCCACTTCTCTCGCTGACGTCTCTTCCCATCTTGGCTATCATGATCAAGCCCATGTCATCCATGAGTTCAAGAAATGGGCAGGCTGCACGCCAACGGCGTTTCTCGCGCGGGCAAAACAGCGGAAGATGCAAAAGCCTATCGTTCCCGACCCTCGTAGTGCCCCTATCCCCTTATATATCGTCTAGAAAAAGAAGGAGCTGATGTAGGATGTCTCACACAGAGCAATCTTTTCAAATTCCTTGGCAAGGTATTCATCACATTGCCTTGATTACAGCGGATCTGGACGCGACGATTCGCTTCTACCGGGACGTGTTGGGGATGCATGCCAGTGATATCGCCCCGTCCCAAGAAGGTCGCGGCAGGCATTGTCTTATTTTGGTTAAACCCAACGACGACAACGTATGGGGCTTCCATTTCTTTGAACGACCGATAGCAAGGACAACGCTGGGTGCTTCAGATACCCATCCGCAGAGTTTAGTCCCTCATGTGGCCCTGCGGCTCCCGAACGGGGATGCAGTACAAGCCCTGCGCGAGCGTTTGAGCCATGCTCATGTATCCGTCACAGAGATTCCTGAACTGGGGACATTTGTGTTTTTTGACAACAACGGTCTATGTTTAGAAGTCACTTGGCCTAAAGGCGAACATGTCTCTTCGTGAAGAGCTTTGGTCGTTTTTTCTGCCTTTAAAAGCAAAAAAGTCACAGCCACGGATCGTGGCTGTGACTTTTCGCGCTAAAGATCAATAAGCACGCTTCGGCTGGCATTGTCCCACGCTACGGAGATGCCGAAGGCCTCAGTAAGAGCGCGGATCGGCACGTAAGTCAAGCCTCCGATCAGAATAGGCTGAAGCTCCGGGGAGGCCAGCTTGCCGTCGATCCACAGCTGCGGCCGCAGGTATGAAGAATCCGATTTCTGGGGCGGTTTAGAGCGGATCAAGACACTCCACGAGGAGGCATCCCAGACGACAGATTGACCTGCGAGCTTCGCCGCTGATCGAAGAGGAAGCATCGCCCGGCCTTCCCTCATTAACGGCCGCAAATCATTGCTAATGGACGGCACACCGTTCACTGACAGAAAAGGTTTGCTCGACGGCAGCAGCTTCATATGATCAAAGTGGCTGCCTCCTTCTCCCGGCCCGCCTGACACATGGAGACTTCCTTTGCTCCCCACAGGCTTCATGTTGCCGTCGGCTGCCTTTCCAAGGGCCGGCAAGAGGAACGAAACGTCGTAATAACCGAATTTCTGCTTGCCTTCATACAGCAGCAGAGCCGAGTCAACAGGGTAAGAAGGCGTCCTCGATGATATTGAGGGAGAAGATGTGTACGAGTCGCTCTCTGGAACCCAAAAAACATAAATAGAGTCTGAGAAAAACATAGGCTGATGACCCTTCAGATGCACTTGCTCGCCAAAGCGGGGTGTCTCCGGAGTTATGGACAGAAATTCCGTTCGTTTGAAGAAAGAGTTGTAATCCTGTATCGCCTTCATGTCCGTCAACTTGAGAAATTGGTCTCCGCTCTCCAAATAAATAGCATCCAAATAAACAAAGACAGAAGCACTGTTGCCTTGGGCAAAGGTTAGACCCAGTCCGTAAAAGAATGTCTCTGGCGCAGGATTGAACGGTTTTACCGGCTTGCCTGCTGCTGCGAATTTCTTGACAATGCCGCAAATTTTGTTCAGGCGTGGACGGTCTTCCTTGCGAGCACCATACAGTGTGTCATACAGCATATCTCCGCCGGAAATGACTGCACGAGTTAGCGTATCCGGGCCGCAAGAAGCTGCCAGCCGGGAAAAAGAATCCGAGGGCGAAGCGCTCGATTGCGGATTGGTGGAAGCCGAAGCGGGAGGCACGGCCAGCGTAAACAGCAGACTTGCAACAAACAGCAGGACGCAAGCCCTGCTGGTAAGGTGCTTCCTCCAACGTGAAAATTTGCGGATCAAATCGTGTTTTCTCATCTGCTCCCCCTATCAAGATCTGAAGTCATGTAATTCCTCCTTGTTTCTCCAAATGAAACTACATTCCAGCTATTCTATAGTTCCATTTTATGGGATTACTATTTGAGATTCCAGCACATCTTCGACTTCACCTAACATGATGCCGGCAATCGTCTGAAAATCCTCATATCCGATCTCAAATTGCCCATAGCGGAATGCGTATCCCCAGCTGCGCTTCCAACCGCGGGTAAAGGTAAGCCGGTCCAATAGAGGGGCAATCTTCACTTCACGGCATGGAAGGTAACGGATATCCCGGCGAAAAGGTACAAAGGATTCGGACATCGGATACTCGTAGACCCTGTCACCGGTCACCTGCCCAATGGCGGTAAACGCTTGAAGTGGTTCCCTTTCGACATGTCGGTTCGTGGAGAGTAGTATATGAGCCAATCGCCGGGACTCATCCGGCGCAGAGGTGCTGCTTTTCCATGACAAAGCTGGGCAAATCCGCCTTGAACCCCCCGCTTCACGTGAGAGGCGGATACAACGCCGATCCAGTAGCGGCTGTTTTGCTGATCAGCGGTAACCGGCATGGTTTGATTTTCGTTTTTCTTTTCCAATATGGGTGCCTCCTTAATAAATCATCTCCTATGACTATATAAAAACGCTGCTGACAACGGTCTGTCAGTAGCGTTTTAGCATTTCGGTACAAACCAATGATATGACTTCTAAATGGTCCTCACTAATCCTGAGAAAACCGAAAAAACTTGCTAAGCGGAATGGTGTAAACCTCGATCATAATCGTCCTCCTGCTGAAAGAGTACCGTGACATGGCAATGTGCTAGTGCCACATGATCTGTCAGATGTTCGGCGATATGGTACAACATGCGTTCTTCACTTTTCTCCAAACTTTTAGATGAAAACACATGCGCTGTGATATGATTTTCTCTTTTGTCCTCTCCTATTCCATCCTTAAGCCATGGAAAATCCTCATCACGGCTTGGCCGCCCCTCATCCACAATGATAATCCGGCAATCTTTACCGTTCATGGCAACATCCCATGCTTCCAAATCCTTTAATCTTAGGATTCTTTGAAGTTGTTTTAAAAAATCGATGTTCATGTTAGGCTCCTTTCAAAACAGTACTTACACCTGAGTGACGACTACTTGGTTCAGTCAATCCCTTCCTATCGTCACAGGTCCCTATGGTATACTTGTATCGTAAATCAGCCTCAATGATCATGCTGATACCTTGAACGAAACCCAAACCTACAGGTGGTGATCGACATTAATGACGGTACATAACAGCAGGGCCAAAACGATGGGAGCATTCCTCAAATCGCGCAGGGAACGTCTCTCGCCAGAGGATGCGGGATTAAACTTCTCCAGCGGTCAGCGCAAAACACCCGGCCTTCGGCGAGAGGAGGTAGCCATTCTGGCAGGCGTAAGCGCTACTTATTATACGTGGCTTGAGCAAGGAAGAGAGCTATCCGCCTCCAGGGAAGTCATCGAGAGCATCGCCAATGCGCTTCAACTGTCTCCGGACGAGAGAGGCCATTTGCTTCAGCTGTGGAATCCTTACGAGCCCAATTCCAATGCTGCGGGTTCGACGCCTCCGGCTGCCGTGGATCCCCAGCTGCGAAAGATCATCGATCAAGTTTCCTTCCCCTCATATATCACCAATAAGAGAACTGAGGTTCTCGCATGGAACGAAGCCGCCGGTCGGATGTTAACCGATTTTGCTTCCATTCCAGCCGAAGAACGTTCATTAATTCGGTTGGCATTTGAAAATGAAGAATTGCGCCGACGAATCGTGAATATCGATGAATTCGCGAGTTATGGGGTTGCGGTATTCAGAGCCCATTACGATAAGCATCGGGACGATCCCTGGTTTGAGGCGACGGTGCAGCATCTGATCCAAAGCAGTGAGGAATTTAACCGCTTGTGGAAGCCGTACGAGATTCGGCTCAAGAAATTAGACCGGGTCATCTTGCAGCCCTCTGCCTCTGATGATCCTGTGGCTTATGACATCCGGCCGCTCGCGAATCTGTCCGACAACCCGGATCTTCATATCTGCGTCTATATGCCGGCAGTAGAGGACAAGGAAGACTGACAGGTAATATTTTTACTAGTAAAAACGCTGTGTGGTTGCCTCAGGTTGGATCGCTTAGAATTGGTTCATGTTCGAGTGATACTAATGCAGGAAACGAGGGAATCTCTATGGTACAGAAAAGAAAACTAGGCAAAGAACTTGAAGTATCGGCCATCGGCCTTGGAACGATGACGATGACGATGCCGAATAATGATGAATCCGTCCGCACGATCCAGGGAGCGCTGGATCTGGGCGTGACGATGTTCGATACAGCCGATTATTACGGCGATCCGGAGTTCCGGCGGTTTGGGGAAAATGAGAAGCTTGTCGGGCGCGCTCTGAAAGGCCGACGCGACGAGGCGATAATCGCTACCAAATTCGGGATCACACACGGCCAAGGCCCGAAAGGCGACCCTGCCTATATTAAAAAATCCGTCGATGCCAGCCTCTACAGCCTGGGCCTTGATTACATCGACCTCTACTACCAACACCGGCCCGACCCCAACACCCCCATCGAAGAAACGGTCGGAACGCTGGCCGACCTCATGCAGCAGGGAAAGATCCGCTACATCGGGTTATCGGAGGCACCCGCGGACATCATCCGGCGAGCCCATGCCGTCCACCCTATCACCGCAGTCGAAACCGAATATTCGCTATGGAGTCGGGAAGTGGAGGATGAAGTTCTCTCTGTTCTTAAGGAGCTGGGAATCGGCCTCGTCCCGTACAGCCCGCTGGGCCGCGGCTTTCTCACCGGTCAAATCAAGAAACCTGAGGACTTGCCGAAGGATGATTACCGGCACCGTTTTCCGAGATTCCAAGGCGAGAACTTTGTGAAGAACGTCGAGGTCGCCTCCCTCATCGAGAAGATGGCAGCGCAAAAAGGCTGCACGCCTGCCCAACTGAGCCTGGCCTGGCTCTTGGCGCAAGGCGAGCAGATCGTCCCGATTCCGGGAACGAAACGGCTCGACCGTGTGCAGGATAACCTTGGCGCGCTGAATGTAAAGCTAACGGCCGACGATTTGGCGGAGATCGAGCGAATCTCACCTAAGGGATTTCCTCCGGCAGCCGCTTTCACAATTCCTGACTCGTATGAATCCGGAAGGCATATGATCCTTGGAGTACAAGAAGGGCACCCGCTAGGGGTGCCCTGATTTTATATATTTTTTAATCCACTTCAAAAAGAGTGTATGCAGCTGAGCCATTTCCATGTGTTATGTTATCTCATAAAAAAGCTGCGAAGTAATCCGGCCAATGCTTGCGGCTGTTCCAACGCTAGACAGTGTCCGCAGTCCAGTGACTCGGCCGTTACGTCATCCGCAACCCGTTTGGCTACGCGATGAACTTCCCCGTTCATAAAGTGAATGCCCCCTATGGCGATTACAGGCATCTTCAGTTTACGCTGCATGTGCTTTTTCACGAAATCTATGTTATCAAAATCATGCCGGTACACTTCGAAAATGGGACGAAGACCTCCGGGGGCAGCCGAGCCGCGGACGACTTCATCGAGGAGCTCCTGCGAAATCGCACTTGGATCCTGGCATTCATCCCGCATCAACCGTCCCCAAAATTCCCTTTCCTTGCCCGCGATCAAAAATTCAGGCACATCCGGTACGGCAAAAAAGTTAATGTGCCAGAACCAGTGATTGGAATAAACGTTTTCCGGCTTTAATACGGACCAATCTTCCAGACCGAGACCCGGCAGCAGCATTTCGGAAAAAGATAGCTTTTTCACCCGATCCGGATATTTGGCCGCCAGTGCGTAGGAAAAAGCCGCTCCCCAGTCCTCACCGTGCACGTAATACGTGTTGCAGCCCAATTGTTCCATCAGCTGGGCGATATCCTCTGAAATATGGTGCATGCTATAGCCGCTCGGGGGTTTACCCGAATCCCCAAAACCGCGAATATCAGGCGCTATGACCGTATAGCGATCCGTCAAAAGGGGGATGAGTTTATACCAGTAGAACGAAGTCTTCGGCGCACCGTGCAAGAGTAGCAGAGGCTCACCCGAGCCGGCGGACACATAGTGTAGGCGGACCCCATTAACGGTTACACGTCCATGGTCTACTTTTTTTCCGTTGTGATCATACATTTGCTTCGGATCGGACTGCCGTGGAAATCCGACCATGGACCCAAGTAAGGGTTGTGTCTGAACAAACCGATTAAACCCGGTATGCAAATCATGACTACGCTGAAGCAGCCGGTGCAATACCGCCAGATGACGGCCGGAAACCAGAAATCGCTTCGCCTCCGTTTCTAATTGGCGAAAAGCGTCCTCCCATGCTTTTAAAGAAGGATCGCTTCGATCTGGAACCGCCTTAGATCTATAGGTTAACGAAATATACTGGATTTCTTTGGAGCAGCCGTCCATAATGCGGATGCAGACTGACACAGGATCATCAACCGGATATCCATAATAGGCGTACAACGCGTATCCTCCTTAACCTAATCATGCTATAAAGCTATGCGGGCAAATGCCTAGAGGTGAACTTGATCTGATGGCCCAAGCCGTTCAGAAGGATGGACCACAATAACAAATTATATTTAGTTATTATTTTATTAGCATTATTATATAACTTAATTATTGCCATCAACACGCCTCTATGATAGTATATTGACTCGAAAAGGAATAAATAAAGCGGTTACATCATTTCTTGAGTTATCCTTTTGTTAGGTGTAACGGCCGCTTTGTTAGCCCTTTATCTTCTATCAATCAAGGGGAGTTTTCATGAAAAAGTCATCCAAATGGCTGGGCACTACCCTATCGGCGGTATTGATCGCTTCATTATTGTCTCCCGCCTACGGATCGGCAGCGGCCCAAGCGGACCGCAGCGGCATGACTGCCAAGGACCTTACGGGGCACTGGGCACAGGCCAGCGTTCAAAAATGGCTGAGCAGCGGGCTGATCCAGGGCTATCCGGATCACACCTTCCTCCCTAATGCAGAAATCACGCGTGCAGAATTCGTATCTCTCTTTAATCATTTGTTCGGCTTTACGGCCCAGTCGAAGGAAGCTTTTGCGGATGTCCCTGCCGACACCTGGCTTGCAAGCGCTTTCTCCATTGCCAGAGAAGCCGGCTACTACACCGGATATCCCGGCAACGCGGCCAAGCCCGGCGAACCGCTAACCCGTCAGGACGCTGCGGTGCTGCTGGCACGGGCGTTTGAAATAAGCGAAAACGATACAGCCCCCACCCTCTTCTTCCCAGACCAAGAGAACATTGGGGTTTACGCCCGCGAAGCGGTCCGGGCCCTCTCCGGTTACTTCCAAGGCTACCCGAACGGGACCTTCCGTCCCGAGGAACCTATTACCCGCGCGGAAATCGTTACCCTGATCGACAAGCTGGTCAGTGCATACTATCCGGCTGCGGGTACTTATACCGCCGGGAAGATTCAAAGCAGCGCCGTGGTGAACCACGGGGGGGTCGTCCTGAAGGATGCCGTCATCCAGGGTAATTTGTATCTGGCGCCAGGGATCGGCGACGGCGAGGTTACCCTCGATCATATCACGGTTCAGGGCACCACTTTCATCGAAGGCGGCGGCGCCCATACGGTCATCGTGAAGGACTCTGACCTCGGCAGCGTCCTCGTCAACCGCCGCGACGGCCAGGTGCATGTACAGCTGTCCGGTACGACCCATATCGAGCAGCTGACGGCAAACAGCCCGTCCCAACTGGACGCGGGTGACAGCTCGATCATCGACAGTGCCGAGTTCAATCAGCCGGTGCAGCTGAGCCTCGGCGCCGGTGCCTCCATCGCTTCCCTGAACGTGAACCCGTCGGCCGCAGGCACCGCAATCACAGGCACGGGCAGCATCAAGCAGGCGGTGATCCAAGGCAGCGGCATCACGCTGAACGGCAAGGCGCTTCCGTCTGGAACGACCAGCATCTCAGGTGGAGCAGCCAATGCAAGCCCTGCGCCTTCCGGAAGCACGGGCGCAGGCGGCAGCTCTCCGGGCAGCACAGGCGGCGGTTCCAGTTCCGGCGGGAACGGAAACGGCAGCGGCGGCAATGGCAGCAATCCGGTGGAAAACGTCACGACCGTCAACCTGACGGACGCAGCGGCAACCGACCGCACCCAATCGCTGTTCGTCTATTTGAACCAGCTCCGCGGCAAGAACATCCTGTTCGGCCAGCAGCATGCCACGACGGAAGGAATGTCCATCACGGCGAAGGACGGAACCCAGTCCGACACTTTCAACAGCGTCGGTGCCTATCCGGGGCTGTTCGGCTGGGATACGCTGAGCCTGGAAGGCAAAGAAAAGCCGGGCGTGGCCGGCCATGCCGAGCAGAGCCGCGACAACCTCGTCGCCGTCATGAAGAAGGCTTACGCCGACGGCGGCGTGCTGACGCTCAGCTCCCATATGCCAAACTTCGTCACCGGCGGGGATTTCTACGACACCAAGGGCAACGTCGTGTCCCACATCCTGCCGGGCGGGGACAAGAACGCAGCGTATAACGCTTTTCTCGATCAGATCGCCGACTTCGCCCTGCACCTCAAAACCGATGACGGCAGGCCGATTCCGGTCATCTTCCGGCCGTTCCATGAGCAGAGCGGAAGCTGGTTCTGGTGGGGGGCCGCTTTTACAACGACCGACGAATATAAGGAAATCTACCGCTACACGGTCGAGTATCTCCGCGACAAGAAAGGCGTCCACAACTTCCTCTACGCCTACTCGCCGGGCGGCGGTTTTGGCGACTCCGTGGATACCTACTTAAAAACCTACCCGGGCGACGACTACGTCGACATCCTCGGGTTCGACAGCTACTACAACGGCGAGGGCGACTCCTGGTTTAACGGCGTCAAGACGGAAGCCAAAACCGTGTCCAACATCGCGGACAGCCGCGGAAAAGTCGCTGCCTTTACCGAATTCGGCTACCAGAAAATGAAGGTCATTGGCAATACGACGCCCGACTTCTACACGAAGCTGGCAAACACGCTCAAATCCGATCCGGACGCGAAAAAGATGGCGTTCATGCTGACCTGGGCCAACTTTGGACCGGACTCCATCTACGTCCCTTACCCAACCGGCGATCCAAATCAGGAGCATGAAATGCTGCCGGATTTTAAAAAGTACTACCAGGATGCGTACACGCTGTTCAGCGACGGGGTCATTGGCGCCTATGATAAAAAGGTCAACACCGCCTCCGAACAGGGCTTCATGCATATCGCCTCTCCGACGGGCCAAAGCACCATCAAGGAGGCTTCAACGACCATTCGCGTCCGCGTCCTGAACGAAGCGCCGGATCGCGTCGTCTACAGCGTACAAGGTTCGGATACCGAGTATCCGATGACCCTGAACCCGGACAGCGGCTACTACGAGGCGCCGTGGACGCCGGCGGCGGAGCAGAACGGCAAAACCGCGGACATCACCGTCAAAGTGTATGGCAGCAGCGGGGCCGTGCTGCATGAACAGACGAACACGGTGTTCGTGAAGATCGGCGAGGTGCTGGCCGGTGCCTACACTTTCGATACCGCCGCTGACGCGGAAGGCATCCAATACAACGGCGAATACACCAGCTCGGCGGGAGGAACGAATGACGGCAGCGCGGCGTACAGCGATTTTAACGGCGGATCCCTGAAGATCAGCGCGCCGCATTTGAACGGAACCGATTCATGGCAGGAGCTGAAGCTGGAGTTAAAGAACGCCAAGGCTAAAGCCGGCGCCGGCTCGCTCGCGGGTATCCAACGGGTCAAAATGGACGTGTGGGTCCCCGCTGCAGCCGGGGCATCCAGCGAACAGGCCAGCTTGCGCGCCGTAGGGCAGCTCCCACCAGACTGGACTAATAAGTACGGCATGGACACGACGTATTCGTCGTTTGCGTCCCTGCCCAAAGAAACGATCGATGGCGTGGAGTACGTTAAATTCAGCCCAACGATCGATTTTACGAACGCGGATGCGCTGGCGGCTGCCGACGACATCGCCTTGTCCATCGTGGGCAGCGCGCTGCAAACGGACGGAGATACGCTTCCGGTCTACGTCGATAACATCCGGCTCTACAGCGCCTATGCCGAATCGGCGGGCGACCCGGCCGTCGTCGACGACTTCGAGAGCTACCTGGGCAGCAGCGAGGCCCTGGCCAGCAAGTTCGTGCACGCCGGCGGCGACCCGGCCGGCGCTGCGCTGGACGGCACGCACAAGCACGGCGGCAGCTACGGGCTGAAGTACACGTACACGCTGGCAGGCAGCGGCTACGCCGGCATCACCAAGGCGATGAACGGCGCGGATTGGTCCGGCTTCAACGCCCTGCAGTTCTGGTACCAGCCGGACGGCCAAGGCCAGAAGCTCGTGATGCAGATCAACGCGGACGGCAAGACGTACGAGTACTACCCGGACACCAAGACGGCCGAACCGGCACTCATCACCGCTCCGTTCAACGAGTTCAAGCCCGCCAACGGGGCGACCGGAACGTTGACGAAGACGAACCTGAAGAACGTCCAGGCGTTCTCCATCTATACGAACGCGGTGCCGGACGGCAACCGGCTGACGTCGTCGATGTATTTTGACGACATCCATGCCCTGCTCGATCCGGCTGTAGGCACCGTGCCGAACGGCAGCGCAGGCGGCGGCACCGCACCCGGTGTGCTGTTCGACTTCAACAGCTCCATCACCGGCTGGTTGCTGAACGACGACACGCTCGGAGCCGGCAACCTCGCCAATCCGGAGGATGGCGGCAGCAAGGTGCTCAGCGCGGACTTTCCGTCTGCGGGCGCAGCCGACAAGCACTTTGAGCTCGCCTACATGAGCGACCAGGATCTCAGCCAAGGCAGCACGCTGATGGTCCGCGCCCGAGTGGCTGGCGGCACGGCCAAAGCGAAGCTGTTTATCAAGACCGGGTCGAACTGGGCCTGGGCTTCCACTGACGAAGTCGAGCTGACAGGCGAATACCAGTGGATCAAGCTGAATTTGAACGGCAAGGACTCCAACGGCGCCGCTATCGATAAAACGCTGATCAAGGCCATCGGGCTGCAGATCGCTTCACCAAGCGGTGAAGGAACGATGACCGTGTATGTGGATGACGTGACGCTGGATGAGAAAACGCTGGATACCGTGGTGAATGGCGACGCTGAGGTCAGTGGGGATGGCGCTGACAGCGACACAGGAAGTGACGTCGCCGGTTCCAACGAAGCCGGTAGCGCCACTGGTGAAGGAACTAACAGTCAAGAAATTGTGATTGAAGGTGGCGAGAATGAGGGGACGATGAATGAAAGCCTGGAACCATCTTCATTACTAAATTCTCCTTAATCAACGATGCAAAAAGGACCCTCCGCTGAGGGTCCTTTTATGCAAGTTATGGAAACCGTATTGAATACTCGATTGTTACAAGGAGGCTTTCAAGCCCCAACTACCGTCAACAGCATCGTCGAAGCCTGAAAGCGGCCGCTTTCCGGAACGACGCAGACGATTTGCTGCCCCGCGGAGAGGCGTCCGGAATACAGCAGCTCCTCCAGCATGATGTAAATCGAAGCCGCCGCCGTATTTCCTTTTGTGTACAGATTCGTAAACCATTTTTCCTCAGGGATCGTCACGCCGCCCTGCTCAAGCAGCAGGAAGATCTCTTCCCTGAACACATGCGATGAATAATGGACCACCATCCAATCGACCGTGTCCGGGTCAATCCGCCCTTCTTCCACCAGCTCCAAAAAACGCCGCGTTCCGACCTTCGTAATTTCATTGACCAGCCGGACGTCCTGCTTCAAATTCAGCGCGCCGTGATCGGCCGCTTCATGAATAGAGGCGTAGTCCAGCCACGAACGGCCGCCATCCTCCTTGCTCATGCCGGAATACATGCAGGTCTCGTACTCATTGGCATACGACTTGTTGTCGATCCACTCGATGCGCAGGGAGAGCCCTTGTGCGGAGGGTTCATTTTGCAATAGGGCTGCCCCCGCCCCGTCCGACAGCATGAACCGCAGAAAATCCGTGTCAAACGGTACCCGGCCGTTGCTGTAAATGCCCTGCGCTTCGAATTTCGTATGTTTGAACTCTCGGCTCAGAAACTCGCTGGAACAAGCGATGGCCGTCCAGTGCTCTCCTGACTTGATATGTAAAAAGGCGTTCTTCAGCGCATGCATCCCGCTCGCGCATAACCCCGAGTGCGAAGAAATCTCCATCACCGGCAGTCCCGTCTCGGCATGCACCATACTCGCAAAACCCGGCAGCAGCAAATCCGCTCGTGTCGTACCGGTCGCCAAGAATTCGACGTCCTCCGGTCGGACACCGGCGCTGCGTTCCAACGCCTCGCGTATGGCCAGGGCCGCCATCTCCGCGTTGGTGTACAAGCTCTTCTGCTCCTTGTCCATCGCGTAATAGCGCTGCTTGATCTGATTCTTTTCCAAAATGATACGCTTCGTTTTGGAGGATCTGCCTCCGATTTTACCAAGGTAATCTTCCATTTCCTCATTGCCCACCGGGGCGCCGGGAAGGAACTTCCCCATGCTCGTGATATAAACGGATTTCATATAACACCTCGCTAAAGATATGATTACTAATTATGATATTATTCCCACTAATTGTAAAGTAGATGAAAAATTAGTAGATTCAAATGCTTTTCAGGCGTGTTTTCAAACAACAAAAAAACCGCTTTATTCAGGCAGCGGCAGCCTCTGCGATCCACTCTTTTACCGTTGCAGTCACGGGATGAAGGAAGCCAGTTCGAATGCAGCGCAGACAATGGAGATAATCCAGAAAGGCTCAATCAAGAATGGCATACCATATCTTATTGGAAAAGCGTTCATGCGTGTTGGGTAAAAGCGGGATTTAATAAAGTTGGTTGTATGCTGGATCGGAAAAAGAAGGGACGATCGGTGTATTTGCTTTATTTCACGCATCATGTTATAGTCATAAATCTGCCTAGCTATTTATTTACATAATCATGCTTACGAGGAAGGAATAGGACACGCATATTCAGTTGATAAGTACGATTCGTGTTCGATTAGGGAGCAAAGCTCTCGATTACTATATTCATAACAAACCGGTAGGAGTGATGAATGATGAATCAACACGAGTTTGTTATTGTGGTCAAACCAGCCGAGGATTCTCAATTGAATTTGCTTGAGGAAGTGTTCAGCCCCGGGAATCTGACGTATCCCCAGCATCGCCGATTCGAAGTACAGAGGAAAGGTGAGGGCGTATTTCTGATCGCATGGCATACAAATCAACCGATTGGACATTTCTTACTGCGATGGAGTGGCCCTGAGGATCCACGTGTAACTCAATATATCGATGTGACTCACAGTGCCTTTCTGGAGGGAGGACTCACGAAAGAGGGCTACCGCAAAAAAGGTGTAGCGACGGCGATCATTCGTGAGGCTGAGAAATTAGCAAGCGAAAGAGGCTGCACTCATATCGGTTTGGAAGTGAGCAGCAAAGACAATCCCGAGGCAAGAAGGCTATATGAACACCTGGGTTATATCGACTGGGGTTACGGTGAATTTCAGATCAGTTGGGAATACCATGATAAGCACGGAACAAGCACCCGCTCCGATATTGTTATTTTTATGCAAAAACCACTAGTCTATTGATCAGACGAAAAGTCCCCCCATTCCAGCCAAGGACGTGGGGGGCTTTTCTATAGGCTGATCTCATAACCTATCAAATTGTGCCTGTTTGTCCAGTCAAATCTATTCGTAAAAGCATAGATTGTTAATATAGGAGGTGATCATTATGTGTTGTAATCGAAAAAAAGTAATCGTCGTAAAGCTGCACCCCGGTCAAAAAGCTGTAGTCATCTGTAAGAAAAAGAAAAAACATCGGCATGATCATTGGAAATTCTATTAATTCTCTCTGAAAGAACGCTCTTCGAGCGTTCTTTTTTTGTTTCTCTCTCTCCCTGCGATGTTCTCCCTATGTAATGCTTAAGTACTCTTTGATGCCATCAACAATCGCTTGAGCTGCCTTATACTGAACGGTGTCAGACAGCATGGCTTGTTCATCCGAGACATTGCTTAGAAATCCGACCTCTAATAGAACCGCAGCCATATGGGTCTCACGAATCACCTGCAGGCTGGTGTTTTTAACGCCGCGGTCTTTCAGACCCATCGCCTGGACCAAACGCTTGTGGATCGCATCGGCGAGCTGTTTGCTGCTGCTCCGCTGATAATAATGGGTCTCTGTACCGGTTGCTTGCGGCGATTCCAGTACGCTGTTGCCATGGATCGATACAAAAACGTCCGCATTTAATGAATTGGCCAGCTGCACGCGTTCTGTCCGGGTAGGGTACACGTCGCTGTCACGGGTCATGATGACTTCAATTTCGGGTTCCTTAAGAAGAAGTTCCTGCACTTTCAGAGCAAGCGCGAGGTTAAAGTCTTTTTCGTGTTTGTTGCTGATGCTCGTCGTTCCCGGATCGCTGCCACCGTGTCCCGCATCAATGACTACGATTTTTCTTTCATTCTCGTCGCCTGAAGACACTGGAGTCTGGGGATCGCTGCCCGTCCCAGATAGATCTATAATGAGCTGTTCGCCGATAAACTCCTGGTGATAGGAAGCCGGGTTACCCTGGCTTAACTCCACCACGACCCGGACTTGCTCGGGGTCCCTGCTAAATAGAGAATATCTGACTTCGGATACATCCGGCTGTCCGCTCACGTCCAATTTCCCCATCATGGCCGAATCCAGCGGCTGAGTCAGAGCCCCGAAGGTCGTATTAGGTAAGTCAACAACGATTCGGGCGGGGTTGGCTAAAGTTGAAATCTTGGGTGTCACTTGGCCATCCATACTAATAACGAGCTGTCGGTTTAAATAATTGATCTGACTCACATGCGTCAACGGCTCTGTATTGTCTGCTTCGGATTCGGAGTTCGGATCTTTGCTTTGATCCGGGTTTTGAGGCGGGCTTGTCAGGTATACCGTTTTACTGCGGTTGTCCCAATTGACAGCCAGTCCCATTTGTTCGGTGACGAACCGGATCGGAACGACCACGCTTTGATTCATATTCCGGGGAGCCGTATCCAGCCGTACTAGCTGGTCCGCGACCTTCGCCTCTTTTTTGCCGACGGTTAACAACATGGCTTTGGCGTTTTGCTGGATTGTAACGCTGTGGGACCGTTGATCCCAGTTCACCTGAAACTTTAAATTTTCCGCCACCACCCGAAGTGGAATCATCATGGATTGATCAATGATCGAGACCTTCACATCAGCCGGCAGGACCAGTTCCTGGCCGTCTAATACAATTTTGGATGGCTTGGATGCGGCACTGATTGAATTGGGGAGCAGGATCAGCAGAAACAAAGACAGGAACAGCAAAGACAAAAATTTCTTCATTGGGCACCTCTGTTATCGTTTGAACTTTCTATCGGATTCTAGTAAAAGCGACAAAATACCATTTACAATATATAACAATAAAAACGGAAGATAGTTGCGCTTGAAGTGAAAATGAAGTGAGTTCCTTCTATAGAATAAAAAAAAGATGACCCTCGAGAGAGTCATCTACCTGTAAATCTATTTAAAAACTCTAGCAACCGTAATGATATATTCGACATCCCGTAAAGGGAAGTTTTGCTGTATGGTAACATCCTCCCCAGCTTTCACTCCTGGAATAGCAGGGAATGCTGGGCGGCTGTAGGAATCGGTAGCAAAACCGCCATACATTTTTCCGTAAGAAACGAGCGGATGAATATCTGCTTTTCCCTTCGGAATATCCTTCCCTGATTTATTATTAGCTGTAATTTTCAGAGCAAAGGTATCATACTTGGACTTTTCAATCGAATAACTTTTGATTTGGAATACGTTGTCTATGTTTGTACTCTTCAAATCATTCCCATTAAAATCAGTAAACGGCTCGCCCACAAGAATACGCTCATCATCCAGAGCCAGCACCTGAAGTTTATTATCCCAATGATAATTGAGGTCTGTTTCGTCTAGAAACAAGCGGATAGGCAATGAAATTGCTCCATTCTTCATCACTGGCTTCGTATCCATGACGTAACTTTTACCATCAATCTCTGCAAGATTGGAGCCTACAACAAATTTAAATTGATGCTGCAGCCATTCGACCTGAGCGGTTTTGCTCTCGGGTAAGTATGAAACGCTCCCTCCAAATAATTCTTCGAATGATCGAAGAGGAACGAGAAGCCGATTGTTTGAATCTATATAAGGAGCAGTAGGATGAGTATATAAAATATAAAACGGGCCTGCCTTTAAATACACGTGAGCGCTTGAAGGAAGAGGCGGTGCAGCAGATTCAGCCGACACTTGATTTACTGGGGTAACAAAGATCAATGAAATCGCACTTAGAACAAGTAAAAAGGTTTTCTTCAGCACAGAATTCGCCTCACCTTCGAGATCTTTCTCGTACAAAAACCAGCCTTTAAACTAGCCCTTAATAAACACAATCTTCACGCCAACTACCTGATTGTCCGCATTTACAGCCTTGTACACTCCATACGCCCCGTCACCCATGCCTGTCCGTGATACGACGCCGCCATCCATGACACCTGCTTCCTCCCCGCTCTCGGTGAGATCGCAGCAGGCGAAATACCATTTGGTATCTTGGTCCTGTTTACCGTCAGGGGCATCCGCATCCGGAAGCCGGTGCTTGTCGATATCAAAAATCCCTGCCTGCCCGCTGTCCACCCCCGCCACAAAAGAGCACTTGATCCATTCCAGCGACGCTGCCAGTTCCGCCACGGAATGGTGGTAAGCCGTCAGCTTGGCGTTGGCTTCGCCCCAGTCGCGAACCTCGACCTTCTCCACTTCTCCTACCCATGTGCCAGCTAAGGCGGATTCCAATACGCCCATAATAATCGTATCCCGATCCAATTCGTAACAAGGATCCGCTACGACCAATTGCCCGGAATTCACTTCAAAATTGCCTAGTTGAATGACCACTGAGGATACCTCCAATAACTGTGATGATTTGGGTTTATTGTAACATGTGTGGTGGTGGGAGATTAAATCGAGGCAAACTTGTTGATAGTTTCTTTGATGCTTTTAGCCCAAGCTGGAAGATGAGAAACTTCATGAGTGATAACGTTGTTTTTGGCCTGTAACACAATTTCTCCAGACGCTTCGCTATTGTCTATGACAATCAAATAATCGATCAATACAAGATTTAAATGCAGATTCTTCATAGAAGTTGAGTGCCTTCTTATAATGTCTTCTGTAGGAATATGATGTCCCCCATTTCGGACTCTTGCAGCCACACGCTCAATATTGAGACGATAATCCCCAAGTCCAACATAAAACATGGTGACCTCAAATCCCTTATTTTTGGCTTCCTTCATAAGACGTATTGCATTTCCACCAGCCAGCGTTGTCTCAACAGAGAAATCCCTCTTATTTTCTATACAATCTCTAGCAAGCTTAATCGCTTCTTTACCCGCCGAAATTTTTCGACTTTCCGGTTGATCGGCATCAATACTGCGTGCTAATGCATCCGGATCAATATTTACGCTAATGCCTAGTCGATCTATGATCAAATTACGTATCGTACTTTTACCGCTTCCATTGTTTCCAGCGAATACATATATGATTGGAGAAAGTTCATTCATTGGAAGGGGATCCCGGGTTGGTTACTGTCTGAATATCACCATTTGCGAATTCTTTAACAATCCGGCCGCTGTCCGTCTTATATACAATATAAGTCCCATTCGCTTTAGCATCTAATTTTGCACGATCACCTGTAAGCTTAATTAACTTTTGAAGGTCCTGGAAAATATCCATGGTATATCTCCTTTGCGTTAGTCATTTATCTAATCGATATTATATCACACCAACGAATTCAAGACCTTTCTTCCTCATCTCCCCCACCGATCTGTAGTAACAGAATTTCCACCGGCTGGCTTAAACTAATCGTTTCCCTACCAACAAAAGTCTTGACCTGTGCCCGATACTTCCATGAAGGAGGTACAGAGTCACAAGCCAAGACATTTTTACTCTATGTTACCGTCAGGCGATTTCATTAGATAACCTTCAGAAAAACCTCTTCATTCACCCAATCCATCAATTTTAGCGGTTAAAGTAGTGCCCCTGTTCCAGATCCGCGATTAAACCAGGGTTCACGGGCTGCCATCCCAGGCGTTCCTGGGTCAGGGCGCTCGACGCCAGATTGTCGGTCGACGCGGCGAAGGCGAGCCAACCGAAGTAAGCCTCTGCCTCTTCGCGGGAAATGCTGCGCACCGGCAGGTTCAGGTGGCGGCCGATGACCTCAGCGATCTCCCGGAAGGGCACGCCCTCATCGCCGACCCCGTGATACACGGCACCTGCGGCCCCTTTTTCCAACGCCAGTCTGAACAGGCGCGCCGCATCAAGCTGGTGAACCGCCGGCCAGTGGTTAAGCCCCTCATCCACGTACGCCGCAAAACCTTTCTCCCGCGCGATGCCAATCAAGGTCGGAACAAAACCCTGCTCACCCGGGCCATGCACGGACGGTGACAGGCGGACGACCGAAGCTCTCACTCCGCGTCCAGCCAGCGCGAGCGCAGCCTCCTCGGAGCGGCGCGGCGTAGACTGTGTCGACGCCTCTTCTTCCGTCCCGAGCCGCCCCGGCGTAAGCATCAGCGTTCCCGAGGTCGCCACGAATGGCTTTCCAGTACCCTCAAGTGCCGCCCCGATCGCCTCGATCGCCTTGATGTCCGCCTCGGCGGCTGCCGCAAAATCCGCGAAGTCGTGTTTAAAAGCCAGGTGAATCACGCCGTCCGCTGCGGCGGCGCCTTCCTGCAGGCTGGTAAGGTCGTCCAAGGAACCGCGCTGCACCTCAGCCCCGGCAGCCGTCAGCGATGCGGCAGACTTATCCGAGCGGGCGAGCCCGACGACTTGATGTCCTGCGGCAATGAGTTCGCGAACAACAGCGGAGCCGACAAACCCCGTTGCGCCTGTTACAAAGACTCGCATATTTTTTGCATTTTCCATATTGATTACTATCCCTTCCTTGGTTCGTTTATTAAAATCGGATGGTCAGCAAACGGCGGTTTTAGACGTACTTAGATTTGCGAGCCGCCTCCGTCTACGGGGAACTCAGCCCCCGTGGTATAGGTCGCATCGAAAGCGAGGAACAGGACGGCTTGGGCCACCTCGCGGGGCTCCCCAAAACGCAGCATTGGGATCTGCTGTCTCATCTCCGCCTTGGTCTGTTCCGCAGCTTCCTTCGGCATCGATCTGTCCAGAATGCCTGTGTCGATCGGACCGGGGCTGACCGCATTCACACGGATCTTCCGAGGCAGCAGCTCGCGGGCGAGGCTGCGCGTCATGGAGCGGAGCGCTGCCTTGCTGGCAGCGTACGCGCTGATCATCGGAATTCCAAGCACGTTCGCGACCGAAGTCGTGAGAACCACGCCGCTCCCCTCGTTAAGCAGAGGGACGAGCTTTTGCACGGTAAAATACGGCCCCTTGGTATTGATGGCGAGAACTTCGTCGTACACCTCTTCGGTAACGGACTCAAAAGGAACGAAACGCGTCACGCCAGCGTTTACGAACAAGGCGTCGATCGTGCCAAACTCGGCCTTCACCCGGTCTGCCAGGGCGTTGATATCACTCAACGAGGAGGCGTCACTTACGACGGCGACCGCATTGTTCCCCAATTGGTTCAGAGCCGAATCGAGCGTGGACTGGGTGCGGCCAGTAATCAAAACGCGCGCTCCTTCATCCACCAGCTGCTTCGCCGTCTCCAGGCCAAACCCGCTGCTGCCTCCCGTAATGACGACCCGCTTGCCTTCGTATTTTCCTTTTTCCACAGTACTCATCTTTTATTTCCTCCCTTCGCTTAGAAGTTCATTTCCCTTTTGCAAAACCGATTATAACTCGACAAATTAATAAAGTAAACAAAATTAATAAAAATAGTTAATTTATTAATTTTAGTAAAAATCGTTTGTGATCACAGCAAATTCGTTATAATATGTTGTATAAGCACAAAGGAGGCTTCATTTCGTGAGAAAAGCGGTAAGCGCCGATCATTACATCGAGAAAATAAAACCGGTCATCCGAAAGAACAAATTCAGCCAACTTAAAATAGACGATATCGCCAGATATATGGACATCAGCAAAGTGACGCTGTATAAGCATTTTTCATCCAAAGATGACATCATTCAGCAGGTTGTAGAGTATGAGATGAACTACTTGCAGCAGGCCGATGCTGTGGTGAACGACGAAACCGTCTCTTATATCAAGCGTTTTCAGCAAACGTTCCTGCAATCGCTGATCTGCGTCATTTTTATATCCGATTTGTTCCTGGAGGACCTCAAGGAATTCTATCCGCGGTTGTTTGAAAGTCTGGTTATTGCCCAGCAGAATCGGAATAAAAATCTGGAGAGTTTTTTTGAAGCCGGGATGGATCAGGGAATTTTCAACCGGATGAATGCAGTGCTGTCTTTGGTTCAAGACGACGCTACGCTGCGGCGGATCATGGAACCGACGTACAGCATCCAGTGGTACGACCTCACCTTGAAACAAGCCGTTATAGAATTTTACCGTATGAAAAAATATCAAATGATTCGCCCTGAGCATTGGGACAAGGTTGATGAATCCCAGATTGAGGATGATGTCGTTAGAATTTTGCAAACCATATAATTAATCATCTTGTTCATCGTTCCAGCACGACCTGATCCATGAACACCAAAAACCCCGCTGGCTCGCGCCGGCAGGGTCTTTTTCACACTTTCTTCTATTGTTCCTCTAGGTTAACGATAATCGCGGTTGAGTCATCGTTTAGTTTGTTATCCGTGACTGTCACGGCGTGCCAAGTTCATCATCCCGCTGCTCGAATGCTGGCAGGTGCCTTATTTTCTCCGGATTTCCTACGGCATAGATCGATTGAATCTTGTCATCCTTAAAAGAAAAAGAATAAACGTACTGATCCCCATTATCCATCGCAAGCCGGAAGCCCGGTATGCCGTTGACAGAAACGAACGAATACGCAAATTTACCCTCATGCATTTTGAGCAGATTAAGCAGCAGTTTGGTAACCTGCTCGAATCCAATGACAGGCACACGTGCCGCCTTGACCTTGCCGCCGCCGTCGGAGATCATGACAGCGCCCTCGCTGACCAGTTCCAGTAATCGGCTTGTATTTCCTTGCAGAAGGGAACTGACGAAATCCCTCAGCTTCTCTTCGGCTATGTGAACCGGCAGGCTTTGCTCAGGATCTACCTGGATACTCTTTTTGGCCCGGTGGAAAATTTGCCGGCAGTTTGCGGTGCTTTTGCCAACCATCCCGGCAATCTCGTCGAACGAGTAATGAAAAATTTCGCGGAGGAGAAAAACGGCTCTTTCGACGGCACTCAGCTGCTGCAGGAGCAAAAGGTATGCCGTTGATATGGATTCGCGCCGCATATAGATCTCGGACGGGTCGGCCTCGGCGGCATCCAGCAAACCCATCAGAGGCTCAGGAAGCCAGGGACCGACATAGAGCTCCCGTTTCTTCGCCGAGGAACGGAGCAGATCCAGACATCGGTTAGTGACGATTTTGTACAAAAAGGATCGCTCATTCCGTATCGCATCAGGCTCCTCCAGCCGGCCATAGCTTATAAAGGCCTCTTGCACGATATCCTCCGCGTCCATAACGCTGCCAAGCATCCGGTAGGCATAGGATATCAGCGGTTTTCTATAGGCTTCATACAATTCTTCTATGCTCATGGGTCGCCCTTTCCTCGCTCTCCAGGGAGAGGATGTGCCGAACGGCTCTTTTCGCGCTCGCTGTCGCGGCGTCGGTTAGTAATTCCCCGTGCGAAGCCCAATCTCCTGCCACATACAGCCCCTTGATTTCCGGGACGGCGGGCCCCGGGTTCTCCTGACGGTTCAGGTGCATAAAATCTTGGCAAACCGTAATCTTCGGCAAATACTGCCGGACGACCAGCTCATCCCTCCAGCCTGGTTGCACGAGATCCAGCGTTTGTTCGAGGTCTTGCAAATCCCGTTGGGGATCGCTTTCCAGCCCCTTGTATTTCATCACGGAAACGACCTGGTATCCATCGTCGCTAAGATCAGCGGCACGCGACTGGTTGGAAAGAAAGACCGTCCGGTCGATGCCGTACACGAATTGCTGATCCGGCTTCGGCAGACGGCGGAGGGCGACATCCAGGCACGCAGCCGTAATTTCGACCGCCTGCTCCTTCCAGGTATGAAGGGCGGTCGTTTCAGCCCCGGGCACCAGCTGGTGAGCGATCGTGGGCGATGCGGCTACGATGACGGCATTCGCCTTGATTGTCGTTCCATCTTCGCAGAGCACATGCCGTACGGAGCCTTCAGCGTGCCCAATGGACACGGCATTGCTCTTCGAGAGCAGCTTCACACCGTTATCCTCAGCCAGCTTGCCTAACTCGTCGACCATCGCGCCCCAGCCCCGGTCAAGATACAGCACGCCCTTCAGGGAGTTCTGCAGCTGCCGCAGTACTGGACCCGCCGCCTGCAGATCCGGCGCTACCACGTAGCTTGCCGTGCGAAAAAGCGAATAAAATAAATGTCGCAGCATGGGGTCCTTGATATTCCCCTCCAGCCATTCCCGGAGACTGACCCGCTCGTAACGAAGCGTATCCATTTTGCCAAGCTTCGCCAGCCAGGAGGCCAGCTCCACCTTCCCTTTCCAGGACAGCAGCGGCGTGGTAAAGAGCGATTTGACCCCCATCGGCATGGTCACCAGCTTCCCGTTCCAAATGCCGAGCGCATCGGTGGAAGGCTGACCTCCCTGCAAACTTAGTCCCAGCTCGCGGAAGGTCGCAAACGCATCGCCGTGATACAGGGCATGCCCGCCCAGATTGAAGTATGCTCCCTTCTTTTTCACCGTGATGGCTCGCCCGCCGAGGCGCTCCTGCTTCTCGATAAGGACCGTCCGCTTCCCCGCCTTCGCCGCGTAGACCGCCGCCGTCAGACCTGCTATGCCCCCGCCAACTACCGCTACATCGTAATCGTATTCCATCTCCATCTCGATCATCCCTTTCGGTGATTTTACCCGTATGACGGGGAGGGAGGAGGGGATGTGACAACATCGGCCGGGAAATTTCTTTAAATATTTTTTGGCTGTACTGGCATACTCCAAATCCTATATCACATTAAAAAACGCGCCCTGGCGGGCGCGCTGTCGATGAACTCCTATTTTAATTGGTCCGTACGGGATTCAGCTCCAAGTTTCACGCTTTCAAAGACATATTTACAGCCTCGCAAGCATGGATGTAGGTTGTGTCAAACAGAGGAACTTCTGCGTCTTCCGGCTTCACCAGTAGTCCAATTTCTGTACAGCCTAATATAATCCCTTCGGCTCCGGATTCGATTAAGCCCTGAATCACCTTTTTATAATAATCTCTAGATTCATGATGAATCTTGCCTAGGCATAACTCTTCGTAGATGATCTGGTTTACAGCCTCTCTGTCATCCCGATTGGGAACGATCACTTGAATCCCGTTCAGCTCCAGGCGTGATTTATAAAAGTCCTGTTCCATAGTGTACTTCGTGCCAAGCAGCCCAACTGTCTGAATCTGGCTTTCCTTGATTTGGGCTGCTGTAGCATCCGCTATATGCAAAATGGGGATGTTGATCTTGGACTGAATTTCATCGACAACTTTATGCATCGTATTGGTGCAAATGACGATAAAGTCAGCACCCCCTTTTTCCAAAGCGCGTGCGGTTTGGCCTAACACTTCCCCCGCCTTATCCCAGGCTCCTTCCGCTTGGTAACGTTCAATTTCTTCAAAATCAACACTATATAACAGGCATTTCGCAGAGTGCAGTCCGCCTAGCCTACTTCTTACTTCTTCATTGATCATTCGATAGTACAAAGCAGAAGATTCCCAGCTCATTCCGCCAATAAGACCGATTACTTTCATTTTATGCTCATCTCCATTGTCCTTGGTTTGTCTTCAAAAATCAGCTCCGATTAGCCTTCAATTCTGTAAAGTGAATGTGGAAAAACGGCGGTCATCCCGCCGTTTTCAGTATACATTAGGCTGCTTAAGGACAATAGGAATTTTTCCATTCGTTCTGTGTTCCTTACTCCTGCTCTAACCGCAAGGATTCGCCAGCCTTATTTCGCGGCGGCCTCCTTAGTTACCTCCACCGTACGCTTGCCGGCGTTCCATTTCACCTGCACACCCAGCAGATCGCCGAAGTCCTTGATCGGCACGTAGAGCGAGCCGTTCAGCGTCGCCGGGGAGTAAGACAGTGCGGCTTGCTTTCCTTCTATGAGAGCAAAAGGGGAGCCGTCGGCGATCGAGAAAACGCGCGTTCCGTAGGTCACGGTCGTCCGCTTCGTCTTGGCGTCGTAAGCAACCTTGGCTCCGAGCGCTTCCGTCAGCGACCGGAACGGGATGAACATCCGGTTGTCTGCCGACATGACGCCCGCTCCAACCCGCAGCGGAAGTTCCTTCCCATCCAGCGTGACCTTGGCATCCGACTTCGCGAAGGCGCCCGCCGCGCTGCCCCCAGCAGCGGGCGTCGCCAATTCGGAAGGCAGCGGGTACGCATACAACTGGCTCTCCGCCTGGACGAGCAGCATGCCGCCCTCAACCTGAAAAGCTCCGTAACTGCGCGCCTTCGTCTGCGCACGGAACAAAGCCTTACCTGTCGAGACGTTCAGCGCATAGACGGTACCGTCACTCTGCCCTACGTACAAGCCGGATTGGATCATATCGACGCGGCTGGCCGGATTGTCGGGGCCGTTATAATTCACATACGATCGATCCACGATTTTGCGCGCATGAATCCCGCGGCTGTCATCATCGAGGAAAAACAGCTTGCCGTTATAGGGGCCCGCGATATACTCACCCCGATCCGCTATCAATTCCGGCTTCACAACAGTGGGATCGGCGTCGTAATTAAAGCGGAAGACACCCTCGCCGGCAACGGCCGCATAGACGTCATTGCCATTCATCACCACTTTATATGGGGGATAGACCGGGTTATCGTCAGCCTTTAAAGCAACAAACTTCTTGCTTGCCGTAATCTTGCCGGTCTTCACATCCACCTCGTCGATTTTCGCCGCAGTCTCCACATAATCAGCATCCGGCCACTGGTCCTGGAAGTAAAGGATATTCCCTTCCGACTTGAGAAGCCCCGTATGATCACCCGGCAGCCGCCACAGCGTTTTGCCTGTGGCTGGATCGATCCCGTAAGTTGTATAGACGGTAATCGCTCCCGATTCCACGGCGCCCGAGAGCAGCGTTCCGCCGACGCGCTGAGGCAGGGACTTACCGTCCTGATTTCGCCATTTCTCCTTGCCTGTAGCAGGATCGACCGAGATGAGTGAACCGCCGGCAAAGACGTACAAGGTTCCACCGTCCACGGATATCTCGGGCGCATGCCCCGATGGAGTACGGTAGATGCGTGTGCCCTTGCCGGTCGCCTTATCGACCCGGTAAACCGAGCCGTCTTTGGCACCGACGTAGAGTTTCGTTTCGTCGGTACTCGTGAGGGTTGCATTGCCAAGTCCCGTCCCGAACGACCACAGCGTCTTCCCGGTGGCGGCCTCCTTCGCGATCAGCTTGCCGCCCGCGATGTAGTAGACCTTCCCCTGCCCCGCTATAACTACGGAAGGATTGGAGGCGGACGAGTCCTTCGGCGCGTCAAGCGCCGCCGTCCATTTCGGCTTGGCGAGCGGTATCGGATTCGTCAAATAAAATTCCGAGCCCGGGCTCGAATAACTTGCGTTCGGTCCGGAGGTTTGAGCCCACGCGGACGTGCCTGTCCAGGCACTCCCGAGCGTCCCGGCGAGCAGCAGCCCGGCAGCGGCCATAGTCCATTTTCGCATAATCGATATCCTCCCAGCTTTTAACGAAATTTACCTACTGTCTTATGGACGCTGTCAGCCGCGGCAAAGTTACAAGGTTGAACAACCGAAAAAAGGCTGATTGGGGTTTCCAACCAGCCTTTATATATGGGGCACAAACTTGCCTTCCCTTTGAGATCGCCAAGAGGTGCATGAATCATTTGAACCCCGTAAAAGCAGATCCGGATTGCATATAGTACTTCTGCCCGAAAAAATAGAGCAAAATCATCGGAATCGCCATGATCGTCGACGCGGCCATCAGCTTTTCCCATTGCGCCCCGTGATCCTGCTGGAATCCCTGCAGACCGAGCGTCAGCGTCCACTTGGCGGCATCGTTCAAGTAAATGAGCGGTCCCATAAAGTCCGTATAAGCACCCACGAAGGTAAACAACGCCACCGTCGCCAGCGCCGGCTTCAAGGTCGGCATAATAATTTGCGAGTAGATGCGGAACTCTGAGGCCCCATCCATTTTCGCGGCTTCGGACAGCTCCTTGGGGATGCCTAAGAGAAATTGCCTCAGTAAGAAAATGTAGAATGGTGCGCCGAAAAAGGCCCCGATCGTCAGGGGCAGGATGGTGTTGACCCAGCCCAGCTTGGCGAAAATGATGTACTGCGGAATCAGCTGCACCTGTGAGGGCAGGATCATTGTTGCCAGGACGATCGCGAAAATGATCTTGCTCCCCACCCACGGAATCCGGGAGATCGAATAGGCCACCAGCGGGGAGGCAAACAATTGCCCGATAATGCAAACGACGCAGATAACCAGGGTGTTCAGCATATAGTGCCCGAACGGCACCGTTTCGAACGCAGCCTTGTAATTCGACCATTGAAACGATTCCGGCAGGATGCGCGGTGGCAGTTCAAAAATTTCGTTCGACGACTTAAGCGAAGTGAACACGAGCCAAACGAACGGAAAGAGAAAAAAGAATGCGAACAAAATCAGCATCGTATGAGGAAAAATTTTCGTGCGAAACAGCTTGCCAGCGCTCATCCGCTATTCACCTCCGTAGTAGACCCAGCGTTTGGACGTTTTGAGGACCAGCAGCGTAATCAACATGACGATCACGAACAGGATCCAGGCCAGCGCCGAGGCGTATCCCATTTTCAGATTGATAAAGGCTTCCTGGTACAAATTGACGGCATAGAACAATAACGACTGACCCGGCCCGCCGAGAGCGCCGCCGCTTGACTTGCCACCCGCCAGAATGTAGGATTCCGTGAAAATTTGAAAAGCCCCGATGAGTCCCATAATCAGCTGGAACAAAATGATCGGCGACAGCGCCGGTACCGTGATTCTCCAGAACCGGTGCCACCAGTTGGCGCCATCGACCTGAGCCGCTTCGTAGTAGGTTTGCGGAACCCCTTGCAGCGCCGCGAGAAAAATGAGCGCCCCCGCGCCGGAGCCCCATAGTCCCATCAGGATCAGGGAAGGCTTGGTGAACCGGGGATCAAGCAGCCAGGCCGGATCGGGAAGATGCACCCAGCGCAAAAAAATGTTGACCAGGCCGAAGTCCGGATTCAGCATCCAGGTCCAGAGCAGTGCGCTCGCCACGCCGGGAATAACGGCCGGAAGATAAAAGATTGTGCGGTAGTAACGGATGCCCTTCACCTTGAAGTTCAGCAGCAGCGCAATGAGCAGCGAGCTAAACAGCGTTACAGGAACGGATATGAACGCCATGAACAGCGTGTTGCTGATCGATTTATAGAAGCTCCGGTCTTTCATGATCGCCGCGTAATTGTCCACGCCCACCCATTTTGGCGGATTGAACAGATCGTATTCCGTCAGGCTGAAATAGAGGGAGCTGAAGAAAGGATACACGGTAAAAATCAGAAACCCGATGATCCATGGGGAAGCGAAGATCAGCCCCAGCCAAAAATAATGCCACTCCTTCCTCGTCCAGCCCCTTCTCCGCCTAGGCGCCGCTGAGGATATCGTTTCAATCATCTGCACGTCCTCCTCGTGATTGTTAGAATGCGGGCCCGGCCCAAGAGCGGACCGAGCCCGGATGTAAAGAACCGGATTATTTGACTAAGGGCTGGATCTTGTCCTTCACCCGTTTCAACCCCTCGTCCAAGCCGACTTCCCCGCGCAGGATTGCGTTATACTGGTTCGAGAATTCGGTCATGTACTCCGTCGAAAAGGACGTGGCCGGGAAGGAATGCAGGTTCGGGCTGGAGGAATACTGTAAGAACTCCTGGAAGCCCGGCACTTCCTTGTAAATTTCATGTGTCTGCAGTGAGGTTCGGGTCGGCAGATTGCCGATGGCCGCAGTGAACTCCGCCATCTGCTCCGGCTCGGTCATCCATTTCAGGAACTGCCACGATTCTTCCGGATGCTTCACGCCTTTCGGAATGTAAAATACGCTGGTCGAGACGTTGCCCGGGTCCTTCAGGCTCGGGTTGCTCTCATCGTACGGAATGGGCGCAATGCCGTATTTCAGGTTCGGGGCGTACTGCTTAATGAACGTCGGCAGCCATTCGCCGTCGATCGTCATCGCGTATTTGCCTGTAAAGAATGGATTCTGCGGCGACATGTACTGCCCCAAGCCGGACGCAAAGCGATCGAGCTCTTTCGATCCGAATTGGTCCCAGATTTCTTTTCCGAATTCCACGGCCTTCTTGACCCCCGCATCGTCGGGCGTGACCTGCTTCTTGTCCGCATCGTAATAGGATCCGCCGTAAGCGTAGCTGAACGTATAGGCATCGACGCCCGGCCACAGGCCCAGCTGCTGCAGCTTGCCTCCATCCTCTTTGACGCTCAGCTTCGCGATGTATTCCTTGAGCTGGCCCATCGTCTCCGGTGGACCGCTAAAGCCTGCCTTCTCGAGCAGCTCCTTGTTATAGAAAAGCATGGAGACGTGCATCGCAATCGGTAAAGCGTACGTTTTTCCATTCGACTGGGAAGAGCTCAGTGCAGCAGGCACGAAGTCGCCGAGGTCGACGTTATCCTTCTTGATAAAATCGTCCAGCGGCATCATGGCCCCGCGTTCGCCCCACGGCACGACATCCTGACCGAAGTTAGACGCGACGTCCGGCGGATTGCCACCGGTAATCGCCGTCAGCTGCTTCTGGTAATCGCTCTGGGACAGCCCCTTTACCTGAATGTCCGGATTGGCGTCATTCCATTTCTTGATCAATTTCTCGAGGGCTTCCGCCTCCATGCCGGTCCAGCCGTACCAGAAGCTCAGCTGCACTTTTTCTTTCGGGGCATCGCCGCCCTTCGCTTCGCCGCCTTCCTGGCTACCCGTCGCCGCATCTTTGCCGCCGCAGCCTGACAGGACGGCGACCAGCAGGAAAACCATCATGAGCCCCCATGTACTCCCTTTTCGCATCATGTCTCTTCCCTCCTTAATCTTGGGGCGGCAACGCTGCCAATGCGCCTTGCCGCCGTCAACTACCCACATGTTATCATGTAAGCGTTTTAGTTAATTTCACTATTGTCTCTAGTAATTGGATTATCGTTAAAACTTAAAATGGCTTGCCCATCACCTGTTTTCGGAACTGGTTCGGGGAAATGCCCGTGTATTTTTTGAAAATCCGGCAAAAATACGCGAGCTCGTTGAACCCCGTGGCATAGCATACGTCCGTGATGGACATGGATGGCCGCTGCAGCAGGACGAGCGCGTTGGATATCCGTAAATCGACGAGATAGCGGTTGAAGGTCTTGCCCGTCCACTCCTTGAACAGCCGGCAAATCGTCGGCTTCGACATGTTGGATATGGCGCAGATATGCTCCAGCTTGATGTCCTCATGCGCATTCCGGTCGATGTATTCGACGACCTTGTTCATCGTGTCGCGGTACCTTTCGATTTTTTGGAATCCGGCCTTCACCAGCTCCCCGTTCACCTGGCGGATGATGATCGACAGCAGCTGCAGGAGGCTGGCCTTCAGCACGATTTCAAAAAAGGGCGTCCGCTCCTCGTATTCCCCGAGCATATCCTGAAGCAGGCCGCGGATTCTGCCGTCCGTGACGCCGTCGAAGGCGATCTGCGAATGCGGTGTGCAGTCCGACTGTGAGAAATGCTTCAAATACTCAGCGTCGAAAAATCTCCGCTCTCCTGAAGGATCCGCGAAGCGCTCGTTAATGAAGGCCGGCATAAATTCGCAGCCGAGGATCTCCCCTTCTGTCTCGAAGGCCTGCACGCGGTGCAGCGTAAAGGGGGGAACGAGGAACAAATCGCCTTGCCGGATCCGGTACTGCCGATTGGAGATCGTGTGCACGAACTCGCCTTTCGATACGTACCAGATCTGATAATAGTCATGGAAATGGGTGGACAAGCTGACGAGGGTGTTCATCCGGTACATCTTGCAGTGCAGATTCTCCAGCATTTCGAGCTTCGAGTTGAAATAGATGACTCCGGCGCGGGTCAATCGATCGATATCGAGCTTTTTCATTCGGCACGACTCCTCTCATTTGATACGGAAGTACAATCTTTCCCCTCGCGAATCGCCTAGAATGGGATTCAAAAATCGAGGGAGGCTTGCACTTGCATGAAGACTAAAATTGCTTATTTGGATGGTTTAAGAGGACTGGCGGCCTGCGTAGTCGTGGTGTCCCATTTTTTTCAGGTCTTCGCGCCGTCTGTCTTCGAAGGAAAACCGGAAATCGCCCACTTTCCCTTTGAAGGCTTGGCCGCGCGAACGCCGCTGAACCTGATGTTCAACGGCAACTTCTCGGTTTGTGTCTTTTTCGTGCTGAGCGGATACGTGCTGAGCTGGCGCTATTTTCTCACGAAGGACAAAATGCATATTTACGCATCCGCGCTGCGCAGGTTTTTCCGGCTCGCCATTCCGGCTTCGCTGTCCGTACTCCTCGCTTTCGCGGTTATGCGGCTGGGCTGGGGATTTTATGACGACATCCGCCAAACGACCCAATCGTCGATGCCCGATCCGTTCACTGCCAGCCCCCGTGTACTCGACATGATCCGGGAGGCGCTGTACCATACCTTCTTCACTTATGGATCCGCTTACAATCCCGTGTTATGGACCATGACCTACGAGCTGCTTGGTTCCTTCCTTATTTTCGGGTTTCTGCTGACCCTCGGCCGCTTCAGGCTGCGGATCATCGGTTACGCCGCTCTTGCGGTGCTTCTCGCCGATTCCTATTACCTCGGGTTTGTGCTCGGCATGGCACTCAGCGACTTGACGTACAGCGGACGCAACCGGCTGACCGCCGTACTTCCGCCTTGGAGCGCTCCCCTGTTTCTGGGGGCCGGACTGTATCTCGGCTCTTTCCCATACGTGGGGACCGAGAACACCATCTACTCCATCCTGGTATGGAAAGGCTCGTCCACCTTTGCGTTCTTCGTGTTCTACCATACGCTGGGCGCTTGCCTGACCTTAACGGCCCTGCTCATCTCGCCCCGCCTCAAGTCACTGTTCGGCCGGCAGCCCTTCCTCTACCTCGGCACGATATCCTTCTCTTTATACTTGGTTCACTTCACCATCATTTGCTCGCTGGGTTCCTATCTGTTCTATCAGTTCCACCTCCTGTTCTCTTACGGCCTTAGCACAGTCCTCACCGTTATCCTAACAACTCCTTTTATCTTTGCATTAGCCCATCTTTTCTGCCGGTTCGTCGATGCTCCCACGCTGGCAACACTTAGTCCGTGGAGCAGGCGGGTCATGGATCGGCTGGTTCGGAAAAAGCCCGGCGGCATGCCGGTTGAAAAATCGAAGGGGATTTAGCATATGGCTACTGGCGAACCCATTCCAATGCAAAAAAATCTCCGGAGACTCGTTTCCAGCGCCATCGTGCGCTGAGGGGCGAGTCTCCATGGAGATTAAATACCGCGCCCTTTATGAATGTTCAGGCGCAACGCAAAGCAGCCATTCCCGTTCTCCGCGATAATGGCTGCTTTGTTCTGTTCCTGCCGCTTACCGGCTCTCCGGCAGATCGATCCAGCGATACGGCTGTTTGGCGGCGATTTGGCCGTTTTCGATGATCGACATAATGGCGACCGTCTCGGCAGGCGGCACGCTCACTTGTCCGGTCTCGAAAAACGCCACCAAATCCTGAATGAAGCGCTGAAAATAATCCGATGCCGGCTGCATGACGCGGCAGGCACCCGAATCGTAGTTGACGACCATCATGAACGGGCAGCCCTGACCCGGCTGCTGAATTGTGGCCTGCCGGCCGCCCGTGAACTCGATCAACAGTGCCGGCACAGCCTTCGTGCCGACGAACATAACGCGCTTCGCGTCCGTTCCCATGAGCGCGACGATCGGCTCAATCTGGTGAATCGAATAGTTCTCGAACGAGCCCGGACCAAGGCTCGAAATCACCCGAATCCCCGCGCGCTCAATCTCCCCGTATTCGTCGGCATAACGCAGCGCGGACGAGGAATACAGCGGTGTGTGATGCTGCCTGGCCCGCTCGAACAGGCGCAAGGCGGCTGCCCGGTCCGGGGCAAACGTCTTGTCCACGTACGTCGGTTTCCCCGAGGCTAGCGGCAGCTCCGCCAGCGCCTCATGCTGCTCCGGGTTGTCAGGCGACAGCACGATCAAGTAGTCGCTTTGGGCGATCACCTCTTCGATCGTGTCGCACCACGTCACGCCGTGCTTTGCGCACCATTCCCGATTGGTCATCCCATGCTCCGCGTCCTTGACCGCATACGCAAAGGCGACCTCCATCGCCCCGCCCGAGGCGTCCTTGATCCATCCGGGATATTGGTTGGCATGCCATTCGTCCAGGTAATAGTCAATAAAGCCGATTTTCTTCATGCCTGCGCCACTCCAGCTTCCGTTAAGGAAATCTCGCAGCTTTCTTCAGAGGATTGGTAAATGGCCTCGATCATTTGCGCAGTCAAAATCACTGTGTCAATGTGCGACGGCAGCTTTTCACCGGAATGGATACCCGCGATAAAGCCGTCGATCTCCTCCTGGAACGCATTGGTCTTCGGATAGTTCGGCGTGCTTTCAATCAATGCGCCGTGCTTCGCCGAATACAGCTTAAACTCTTGACCATACTGAAGGCGAATGCCCGCCTTGTCACCGAGGAAATCAATGTACGTTTCTTCCACGCCGATGTTTTGCGCCCAGGCGCCGTTGACCGAAATCGACGGGCCTTCAGTCCGAATCATCGCCGTCACGAAGTCGTCGACGTCATAGCTGCCCTCATAGTTTGGAGGACCCGCCCACATGTTCAGGTAAGCGTAATTCTGCATGTCTTTGCCCAGCTTGGAGTACGCCTGCCCCGTCACCGTCTTCGGCCGCGGATCGCCCGCGCAGTACATGACGATATCCAGATAATGAACGCCCCAGTCGATCAGCGCCCCGCCGCCGGCGACCGCCTTGGTCGTAAAATCACCGCCGAGCCCGGGAATAGAGCGATGGGCGCGGAAGCTGACCACGACGTGGTACAGCTCGCCGAGCTCGCCGCTTTCAATCATCTGCTTGATGATGTTGACGCCTTTATTGAAGCGGTTGACGACGCCGATGTTCAGCGTCATACCGGTTTCGTGCTGTACCTTCTGCATCTCCATCGCCTCCCGGTACGTCCGCGCCGCCGGCTTTTCGCACAGCACATGCTTGCCTGCGCGCATGCAGTCGATCGCGATCTGAGCATGAACGTTGTTCGGCGTGCAGATCGATACCGCCACCACGTCTGGGTCCTCCAAAATGACCTGATAATCCTCCACCGCCATGCCGCAAGCGTACTGCTCGACGGCTTTCTCAGCCCGCTCCTTGCGAATGTCGCAGAAATACTTGATCTCGGCATCCTTGATCGCCATGTACGCCGGGATGTGCGCATTGTTGGCAATGGTCCCGCAGCCGATCACGGCTACAATCGTTTTTGACATAATCTGTTCCCTCCGATGGTCCTGAACCCGGTTAGGCAGATCCGGATTGCAGAGAATAGTTTGACCGATATACGATTAATAAAAAAATGCCATCAGCCTTCTCAGCTGACAGCATTTCATTTGTCTATCGTTCACGGCCAACTTACCGACATGTTATCATGTAAGCGGTTTAGTTGATTTTACTATCGTATGGGAAAATAGGATTATCGTATCCGTTTATATACTCTTATCCACACATGCCGTCAGGCGCTTTTCGATATCCGATGCAATGCTCATCAAGGCGTCATTCTCTGCCAACCCGATCAATGCCGTTGGTTTCGGCATGCCGATCTTGGTTGTTCCGTTCTCCACGTACACAGCCAGCTTGCACGGCAGGAAATATCCGACCAATGCATCTTCAGACAATACCCGTTTAGCTTCAACCGGATTACAAACCTCCAGGATCTCATACGGCATATCGAACTCAACACCCTTTTCGTGAAGCTTCGCCTTCATGTCCAACTGCCAAAGGACGCCGAACTTCTCCGCCTTCAGGTTTTCCGTCAGAGCTTCAATCGCTTGTTCAATCGTTTTGTTCGTTTCAACCGTGTAATGAAACATCGCATGTCAGCCTCCCGTTTTTATCTCACCATTAGGTTAACTTAACCAAACATAATCATGGATATTACTTACGCGACAGTTTTCCGTTCCAGGCACCCAGACCGCCCTGTAGATGCCCCAGTTCCTTGTGCCCGTTTTTGAGCAGCATCTTCGCCGCGTTTTTACTGCGCATACCGCTGCGGCAGTAGAGGAGCACCGGTTGATCCTTCGGAATTTCAGTGAGCAATCCGGGCAGTTGGGACAATGGCATGTTTTGCGCCCCGGCAATAAATCCTCCCTTAAATTCACCCGGTTCACGGACATCGATCAGCAGGGGTTTAACCGGCTTTTTCATTTCGTCACTAAACTCCTGTGCGTTCAGGCTCCGGAGTCCCTTAACTGGTTTTAACCTCGTAAATACAAACCATCCAAACAGTACGATGATAACGAAGTTGATGATTGTTCCCATTTGCATAGTTTTCACATCCTTTAGCTTTCGCTTGTTTCAGAAAAGTATGAGCTTGTACCGTACAGTCTGCCGGAACCCACACTTATGCTGAACACGGGCTATTTATATGGTTTTGCCGGAGATCAGCGGACAACATCATTCCAGTCGTTCATGCCTCCCGTCATATTCACCACGTCGAATCCTTTTTCACTCAGCAATTCACACGCAAGGCCGCTGCGATTGCCGCTGCGGCAAATCACGATAATCTCCTTCGACTTATCAAGCTCATGCAGACGTCCAGTAAGCTGCCCAAGCGGAATATGCTTGGCGCCTTCTAAGTGACCCGCAGCCCATTCCTCGGGCTCCCGAACATCCAGCATATACAACTTCTCCCCATGATTCAGTCTTGATGCCACTTCCTGCGGTGTCGTTGCTTTTGGAAATTTGAATGCCATGCTGTTTCACTCCTTATCGATGTTATACACATACCCCTATGGGTATATTAATTGTGATTTTCACCTTTGTCAACTTTGGTCCCTCCCTATGAAGGAATTACCAGTGTTTAGAAAGCAAAATCAAGGCCAGCTCATCAATGAGCTGGCCTTTTTAAGGGGAACCATACGTTTATCAGTAAGGTGTTATCAAGTCCTGTACCTATGACCAATTCATCCATTGGGTTGGATTCATATTCAGTTCATAAAGCTGCTTTATGATCTTCCTACAAGGAGGAGATGAAATGAGTAGGATAAAGACGGATATGTTAACTGTGCCTGGAGCAAGTATCCACTATGAGGTGCGCGGGGAGGGACCTATACTTCTTATGATTCATGGGGGATGCGGTGATGCCGATGTATTTCTGGAGGTTGCGGACCAGCTTGCCAATCAGTATACGGTCGTCACTTACGACCGCCGGGGCCATTCCCGCAGCAAACTCACCAATCCGGCTGAAGATTACCGGATCGAGACGCACAGTGACGATGCTCACCGCCTCTTGGCCGCTTTAACCGATGAGCCGGCATACGTTTTCGGAAGCAGTTCCGGGGCAGTCATTGGACTTGATCTGACGATGCGCTATCCCGGACAAGTGCGTGTGTTGATTCCGCATGAACCGCCTTTGCTGGATCTTTTACGCGGCGATGAACGATTACAGGCCAAGACGATTATGGAGGACCTGATCGCAGATCACCGCAAGTTAGGCTTATTTCCGGCTTTTTTCAAGTTCACTTCATCCATTGGACTTCGAAATGATGACGGCCCCAGCCCTTCTTCGCTGCCGAGCGATGAGCAAAAGGAACGCATGATTGCAAATATGGAGTACTTCATGGCGAAGGAAGCTCCGGGCGTGCTCGGATATGCTTTCAAGCTGGAGCAGCTCCAAACTGCGCTATCTCATTCTACGGCACAAATCCGCCCCGCTGTAGGCAGTACTTCCAGACATTATTTTCCCGCCCGCTCCGCCGAAGGATTGGCAGAACGATTGGAGGTAGACATTGCCGAGTTCCCGGAAAATCACATTGGCTACCAAGTACAGCCAAAACCGTTTGCCGAGCGGCTGAAAGACGTTTTGAGCTCGCTTGGGTAGTGTACGAGAACTTATTTTAAAGCCCGCCCTCTATCGCCACTACGCAAGAAAAGCCAAGAAGGTGATGTTCTCCCTCTTGGCTTTTTCCCATATCTCATAAAAACAGATAAATGTCAGTGAAGAAATATACCTAACGACGAAACCTGTCCTTTTCTATTTCCTCTACACCGGGGCTATTCCTGAAAGCTTTGATATCTTTAGATGGTGAAGATCCAAAAAGCCTGCGATATTCCCGGCTAAATTGCGATACATTTTCATAACCAACTTCCATAGCTGCTGCAGTCACATGAATTGCGCCACCCAGCATAAGACGCCTGGCTTCATAGAGCCGAAGCTGCTTTTGATATTGTATAGGTCCTAATGTTGTTACGGCCTTAAATTTATGATGCAGCCCGGATACGCTCATGTTCGATAATTTTGCTAGTTCCTTTATGGTAATCGATTGAGCATAATTCTCTTTGATCCATGCGATGGCTTTGCCGATCCCCTCGTCTTGCTGATCCATCATGACTTGTTGAAAAAAAATATGCCCTGAATCCCCAGAGAGCAGCCGAAAGATCATCTCGCGTTTCATCAGAGAAGACAAGTAACGATTCGCATCCGGTTTCCCGATTAGCTTAAGCAGACGGTAAAAAGTTTCCACCAAACCTTCGTCGGCTGTCCCGACGTATGCTCCGGTATTCAACTTTTTATTTCTTGGTTTAAAATCAAGACCAGCCTCCATGACCACAGAAGCGATCTCTTCCATCGTAAATTCAACGCGCAGACCGAAATAGGGTGATTGCTCGGTAGCCCCAATAATTTCTGCGGATGCCGGAATATCAATAACAGATACCAAGTAATCCCCAGCATGATAATCGATGACCTCATGGCCAAGATGAAGTTTCTTGGCACCCTGTAGAATCAGACAAATCGAAGGAGTCAAAACACCAGAAATTTCCGAAGTCTGCCGACTATACCGCATCGTCGTTAGAAACGGAATCATCGTCTGGGTACGACCCTCAACAAGGGTAATCTGTTTCGCAATTTCCAGCATTTGATCCAAATACATTTTGGATTGGGGGCTTTCCGTATATAAATGGTAGTACTTGATTTGCCGCTCTCCCACAATACTCACCAACTTTACTTTGATCGTTCCTCAGATGCTCGTTGGAAACCTTTCTTGTAATCGTAACTTAATTTTGGATAAAGGCAAAGAACGGTTTCTATCATTTGCAGTTTTGAGCAAGTTTTAAGCAGAAACAAACTATTTCCATATATCCATTTAAGTCACAATGACCTTGAGATTAGAAAATCAAGAAAGAAGGAAATCACAATGTCGGAGTCCTCATTGATTACAACCCCGTTTCATTCCGAATCGACAGCAAGCGAGGTCGTTGCAGGGATCCATCTTGCGGGTCGCAGAGCTGTCGTGACGGGAGCCACATCCGGAATCGGCCTGGAAACGGCCCGGGCTTTGGCTGAAGCGGGCGCCGAAGTGACACTAGCTGTTCGCAATCTCAATGCGGGAAAGCTCGCAGCCGAAGATATTGCTGTAACCACGGGTAATCCACTTGTTAAGGTGATGCCATTAAATCTTGCCGATCGATCCTCGATAGCCTCATTCGTTGCTTCATGGAGAGGGCCGCTGCACATCTTGATCAACAACGCGGGTATCATGGCAACGCCCGAGACGCGAACTCCTGAAGGATGGGAGCTTCAATTCGCTACCAATCATTTGGGACATTTCGCTCTTGCCACTGGACTCCATGATGCTCTGGCCGCGGCAGACGGCGCCCGTGTGGTCTCAGTTAGTTCCGCGGGGCATCTCCGCTCGCCGGTGGTGTTCGATGATATTCACTTCCTGCGCCGTCCCTATGACCCGTTCCTTGCCTACGGACAATCCAAAACAGCTAATATACTATTCGCCGTGGAAGCTTCAAAACGTTGGATCAATGAGGGGATCACAGCAAATGCTTTGATGCCTGGCGGTGTGCGAACTCCGGGAGTTGACCGTATACAGATCACTCCCGAGCAGATCGAAAAGCTAAACGAGACTAGAACAGGATATCCGGAAATCACCTGGAAGACCCCTCAACAGGGAGCCGCTACTTCCGCGCTATTGGCAACGTCTCCCTTGTTAAACGGTATCGGCGGCCGATATTTTGAAAACTGCAACGAGGTCGGACCTCGTGTTGGAGAGACTCAGTCGGGGCTCGCCTCTTACGCAATCGATCAAGGCGCGGCTGATGAATTGTGGAATGTGTCTATGGAATGGATGAATAGCTAATGAGTCATTAGCCTATTTCATACAAAAAGACCCCTTTACGAGGGGTCTTACGTTACGTTATTACATAATCCGGCTATACCTTTTTTACCGGCCGCAGCACAGCATAACCATATCCTTCAGGGAAATGCCGTTGGTAGTCTTGTTTGATCCCTTCATCCCACTCGTATCCCATACCTGTGGGGTCGAAGTTCCACGCCACTTCTTCAACGGTTCTCATCACAGCGCCATTATCCTTCAAATAGTCGAAAGGCGGGTGAAAAAAGACCAAATACTCCGATTCCGGAATTTCCCTGCACTCCATCCCTTCCGGAATGGGCCCCTCGTACTCCAGTGAAACAGGGATTCCATATAGGTACCCCTTTTGACCATCTTGGTAAAACCATCCCGCCGTCTGCCCCAGTTGTCCAGGGAGGGTGTGATTGGACATGCTCTCCAGCGTGCCGCTGATCTCGTCACAAGAATGTCCCTTTTCCCAGAAGTCCCCATAGTTTGCTGCGGAAAGGTCCCAGATCCCGATAAATTTATGCGCCGGAATGAACTCAACTTTGATCTCCGCTGGTTGCAAATGCACCTTGCTCATCTTATCCCGCTCCTTGATCAAATAATGGTAAGGCGAGAATACCTCCTGACGAATAGCCAGCTTAATAGGGCGGGGAGCTTTTTGGTAGGCTGCGGGGGTGAGTTGAAAAGCTTTGTTGAACGCACGTGTGAACGCCTCTTGGGATGAGAACCCGTACTTTAAAGCAATATCCAGGACCCGCTGGTCCGTGTCACGGAGCTCCAAGGCGGCTCGACTGATTCTTCGAGTCCAGACGTAATCCCTTAATGTTATCCCGGTCAATTGGTTGAATTGCCTGGAACAATAGTAAGGGGAATACCCTAACTGCTCCGACATCTTCAATAAAGACGAGCTCTCCGTTAAATTGGCTTCGATCCAATCCACCATAAGCTGGACCATTTCGTTCCATTCGTACATGGAAGTCCTCCCTCCTTTCCCTTCGATCATAGCACCGGCGATCTTCGCATATTTGATTCGAGTTGCACAATAAAAGCCTGGCGTTACTTGTGATAAGGTTCATCGCGCTGTCTGTAACGGCAAGTTTTTAAGGCCATCCTTTTTCGGGATGGCCCTTTCTTAAAACTATTTGGTACTACTCTTGGTCAAATTACCCAGTCATACATTAACTTGGTACTGACTGTACCACTTAGGGACAGTTAACTCAAAGTTGTTATGATCATCCATTACTTGGTGGATCTTCATCAACATTGAATCTAACTCATCCGGTTTTACCTTCAAGATCCATACGACGGATGAGATCAAAGTCATGGCTAGATAGAGTGAATAAAGTTGCCAGAACTCATCGTCAGGTTCATTGTAATTATTGTATCCCTGGATTTGACCGACTGAAAAAGGCACACTAACTTCTGCACTAAAAATTCCGACTTTCACAAACTCATGAATTGGATCTCCCCAGTCGTACCTGTTGAAATCAATGATACCTGAAAGCTCCCCGTCCTTAACGATAAGATTTCCAATATGGTAATCATCATGTTGGAAAATATTGGGCCTACCCTTCATTAAGTACAGTTTGTCATCAATAAAGGATAACAACTTCTCTTCGTTATTTATTGCAACTCCGCATTTGGTATACTCCATTCGGTATCGATGATGCTTGGCGGCCATTCTTTCATCCCAAGACTTAATGTTATCAGGACAGATAACCTGATGAATCTTCTTTAATTCGAAGCCCGATTGAATACCAATGTTGAATTGCTCTTCTTTCGTTAAAAGTAGTAACTCTTCTGATGCTTCATTTCCCTCAATGAATGAGACGATCATGTAACCGAGTTCTTGTTCAGGTAGGACCCCAATTTCAATAGGTCTAGAGCATTTCACATCATGCTTTTCCATCATCTTCAGTCTGCTAAATTCCAATTTCTTGTTTTCATCCTGATCTATGTTGTAGGTTCTTAATATGTATTGGGGGTGGCCATTGCTATCATGTACGATGTATTTACCATCACTTGAGTATCCCTTGTGAATTTGTTCAAGCTTTGTACTGTTTCTTAGTAAAGGAATGGAGTTGCGAAATCGTTCATACTGATTTATGGAATCACTCATGCTTAACCCTTCTTTCTCTAATTTATCTAACCGAATCAAGTCCAAAATCAGATATATATCATATTCGTGACCTAATGCCAAGGCCCCTTGTTCGAGGGGGCATTTTCATTTTCAGGAGGGATATACAAATGAGGATCATAAAGACACATCAAGACTTCCAATTCCTGCGTCGAGCCGGGGCACTCACAGAGGCACTCCTTGATCAGATCGAGGACTATTTTCTGCAATTAAGGAATGAGCTAGAAGACGATGCTGATAAGGTTCTCCGCGGTTGGTCTTAAAGTACAAATACAGCAGCCGGCTAATTGCCGGCTGCTGTTGGTTGTTTGTGAGCTATTGTTCTCCATAAGCTTTACTAACTCAGTCAGATCTAAAAATCAGGCTCGGATTTGAGCTTGTTGTGATGCACGCGGAGCTTTTCTTACCAGTCCGAAATAAGCGAGCATGGCTGCAGTGCTCGTCGCTAAAATAATCAGGCCTAGCGGAACGGCGGTGTTTTCACCGGCGATCCCAACCATAGGAGCAACCACCGCACCAAGCAGAAAAGGGATAACCCCCAGGAGTGCTGCAGCACTTCCCGCCATATTGGCCTGTCTCTCCATGGCAAGCGGAAAGGCCGCAGTGGATGTAATGCCGATGGAGCAAACAAAGAAAAATAGCGGGATGACCAAGGCGAACAGCGGACCATGGAATACAGCGACCACTAAAACGACGATGCTTGCCGATAAGGCTACCCATAGGCCAAACAGCAGAAAAGTCTGTTCGGATATGCGGTGCGCCATCCGTCCCACTAATTGCGATCCTATAATCAAGCTGATGCCATTCGATCCGAAAAGCAAGGCGAAAACGGCCGGTGTGACGCCATAAATATTTTGATAGATAAAAGGCGTTCCTGAAACATAAGCAAAGACACCGGCGATCATAATTCCCTGTGCCAGCATGTACCCGACGAACTGGCGGTCACGCAAAAGATGTCCGTAGCTGCGCAGCTGGTTTGCAAAGTTGGGTTTCTCGCGTCTTTCCGTGGGGAGTGTCTCCTGCAAACGCCATTTTGTCATTGCCCACAAGTAAATGCCCAGCAGGGAAAGCGCGATAAACACGCCGATCCACGTCGTGAACGAAAGAATGCCGCTGCCTGCAATCGGTGCAGCAAGTGGACCCAAATTACCTACAAGTAACAGCAAAGAGAAGAATTTAGTGAGTTCGTGACCGCTGTACAGGTCGCGGGCTATGGCTCGCGAGATGACGATTCCTGCAGAAGCGGCAAACCCTTGGGCAAACCGGAATAGGATGAGCAATCCAATATTGGGTGCGAATGCGCAAGCCAACGAGGAGATGATATACACGGCCATGGAGATCAGCAGCGGATTCCGCCGGCCATACACATCGCTTAGCGAGCCCATAACGAGCTGACCTATGCCTAATCCAAGCAAACAAGCCGTCAGGCTAAACTGGACGAGTGATGCGCTCGTATTGAAATTCTGTGCGATTTCAGGAAATGCCGGTAAATACATATCAATCGTAAACGGGCCTAACGTCGAAAATAAACCCAGCAATAAAGCCAGGCCGAAAACATTCCCTGCATTATTTTTGCTCATTATGAGTTGAATCTCCAATTCTAGTATGGTTTCTATTTACTGAAAATACATTTTTCAAACATGCTATGTTTTCTCCAATCTCCTTTCCTAGTCTTTGTTAGATTTACTGCGATTCCTTGATGTTTAGTTGAAGTATAAGGCCTAGAGTTAACTGTAAGTCAAGGATTATTGTTTATAAGCATAAAAAAACCTCCTATTAGAGCTTTATTGCTAGCTTGCTTCTAATAGAAGGTTTTAGACATAATTCCTCATTGAATCACATCCGCCGTCGGCAATGTAATATATACGGCATCAATTTCACTTTTTTCATCCATTAATGCTTTTGCAATTCGATGTCCCCCATCAATTAATTGTCCATCTGAACATAATAATATGGGGTACTCCATGTTGGCGTTGATAATCCGCTGACAATGAAGCACAACATTGCGTATCGTTGGAATGGGTGTCCTCCTGCTATCTGCAAACCAACAATCCTGATCCAGTTCCTTTATTGAATCGATACTGATTTTATGAACGGGTAGGTTTTTGGATAACTCCCATAGTTTCTCTACATCCCAGAAATGTCGCCTTCCGTCAATCATCCTTCCGTGAATATGTTTCATTCGTGAAAGTAACTCTTCCACAATAATCACCTCGGTTTTTCATCATATCAATAGACGATAGGGATGTTTAGTTCGTTCAGAACAGGCAAACATACCTCATTATGGCCCAATTATTTGCCTGCCCACATTCACATCGTCTACCTTCCATTGGTTATCAACCAATTTATAGAATACATAACGATCAACGAGCTCGAGATTGATAGGACTACTTTCAAAGTAAGCAGATTGGTGCATTCTCGCAGTTGTAGTGCTGTCGTAGGTAATATTGGCCATTTTTGTAAGTATAGCGTTATTTTTAATGCCATTGCTGTAAATAATCTTGTTTATAAACGAGTCCGTGAAATACGGGCTGAAATAGGTTCGAATTTGCGAAAAGCTTGAGAGATCGGTGGCTTCATTTATCTTTGCATTAAGTACGTTTATTCTCTCCTGACTCATTCTCCAAGGCTTTAGCGGCTCTGTATGGATAAAGACCTGCTGCAGACCGATCGTAATGGTTGCTTGTCGTTCTTGTTCGGACCACAGCGCGGTTCCGCCAAAGGCTTCAGCAAAAACACGTGCTGGAATATAGGTTGTTCCATTATCAATTCTTGCTGGCACATCAAGGCTGAGAGCAGCGTTATTTAATAAAGCCGTACGAGAATTAACATGCAGCAATAGCTCTCGTTTGCCACGAATAATCGTAATGCTTTTTTTGGCCTGGTTCCAAGTCACTTCTGAATTGAATTTCTCTGAAACAGCACGTAGTGGAATCAGCATTCGTCCATTTTCAATTTTCCCATTGTCAACCGTATTTGAAAAATTATTGGCGAAGCTTATCGCTGAATTACCGATTAGTAAGGTACACACTAATGAAAGTGTTAGTGCGATTTTTGTTTTTTTCATAGATGATTACTCCCACGGTTCTATTATACTTTGGACCCTAGCTCCATTCTGTAGTCCAAACTTCTTTGCGATATACTCTCTTCAGTTAGGTAAACGCAATCCAAATGGATAATGTTGCGGATGATCATTAGAAATATACCAACTGTATCATATTCCGCAATACCAAGCCTGCCGAAATAGGGTAATCTGCTAAGGCGAGAAGATCGCTTCATAATGAATTCTTTTATATTCCTCTTGAAAACCAAATTTTGTATAGAGCCGCTTAGCCGCGTCATTTTTACTTTCTACGCTTAACCGCACATCTACCGCACCTGAATGCTGAAGTCTCTGTAATATTTCGGATAACATCGCTTCCCCAATACCACGTCTGTGCCATTCACGCTTTACTGCAATTGTCGGTATTCTAGCATGAGTTCCTCTCAGTGTAGAGCAGAGGAGGCCAACCGCTTTCCCTGTTTCATGTGCACATAGCATATAAAGATTTTGGGAAAAGCCCGTTCCCTGAAATTCGTGAATGACACTCTCAACCGTTTTGTTACCACCGAATGCATTGTTATAAATCTCTGCCCAAATTGGAGCATCCTCTAGCGTAGGGGGACGGAATTTAAATTCTAATGGAGGGCTCGAAACTTTGATGTGGTTTAGGTCGTTTAAGCACAAAATACCCAGGCTGTTTTGCTCCTGCATGCCAAAATTGGCACCAAGAGCGGTTTCTCCAGAAATACTCGTGAGTGCACGATGAATAAAGTGAATTGGATTCCCCTCTTGCCTTGCGATGTCTTCCAGTCGTGTGAAAATGAACTTGAACATTGCCGTACCAATGCCTCGCCTGCGCCAATCCACGTCCACCGTCCCGTAACAATACACGGAAATGTGTGTAATCCGTTCAACGAAACATAAAGAAAAATAACCGACGTTTGTCTGTCCAAGCTCAACAACGAACGTGTTATCCCGGATTCGTTCCCCGGGTTCATCTAAATCCTGCTCAAACGCTTCGGCCGTTAGCCCGTTCAACATATGCAATGGGTCACGATTAATCATGGTTACAATGTTTGCTGTATCTGACCGTTCATGCAGGCGAATTACCAAGTCATCATCCGAAAGCTTCATTCCGTATTTTGCCTCCAATGCATATTTACGATTTATAACAATGCTGCCGGCGTTGAACTAACGTTTCCCGTTAATTAAAAGCCGCTCATGTCTTCGGTTGGTTTTTTACTCCCCACTCGCATAACCCTTCCAAAACGGGTAAGAGTGTCTCCGCTTTCTCTGTAAGACTGTACTCGACTTTTGGAGGAACTTGAGGATACTCTTTCCGTTTCACCATCCCATCCGCTTCCAATTCTTTAAGTTGTGAACTCAATGTTTTAAAAGTAATAGCCCCGATCTGTCTCTTCAGATCATTAAAGCGAACCGTTTGATTTTCTGCCAGGAGGTAGATAATCACCATTTTCCATTTGCCGCCAATAACGGATAATGTGTATCCAAAAGGTGTATCCTGAACATTTTTAACTTTGCCTTTATACTCAGCCATGCTCATATTTGCACTACCCTTTCTGATAGTACCTATCAATAAAGTGCGTACTATATTTTTATTTTTTCTCATCTTATACTTGCCTTACTTTGAAGTAAAGGAGAGAAAAAAATGACTACAGTGAAAACCTACAATCACGATCTTTGGGATCACGGCATCACCCAGGGCTATAGCGTCAACGGCACCATTTACATTTCGGGACAATTTTCCCACGATACAGAGGGAGCGTTTGTTGGCGAGGGAGATATCGAGGCACAGACCCGGCAGACGCTGGAAAATCTGGATCGAGTACTGGCGGGATTTGGTGTCACAAAGTCGAACCTGGCTTATGTTGAGATCTATCTGACAAACGCGCAAGAGCATTTTCGAGCCTTGCATTCGGCTGTTCAAGGAATACATCGGACAACACAGGCCGGCCGGCAGCTGCATCGGCGTAACATACCTGGCGTCTCCCGAGCAGCTGATCGAAATCAGAGCCGTCGCACACACGTAACTCGGTTAACGTGGTTGGCCTGACTGCAAGGGCGCAGCATTTACGAAAAAAGACTGAACGCTCTATTCCGGGCTTCAGTCTTTTATTGACGATCGACAAAGTATTGATTTGCAGTAAGATTTATTAGAGAGGCCAGCGGAGCGCCGGTGAACTAGAGAACGGAGAAAAAGCGCCCTCTATGCTAACAGTAACTGCATTAGCAAAGGCGCTTCAAGCTAAGCCATTGGTTTTTATTAAAGGGTATGGGACAGATCGTTCCTCGGCTCTCTAGAGCAGCCGCATCCCCTGCGCAATCACCCCATAGATCGGCTCCATCTTTGCCTCGTCCACGCTGGCCAGAGGCGAGATGGAACGGATTCGTTCCGCCAATCGGCTTCGCACAAGCGGAATATTCTGCAGCACGCCTCCCTGCAAAATCAGGGTAAATGGCTCTTCCGCTTCAGCCAATCCGATTCTTTCGATCACGGCCCGGGCCCCTAGAAACAACTCGTCGGCAGCAGCCTCGAGAATCATACGCGCAGACGCGTCTCCCTCCTGTTCCGCTTCACTCACGAGTTTGCTGAGCCCGGCTGTTTTCTCCACGCTGTATGCCGCGGAGTAGGCCCAGTTGAACAGTTCCTCTTCCGTGCGCAGCTTCAGATGATGCAGCAGCTTACCCGTTAGCGCCGTGGCACCGCTCCTTCCGTCATATCCACGCAATGCGGCGATGATGGCCTGCTTACCGATCCAATAGCCGCTGCCTTCATCGCCGACACGGTGGCCCCAGCCGCCGGCACGAGCGCTTTCACCGCTCGCGTTAATCCCGTACACGATTGAGCCGGTACCGGCGATGACCAGAATGCCGGGGGCACCGCCCGTGGCACCGAGTAGAGCAGCCACGCCGTCATTCTCCACGATGATGCGGTCGGCCTGCACCTGCGTGTTTCGAAGCGCTTCATGGACAAGCTCCTCAATCACCTGACGGTCATAATCGGTATCCAGGCCGGCGAGGCCGAACACCGCGCAGGTCACATGCAGCGGTGACTCTACTGTTACGGCAGGTGAAGGATCTACGGCCTGAGAAGCGAGAGGAGCAGCATCTCCGTCAAACGCAGACCGCGTATTCCCTTGAACATCCAGATCCGCCAGCTGCCTCTTGGCTTCCTCGATCGCACGCGTAAGCTCAAGCGCCGCGGCTTCGCGCCCTACTCCCTGGTAGTTGCATGATCCCGCACGCCCGCTCGCCAGCACCCGGCCCTCGGCATTCGCAAGCACGGCCAGACACTTCGTCCCCCCGCCGTCTACGGCCAGCAGAGGAATTGTTGCCATGTTCATCGGCTGCCGCTCCAGCCGGCCAAGATGTCATCCAGGTTCTTCAAGGCTCCCTCCGCCTGTTTGCGGGCTGCGTCCAGCCATTGCTCCTGAGTCTGCTGGGCCCCTTTCCGCTTCGCGATCACGCTTTGAATTTCCGAAGGAGCAGGCCCGCCGGGTAGCGTACGGATATCCACAAAATGAACCGGATCCAGCGCCATTCGCAGCTGCTCCTCCGTCAGCGCAAGCTTCCGGCCGATGACCTGCAGCGCGATCTCATTGACCAGCTCCAGCGTAATTTGGTTAGCGGCAAGTCCATCGGCGACGGCACGCTTCACGAGACGGCTTACGATATGATGGGAGCTGCGGAACGACAAACGGTCGGAGCGCACCAGCGTATCTGCAAGCTCGGTCACCGTGGCAAAGCTGCCCTCGGTCCGCTTCCGCAGCACTTCCTTATTGACGTCCACGGTCCCGATGACGCAGGAGAGCAGACGATACATTCGTTCCAGCACCTTTAGCGCCTTCCAGGCATAAGGCTGCATGTCGTCTTCCGTATCGACGATATCGCCGAATGGCGTGTTGTGCATCATGGTCAGCACGGTTTGGGTATTGCCGACGCAGCTGGAGAGCAGCGCGCGCATATGCTCGAACGATACCGGATTTCTCTTCTGCGGCATGATCGAGCTGATCTGCACGTAAGGATCGGCCACGCGCAGCATGCCGAATTCCTGTGTGCACCACAGCAGGAAGTCCTGCGACGACCTGCCCAGGTTAATCGCGGCCAGCTGCACGGCTGTCATCATCTCGCCAACGTAATCGGCACCGCCAATCGCGTCGTAGGAGTTATAGATCAGCTCGTCGAAGCCCAGCAGCTCCTTCACCCGCTCCCTGCTGATGGCGAAGCCGGATGTGGTCAGTGCAGCCGCTCCCATGCTGCTTCGGTTGCAGTTGGCATAAGCCGCCTGCAGCCGGCGGATGTCGCGATCCAGTGAATCGGCCATCGCCAAAATATAGTGGGCCAACGTCGTCGGCTGCGCCTGCTGCGTATGCGTATACCCGATCATGATCGTGCCTTTATGCTCCTCTGCAAACGAAAGCAGTTGACTCTTGAGTGCAAGGGCTCCGCGAAGCGTTACGAGCAGCTTCTCCCGCAGCACGATCCGGTAAATCGCGATGCCCATATCGTTACGGCTGCGGGCGAGATGCAAATTGTCGGCAATGTCTCCGGCCGCTGCATGCAGCTCATGCTCAACCTGAAAGAACAGGTCCTCGAACTGTCCCGTATATTCCGCTTGGCGCAGCCCCTCCAGGTCAAGGCCGCGGATGGCCGACGCGATTTGGAGGGCTTCTTCCCCGCTTACGAGTCCCTGCTCCTTCAACATAATCAAATGCGCTTTGTTGATCGCCATCATCGCCCCGAGCAGGCTGTTCTTCGCTTCATCGAAAGCAGGCTCGAGCACGGCTTCCGTGTAGGTACGTCCCGGAAAATGTCCGCCTTCCCGTTCCAAAATCTGTTCCCGATTCCTCATGTTGCCCAGTCCCCTCCATGGATTGTTTTATGTACGTAAGCCAAAGTCTTTATCCGTTTGAAAAATCCAGGGTCCGGCGCGAAGCCTATCGCTCCGCGCCATCCCCTTTCAAGCTAAATCCTTCAACGATTCATCCTACATTCCGGCCCGATCATCCATTACTTTTGGGGAGTGGTTCCGGTGGAAACCGTCCCTTCTTGCTTCAGGCTGATCATGTTCACGAACATGCGAATCGAGCCTGGAACAAGGCTAGGCATTTCGCGGTACCAGACAATGGAGCTGTACGTGTAATTCCCTTTCCCATAAGGGGCTGTGAGGAACGTGCCCGTAAACTCTTTCTCACCCGGGTCGCCGTTCGAGATCAGCTCCGTGTACTCCTTGCCCCATTCGGATGGGTTGTAAGCCGAACGGTCCTGAATCCAGTTCTCCCAGTCGGCCGATGTTATTTTATTCGGCGTGTTAAAGATCGGATGATCCGGCGCAAGCATCGTCACCTTGGAATTTTCGTCCGTGACGCGCCATTCGATCAGCGGCGCGCCAATCTTGATCGGATACGGAGCGAGATCCGGCGACCATTTGTCTTCCGGTTTGTGATACTGGACTACGAGGTTGCCGCCATTTTTGGCGTAATCGAGCAGACGCTGATTGCTAGGAATCAGTTCCGGCCGGAACGCATAGGCCCGAATGCCGAGCACAATCGTATCGTACTGCGACAGATCGCCGAACTGAATCGTTTTAGCATCCAGATTCGTCACATTGATGCCCACCTGGCGCAGCACCTGATCGATGTTATCAAACCCGCTGGACACATAGCCGACCTTCAATCCCTCCGGCACCTTCAGATCGAACGCTTGAATGGCCAGGTTGGCCGGCTTAACATAATAGGTTTTGCCGATATGCGGATACTGAATAACCTGTACCGTTCTGCTGCTGTCCAGCGTTCCATCGCTCGATACAGCAGACAAGCTGTAGCTTCCCGCCTTCACGCCCTCAGGCGCCTTGACCGTAAATTCAGCCGTCTTGGTTTCGTATTTGGCCGCGAAGCTCAATTCCTGCACCGCGGGCTCTACCGTCCATCCCTCCGGCGTTTTCAGCGAAACTTTCGTCTTCTCCGCGCCTGGCGCATAATTCGTCGCGGTCACCTTGACCGGTACAGCGTCTCCCGGTTTCAGCGTATTCAGAACCGCCGCTTCCGGACTTAGGGACAGCGCAACCGGCGGCAGCACGGCTACCGCATTATCCGGAACCGCATGCAGCGTTGCCGCCGTTCCGAACGCCTCATACCCGATATCCGCGGAAATCAGCGGAAGCGCATAAGGATTGAAGTCCTCCACCTGTTTCGGCACGGTAACCTCAAATTCGGTTTGGACCGTCTTGTTTTTGTCCAGCTTGGCGAAGGTCGCCGCTCCTGACGCTTTCGCATTCCAGCCTTCGGGAACATTCAGCTTCAGGCTGACCTTGCCGACATTCACGTCTCCGCCGTTAAAGGCCGTTACCGTCACCTTCGTCGTTTGCCCTGGAATAAGCTCTCCGGTCTCCGGCTTCACCTTGACGACGACGGAAGTCGCCTCCTGGCTGGCTTTATTGAGCTGTCTTTCCTTCACGTCCAAGCGATGCAGCAGATCATTTTTCGCCGATGAATCTAAAGATGATGACTTGACAAGCTCCACAGCGGTTTGAACGTCCGCTTTCATTTCGTGAACTTCGCGGGCGACTTCCGCAAATGCGGGATAAGCCGCAATCACTTCGTTGGCGTCCTTTTGCAGCGTGTTCAGCTGCTTGGCGACTTTGTTGTCCTTTCCTTTGACATCTATTTCTTTGGCCAGATCGTCGAACGTAAAGGCGATTCCGCCGAACAACGACGCAGCCGGCTTCTCGTCCGCCTTCTTGCCGTCCGCCGATGCCTGCAGTGTGTAATAGGCCGTTCCTTGGCCTTCGTCCACTTGTCTGCCCATGCCCTGGCTCTTATGCATATAGCGGGATTCTTCTCCGAGCTGGGCATAGGAAGCGCCGTACAGCTCATTGTATTCATTGACCGGCAAAGAGACATCGTATGCCTTATCCGTTGCTGGTACAAAAAGCTTCTTCGGCTGCCAAGGCTGCAGCCCTTCCTTCAGTTGCTCCGGGAACACCTGCGGGTTGCCCGCATCCTTGAAGGCACGTACGGTCAGCACGTTGATCGCGCGATGATGCCCGTGCGTCGAAGGCTCGTTCAGGAACGCCGGAATCAGCACATCCGGACGTTTCTCCCGGATTTGACGGATCAGACGTTCATAAGCGACGTCCTCGCCCCATTTTTCCAACGTTTCGTCAGGGCTTTTGGAGAATCCGAAGTCATAGATCGGATCGTCCAGCTTCTGGCTCAGGTTCGCCAGCGTCACATTCGTAATCTTCGACGCTTCCTGCAGCTCCCGCGTGCGGATGATTCCGAGAGCGTTGCCCAGCTCGCTGCCGATTTCATTCTGCCCGCCTTCCCCGCGGTTGGCGATGACACTGTATGTATCCACGCCGAGTCCGAGCGAAAGATACGCAAGTGTCGCACTGTGCTCATCATCCGGGTGAGCACCCGTATTCATCGCGCTGGCAATAGTGGTGAGGGGTTTGATGGCTTTCCATAAATCGACCACCCCCCTGTCAGCAGATGCCTTTCCAGGACCGGCCTGAAAAGCAAGCGTTCCTGCCATCACCAGGCTCATCGATGCCGCCATCCATTTTTTTGCCCTGCGTTTCTTACTCAGTTCACGTTGACTCAAGTTACTTCTCCTCCTTCAAGCGTGAGTGTTGGCCTGCATCGGCAAATGCCGCTGCCTGCCTGTATCATTATCGCAATCGGCTTGTATTGGACAGGTCGCCGCGTAATGAAAAAAAGGTGTTCTTTTACCGCTTCAGGTTCAGGAAAATGGATCGTCAAATCGCGGAGCCGGCATTGCCGCCGGTCAGCCTCCGGGAAACGTAAAGCACGAGAATAATCATGACGATTTGCAGCACGCCGTACGCGCAGGCGGTTCCGAATTCAAAGGCGTACATCCGCTGAAAAATCTCGACTGAGATCGGCGTCGTCTTGTTGGTATACAGCAGAATCGAGGCGACGAACTCGCCGATGCCTTCCACAAGCGCCAGCAGCGTGCCCGCCAGGATGCCGCTCAGCGCCATCGGAAACACGACGCGGCGGAAGGTGTACCACCAGGACGCCCCCAAATTTCGTGCCGCTTCCTCCACCGAGCGGTCGGTTTGCATCAGCGTGGACGAGGTCGAGCGGAAGATTAGCGGCAGATGCCGGACGAAATAAGCCAGCGGCAGGATCCAGAAGCTGCCGATCAGCACCTGTCCAAAGGAGAACGCATTAGGCTCGCTGAACGCCGTAATGAGGTTTACGGCCACGACCGTGCCCGGAAGCGCCCAAGGCAGCATGATCAGAATATCGAGCAGCGTCTTCCCTTTAAAGTTCATGCGCACGATGGCATAGGCGGCTGCGACGCCGAACAACAGGTTGCCGATCGTCGCCGCGATGCTGATTTTGAAGCTGTTGGCGATGGGACGCCATGTTTTGCTGTCGGTAAAGAGATCCTTGAAATGGTCCAGTGTATAAGACGGCGGCAGCACCTGGGTCGTCCACTTCCCGTCTTCGGAAAAAGCGAGCAGCACAATCACGAGAATCGGCAGCATCAGCTCGAGCACCCCGAGAAAAGACAGCACCATTGCGGTGTTTCTGCCCGCTTTGTTTTTCACCTCGGTCCGGTGAACGCTGACGCCTTTGCTCATGTTTTGATAGTTCCGCGCGCCTTGGTACCAACGCATCAGAATAAGAAACAGAATGGACACGACGGACAGCAGCGTCGATTGCGTCGCCGCCATATCCAAGTCGCCGTTGGTGCGGGACAGATAAATCTGCATCGTCATCGTCCGTTCAATGCCGAAGATGAGCGGCGCGGTGTACGACGCCATCGAGATCATAAAAACCAGCAGCGATGCCGCAACGATGGCCGGCGTCAGCATGGGCAGAATCACCCGCCGCCAGATGGTGAACCGGTTCGCCCCCAGATTCGATGCGGCCTCCTCAAGCGACGGATCAAGCCCCTTGATCGCCGAAGACGCCGTCATATAGAAATAGGTGTACATCGTAAACGTATGGACCACCAGCACGCCCCAAATCCCTTTCAGCGTAAAAGGCGGCTTGTCCAGATGAAGCAGATGCTGCAGCCCCCGCGGAATAATCCCGCTGGAACCGTACAAAAATTCAAAGGATAACACCCCGATCAATGGCGGCAGCGCCATCGGCACGAGGACAAGCACCGACAAGATCTTGCGCCCGGGGAACTCGTACCTTTCGAGCAGGAATGCCATGGCCACCCCCACGATGCCGCAGGTGATCACGCTGAGTACCGAAATGTATACGCTCGTCCACAGGGCCTCCAGATTCGCCGTATGTTCCAGGCTGAAGAAACGGGAGTAGTTTTGGAGCGAAAAGCCGCCGTCCAACTGCAAACTCTGCCGGAACGTCTGAAAGAACGGATAGATGACATATGCCAATAGGATAAGAAATAACGGCGCAATCAGCACATATACAAAATGCGGCGATCTCGTCAGCGAATTCCAGCGGCTGCTTGGGCGAATAGACGGCGGTGCCAATTGAGGCTGAGGTTTGTTCATCGCTTCGGGTCACCCCCTATTCCAAAAAATAAATGCTGTCCGGCGCCACGTTAAACAACACTTCCTCGTCCCGCTCCCTCATCCGGTGCCCCTGCCCGACAAACATCGCCTTCACGGACAACGGGCCAGCTTTCGCGATATAATTCACGCTGATCCCGGTGAACTCCGACAGCAGTACCTTCGCAGCCATCGTGTTGTTCTCGCCGCGTTCGGACGCAGCGGCCTCCCGGACCGCTTCCGGGCGTACCGACAATGTGACCTTCCGCCCCACCGCCAGCTTGCATTCGGGCGAGGCATTGTTGGCGAGGCCGGTCAGCCGCAAATCCGGTGCAAGCCGCACGTCCACCATACCGCCTTCCAACCGCTCCACTGTGCCTTCCCACAGATTGGACTCCCCGATAAACGAAGCGACGAAGCGGTTGACCGGACGGTTGTAAATTTCATGCGGCGTGCCGATCTGCTGCACGACGCCATCCTTCATAACCATGATCCGGTCCGACATGGACATCGCTTCCGATTGATCATGTGTGACGTAAATCGTGGTAATGCCCAGCTCCAGCTGAAGCCGCTTGATTTCCTGCCTTGTCTCTTCCCGCAGCTTCGCATCGAGGTTGGACAAGGGCTCATCGAGCAGGAGAATATTCGGTTCGATCACTAGTGCACGAGCGAGTGCAACCCGCTGCTGCTGCCCGCCGGACAGTTGATCGATGCGGCGCTGCCCGTAGCCGTCCAGATGTACCAGCTTTTGGGCGCGCGTGACCTTCTCGTTAATTTCAGCCTTCCCCTGTTTCCGGACTTGAAGACCGAAAGCGATATTCTCGAATACGGTCATGTGCGGAAATAAAGCGTAGTTTTGAAATACCATGCCCGTGTTGCGCTTATTGGGCGGCATGTTGGTGACATTATGCTCACCGAACAAGATTCGTCCGTCGCTGGGGTAATAGAAACCGGCGATCATGCGCAAAGTGGTCGTTTTGCCGCAGCCGCTCGGACCCAGAAAGGTAAAAAACTCGCCTGGATTGATATGTACGTCAACTTCCTCCACACCCTTGGCCCCACCGAATGTTTTGCTGACGCGGTCCAGCGTGACTCCGATCATCATTCGTCCTCCTTCAAGTCCATTCACGTATAGATGCAAGCTTAATTGCCTTCGTGCAACAAGTATTTTTCTTAACCATTCGAAAGGCAGACAACCTAGTAGATATATAAGTTCAAACATTGAAATGGATGATGGGGCAAGTACGTAAACTGTTCCTATGATCGCTCTTGTTTTCGGATTTCTTGATTGTATTGACCTTTAAGGTAGAAATCCGAAAGCCAAATGCGACCGCTCCGCTTCTTCGGAATCATTTTACTCCCTTGCCTGCATCGTATTCTTTGATTTAACTTATATGGTTGCAGAACTTTGCCCATCAAGCCGCAATCCCGTTATTTGCCGCCCTTGCCTTTGATATTCTCATCCCAATACTGCATCCATTCCTTCTCTTTATCCGCAAGAACCGTCCAATCCAGGTCCAGTGGCTTGGTATCGAGGTTTTTGTACCAGTCCGGGAACTGGCTTTTATCGATATCGGTCCGGGTTGGAATCTGGAACAGCTTGTCCGCCTTTTCCTTAAGCTGGCCTTCATCAAAAATAAAATCAAAGAACTTCTTCGCCGCGTCCAGATTTTTGGCACCCTTGATAATGCCGACACCATCCACCAGAATCGGTGCACCGCTGGTCGGATAGATGTAGTCAAACGGCTGCTTCTGCAGCTCCTTCTGGATCAGAATGTCCTGCAGGTTCCACAGCGACAGCTTTCCTTCCTGACGGGCCAGCTTCAAGTACAATTGGGTCGGGTCCTGCGTATACTCTTTCGTGTTGGCATCGAGCTTTTTCAGCCACTCGTAGCCTTTTTCCGGATTCGCGGGATCTTGGCGGTATATCATGGCATCATAGATCGTTCTCATCGTGCCGGACGCCATGACGCCGCGGATCAGAATTTGATCCTTCCATTTCGGATCGAGCAAATCATCCCAATCCTTCGGCGCATCCTCTTTCTTCACTGCCTCGGAGTTGTACATGATGACCTCGGGCAGCAGCATCTCCCCGTACCAGCGGTCCTGCTCGTCTTTGTATTCGGCCGGAATGCTGTCCGCATAGCTCGGCTTATACGATTCCAGCAGCCCTTCATTCGCCGCCGTGATAAAAGAGGACTGCGTGCCGCCCCACCAGAAGTCAGCCTGCGGGTTGGCCTTCTCGCCGCGCACCCGCTCCATGATCTGCTGGGCGCCCATCGTCATCACTTCGACGTCGATATCCGGGTTCAGCTCCTCGAACTTCGGCAGAATCTGCTCAACGACGTTTTTGTCGCGGGCGGTGTAGATGACCAGCTTCTGTGATCCTTTGTCCCCGCTGGCTTCACCAGAGGCTGCCTGTTCCTTGTCTCCGCCGCCGCAAGCGGTCAGACCAACCGTCATTGTCAGAGCGATGGACATCATGCCGAGCTTGAACCATTTCTTTGCCATTGGTAATCCCCCTAATTTTAGGCTCAACATTGAAATGATTAGTTCTTAGTATGGTGCAGGGTGGCCGCTGCGGTTCCGGATCGTTCTTCCGATCGCTGTTGTTCCCAAATTTCTTGATTCACCTTCCCAGCAAGGTAGAAATTCGGTCACAGCTATGCTTCCGGAGCCAGCTTTCCTTCGGAAAGCTTTTAGGCGACCGCTGCCGCTTCTCCAGATCGATTCCGGCCCCTCCGCTACTCTGCTCATGATTAAGTACTAAATTAGGATGTTGAGCTAATTTATAATTCAAAATGTTAACTACCTGGAAGCGAACGAATGCGCTTCAAGCACGCTGTGCACCGCACCCATGAGCCCCGCGCGCTCTCGCAGCGCCGCCAAGCGGATTTCCGGCATCACCGGCACCCAATCCAGCAGCAGCTCGCGGATCCGGTTCAGTCCGGCTTCGTTCAAATGGACCATCTCGCCGCTCAAGACCAACATCTCGGGATCGAGCACGCTGACCGTATTGGCGATTCCCGAAGCCCAGCCGTGATACACGTCATTCAGCAGTCCCTCCGCCTGCGAGCTGCCTTCCTCGCTCAGCTGGATTAACTGCCGGAGAATGCTCGTCTCTGCGTCGACCTCAAGCCCAAGCGCCTTCGCTTTACTGTGTATGCCGTTCACCGAGAAATTTTTCTCGAACACACCGAATTCGCCTTTGCGTCTTCCCGGCGAGTCACCGATCCGCATATACCCGATTTCTCCGGAGGCCTCCTTGCTTCCGCGGTACAGTTGCTTGTCAAGGATAATGCCGGCGCCGATCCCGGTTCCGACGTACATATACACCAGGCTGGATACGCCAGACCCGGCCCCGCCGAAAAATTCGCCCTGCGTCATCATGTTGACGTCATTATCCAGCACCACCGGCAGCTGAAGGCGCTCTTCAATCTCCTTGCCTACGGGGAGGTCCATCCAGCCCGTGCTTGGAGCGTGGCTGACGGTGCCGCTTCGGCGCTGCGTAATGCCCGGAAGCCCAACGCCGATTCCGATCACCCGGCCCCGGTCCGTCCCGCTCGCATCCAGCAGACGCTCCAGCGTCTCTTCCAGCGCCTGAAGCGCGGATTCCCCATCCACCGGCTTCTTCAAACGGGTATGCATTTGGGCGATCAGCTCGCCCTTCATATCGGCTACCGCCATTTCAAGCTCGCTGCCTTCAAACACGGCGCCTACGACCGCATACGCCTGCACATTGTATTCCAACAGGATCGGCCTGCGCCCCCCTCTGGATTCTCCTGTACCCACCTCACGAATGAGCCCTTCATGAATCATCTCTTCCACCAAGGCCGAGACACAAGGACGGCTAAGCTTCGTTTTTACTGCCAGTTCGGCTCGTGACAAGCGGGGCTCCTGCCGGAGCTGATGCAATATGCCTTCCCGGTTCATCTGCTTGACGAATTTGGCGTTCCCGGTTTTCCCCCTACCGATCACGATGTCATCCACCACCTTACTTTGTTAAAATAACTAACAAATCCAAATTTAGGCTCAAGTATATGAATGCGCTTTTAATCAGTCAATGCAGTTTCCCGAAAATGAGGAATCATGCCTAGTCGTCGAAAAAACTCGAAACTCATGCTCACCTACTCCTCTTTCCAAACGTACAAATTCTCGCCTGCCCCGAAATGATGCGCCTTTTCCAGTCTCCACCATCTGTGGAATATCCCTTTTCTTAGGATCGAATCAGAGTTAAACCGTTTTTGTGGGATATGACTTTCTTCCCGCACCCTTTTTTCCTATGTTGAAATTAAATTCCCACTAAATAACGAGAATAAGCCGGGCGAAAATCAGGCGTAAATACCTGGGTATCGACCGGCTCCTCTTCGGGTAACTCTTACAAACTTTTATCACGAATACCTTCTGATAGAAAATCATTTTTCAAATCGTCACAAAAAAAGGCCCCCAGCGTTTTATGCCAGAAGCCTTCTTTATGACATCAATCGTTCATAGGGTTAAAATTTCATCTACCCTCGAAGTGCAAACATATTCAGCAGGACCGTCACAGCCTCAGCTCTTGTAGCAGCTTCTTGGGGAGCGAATCGGTTGCCGTCTTTCCCAAGCATAACTCCGTTTTGTTTCAGAAATTCGGCGCTGCCTTTGGCCCAATCTGGAATTTCGCTGTCATCCGCGAACCCTGCTTCCGGAGTGTCCTTGCTGATCTGGCCCACAACATTGGTAATGGTGACGGCTATCTCCGCGCGGGTGATTTCTGCTTTGGGACGGAAAGTACCGTTTTCGTATTCTTTCATCATGCCTAGCTGCACCACTTGTGCGACCGCATGGTGTGCCCAGGCACCGATACTGGCTGAATCGATAAAGGTCAGCTCAGCTCCTGGCTTTTTGAGGCCTAGCGTATTTATGAGCATTACTGCGAACTCTGCGCGGGTGACCGTCTTGCCCGGTTTAAACGTGCCGTCAGGATAACCGGTGACGATTCCGGTGCTTGCCGCCTGCTTGATGCTGGCTTCTGCCCAGTGTCCGGAGATATCGGCAAATTCCGCCGGGTTGCTGATGACGGTTAACCCGGTTACCTGATCAATGGCGAGTACTGCAAACTTTGTGAAGTGATCGACAGTAACAGCAATGCGGTTTTCCTGTACCCTGCCGGCCGGAACCATGATCCAAATTTTCTTCGCTTCATCATAATAAAAAACAGCCGCCGTTTGATTGCTTTTCAAACTTGCCGGGTCAAATGCAAAAGTTAATGTTATCGGTTTATCGAAGTATGCCGGTACATTTTTTGAAAGCTCAAATACCGGGCTAAGGAAAACTTCATGATGAGTTATAAATTGATGCGTGTCCGGTACTTTTTGGATCGCTAATTTCAGCTCTTGCTTTGTCGCACATGCTGGAACAGAGATCGTGATGGCATCTCCTAATCGAACCTCTCCGGCTTTACCTGGAGGAAGGATTAATTGACCATCCGTAGAGATTATTTTGTTATGGCTCGGGATTACCGGTGTTGTTGAACAGCCGCTGCTTACACTGCCACTGCCACCGTTTCTGCCGCTACCACTGCTACCATTGTCGCTGCTCCCGCCCTCATTTGTCTCGCGATTAGCACGTGTCACGGAGATCGTGTAGGTCTTGGTCGAAAGATCCTCAGCTAATACAACCACTTTAATGGGGTTTACACCTACGTTTAATGAAATATCCTGACTTGGTTGCCCGCTGGCTACCGGACTTCCGTTCACGGTCATCGTGGCGCTGTTATCCTTCATTGTCGCGTTTACTTTTATGCTGGATACAGCATAAGGAACATTGGCGGTATAGCTTGTCGTTTCGGGTACAAAAGCAGGGCTTAATGTGCCGCTCGATATGGTCAAATGGCTCAATGCCGCAGATGGCAGCACCGTATCGACAGTATAGGGATTGGATTTTGTCACTCCCTCCCCCAATGAATTGCCTGCCGCATTATGCACCATGCCGTTGTCGAGCGTAACGAAATTATCAGCCGCATTAACGTTGGCGTTAGGCGTCAGCGTAACGTTCCAAGTCGTTCTCCCGTCCACCGAAATGAGATTGCTTAGTGTCCCGTTACTCGCCGTCAGGCTGGATAAGTTGAAGTCTGGCACCGCCTCCGAGAAAGTGATGGTCACAAGTGAAGTTTCGCCTGTCTTTAGCTCATTGTCGGCAACCACAATGGTGACCGTTGGGCGTACAGTATCAATCTCGTAGTTGGCGGAATTGATAGTTCCTTCACCCGCATTGCCGGCGAGATCCTTCACTCTTGTATTATCTAGCGTGATGATATTGGTGTTATCCTGTATACCCGAAGCCGGCGTCAGGGTCGCCGCCCACGTCTTGCCGCCGTCACTCGAACTGAGGTTACTTAATGTGCCATTAGCCACCGTCAGGTCAGATAAGTCGAAACCCGTTACTGCTTCCGAGAACGTAAACGTCACGGTTGTAGTCTGGCCGGCCATCAGTTTGGAATTGGCAATCGCAATCGTGGCCGTTGGCCGCTCTGTATCAATCTCGTAGTTATTCGAATCGATAGTTCCTGTTCCTTTGAGTCCTCCGGCATAAGTTACCCCTGCTAAGTTAAGCGTTATGACGTTATTCTTGGCATTGATGATCGCAGTGGGCGTCAGGGTCGCCGTGTACGTGATGTTGTCTGAAGTGCCGAGGCCACTTAAAGTGCCGTTCTGCGGAGTCATGTCGGACAGATCGAAACCGGTCACTGCTTCCGAAAATGTGATCGTTACCGTTGTTGAAGTCTGATCGATCCCCAGCTTATCATCGTCCACCACAACGGTAGCCTTTAGCGGTTCCGTGTCAGATTCGCTCGTTCCCTGAGAGGGGGATTCGGCTAAACTAGCCGCTTCGTCGCTGGGTGGTGTGTTCGCGTTCCCCGCCATCTGGGCAGCAGTTACCTCATCACTGGCGGAAGCTTTATTGATTGTTGTTAAAGGAAGTGCGCCCGCAATAATGATCAAACACAGAAATAACCTCCATATTTTTTTCACATGGTACACATAAACCTCTCCTTGTTTTTCGATTCATCTATCAAACTGTTATTTTATTCCTTCTATATCACTCTCCATTATAGGTTTAGGCAACGAATCTAACAATCTACTTACCTGGAATCTAAAAAATAATATTTTGATAGAATCGCCTCGGGCAGTCCCATGACTGCACCAAAAAAGCCAAGAAGGTGATGTTCACCCTCTTGGCTTTTCCCATATCCCCTGCTGACAGATGACATTAACCGACGTTTCATAACCAATGGCTTCATAAGAGCTACTTGCCCTTCGGGTTGCAAGAGCAATCCATTTGGTGTCACGTTTCTTCCCTGCATCTTCAATTGAGTTAATGCATAATGAGGACTGGACAATTGGATAGCTGTGAAACCTTATGGCTGACGCTTCCAAGCATCATTTCTTTGATGCCCCTTAGACCACGGCTTCCGATAATAATAAGTTGCTGCTCGGTATCCCTTGCATAATTTAATATTTCATGTGCAGGATCACCCTTAAGATGAACGGTTTCCGGGTTAATCCCCGCAGATTTCAATTTAGATTTGGCTTGCTGCAGCTGTTCCAAACCTGCTTTCTCCATTTCGTTCAATATTTCTTCCAAGAAATTTTCTGGTACATATGTCATGCCATTCGACACATATTCCTGGCTGACATGAACCAAGGTAACTTGCGTTTGTTTGTTTTGGGCTATTTCAACGGTTGCATCAAGGAGCTTGTTCGTTATTTCAGCTTGATCAATGGCCACCATCATTTTGTCAAACATTCTAATCATCCTTTCCGTGGCATCTCGTAACGATTTCGGCTACCTACATAACGGTTTTTTGCTGCGCCTAAACCGACTAAAAGGAGTAAGACCGAAGCGCCAAGCAGAATGAAAAGCGGCAGGTTCCAACTATTTGTCGTATCATGCAGATATCCGATAAGGGCAGGACCGATTGCGGCAAGCAGATATCCGATCGATTGTGCCATGCCGGACAGTTCCGCTGCCTGATGCGCATTTTCAGTACGTAACCCGAAAAACATCATGGACAAACTAAAGGCGAAGCCTCCACCAATTCCGAGTAAGATGATCCACAACAGAATGATATCGGAGCTACCGTAAAGGATCCCGAGCGTTCCCGTCAAAAGCAAAATGGTTGTGATGACTACTAACAAACGTTGGCTAGACATGCGCCCAGCAATAACGGGGACAATAAAGGTAAATGGAAGCATAGCCAACTGCATGATCGAGAGGTACCATCCGGATTGGCTGGAGTCAATTCCTTGCTGCTTTAAAATTTCAGGCAACCATGCGATCAACACATAGAAAACCATGGACTGTATCCCCATAAACAAGGTTACTTGCCAGGCAAGCGGGGATCTCCAAACATTCACCTCGTTGCCGGCCACCTGTTGACTCGTCGTGGCAGTTTGCTTCGTTTGATTTCTTAATTGGGGTAACCAACAGAGGACCGAAACAAAGCTTAGCATCCCCCATATTCCCAATGCTCCCTGCCATTTTAGACCTGCGTTCACGGCTACCGGTACACTGATTCCCGATGCGATTGCTCCACATAAACTCATTGAAATGGAGTAAACACCTGTCATGGAGCCAATTTTATTCGGGAAATCCCTTTTGATTATACTTGGCAATAATACATTACACACGGCAATGGCGAATCCAAGAATGGCTGTTCCAATAAACAGATCAACTGCGCCAGACAAAGAACGTATTACAATACCAACTGTCAGGAAGATGAGGGCCATCAAAATGATACGTTCAACCCCATATTTTCGTCCTAATTTCGGTACTAGAGGAGATAATAAAGCAAACGCAAGCAAGGGTACCGTTGTGATCAGGCCCGCTAATGTATTTGAAATATGAACGTCATCCCTTATGAGACTCACTAAAGGACCGACAGAGGTTAAGGGAGTACGTAAATTAGCTGCAATAACAATAATGCCGAGAATGATCAGCCCTATAGAGGATGGTACCCCTTTTATATTTTGTTTCGGCATTCTTCAATTCTCCTTCCTGAATTCATGCCTATGATTTGTTTCCTATCGATTGAAAAAAATGAAAAAACGATGCAATAACATTCGCGCGAACAACAAAAGTATATTATAGTATACTATTTTTAACAAGAAGTATTTTATAGTAAATCAAAGCTCATCTAAAAACAAAAATACAACTCTGAATCCCATCATGGAATTCGGAGTTGTATTTAATAAGAGGAATTTTCGATTTTTAGAAACCATACTTTAAGGATATATGGAGTACGGTTTCACTATTCGTATGATTCGTATAAGAGTGAGCATAATCTGCACGAAAACTCATCGTATCGTATTGATTCAATGTGTAAGTCTCTCCGTTGACTTGTATTTCAATGGAACCCGTCATGACTGTCGCAATTTCCGTTGTATTCACATGATGACCTTCAGGGTAATACGAGCTATTTGGCTGTAAGTATGCCCGACACATTTCAATATCGTTGCTTTTAAAAACAGGTTCAATGATCCAATTTTTTTGACCATTAGAAAATCGCAGTCCTTCCCCAGCTCGATACAAACTAACAGGTTCTTCTGATTTGAACAAAGCCAATAGCGGTAAAGATATGCCTTTTGAAATTTTCCATATCATCCCCAAAGTTGGATTTGTCTCGCCACGTTCGATATTCCCCAGAGTAAGTTTGCTGACGCCCGTTAACTCCGCTAAGTCGTCTAAGCTCATATTTTTTTCTTTTCTGTACTTTTTCAAGGCACCGCCGATTTGTAATACAATTTGTTTTGAATCATCGATTTCTTCCATTTGATATTCACCTCAATAAAAAACAGTTATAGTGATATAGATCTATGACATTCATTTCTTTAGTTCATTCTATACAGTATATTGTTTATCTGGATTCTTTTCCATACGGCTAACTGGAGCAGCCCAAGCTGTTTGCCGAGCAGCTGAATGTCGTTTGATGAAAAAGCCAAGAAGGCGATCATCCCCCTCTTGGCTTTTTCCCATATCCCTGATATCAGCGGTATCGGCTGAAAAATGACCGGATGTCGGGAATCAGAAGATCCGGCGCATCCATAGCCGCAAAGTGGGTGCCGCGCTCAAACTCCGACCACTGCACAATATTGGTATTGTCGCGTTCGGCAAACCGTTTTATCGATTTGAAATCATCTCCGAACACGGCCACTCCTGTCGGAGTCGTATTCGGTCCTTGCGGCTCCTGCTGCTGATGCGCGTTCTCGTAATATAACCGGGCGGACGATTCCGCCGTATTGGTCAACCAGTACAGAGTGACATTCGTCAGGAGTGCATCCTTGTCAATAAAATCCACATGATCGCCGAATCCGTTAAATAACTCCGCTATCCAAGAGAGCTGACCTGCCGGCGAATCCGCAAGCCCATAGGAGAGCGTCTGTGGCCGGGTGGATTGGATCGAATTAAAGCCCGCCCGTTCATGAAAGTTCGCCAGAAATTGAAGCCGCTTCTGATCATCTTCCGATAAACCCGCCATCTCGGCAGGATCTCCAGAAGGGAAGGAAAATAACTGCAGCACGTGTATGCCGCGAAGACCTTCCGGCTTTTGTATACCAAGCTCTCTGGACACGAGTGCACCACAGTCGCTGCCGTGTGCTCCGTACTCGGTATATCCCAAACGCTTCATTAACGTATCCCACGCCCTTGCAATGCGGGCAATATTCCAACCGGAGCCGAGCGTCGGACCCGAGAAGCCGAATCCGGGAACGGAAGGGATGACGAGATGGAATGCGTTCGCCGGATCGCCGCCGTGGCTGCGCGGATCGCTTAGCGGTCCGATCAATTCCAGGAATTCGACAATCGAGCTGGGCCAAGCGTGGGTAAGCAGTAAAGGAAATGCATCTGGCTCCGGTGAGCGAACATGCATGAAATGGATCTGGGCTCCATCGATCGTCGATGTAAACTGCGGATACTCATTCAATTGCGCCTCATATTTCCGCCAATCGTACTCATTCTGCCAGTAGGACGCCAACTCTTTGATGTACTCGAGCGAAACGCCGTATTTCCAGCCGGCCCCATTCATCGTTTCAGGCCACCGCGTCCGGGATAAACGATACCGAAGATCATCAAGATCATCCTGTGGCACGGCGATATGGAAAGGATGGATCGCTTCACTTACCTCGTAACAATTCGGGTTAACTGTGGTCATTTTATTTTCCTCCTCGAATGGGTTGGCGTTTGTGTTGCTTACATTATTAATATTAGACCACCTACCTTGACAGCATTATGTCAGGGTGAAGCAGGAGGCAAAACATTTTCAAAAATAGAAAAGCCGCCCTCGGGCGGCCCATTAATATTTAGCAGTCGGTTCGTTTTAGCAGCAATTTCATTTCATATAGCGATATTCCAGGAGATTCTTCAAATTGGATATTTTCTGCTGCAGCTTCTCCCCGACATTGGTTTCCCTCACCAGCTTCCGCTCCAGTTCTTTGTCCACCAGTCTTTTTACAGACAATACGTCCGTTCCGTTACATAACACATCTTCTCTGGAATTGAATTTCTGATGGGCGACAAGCTGCATGCCAAAAGAATTATACAGCAAAGTATACCCGGCAATGCCCGTTGTAGACTGATAAGCTTTGGAAAATCCGCCGTCGATGACGACCATTTTCCCGCCTGCTTTAACCGGGTTCTCTCCACGAATTTCTCTAACTGGCGTGTGCCCGTTAATGATATGTCCATGATCCGGATTCAGTCCGAAATCCAATAGGATTTTCCGGCAAATCTCCTCATGTTCACGTAAATGGTAATAAGGGTTCTTTCTCTCCTTATGGGTTTCTTTATCTTGGATAAAGTAGCGTTCAAAGGTGGTCATTTCTCTTTTTCCAAAGAGCGAGGAGCATTCCCCTGACCAGATGTACCATACCATATCCGTAGCCAGATCGTCCGTCTCTTCCGGATGCGCAAAGGCGTAACGTAAATAATATTCAAAAACATCGAGCAGCTGACGGCCTGAATACAGTTGGTCTTCGATCTGCATTTCTTCCATGTTTCCTTCTTCGTCCAGAGGAATACAGCCGTGGATTAACAAATTCCCGTTGTATTTTAAATAAAGGCTGCCCTTTTTCATCAGAAAATTCATATGTCTCGCCAGCTTTTCGGAATGCTGAACGGAGAACAGCAGCTTCTCCAGCACCTGCTGCTCTTCCTCTAACAATTGTTCAGGCTGCTCCGGGTTTACGGTAGCGAAACAGGTGTTTTCCAGAGGGTAAGTTTTCCCGCCAATGTTAATTTCATTCTTCTCGTAATCGATCTTCTCCAGCAAAAGCCTCTCAGACATATTAAAGTAAGGGCGTCTCTTAATAATCGGGATTTCAAGCTTAAACTGGATCATGGCAATGGCTTGATGAATTTTGGTAATCTGCAGAATTTCCGACTCCGATACGTTGTGGCCCGCTTGCAGCTTCGGTCTGAAGGCCGGATTGTCATCATAGTACTTTTCCGCCAAATTCAGCAGTGGGCGAAGATTGATCCCGTATACGTCCTCGATGATGTCCAGATTGTCGTATCTGGCGCAGATCCGGATAATATTCGCAAGGCAGACCAGGGAACCCGAATAGGCGCCGATCCATAAGGCATCATGGTTCCCCCACTGGATGTCTACTGAATGGTAGTTGATCAGGGTGTCCATAATTTTATCCGGTTCCGGCCCGCGGTCATAAATATCTCCGACCACATGAAGATGGTCAACCACCAGGCGCTGGGTCGTATAAGCAAGGCCGATAATGAGCTTGTCCGCCTGCCCCAAGGAGATAATTTGCCGGTATATTTCCTCATAATAAGGATCCTTATTGTGGGTCAAATCCGTTTTGTACAGAAGCTCTTCGACAATATATACAAACCGCTCCGGCAGAGCTTTACGCAATTTCGAGCGCGTGTATTTGGAAGAAGCATAAGAAATGAGCTTAAGCATGTGTTCAATCGTTTGTCGATACCACCGGTTCAAGGCTTGTTTATTGCACAGGTCTCCTTTAACCAGCTGTATTTTTTCTTCCGGATAATATACTAACGCCGCAAAATCACTGATTTCTTGATCCGTCCATTCCTCACGAAACAAATCTTTGATTTTCTCTTTGACGGTACCCGAACCGTTTCTGAGCACATGCTGAAAAGCCTGGAACTCTCCATGCAAATCACTGACAAAATGCTCGGTTCCTTTGGGGAGGTTGGAGATCGCTTCAAGGTTGATGATCTCGGTGATCACTTTTTCTTCCGTATCATATTGCTGGGCCAATAAATCTAGAAACTGCGCATCCAAAACAGATGTCCCCCTTCAAGGAAAGATGGTGATGTATAAGTTTTTTAAGCTAGTGGCGTACCGTTATGCTTAGTGTAGACAATAAAAGGAAAAACATGACGTTTCCTTGTTCCCTTGGTATTATGCTAACAGCTTCGCCTTTGGTGAATCAAATTTGCATTAAAAAGAAATAGACCGCCCCCTGCAAAGGTTTACGGTCTATCTCTTGTGATCAGCACTGCGTCCCTGAGCCTGCACAGCCCTCTGGGCACCGCCGACTCCGGTTGGTCGCTCTTCAGAAACGCGTGTCAATTGCGGCGAGCCGTCCGCTCTATGCCATCAGCGATTTCTTCGTACAGTTGATGCGGCAAGTCGTGTCCCATGCCGTCAACCAACATGAGTTCGGCGCCAGGGATGGCCGAAGCCGTATCCTCGCCACACGCCGGCACGAACATGGGATCGTCCACCCCATGAATGACAAGTGCGGGTGCTTTGATCGTTGCCAGCCGCGGACGACGGTCACCGGAGACAGCGATCGCAGCAATTTGTCGTCCGACACTGCCTGGATCGTAGGCTCGCCGGACTTCCTCCAGAATAAGCGCCCGATAAGCGTCCTCTTCAAACGGATAGCCTGTGCCGGCAATGCGTTTGGCAAAAGAGAGGCTGTGCGCCAAAAATCCTGCTTCATCCTCAAAGGGGTTCGGCGCCGGTTGAGTCATCATCGCCATGACATCCGGGGAAGTTGGCGGAAGGGCGGGATTACCGGAACTGGACATGATGGAAGTGAGTGATAAAACCCGTTCAGGGTACTCACTGGCAGCAACCTGGGCGATCATTCCGCCCATCGACCGACCAACGAAATGGGCCCGGTCAATGGAAAGGGCGTCGAGCAGTCCGACAGCGTCGTTGGCCATGTCGTCGAGAGTGTAAGGGATGTCCGGCCGCCGTCCCGACATGAGAGCAGCCGCCAGCGCGTCAAAATCCAGCGTCTGGTAATGGCTAAAGTGTGTCGAGCAACCAACGTCGCGATTGTCAAAGCGGATCACGCGAAAGCCCCGTGCTGCCAATAGTTCACAAAACGGAACCGTCCACCGGATCATCTGGGTTCCAAGCCCGGCGATTAAGATGATCGCCTCGTCATTTTCGTTGCCAAAACTGTCATAGGCCAAATCAATGCCATTGACTGTCAAAGTGTTCATCATCATGTTCTCCTCCATCCACATGCTTTCATTCAGAAGCTCTCTTCAGGGAATGCATTAGCGGATAATTTTTTGATATGGTCTCTGATATCAGGTGCCCAGTCATCGATAAAGTGGTAAAAACGATCCACATCACCAGCATACATTGCCCGCAGAGCTTCCTCGTAATGATGAAAGTTCCCGGCCATGGCTGTCATAAAGTGATATGCCGCTTCTTGGGACTCTCGTCTTTTGCTCTGTTCTCCGCCAGCATGGCGAGCCTCATCAATGAGTTTTCGTAATGTTACCGAAGCCCCTCCAGGTTGACTCTTGAGCCATTCCCAATGCCGCGGCAATAACGTAACCTCACCGGATACAACCCCCAGCTTGGGTCGACCGACCCGCCGTGCAGGCTGATGATCCACTTCCGTATCGGGAGGCAGGTCACCGAACTGTTCTCCTAATCGATTGAGCACGTCGTCTGTCTTCCCGCGAAAATCAACATCGATTTGCTTCCCCGAGGTATCGTCAAATATAAGCAGCTGTGTGAGGTCCCTGTCATCCAGAGTATCCTTTACCGTAGAAACAACGTGCTGTAGCGAACCACTGGCGACGACTCTCACTCCCAAAAATGCCGTGCAGTAAAGTCGCGTTAGGTCATTTCCCATGCCTGTATCTCCTTCTCTGATTTCTCCACTAATTATACCCGGGTAAAAATAGATAAGTCAATATTACCCGGGTAAAATAAATTTTGCCGCTCGCCCTGGTCGTATATCCAAACACGAAGAAGCCAAGAAAGGTCAAACTCCCTTCTTGGCTTTATCCATTTTTTAAGCATTATCTGGTTTCAGATTTCAACTTATCAATATATTCTTTACCTTCTAACAGGGAAAGGCCTAAAGTTTCTCTTGCTTTTTTAATGGCTTTTACGTCTTCACCCTCTTTTATCAACAGACGAAGTTCATCATTTATTGGATGTTCAGGCAGTCCCGATTGTTGGGTTAACTGGTTTATGGTATATTGCATTCCTTTTATGCGACCTTCTAATTTACTCACCTTAGCCCATAAATTTATGATGATCAGGAGAGATATGATGATTAGAATGTATTCCACTTCCTAAATTAAACCTCCAAACTTTATGGTTTATTTGTAGAACTGACAACGTTTTGCCCCTCCGCTAAAGTCTTTGACCCGCTCACGAATATCTCTTACGCCTTCCGAACCGAAGGAGAGTAGAATACGTCGCCATGCATATGGTGAATGTTGTCCCAGTTGCCCGGATTGGTCGTGTCTGGAGAGCAGTGCTCCAAAATGGCCTGATAGAGTTCCGTTTTTTGTTCCAAATGGGCAATGTGCCGCTGGGCTTCTTCGAGCTTAACACGCGCGGCTTCTTTATGTTCCATGATGAGTTTGTAGCGCTGCGGAATAGACGAGTCCCCTTCGAGACAGAGATCGATGTACGTTTTGATGACTTCAATCGGCATCCCGGATTGCTTAAGGCATTTGACGCCAAGCAGCCAGTTGATCGATTCTTCGTCGAACATCCGGATGTTATTTTTATCGCGCTGTACGCTCGGCACTAGGCCTTTATCCGTGTAAAAGCGCACAGCGTGCTCGGTAAGTCCCGTGATCAAGGCGGCTTCTTTGACCGTATGCATGGTAATCCCCCTTGGAAAATAAATTTTTGATAGAGGCTTGCCTTCGTGTTACACGAAGGTAGTAGGCTTATTGTAAAGCAAACCGGCCGTAAGCGGAAGCCCCGCTGAGGTGCCCGATTCCAGGGATTCGCGGCCGTTTGCCGTTTTACACTTAAACCATGGGAGGAATTACAATGCAAACCGTGACTTTAAATAACGGAGTACAAATGCCGATCATCGGCTTCGGTGTCTATCAAATTCCCGATGCAGAAGAATGCGAGAATGCGGTATATGAAGCGCTGATGGCCGGTTACCGCCTGATCGATACCGCCGCCGGTTACTTGAATGAGGAAGCTGTCGGACGCGCGATCAAGCGCAGCGGCGTACCGCGTGAGAAGCTGTTCATCACGACCAAGCTCTGGGTTCAGGATGCCAACTACGAGAGCGCCAAGCTGGCGTTTGCCAAATCCTTGAGGAAGCTGCAGCTCGACTATCTCGATCTGTACCTGATTCACCAGCCTTTTGGCGATTATTACGGCGCTTGGCGTGCGATGGAAGACCTGTACCGCGAGGGCAAAATCAAAGCGATCGGGGTCAGCAACTTCCAGCCCGATCGTCTAATGGACCTTATCGTGCATAACGAAATCGTGCCCGCCGTCAACCAGGTCGAAACGCACCCGTTCTACCAGCAAATCGAGAACGCCGCTTTTATGAAAGAGCAGGGAGTGCAGCACCAGTCATGGGGGCCGTTCGCTGAAGGACGCAACAACTTGTTCGGCAACGAAGTGCTAGCCTCGATCGCGGAAAAACACAATAAGTCCGTCGCCCAGGTCGTGCTGCGCTGGCTTGTTCAGCGTGAAGTCGTTGCCATTCCCAAATCGGTGCGCAAGGAACGGATCGTCGAGAACTTCGACATTTTCGATTTTGAGCTGAGCGCGGACGATATCGAACAAATTTCCACCCTCGATACACGGGAAAGTCTTTTCTTATCCTACCACGATCCGGAAGTCGCCAAGATGATGGGCAACTGGGTAGTCGATCTGTAAACCTTTTTTCAAGGCCCCCTCTACCGCCACTACACCACAAAAGCCAAGAAGGTGATGTTCACCCTCTTGGCTTTTCCCATTCCTCTTACGGACTCCCAGTCAATTGTCAAATCAACCTGCTGCTCAAGTATTCAGTGATTGATCAATTTCCACAAAAATTATTTTTGCCTTAAAGGGGGAGTACCCCATGCCTTTCAAGCTAAGGAAAATACTACACCCACAACGATGTAAAGAAGCACTTTAGCTTGAGTTTGGCCCGACTGTCCAGAAGCATTTTTTGAACCGGCCCCTTCCGCCAAGACCCCGGCAATCTTTTACATGCAAACGTCTACTGCCCGTTAACGTAACGACGGCAGCCGATTTGGCCGGCTGCCGTCGTGTCATGATTGAGCTATCGTTCCCGTTAGTTCAAAGTCATTTATCAGCTAGGACTAATTCAAAAATTAGTGAATCTCTATCAGGGTAATCATATTGAATTGGCAAATCCTCTTTAGCAATTTCCTTAAATCCAACCTTCTTGTAAAAACTGTGTGACCTAGTGGCTTTGGAAGGAGTGTCCAAAATCACCTTAGAAAACCGATGTTTCTGCGCAAAATCAAGCAAAGCTTCGTAGAGTCCTGTTCCTATCCCAAGCTCTTTACCACGGTAATCTTTATAAACAAAAAATTTCTTTAGTACGGCAACCTCGCTGGTTTTCTTTTGCAAACCGATAGAGCCTACAACCTCGCCGTTATCGTTTAACGCTACCCAAAAGTTACCCCCATCCTTAATATAATTCGATTGAATATCTAGTATATCTGGTTGTTCTTCGACACTAATCCCTACACCATATTCAACATTCTGTACATGCAATATCAGTTTAATGACTTCTTCTTTATACTTATCAGCATAAATCGTAATCATTTTAATAACTCCTTCAAGTGTTTTTATAACAGAATACTACTTTAGTTTTATAAATGAAACTATGAGCTAAACTGCCCGTTAGCTTAATGGCAAGCTAATAGAAATTCAATAATTGTTGCGCAGTCTTGTCCCATTTGCTTAATAAAAAAAAATGGAGCAGCTGCGGCAGATTGCTCCACGAATTCTTTAATTAGCGTTCTCCGTTAGTGCTGCTTTGAGTGCTGCCCTTCACCTTGTACAAATTTTTAAACCACGCTTGTACGCTGCTCGCCCACCGGTTTCGTTCCGGCTTTTCCCGATCGGATGAGGTTAGCGGACAGCAGCATCCCCGCAATCACGATAACACCGCCAACCATCTGGGAGACCAGTAATGCCTGGCCTGTCATCACAGACAGGATCGCCGTGAAAATCGGCATCAGATTCATCGTAATCCCGGCTTTGCCCGGTCCAAGCACCTTGACTCCCTGGTTCCAGAACAGGAACGAACCGATGGAGGGACATAGACCCAGATAGATGACCCCGGTAATGCCGATTGCAGTAATATGCCCGGTTTGCAAAGGCTGCATAAACAGCAGCGGAACCATACAAATAACGCCGATCAAGGCTGTAAAGGCTACAAAAGTAATCGGGGGCAGATGCTGCGCCCTTTTGTTGACGATGGAATAGATGGCCCACAGGAACACGGCTATGAGCAAAATGCCGTCTCCTTGATTATAATGCGTGCTGAACACGCCAAGGAGGTGCCCCTTCGTCAATACCGTTAATACGCCCAGGAAAGATAAGACGAGTCCCACTCCCTGCCACACCGAGATCTTGTCCTTCAGGAACAACAGCGACAACACGATCATAACTGCCGGAGTCAAGCTGTTGATCAAACTGCCGTTTGTCGATGAAGTATGCTGAAGTGCTGTATAGGTAAGGAGCGTGTAGAACACAACGCCTACTAGCGAAAAGAATAATAGAAGACCCCAGTTATTTTTCCACACCTTCAGCCAATTGGGTTTCTCCACCAGCTGGGCCATCGGGATTAATACGACAGCTGCAATCGCCCAGCGCAGGAAGGAAGCCCAGACCGGTGGGAAATCGGCTGTAACCGCTTTGCCGAAGATCAAATTCCCTGCCCAGAACAGATTAGCCAATACTAGAAAAAGCCATGCTTTAGCTTTCATTACTAAACACCTCTCCCCACTCTATTCCAAGTCTTTCTCTTGTTCTATAGTCATGTTACAATAAACCATATCATAAATAAAATGAATATAAATCATGAGGAAGATATCAAATTTGGTATGAACAAATCACTTCTTCAATTGATTGTTGCGATCTCGGAGACCCGAAGCTTTACGTCCGCCGGGGAAAAGATGAATATGACACAGCCTGCCGTCAGCCGTGCGGTCACCGCTCTGGAACGCGAGCTTGGGGTAACGCTGCTGATTAGAGACCGGCGTCTCGGCGTTGCCCTCACACCCGTTGGAGAACGAATCGTGCGGATCTTCCGGGAGATTCTTCAAGGGTTTGATAAGGTTGACCAGGAAATCGCCAGCGAAAAAGGAATGGAAACCGGCAGCGTCCGAATCGGCGCATTTCCGGTTGCCGCTTCTTATTTTGTTCCGAAGATCATCAGCCATATCAAACAACAATATCCAAAGCTCGAATTCAGCATTCTTGAAGGGACCATTGTGGACATACAGGAATGGCTGGATAACCGGGTCATCGATGTCGGGTTTCTGATCCCTTCGGATAAAACGACTCACTCTCATCCACTATATCGGGAAGGCATTTATGCCGTTATGAGAGATGATCACCCTTTAAGCGAAAAGTCCATCATCAGCCCGGAAGATTTGCGGGAGGAGCCTATGCTGATCTGCAAAGCCGGTTACGAGCCTCCTGTCCTGCAATGGTTTGACAGTGCCGGGGAAGAGCCTAATATTAAGTACATTCTCTACAACTACAGAACGGCTCTTCAAATGATTGCTGCAGGCGAAGGCTTGGCCGTCATGTCTGAGCTGTCCCTGTTGGACCTGCCTCCTGGCCTTATCCTCAAACGCATCTCACCAGCGGCCTACCGGGATATTCACATCGTCTCGGGTCCTGTGGAGGACTGTACTATTGCGGTAAAAACCTTTATCGAGACCGCTCAGAAGTTGTTTCCCATCCAAGCTGAGCATGATCCCTTGATTAAACTATAGTTAACCTGCCCGTTAGTTCTAGCAAAAACGAATGTTAAAACGCTACTGACATACTGTTGTCAGTAGCGTTTCTTTATACTCGGAGTATGTAACCGTGAATGAATGCGAAGTATTTTGACCCAAAATGATAATATACGGTACTGTATCATGGATTATAGGAAGGATGGTTTTTCATGAATTTTGCTTCTGTACGCATCATTACCGACGACGTGGATCGTCTTGTCGGGTTTTATGAGAAAGTCATGGGTGTATCGGCGGAACGCCCCGCGCCCGTCTTCGCTGAAATCGTTGGGTCATCGTGCACCCTGGCGATCGGCCACTCCCAGACAGTGCAGCTGTTCGGTGCTGGTTCCGCCGTGGCGGCCGACAATCACACGGTCATCCTCGAGTTCCGTGTCGACGATGTCGATGCCGAATACGAGCGCTTGAAGCCGTTTGTCACCGAGTGGGTCAAGGAACCAACCACGATGCCGTGGGGGAACCGTGCTGTGCTGTTTCGGGATCCCGACGGCAACCTGATTAACCTCTTCACGCCGGTGACGGAGGAAGCGATCAAACGGTTCAGCGGCAGGTCATAAACGGATAGTTGAAGTGAGTGAGGCAGCAAAGACCATAGCAATGAGCTATGGTCTCTTTATTTTATCTAGGTATATTGTTCACCGGCATTCCGCCGACTCCGCGTACTCATCAGGCTTGATCCCTTCATATCGCGCAAAAGCGCGTTTGAAGGAGTACACATTTTCGTAGCCCACTGTGCGTGCGACATGATCGATGCCACAACTTCTCTCCCGGAGCAGCTCTTTCGCCTTCTCCATGCGCAGACGGCATACATAATCATAGAAGTTGATACCGGTCACCTCTTTGAATATTTTGGACACCTTCGATAGGGACATATGGTACATCTCCGCCAGCTGCTTTAACGAAATGTCCGCGCTCGAATAGTTGTCGTTCACATATTGCAGCAGCTCGCTGCCGGTCGACATAGCCGAGGACGTATTGGCATACCGCTTCCGCTCGCAAATGAGCGTGCCGACCTCAAACATATAGCTCCACATCTCTTCGATGTTCGCCGCTTTGGCCCGGCTGCAAAATTGCTTCGTGTAGATATCCGTATCCAGATTCAGCTCATGCAGCACCCGCAGCATCGTTTCCATCAGCAAGGAGAGCAGCCGGCTCACACTGGCCTCGGCCAGCTCGCGCTTTTCGTTCTCGGCATGGATTTCATGCAGAATTTGCAGGGACGTATCCAGGTTCCCGATCTTGAGGTTATTGATGAGCTGCACTTCCCAATCCGTCGGATAATAGTAATCGACACTGGCCTGCATCGTCTCCTCCTGCAGCACCTGAAAATGCTCACGCGAGAATATGGTGTAACGCAATCTTTCATTGGCCGTATAATACGATTTACTGATGCCGACCAGCCCTTGCTCAACCCCTCCGTATAAAATATCGGGATGAAATCCGCTCAGCCGCTCGATTTCGCCCGCCATTTCAGCAGCGATACGCTCGAGCATATCATCGTCCCCAAACGGCTGCCCGGAGGACACGATCATCGCCTTGTCCGCATTCGTGACCTCGAACAGCGCATAGTCCAGCCCGTAACGGCTCATCGCTTTCTCCACGATCACCATCATCAGCATTTCGATCTTCCGGATTTTCTCAAAGTCGGAAAAATCGCGAATGGCGTGGAAGCTGACCAGCATCGTGCAGTAATACATCTCCTCGGTATAACCGATCCCCAATTTCCCCAGCTCGTTCTTCTGCTGATCGTCCATAAAGTATCCCTTGAGCAGACGAAGATACAAATTCGACTTGGCGGCATTTTCGTAATCCTGCATCGACTGCTGAAGCTTGCGGTTTTCGTGCAGCAGCCGGTCGAATGATTTTTCGATAAAATTGTATTCGGAACCCGTCACCTTGCCGTTTCGGGAATCCTCAACCCGCGCCGCGGCGCTCAGCTTGCTCAGCAGAGCTCCGAGAGGACGGTAACTGATTTTAGCCAGCAGATAAGCCATTAACGCGCCGATAACGATGGAGATCAGGATGGCTGCCAGCGAGCTGAACAAATTGCCGATGCCGATGACGCTGCTGTCCGCATAGGAGATCGCATACTGCACATCACTGGCCTCCGAAGACAAATGAATGGGGTAGGAAGCCGCGCCGCTGCGAGCTGCCGGGGCATTCCGGGCTTGGCTATAAATCAGCGCATCCCGGGACGTCATGACGATCTCCTGCGATTCAATCCCTCCAAACCGGTGCATATACTCTGAAAAGTAAGCGCTATCAATAAACAATACCAAAACCGCGCGCGGATGATTCACCACCTCCAGGCTTTGCAGCACAGGGATCACGCGCTTGTCGCTGCCCCACAGCTTCATGCTGGCCGGCGGCAGGATGGTAAAATACTGCTGCTGCGCAAAGGAGCTCTGCAGCTGCTGTTCGGCAGCTTCGTCAAATGCGACAATCGATTGGAAAAATTCCTTCAGCGGGAACATCCCCCATGAAGTCATCGCCTTCTGCTGCTCCGGGAACACCACCATGCCAAAAGAAAGAATCCCCTGCGAACTCACGCTATTGCCAAGACTGGTGCGAATGTCCAGCATCTTGGTAATATCGAATTCCTGCTCGTATACGTTCGTATCCTGCATCAGCTTCTTCACCCAGGATTCATTGCTCAGCGTTTTGCCCAAGGTTTTGAGCTCATTCAGTTTATTGTCGACCAGATCGGCGATCCGCTTGGCGTCCAAAGCATGTGCCTCATGCTGCCGGCGCTTCTCCTCGACGATGTTCCGCTGCACGTTTAATGCACTGAACACAATAATCGGGATGATCAAAATCGCGGTATAAGACAACAGAATTTTACGAAACGTGCCGCTTCCGAAGCTGCCATTGCGCACAGACTACCCCTCCCCCATTAGATAAGCAAAAACAGGAAAACAGCAGAGCCTCCAAAGCGAAATGGAGCCTGCCATTTTCCAAAGTCATACGGTTACAGTCAACGTTACTGGATGCTGTTGTATCTGTCGAGCAATTGCTGGTCGATTTCCAGAAGCTGGTCCAGCCCCAGCTTTTTCAGATCAGCCATATATTGATCCCAGTTGTCGAGCGATTTTTGCCCCAAAGCCAGCTTGGTTGCAAGCTCCGTGGAGTACGTGTTCAGGTTGGTCAAAATCTTCGTTTTCGCTTCCAGCTGCTGATCGTCCGGAATCGCCAAATAGTTGTCATTCATATTAACGAAATACGGCTTGTATTTCAGAATATTGAGCTCGTTGTCGGCTTTGTATTTCGGTACGCCGGACAGCTCAAACTCGAGGTTGGCGAACTGAACCCGCGGGAACACCGTATCGCCGAACAGGCGGAGTCCGGGAACCTGGCCCGTTTTCGCCAGTTCTTCGTCCGAGGCGTTGTTGATGAATACATTCGCGCCGCTCTCATCCTTTTTATAGGTTTGTCCTTCAATGCCCCAATACAGAAGCTCCGCATACTTATCCGAATAGATCGTGTCAAAATACTTGATCGCCGCTTCTACGTTTTTGCTGTCTTTCGTAATCGCGTATTTCTGCCACACCAGAAACGGCGGCTCAATTTGGGCTGCTGGGGCAATACCGTCTACCGCTTGGAGCGGCATGAGCGGAAGATATTCCCCGCCCCCCTTGATCGTCGGCTCCAGATACGTCTCCAGATTGTAATCTCCTGTTGAAGCAACCTGGTTCTCCGTCATCTTCTGCTGCTTCTGCTCCCCTGTCGCCCCGATCAGGCTGGTGTCGAGCACGCCTTCCTTCACCAGCTGCTGCAGGTAGCGGAAGTAATCCTTGATGCCGTCCTGGTACCACGGGGATACGACCTTCTTGTTCTCCACATCCACGGAAGAAATGCTTGTCCCGAGCCCGAACCACTGCGCGATCGGTCCCGAGAAGGAACCCGGATCGTAGACAAGCACCTCATCCTTTTGCCCGTTGCCGTTGGCGTCTTTATCGCGCATCGTCTTCAGCGTTTGCAAGTATTCCTCCGCACTTGTCGGAACCGGAAGGCTCAGCTTATCGAGCCAGTCCTTGCGGAGCAGCATCGTTAAGGAGACCGGGGCCGGATCGGTACCTTTGTACGTTTTTTTATGCAGATCGCTGAACCAGTACATTTTCCCATCCGACGTCGTTGTCGTCTTTTTCGCATACGGGAACTCCTGCTCATACATCTTCTTGATGTTGCCGTTGCTGTACTTCTCGATCAGCGGATTCAGGTCCAGCAGTACGCCCTGCTTCGCCAGATTGAGCACCGTCGTATTGTCCAGCGCCGAAATGTTGACGATATCCGGAAGGTTGGAGCCCGACGCCATGCGCGTTTTGATGACCACGTTGTACTGCTCGTTCGGAACGAGCTCGTAATCGAGCTGCAGGTTCGCATCGGTCAGCATCTTGTCGACTTCCTTCCAGACCGGGTACTTCTCCCTTTCATCGAATTTGATAAACTTGTTCGAACCGGTCGGCCCGAGAAGCTTCAGCTTGGCGGACTGCTGTCCGGCCGGAGCTTTGCTGTCGGCTTCCTCCGGTTTGCCGTCTCCACCGCTGCAAGCGGTTACAGAAGCAATGAGAACAACGGCGACAATGGCGGACATGAACGGTTTTTTCCTTTTTTTCATACAACTCTTCCCCCTTTGGATGGCCTAGCCTATTCCTTTAATGAACCCAGCAGCGCTCCCTTGATGAAATACTTCTGAAAGAACGGATATGTAAAAATGACGGGTAACGTCGTAAAGACGATAATGGCATATTTCAGCTGAATGTTTGAGAGCATGTTGGCGACCGCATTTTTCGCATCCTCCATCGACAGCATCTTCAAATCGACCGACTGCTGGACCACGACCCGGTACAGGTACATTTGCAGCGGATGCAGCTTCTCATTCGGCAAATACACGAGCGCGTCGAACCAGCTGTTCCAGATCCCGACGACCGAATAAATGGCGATGACCGCCAGGATCGGCTTGGATATCGGGATAATGACCCGGAACAGCAGCTGCAAATGGGAAGCGCCGTCGATAAAGGCCGACTCCTTCAGCCCGTCCGGAATGTTGGCAAAGAACGTTCGCACCAGGATGATATTCCAAATGCTGACCATCCCCGGAATGATGACCGCGAACATCGTGTCATACAGTCCGAGCTTGTTCACCAGCAGGTAAGACGGAATGAGGCCGCCTCCAAAATACATCGGGATCAGCAGGTATGACACGACCCACTTCCTGCCCATCAGATTGCGAACGGTGAGCGGATAGGCGCCGAGCACGGCCGTCAGACAGTTTAAAATCGTACCCGCACTCACATAGATCAACGTATTGGAATAAGCCCACCACATTTTCGTATCGCTGACGATCAGCTTGTACGAATCGAGGAACAATCCTTTCGGGTACCAGAACACATTCATGGCCGCGACTTCCGTCGGATTGCTGATGGACATAATGATCACGAAATAAAAAGGATACAGCGTAATTAAGCAAAGGGCGAGCGCCAGCGCGTACAATATCACGTCGACGACAACCGAGCCTTGCTTGATGGTGTTCGGATTTCTTTTGACCAAGGCGGCCATGGGACTCCCCCTTACCATAAGGCGTAATCGGAATATTTACGGCTGAGCGTATTGGCTGTATACAGCAGCGTGAAATTGATGATCGAGATAAACAATCCCACGGCCGTCCCTGCGCTGAAATTGCCGCCCAGCAGACCGTCGCGGTACAAGTACGTGCCAATAACGTCGGCCGTCTCATACACCATCGGGTTATAGATGAGCAAAATAAACTCGCTGTTGGCCGATAGCAAATTGCCGATCGCAAAAATCAGCAGGATAAAAATCGTCGGCCGAATGGCCGGCAGCGTAATATGAAGCATTTGCTTGAAGCGGTTGGCCCCGTCCATCTTCGCGGCTTCGTACTGATGCGGGTCCACGGAAGACATGGCGGCCAAATATAAAATGCTGCTCCACCCAAACGACTTCCAGATGCTCGTAATCGTATAAATCGCCGGAAAATACCCCGGCTCCGTGTTCAGCGCCACCGGCGTGCCGCCGAACAGCTTGACGATGGCGTTCACGATGCCGTCCGTATTGATAAAGGACAACACCATCCCCGCCACGACGACGTTCGAAATAAAATGGGGCAAATAGCTTGCCGTCTGCACGTATTTTTTAAATACGCCGCTTTTGAGTTCATTCAGCAGCAGCGCAAACAGGATCGGCACCCAGAAGCCAAACACCAGAAAATAAAAGCTGAGCAAAAACGTGTTCCGCATCAATCGCCCAAAATACGGGCCGTTAAAAAAGTCGATGAAATGCTGAAAGCCGACCCAATCCGTTCCGTGAAGGGATAGAAAGGGTTTGCCCGGGTAGTAATTCTGAAACGCGATCAGAATCCCGTACATCGGAATATAGCTGAAAATAAAAATGTGAACCAGAACGGGAAGCATTATTAAGTACAGCTGGAGGTTGTCACGCACTCGAAAAGATTTTCGCTGATTCGGCTGACGGATGGCTCTCATGATCTTCCCCTTCCCTGATGATCTCGACGGAACTTGCAGGCCCGCTTCCGCATGGACTCATGATATGCCGAGCCCCGGATTTCAGGCAAGCAACATTTTTTGATGGGGTGCGCAATATTTTCGGGGGTGGGGGAAGATGGGTGGTGGGTAAGGGAAAGGGTGTCTTGGGGCGGGGGGAGGCCAGGATGTGAATGGGCTTTCAGGGAAGCGTAAAAATTGGATTACAAGTAAGGCGCATTATTTGATTGGTTGCGCAATGTTTGCTGGTGGATTGAAGAGGAGGGTCTAGGTTAAATCATGAATAGGTATTACTTCAATTACAAATTTGAGGATTGGTTTAGGGGGATTGGAAGTTGTTCCGAAAGAACGTGAAGCGAGAATCTTTACATAAAATTCTTAAAAAAGACCATGCCAGCACATAGCCAGCAGGGCCCTTTAATCTGCGAATTAGAGATCGCTATTAATTATAGCAGACACTCCCAAAGCTTCACCGCTCAAAATGTTCCCGTCAGCTCGGTATGTAACAACATAATCCCCACTGTAGACACCCTGTGGGTTATCAGTAAAACTTCTCCAATCTAAAGGTGCTGCACCTGGAGCTATAGTCGTGGCAAGATAAATTCTGCCTGTTTCTCTATGCTGTACACTAACTGAGATGGTTGATGACCCAGTGTTTTTTACGTATATTTTTATATGACCATATCCCTTGTTAACAGTAAAATTAGAGGTTGCATTTGTTCCAGCAAGAACAGTGCTAAATAAAGGATCAACTGCAAATGGAGTGATTATAGGATCGTCAATATCGTTACCTCCATCCCTTGTTTGCACGCTATTGTCATTTACCGTAGCTTTCACACTTGGAGATTCTTTATTACTTGGAGAAGCTGGCGCAGCTGACGCTGCCAGAGCTGCTAATAAAACTAGCGAGAGAGATAATACGGAAATTAGAGCAAGTTTGTTCATACATAGCACGTCCTTTTAGGAAAATTTCAAAATAACGATACTTGGTTTAAGCAGCAGTAATTAATGTGAGTATTGATGAGCTAAATGAATCCGTTCATTTCCTTATATCCCATACATTTTGTTAACCTTGAAAAACTTTAACTCCATCGACATACCAGGATTTCGAGTTATTTCCTTTAGATTTTAAATCCATGACAACATAAGAACCATTGGCCTTCTCCCAATAAACTAAAGCTCGTGACTTTTCTGGATTTATCAGTAATGCCGACATATAATCGCCTACGTCAAGATTAGCTCTCCGCTCCTCACTATAAAAAGCCTCTAGAAAAGAAGAACGTTTTTGCATAGAAAAAGTAGCCAACATATCATAAAATTGATCAGAATCGATAAACGTCCATTTTGACAAATCTTCGTTTTTGCTGTTGATTCCAAATGCCCTTCCCTCACTGCTCAGTATGATCTCACGACCTTGGGTCCACGATTGAGTTAAACGATCTTGAACGGCTTGCGCAAGAGCCTCCTCTTCGGGACTTACATTTGGAAAAAGAGAAGGAAGAGCATCGCTTGCATATACACTTGTCCCTGTGATCAAAACAAGAACAGCAAATGTAAGGATTATAAATCTTCTATTTATTTTTCTCATGATTAGCCCCTTTACTTAAAAATATGAACTCGCCATCAATTCAGATAGCCATTTAATGTTTCATATAGTTCTTTTCCTCAGGGATATCTATGATTACCCCCTTGTTACCGTCTGCTTCACCTAGCTGTATGGCCTTCCCTTGCTCATTGATAATGCCATAAAATACAGCTGCGATAGCTCCAAAGTTTTTATAATATACAAAAGGCCCCTTCACGCTTGGCCGCTCCCCTATTTCTTGAACAATTTTATACGGAAAGAAAGGAAGACTCTTATTCTCAACAATATCGTTAGTTGTTTTAGCAGCCCATATCTGAACCGCTTTTCCTTGCTTCACTTTATAATAATCAATTCGGCGTTCCTCTTTCACAAAATACTCATCCGCTCTTCCTACAGGGAAATAGCAGACCACCGTCATTAATCCACCCGCATTAATCTGTTCCTTTAAGCTCACACGATGTAGAGAGAGGACCCGGATTCGCTCCAAGGTTAGAGCACTTTTAGCATGACTACTTACCGTTGAACTCCCAACGGTACCGTTTGAGTCTTTGCATCCCATGCCACCGGCTCACCCAACGCCTCTCCAACGAATCTTACAGGAACCATAACCCTTCCATGCTTCATCTGGGCTGGCTGCGCTAATGGAATCCTCTCATCCCCGATAATCCCATATTTTTCGTTAACCTTGACCGTGATCATTACTTTTCGATATGAGATCCTAACCTGTTTGCGGGTATTGTCCCAAGACATATTGAGATTGCTTAGACCAAAATTTCCAATGATATTGATCGGTACCAGCACTGTGCCCTTCTTTAAGTAAGGTGCAACTTCAGAGGAAATGGGGCCGTTCTTCCCGACCACCTTGATGCTAGAAGCCAATGCCTGATTATGCCCACAAAAGACCATGGAAATACCCAGTGCTGCAGTTGCGAATAGTGTTAGTGTCTTAAACTTTCTCATTACGCTCTCTCCTTTCCTAGCCGAGTCCTTGTGAAATTACCTCTCATTTTACCAACACCGCTTCATATGGATACACGATCCATTTCAGGTATGCTGCCTGTTCGGCTGCGGGATGGTGCCAAGCCATTCTCAACCTATTTATTTAGGCACAAAGTTTATCCCGAATTTCTCCCTCATCATTTTTTGCATATTAATAGCTTGTTCATAATTAGATTTAGTGACGATAAATACATTTTCATCCCTTTTGGTGTCCCCCCATGGAGTCGTAGGCCAGATGTTGATATTTTCAAACTCATTATCAAACCAAATTAATGCTTGCTCAGTACCGAGAAAATTTGGGGTTGTTTGTTGATAAAATAAATTCCCCATACGGATCCCATGAGTTTTCTGAGTAACATATATTTCAACGCTTGAATCCACCTTTGTAAATGGATATGAGTCAACAATGACTTTACCTACAAACTTTTCTTGATGAAAGATCGGCCTATAAAGAGTGCCCTTTATCATTACCTTAGTATTAATAGATGGAGAAGGGTTATCTTTAGTGAAGATTACCGCAGCACGATCAACATTGATCTGTTTTGGAAAGTCATAAAAATAAAGAAACAAACCAATACAAAGTAAAAACACCAAACTCAGGGCAATAGTTGATTTAATTCTCATCTTGATCTCCACCTTTATGGCACAAGCAAAAGTTTCGGAGAATAAATCTTCCTCGTTATATAGAACGTTTGTCCAGAATGGATGGTTACTCTATTTTTATAAATAGAATTGCTGAAGAATGGAGACCGAAGGCTACCACGCTTCCTCATCAACATGACCGTCTGGGATAAAAATCCCCTCTGCACACGCTTCGTGCAACCTCCACTGTTGGAATAGTTCATCGAGCTGGCTGTGTCCATCATTCATACTTCCCTCTATGTTTTCAAATCTATCATTCTTCTTCAAACTGAAAATGTTCCGTAAGACGTTCAATCGTAAACTGGTTTCTCAACTTACATGCAGAATTCTGGAACGCAAACATGCCTTTCTCCTAGACGGCCTCCTGCTTAGGAACCGTCTTGAGCCATTCTACGCGTACGACGTATTCACACAGATCGGGATCATCGACGTCCTTATCCATTTTGACATGTAAGTCCGTTTCCAGCAGCGGCACGCTTTCGCCATCGATCTCGACCTGAAAATCCTTGATCGGCACGACTTCATCTGTAACGATACCAACGCCCACATAACCCACCTTGGGAATACACACATAAACTCTGGCGCCTGGCATCAGGAGGTTCAGCGTATTGCTTTACCACTTCCCTTGCCCTGCCGATATAAAGCCATATTTTCTGCAATCCCCCCAGTTACGGTGAATACCGTCTCCTAAGGACACATAATAATCTTTGCCGTTCCTTGGGGCTTTTCCCGTTTTCCGAGTGGTCACGCTGGAAGACTTAGCCTCCACTTTGTGGGGATCAATGAGCCAATTCCTGGCCAACAGGACAGCGTACGGCATTATTCACTATATAAGATATGGATAATTCATAGAGGGTAGAATTGAACAGCTGATAATACCTGTTGGTACGACGAACGTAATCAGCTTTTATAAGACGACAAGAATATAACCGCCTAATAGCCCGTAACTGGCGGCTTTTTATGTTTTAAAGAAACTATTGCAACGCTCCAAGTTAAGAAAGGTTACAGAAAAAACCAAAATAAATTTATATTTATTTTGGTTAATTCTGTATAATTCATCTCATATGTGTGATATATTTTTCCATGGTTGGCCAACCAATATAAATCAAATCTTCTAGAAAGTGGGATAAATAATTGATTAAGAAAAAGCATTTTATACTATCGTCTTTAATAATTGCTTCTTCTCTCTTTATTTCAGCAACAAGTTTCGCTGAATCTAATCTAAATTCCACAGAATCCAGTAGAGTTGAAGTTTCAGACTCCATAATCACTCCCCAAGTAGTGGCAGGCTATTGGGGTGACACTAGGTATGATATTGACGGAAGTGTGGGTACACTTTGTGAATTTACAATCACAACTAAATCTACTGTTTCAATAACAGGTAGCCAACAATCGACAAGTAATCTTTCGGATTTTATTTACACACTTGTTAGCACTAAGGGAACTACATTTGGTGATGATGCAGTCTTTAGGGGGAATAATTCCTCTATTCAAAAATCTTGGTACAATGTCCCACCGGGTACATATAGAATAAGAGGTCAAGCCAAGATATTTGATGATTATGGCATTATGATTACAAGAGGTAATGCTTACACTACTTCTTCTAATTAATTTTAATTATTTTTCGTTTTAGTGAAATACAACAAAAAAGGAGTTTTAATATGAAAAAAGTTTATTCATTGTTTATTGCTATGACACTTATCTTTGCTTTTGCAGTGTCAGCTTCAGCTAATGGCTCTGATGCTCTCTCTGCTTCTGCACAGGGGAACTCGGAGGGAGGCTTTGACTTAAAGGGGCTGTCTAGTATCGGCAACAATTCCGATTTTGAAATGAGTGATGTTTTAACCTTTGACGAAATTGCCCAAGTTTATGCTGATGACCATAATATCACTCTAACAGAAGCAAAAGAAGTTTTTAATAGAGGGAATTCTTCACAAAAATCCTTAGCTTTAGCTACTTATAGAACATTTACCGGTTATTTGGGAGACTATGGCGGTTTTAAACCAATCTTGAGATATTATTGCAGCACAACAGAAGGTGGAGGGTATATAGCCATTCTTAAGATTGAAACTTGGGAATTGGTTAGATCAGATGGTAATGTGACTAAACAATTTGTTGGAACAGTAAAATCCTATTTGGAAAATGCTTCTAAAATCCATTATATCGTAAATGGAGATTGGTATAATAATGGTGCTACAACAACTGAAGTTGGTGCTAGCATAAATGTTGGGGGTTTTGCGACAATAACCTATAAAAATATATCATCAGATGAACATTATTGGTATGGATATTATGAGGGTAATGTAATATTATCTCGGCAATAATAAACAACAGTTAATTTCTTAATATAGCCCCTTTATCTTCCCTAAGTGATGATAAAGGGGCTTTGTCTTAAATTGTAATTAATGTACTATATATATTGGAGGTGATTATCAATGGATAAATCTAGTTATAAATATGGCATCTTGTTTAGGGTAATAGTAGCTGTTTTAATAATTTTTTCTCCTGCAATAATTACTGGAAGGTTCAGTATTGATTCCCTATCTGGGAACCTGTTAATCACTGAATTTATTATTCGGACTGTCGCATTAATCATAGGCTTATTGTTAATATATTTTGAAGTAAAGAATTATATTGATAAATGAATCAATTTCATAATTCATAAGCCTTAATTAAATAAGGTTCTTCAAGTTATCGTCACATCAGATAACCCGCGTACGGAGAATCCTGAACAAATCTTGAAGGATATTGGGGAGGGTGACACACAAGAAATACGAACTCATAGAAGATCGAAGGCATCTGATGATCTGAAGATCAGCTGCCGTCTTTATTGATGAGGAGCTTTTATTCTCTGTTGATTGATAAGAGGTATGCAGATGGTATATGACAAAAATGAATATTTAGTAACTCAAGGTCGCCAAAAGGCGGCTTATTTTTTTTGGGAAAGGAGAAATGAAATGGAATGGAAGAAAAAGTGAAGAGTGATGCCAACTAAACCAAAATCCAAACCGTAAAAATCCATCACCCGTGCGTGCAGCCTCTATTGCTTGCATAAACGAACCATCTCTTCGTACAAATCGACGGTCGTCATATTCAGGCCTTGCTCGCACTTGCTCGTACTCCTCTGCCTTCCAACCTTCCAGTTCGGATGAATTTCTATGGTCTGCATGATTATCGTAGGACTGCGCGAGGATGGTTTTGATATCTGAAGCCCCCGTATTATCGGCATCCGATCTGGGGCTCGAAAGTTCTTCCTTATCCATTAACCTATTAACGAATGAGACATCTGCCGGCGCGAATGTATATTCATCAAGCTCATCCTGCTTCACCCAACTCGCTTCGTCGTGATCGGCCAGCTTGATGAATGCCGCTGATACAACGGCCTTGTATGCGATTAACCGGATATGCTTCTCACCATAACAATGGTCGTTTGTTCTGAAGTATGCGTAAGGTTCAATGGCGATTTGCATCTCCTCACGCAGCTTACGCTTCAAGCATTCCACCGGGGTTTCGCCCTCCTCCAACTACCTCCCGGAAGGAAATTCCCACTGTCCGGCCTGCGGCTTTCCTCCCTTTTTTCGGGCCGTCCATCTTTGCAGCTTCGTACTGATGCAGGTTCATGGAGGACATGGCGGCCAAATATAAAATGCTGCTCCACCCAAACGACTTCCAGATGCTCGTGATCGTATAAATCGCCGGAAAATACCCCGGCTCCGTATTCAGCGCCACCGGTGTGCAGCCGAACAGCCCCTCCAATCCACTTTCTCCCATGTATCTAAAATTACTCTCTCTATTTATTTTTTCTTTTTATGGATTCTGAATTATTTTGCATTTTTTCAGCCAATTCTTTAGAAATGCTATTAACTTCATATAACGATATCCATATAGTAAAAAGAGCCATTTTAAGTCTCCCTCCTATATCAGTAACTGATTCTCCCCCCAAATATGATACATATTCAGTACGCTGTTTAGCTGAAAAGGAATCTATCAATTTATCCAAGTGATCTTCAGAAAAGTCATATTCCAACTTATGTGCAAATGCATTTGATGAAAGATCGGCCTATAAAGCGTACCTTTATCTTTACCTTAGTATTAATAGATGAAGAAGGGTTATCTTTAGTGAAGATTACCGCTGCACGATCAACATTGATCTATTTTGGAAAGTCATAAAAATAAAGAAACAAACCAATACAAAGTAAAAACACCAAACTCAGGGCAATAGTTTATTTAATTCTCATCTTGATCTCCACCTTTATAGCACAAGCAAAAATTTCGGAGAATAAATCTTTCTCGTTATATAGAACGTTTGTCCAGAATGGATGGTTACTATATTTTTACAAATAGAATTGCTAAAGAATGGAGACCGAAGGCTTTATTTTTCAAAAACAAAATGGTATGTTTCAGGGGGTAAGTGAAGTCGATGCGACAAGCTCATAAAATTTATTTTAACTATCCAATAAGGGGTTATAACCTGGCCAATCATAGTGAGAAATCCATAAAATTGCTTGCATTCGGCAGAGCTCTGCGTAAAATCCGCAAAGAAAAAAGCTCACTCAAGATGAGTTGAGCGTCTATTCCCGCGTCGACCGGTCTTATATTAGTGAGCTGGGGAACGGAGACAGCATTAGCAAGGGCGCTCTTCAGGTAAGGTGGATTTTCAGGCAAGCAACGTTTTTTGATGGGGTTCCCAATTTTCAGGGGTGCGGGAAGAGGGGTTGGGGATAGGCAGGGAGGGGGAAGTACTAGGATGCCAGAACTGTACCATCGGTGCGGGGAGGTTTTGAGGTGGTGGGAATAGAATAGAACCCTGAAAATAGGGTCCTCCGGCTGTCGACTTTATTAGTTACGTCATCTGTCTTTCTGTTCATTTTCACTCGGCAATCCTAACTAAGAAAAAGCCTTATACAACATTAAACATTCGATCGAATTTTTCTCTCATTTCATAATTATTCTCATCTTTTAAATCCAGCATGTAATTTTTAAAATCCTGTCGGATTATTTTTAAAAATAGTTCCTGATTAATTTTGATTGTATTGGAATCAATAAATTGTATTGGACTATCAAAATGTGAGCTAATGATAACCTTGGTTCCACTCATGCCGTTATGAAATAAACCACATCTTACTTCTTTGTAAAACTCATTCAAATCATTATCGCTTAAATTTAATGAAAAAATCCGATTTAAACCTTGTATAAACACTTGCCTACTTTGATTCCTGCTATCACGCCCATTAATATATTGTTGAACACCTTCTATATAGGAAATACATATCATTAACACAATAAATCCATTATTTTTACCTTGTAAGAGTCTAGATGCACGGCCCAGAAACCACTCATTGACTTGTCTACTATAGATTTCAATCTTATGATCAACTAAGTAGGGATCAAGCTCTCGCTGTGATATTTCATCATATATCTTTGGGTATCCACGGTCTAAATAACCAGAGATATTCGGGGCAATATAAATTGGGTAGTTTCTTAACTTTTTTGGCATTATATCTTCCTCCAAACATAATTACGAAGTAAAAAGAGATTATTAGTTTTTAGATGTTACTTTTTGAAGATTTCAGTTAACGTTCTTTGTATTTACGACCCCGAGAGACTTAAGGAAGTGCATTCGACCGCGTCTGACAGACTTGGCCACGCAGGGTTGTGAGCTGATTCAACTTCCGATGCGTGAATATAATGTTAGGCTATATAAGGTTATTCTGGACTAACTCTCTTTTTATCCAAATAATTTAATACTACATTCCTGGATATTTCCTCGCAAATAATCAATTGTTCATTAGTTATAGGAACAAACTCTACTTTCCCATGAGCAACATTATTTCTAAGATCGGGTAACGCACTAATTTGTTCTTCATATTCTTTCAGTTCTAATTTCCTTAATACAATGCTTAACTTTCTTTTAGCTTCAATAAAACCTAGACTATATATTTGCTTAATCAGATTATTAATCTTTTTTTGCTGCATATTTAATATAGCTTTCTCAAGTTTTTCAATTAGCTCATGTAATGTTTCTTGAACTTCTATCGCTTTTTCTTCTTTAGCTTCATCTATATATTCATTAGAAATTAGTTCAATTGACTTAAAAAAATTAATGAAAGACTCATTATTATGCTCTTTGATGCCAAAACCATCTATAAAAAAATCAAATGCAGCTTTTCCTATGCGATCTGCATTATCATACTTATCTAGAATTAAATTAATCTCTTCTAAACTACTTACCGGAAAATCTTTTACAACAGCGAGTGTAGCCTCAATTTCTGTAAATCCTTCTTTCAGCGTGTTGCCTTCTGTAGTCTCGTTAAGCGAATGTATAGAACATTCAAATTCTGATTTCAGCACAAATTTCATAGCCTTTAATATAGAACATACTTTCTCTAATGCAATTTTCTCAGCAAATTCTAAGCAAGAAGATTCGAAATCCAGAACTGCGTAATTTTGATTATCTTCTCGAAAAAACCTGACATCTTGTATTACTACTTCCTCCACAAATTTATAGTAAGCATGAACTAGAATTTTAGCTTGCCATGTTTTCACTTTAAGTCCCTCTTTCGCTTTTAATTTTGCCTAACGTTCTAGTATTCACGAAGCCTGGCAAGTGCCATCCGGCCATCTCTGCCGCCCCGAAATTATCCTTCCGGACCGAGGGCGTATGCCAGATGCGTGAATCTAATGTTATCGTAAGTTATTGTCTTCTTTGAATTTCCTCAAAATAATTTCTTTTTGAACGTCACAAGAATTTATTAATAACAAGCGGTAGAAAAATTTCTTCATTATTTTCCTCCATATTTTCACCTAGGCCACAGCTTACATTCACAAAATATCGCATATCAGGAAACCTAATATTTATCATCGAATCTGTTAAAGGTTCTGCAAGTTTAGCATAAGCCTCGTCCGGGATCTTCCCCTTCAATTCCAAGAATACTGTATGGTTGAAGTCAAAAGAAACACAATAAGCATCTTCTTCTTTAATATTTGTTGCAAATGTATATAGATCATCTTTTAATTTCGCAATAAATGTAATAGGGACTTCTAAAAAATGAAGGCCATTGAATGTGTCAAACCCTAAACGCTTAAGATGCAGTCCAAAGTCTTTATTTAAGGGATTAAACTGATTGCAGTTATTTAATAATTGAGTAGGAGACAAGAACCGCATTAAGTCTTCCCAGTAAAATGGCAACTGTTTGATATCAAAATGTAATAAAGGTTTATACTCGCTAACATGATATAAAACAAACTCTTTTCCATTACATAAGGCGTAATACCAAGCTTTAATTTCACTATGCATAGCATATGAATAAGCTTGTTCTAAGTACTTAGAATCCAGTATATTCTTCTTTGGCCCTTTTGCTTCCATAATCCAACACGGTCGACCATCTATCTCCATCACATAATCTGGAATAATATTAATTTTCTTTTGTTGACTGCCAATTGAAACAAATGGATGCACTAGATTACGACTACGAATTAGTTTATTTTCCCCATACGAACTATATCCAAGTGACTTAATAATCGGAAATATAATTTCTTCACGAACTGAATCCTCACCAAATTCCGAATCTTCGAGAGCATTATAATTAAAGTCTTTAAGTGGATTAAAAAGTTCCTGTTTATCCATAAGTCACTTTCACCATCATTTCTATCATTTTTGAATTTTTAACATTTTTGAAAGGCTCTCTTCTTTAATCAAATCAAATGTTTATTCATAATAACTCGAATATTCGAATCCATAGGAGTGTGCATTTTACTCCTTACTCCCTATTCCCCTTCCCCATACTTTCGGCCTTCTCCACATGCTCAGCCCGCATTCTCGGATCGCTAATATTCGCATCATTCAACGCTTGATAAATCTTCTGAATATCCGAATCCAGCAGAACCAAATCGTTCTTCTCCGCTTGAATCCGATTTATTTTACGCTGGATATATTCGGACAATTCAACATCATACACAATCAGCTCATCTGACTGGATTTTTCTCAACTCAGAATCCACGCTGAACCGGCAACGCATCGTAAAGGAAACTAGCGAGATGTATCGGCTGCTTTGGTAGTCGGGGAGGAAGCTTTTAATCGCTTGAATATGACCGTAATTTTGCATAAAAGGATTGTACATTTTAAATCGATTGCTCACCGTCCAAGACTTATTCTCGCGCGTTCCCTTAATCTCTCCAGTGTAGTTCTTGGTCTCGATGACAAATAAACCTTGCGGAGTGACGACCACGTGGTCGATCTGCGAATACCCCGTGCGCGATTTTGGATTGCTCACCAATAAATCACTCAAATACTTGCATCCTTTAGGGAGTTGATCTAGCTGAATATTAATTTTATGTTCGCCGAGCTCTCCAATTCGAGTCGGTTGAACTTTAGGCTTCGTGCCGCTTCCAGATGGTTTGGGGTTACTCTTTGCTTGCGCTGGTTTCTTCTTTGGCGCCTCAGAGGGTTTGAACATGGATATTAATTTCTTCAACATACGAAAGCCCCATCCTTATGTAATGTGGTTTTACTGAACTCGCTTTTTCTTCTTCCAAGCATCAAGTTTATTATCAAGTGCAATCCCGTTAATCAATTGAACGTTTAATCGCTCTGCGTCTCTTCTAGCATCCCTTGTAAAATTACTCGTCGTGACGATCCATGCGTCATAACATCCATGCACTTGCTTTCCTGCTTTTAATCTAAGAACCGTATTGTTGCCAACATCCTTCTTCCAACGCTTGCACTGAACCGCGATCTTGTATCCCTCTTTACCTAGAAGTATAAGATCTACCTCACTATCGCCTGAGCCACCCACACGCTCAACAGAATACCCTTGATCTTTGTAGTACAACTCCATCAATCGTTCAAAATCCGTTCCAGATAGACTATGAATATCCGCTGTAATCAGCTGAGCATCTGTCAATTTCCCTGAAATCTTTGCCGCGATTTGCTGTATTTTATTACTTTTTGTAGCTGGTGCACTCCGAGTGACAGTACTTTGTTTGCCCCCGGAGTTCTTCTAGGCTCTCTTTTTTGACCCATTTTTCCCCTACCCAAGGACCAATAAACAGACCTGCGACAAAAACGCCAACAAAAACTCCACAATGCATTTTGTGGAATAACAGAAATAAAGACAGTGCAATAATTGCGAACAAAGCCCTCAAACCAGTTGCGATTTGTTGCCCTTCCGTTTTATAAGTTTTTGCCATAACCTTTTGAAGTTCTCGGCGCGGTCATCCTTGCTCATAAAACCGGTTACCAACATTTCCCTTAAATATTATATCATTAAAAATTGCACTTGAGAGAATTGATCTAGTCCTAATGTTACAGATCAACCTTTATGAGTGGATCCACAGCCCTACTTTATTTATCGAAAACAGAATGGTATGTTTCAGAGGGTAAGTGAAGTCGATGTGATAGTCGAAGAAGCAGGTCATCCGCTCGCTTGATTAGGTTCATGAGATGGGTTGGCTGCATTTTGCTGATCAACAGCCTCTCTTGCGTTAAATAGGATACAGACTGAATAAAAGTGATGGATTCCATATCCATCTCATCCGAAAGGCCCAGAAGGATATCGTTCAACAGCATAGTTGTAGTATGCAGTCGGTTCTGCTGGTTGATATGAATTGCATGTAACATGCACTCCAGTGCCCTGTTGCAAAGTAATAAGCTGACATGAAGTAAGCTTTCTTCCAAAAAATGCACGGATAATTGCATATATTCTTGAGCGCTGCTATTCAGACGATGGATCGTTCCCTGGTAAATGAAGCCAGCCCGGCTTCTCCTGCTTATGTGACGTTTGCCTAGTAACTTCGGTTTCACTATTCGCGATCGATTTCATGATTAGCTGCAGCTCCCATTTGATCTAAGAATACATGCTGGTTCTCCTGTTTCATATTTTCCAGTATCTGTATTATATCATTCACATCAATTTGTAGGCAGTAGCCTACAAAAATTCCCTTATAGAACCGCATAAGATTATTTTAACTATCCAATAAGGGGTTATAACGTGGCCAATCATAGTGAGAAATCCATAGAATTACTTGCCTTCGGCAAAGCTCTACGTAAAATCCGCAAAGAAAAAAAGCTCACTCAAGATTAGTTGAGCGTCTATTCCTGCGTCGACCGATCTTATATTAGTGAGCTGGAGAACGGAGAAAAAGCGCCCTCTTTGCTCACGATTACTGCATTAGCAAGGGCGCTTCAGGTTAAGGCTTCGGTTTTGGTTGAGGGGTATGAGAGGGAGTTGGAGGAATAGTTAAGCTGCCCCGTATTTTCTGGTTCAGAGAAGCTTCTGAATTTCTTTCATCAGTTAAGTGTAAGACATCGCTCTAGGAAAATAGGTGTTTGGGTGATGATAACGAACAGACATGCCTGCGCGTCTTCCAACCAAATATAGTCCAGTCCTTCGTATTTCCAAGATCCCGTCTCTTTTAGTACCTTTGGACACGATAGAAAATCACATCTCCACTGCATCGGACTATATGTGGATTCAGGATCCTGATTTGTTGAAGGAGGAGCGGCCCGGTCGGCTGGATATGACTTTCGATATCCGTGTGTACCGCTTGCGAACCACCCGCAATCTTCTTCACGTTGGCAAAATAAACCTAACGTAAGAATTGATCCGCCTCTTCCTTAATATTCGCATAACGATTTTCAACTTCGAGGAATTCAGGATACCCATGCAGGATCCCTTACGTCCACCGAATGAGCGTCGGCCAAGTGCTGCTTTCCTTGAGAAATCCCTTTTCTCTAATAAGCCGCTGCAAATTCCATTCTGCGTCAGAGGAGTTTACTTCTTTCAGTAATACCATCAGTTTGAGTCGAGAATCGGACCACGCTTCCTCGTCCACATTACCATCGGGGATAAAAATCCCCTCCACACACGCTTCGTACAACCTCCACAGTTGAAATAGTTCATCAAGTTGGTTATCAAGCATCCTTCTCTTTCACACCCATTACAATCGCATCGTCTATATGCACACGATCTAACTTCACCTCTACACGACCTCTTCGACGTGTTTCGCGCCATAAAAGCAGCTCTTCTTCACCCTCTAGTTTTAATTCGGCTATTTCTCTTGCCCGATCGAAAATATATTTCGACGAGAAAGTAATGCTTCTAACACCATGTCCCCCGGGGAGAATAACTTGGTCTCTTATTTTCCATTCCTCGATATCGAATACAACATACAGTTTATCCGGAGGGTTATGCTTGGAAGGAATCACGGTAATTTCTCCACGCTTTACAATCTTCCAATCTTTTATTTTTCCGAAGTATTTGACACCGACGATCTCGTGTGTTTTTTCAAAGAATTTTTTCGATTGATAGAGAGCCACGTACTCTAGCTGTGTTAGCAGCTTATGATCAGTAATGTTCTCAAGTGGCGTGTGATAAAAATGATGTTCTAGCGCAATATCCAACTGCTCGGCTCGACTCATGCAGCCAACTAATATGTTTTTGCCGTTATATTTATTATCGTAATACTCTTTAACTCTTTAGATCCTTTCGGCCGAACCGCCCGTTCATATGCATTTTCAGGGCTATCCAAAATAATTTCGTTAAGGAACTCTTCTAATAAATTCGTAGAACCCGGTAGGAACGGAAATGCTCCTACATTAACAGCCTTAATGCTCTTGTAAAATCGATGCTCCTTAAACGCCTCTTCATTCGGATAAGGAAATAATACGTATGCTCCAAACATCGTTCGTTCGAATTCCTCCGAATCCTTTTCTGCGTAAACGATAGCATCTCGGTAACGGTGCATCGTGTTAATGTCGCCTTCTTCCGGCCCTGGTAGTCCATCATAGGTTCTGTAATAAGGTGTACCTGGCTCTGCAGGATTCAAGCGATATTTTGCATCAAATACGTATTTATACTCCGTAGATGTCTCTACTTTTTTCAGAGTCAGAACGTTATCTGGCTTTTGTGTAAGCGTCGGACCTCGAAGGGTCTGATTGTAATACAATTTAAATACTTCACCGTTCATAGGATTTCGATAGGTTACTGTCGAAGCGGCAGATTTCTTTAATTTCACGAAGATCCCACTATAATCTAGCTTGATGATATCCTGCCTTACTAACTCGTATTTCTTGCTGAGCAGTTGATGTATCTTGAGAAAACACCAATATTCATATAAGGTGGCTAAATCCTTCAAAGATAAATGAAATAAATCCTCTTGAGTAGCAAGGCCTTTCATTAACATCAAATGATGCTTATAGATTTCTCGATATCCCGGGGCCATTTGCATGACCAACGAAACGGACATATGTTTCATGACTCCAACTTGTAAAAAATCGAGCTTCAGTACTCTTCGAGCTTCTCTTTCCATATGCGCTATTATCTGACTTAATATGGGATCTAGGCGTTTATTTGGAGCTTTTAACAATGCCTTTAATCCTTTTAGTTTCCGTTCAATGTTGAGTAGCACCCAACGAACGAATCGATTTTCCTGCGTATCGTAATTCAAGATCCTTCTCGTATCCAACACATGCGTAGGAGATAACCGTTCACCTTTAACTTGTAACATCCCATTCACATGATCCCTGTTTAGTAACTGCGAGTTTTTACTCAAAAACTGCAAAGTGTTGTGATTTATTTTCTTTGCTTTCTCTGCAGGAACAATACGAGACTTTTGATGCATTTTAGTATGTGGAGAAGCTTGAATTCGCTCGACAGCTTTTATCAATTGGTCAAAAAGGGATCTAAGAATAGTAAAGTATTCGGTCATGCTTTGTTGGTTCGTCTCTCTTATACCAGTGAATTGGTATGTCTTTCGCATAAAATCAAAAGTCAGATTATGAAGTTGCCGATTAACATCTTGTAGAATGGCATGATAATCCCTTTTGTAATCTATTTTCACAGGAAAAACTTCTAGACGAATCTTTAAGATAGTTGAACTGCTTGAACGGAGCTCAAGTTCCGTAAGACCAATCTCATTTTGAAAATTAAGATTACCTGACAAGATACGCTTTCCCTTCGGCATTACCGCTTCTCGTAGCGCATAATTATCGTGGTAAAAGGTGAGATTGAGTTCCTTACCCTTTTTCTTTTCAATCAATAGCTCATAGGTTCGCGTCTCATAGAAAATGGGAAAGCTAGCTTGTTTATTTTGCCAAGGCTCAAGCTTCCCAGTTGTGGGATTAAAGACTTCTATCGCGAGAATTTCCATTTGATCCGAATATGAAGACACATGAAGATCAGCTTGTTCCCATTCCTTTTCATCTGTTCGATGTAACTGAAGGATATCCACCGTTGGATGAAACGGCTTGCCTTCAAGGTACAAATCAAACAAATTCGATTCTATTCGGAGAAGAATGACACTTTTCTTAAGACACCCAGAATGAAGTAAATCCATCATTATCGAGCCTCCGTAGCATTTCGATTAGCTTTCTAGCCGATTGAGGATACTTTAATTTGTTGTCCTTTTGGTACTTTTCCCAATCCTTAAACATATCCTTTTCCCCATCTATATAATCTTTGCTATTAGAAGTAGACTGTCCCACAGACAATAGTAAGAGCTTCATAATTACATTTCTAATTTCAAAATTATTTCCTTGGATACGCGGTAAAATTTTTTGCATGATTTGTAAGTCCATTGCTTCTGCTTCCTTCATAAGAGAAAACCGATTGTTATATATCATATAGAAGCAGAACAAATCTCTAACTCGAAATCCGACATGCGCATGGACACTTTCTAAAATCTGATTGATTTCAACAAGCTTAGCAACCGTTTTTTGGACAATATCTTTATAAGCAATATAGGCATCCTTCAATTGTATATAGTTGCTAATCAAAAAACTTGCAGCAGGATATTGCGACTCTATCTCTTCATCGCTCTGCTCTTCCAATTCTTCAAAACCGGTAAAATTATCGAGCTCTATATGGTTAAATTCGATGGTATTTGCTCTGTCCAGTACCTTCTTGCTAAACGGATGCGTAGTTTCGTCCATATTTACCGTGCCAATAAAGAACACATTTTCGGGAATTCCGACATTTCGTCCAACCTGTTCTTCAGCCACTACCGCATCAGTCACAATATGCCCGTCCTGCCATCGCTGAGTTTCCAAGAGGCTAAGCAAATCGCTAAAATAATGCTCCACTCTTGCAAGATTCATCTCGTCCAAACATATAAAATATGGCTTCTGGCGATTCTCTGGCGCAGATGCACTTTCTAGCACATAAGTTAATTTGCCTCTTCGGAATGTTCCACCAAGATCCTTATATCCAATTAAATCGGATGGATCATTCCAATCTGGGCGAACCGGAATAAGCGTAAATTGTCCGTTGCCCTCTGTCGCTCCTAATGCTTCGGCAAATTTCTGAATCAATTTCGTTTTGCCTGTGCCGGATATTCCAGCCAGGATAACGAAAGGTTTGGTCTTTAATGATAGAAACAAATTCTCAATCATGAGCGAAGGATAAGTAAAACCTTGTTGCTGAATATAATCCTTAACTGTTTGAAGCCTCTCACTTATCTGCTCATCATTTAGTGTCACGAGCTCGACTTCCTGTCCTAATTCTTCAACCTCAGAAAGCAGCGTATATTCCGGCCATGGTATGTCCTTCGATTTATTCTGGACAATACTTAATCCTTGCGGCGTGAAAGGGAATAGATAACCCTGATTAACCCCGCCCTTTTTGTTAATTGGCCCTTTCGTAATATGCAACTGAAGCAAATCCTGAGAGATTGCTTCTAGCAAAATGGGCGGATTCAGTTCATGATACTCTGTAACGATCAGGCGTCCTTCTTCCTCCCACGGTTGATCCGACAAGCTTGTCGGTTTAGGCATCTCGATAGCCGCTTGTTGAACCTGACTAACAGCGCGTATAGCTCCTGTAGAATAATGAAGGATTAGATCGTTTACTTTTACATCCTTCATTGTCTCCCAGTGATGCTGCGTTGCTCCTCTAGTATTTTTAAGCGGTGCCCATAGGACTCCCTCTTGTTTTTGAGCTTGATAAGATGTCCCTTGGCATACCCACCAGATTGATGGTTGATCCTGAGGAATAGGGGTATCATTCGTAATGAATTCCACCTCATAGATGAAAGGCTTGTCTGTGGCATAAAAATCTAAGTATTCTGCAAATTGCTCCGGAACAGTAATCGGTACTTTGGTGCTTTCCGCAATGCTTCGCTTATGAGACAAATAATGATATGTAGCGTTAAATTTAGCAATCATGTAATCTTTAAGTTCTTTGTGCGTGTCGTACCTAATCTGTAATGCCTCTCTATTTTGTTTCTTTTGATTAATTCGGCTAAGATTACATTCAAATTGTTTACCTTTGTCAATAAGGATGATTTTATGGCTTTGGCCTAGAGGAATTTCAATATTATGATTCGCTTTAGCAAAATCCTCATGAAACTCCAACGGGATATGAGTTCCATATTCAAAAATAGACCAATCTATTTGCTTGCGTCCTATGAGGTTAGGGATGTTGTCATCTCTCCACCAGCTGCGCTTTATTCTTTTCATTGGGTACCCACCTAGAATTTAGTAATAATTGAATATCTAATAAATCAACTGTAGTTTTACATCTACACCTCTAAATAATCGTTCCGTCATTTCTACATATTCCTCGGAACGTAGTGCCTCTCCCATTGTTAAAGAATATTTATGATAACTACACTATACATACCTTTTTACATATAATAGGAGATATTAACTCAAACGCTTATGGGTAATTCTACCTAATATAATACCAGAAAGAATAATCCAAAGAATGAGGAAAATGATATTGTTAGTTGTAATAATTAGTATCGTACTCTTATCATCAGCTTGTAGTAATTCACAAGGCCAATCAAATGTATCCCAATCGCCGGTGATTCTTTGATCGATGAATGCATTTGGGTATACCTCCTTTACAACGGTTGGGGACTTAAAAAAGAATCCTATTAAGCACGGGCTTGCAATTACCGGGCAGTCATATATAGAGCTTGATAGTAAGGAACTCTTAGTCCCATACGGATCACTAGGGTTATTCGACTCTTATAAATATGTAGATAAACAGTTTATGCAACCCGTATATTAAAGTTTAATTTATTATTGTAATAGTCAAAGACCTGATATATCTATCGCACCTCTTCGAAATATCTAGATTCGGATATCCGGAAGATTTATCAGGCTTTGGGTGATGTGAATATTACTGATCCAAAAGTTCGGGCGGGGAGTGCGGTAACCACAAGAAAATAAATAGCAAAAGCCATGACTTGGCGCTTTACCATTAAAGGATGGTAAAGCGGCATTTCTAAGAAACGCACCAACCTTCTCCGCTTGAATCCTGATCATTTTACGCTGGATATACTCAGATAGCACCATATCATACATAATCAGCTCGTCCGAATGGATTTTCGCGCACCTTTAATCTCCCAAGTATACTTCTTGGTCTCGATAATAAATAAGCCTTGCGGATTGATCACCACATGGTCGATCTGTGTTTAACTCTGCGCGCGATTTTGAATTGGTCACCAATAAATGTTATGCTTACTACTGTCACCTTTATAAAGTAAAAAGGAATTTCTGATGAAAACTTCATTGGAGATAGGTGTATACAAAGTGCCCTCCAAGATTTATAGAAACCTTTCGCAATTTCCCAAGTAAGGAAGGACTTCTTCGCCGTCAGTATCATGAGGCGATAAATAGTCAATCAGCTTCTGGCAGGCATCTTTATCAGTTATATACCTATTCACATTCCAAGTCGTGTTCCAGGAGGGGCAAATACTAACACCTACGTGTTTTGAACTTTTGTAACACGCATAATATGGGTATTATAGTCGTCATATTGTTCATGTTAAATTGCATGTTTTCAGTAAATTATTTGATTTGATCATGGTTATAAAAAGACGACCTATGCTAAATACGACTAACTTGACGAGTTTAGCAACCTTGCCTCAAATATTTAAAAGCCTAATTCTCTTATCTGAGAATTAGGCTTTTGCATCATATGCGGGAAATTATGAGGTTTGATCGAAATTTTGTTAATTGGTTATTACAGGGGTTTAACCATGTCAATTTGTGCGTTTTTTTGCTTGTTGACGCTGTTCGTCAACAAGTCTGTAAAGGTACTCAAAAACAAAAATCCCTCCTCCATGCTTGTTGAACAATTTGTGGAAGAGTCCTGTGTATCTATCAGATACTACAGGACTCATGATATTTTAGCATTGAATGCCGAGGATGGGAATCACGCACGGTGGTCATCCACTGCAGGTTTTAAGTCCTGAAGTAGTCCCTCTGTATCTTTTATAAGACTTGGAAAACTCTAGCATAAATCTTTTAACCATGCGAATTAAAGGCACTTTTGCTCTCTTCACCCTCTGCTTCTGAGATTTAAATATGCAGCCATGTTAGCATGAATGTTAGCAAAATTATAAAACGTACATTGGGCCATATCCTAATTTATTTAATACTTTTAGTTAGGAATACCTATCTAATTAAACCTTTATGTGTTGAATAAATCATAGGAGCACTTTCCTTTCGCTCTTAAGTCATCAAAACTTAGTAACAAGCCTGCTGCTCTGACACCTAAATAAAAATTAAAATATGGATTTACGGGGATCGAATGCTTGTATTAAAGTAGTGCTTTACAAAATGGGGCCTTAATAAAAAGTATTAATAATTTTACAATCAGCACTCATCATCCATCAAAAAAAGCTCATAATAATCACAAAGAACCACAGAAAGCATATCACTTATTTTTTTTAAATGGTTTACATTCTCTCCTCTCTGAGTTTTCTCATTTATCTTGGCTTTTAAGGCAATTCGTCTCATCCTTAGTTGATCTAAATTGTAAATAATGGAGTGCCTTTTTAAATAAAATTTAAGCTCAAAATATATATACTTGCCTAGAGGAGTCTGATATCTGATATTTCCGAAATCATCTCTCGTAAAATGCTCATAATAATCATCAGTACAAGGGTCAATAAATCCCTCATTGCCGACTATGCATTCATCTGCAGTTGTACCCACCCATTTATCGGATTTCGATATATTACAATAAGGACAACTATATAATAAGTTATCGTATGTATGCCTTAAATGGTTGAATCTTTCCTTAGGAGCAAAATGTTCAACATGATAAGCATTATATCCTCCGCTATAACGGTCCCAATCGTCACAGTAACCGCACCTATTCTCAAAATCTTTCGCTAGGTATTTTTTATTTGTGGTATTAGTAATCCACTTTTCACCAGTATAGCTTCTAACGGGCTTCTTTATCTTAATTGCTTTCAACTTCTTACTCCTTCTCTAAAATTTCATCAATTTTAGCAAGTAGATCTGATATTTTATTAGATGATAAGTCTTTTCGTATACCTTCGGGGAGTGCATTTACTCCATCTATGGATCTTTCCAGTTTTGAGTCCAATTCTAAGATTTTTGAATCGATATAATCAGACTCCCCTGCCTGTGGCAATAGACGCTTCAACTCTTCTTCCCATTGCTCTTTTTGTTTCACCGTTTTTAAAATCTGCTCAATAATTTTAAAGTGAAGTTCGACTCTTTCAGGATCTTCGTTTTGATATCTATCAAAATCAAATACTTGATAGGCATTATATATTTCATTTGTAAACAGATCGTCGTCGTAAGATGTTAAGACAAAAATAGGAAACTCAAAAAGTGCTTCCTCTAATGCTTTTGCCAATTCCACACCACTGTAATCAACATTCTGATAAGACGAAAGCTTATAGTCTACAAGAAGACAATCGAGTTTATTCTTAATAATTTCTTGAACCATAACAGTTAAATCCTCACTAAGTTCAATTTCAATCGGTTCAAAGCGGTATTGTGAATACTTCTGTTTTTTCTCTGGAGAGGCACCTTCGATTCCTTGCATTAATCTAGTCATAATTTGCGTTACTTTTCCAGTGTCATCATCCACAATTCCTATTTTGAATTTTCTCGTCACAGAAGTGCATCCTTTCACAACGGAAATTTGATGTCTAAACCAAAACCATTATTTGTTTCTGTAATAATACATTGTGCGTTGTATTCCCTTGCAGTTGAAGCGACTATATACATCCCTAAACCTGTACCAATAGCCTCGTTGTCTTTATCATATTTACTCGTAGAACCAAACTTAAAAATATCGTATGGGTTCTTGAATTTTTCCCCAAGGCCACATCCATTATCTCTATAATGTATCGTAAAGTCCTTGTCGGTTGTTAGAAATAATGAGATAGTTCTTTCGGAGACTTTCGATCTTTCAAAGGCTTCTATTGAATTGATTATTAGGTTATAAATTATACTCTCAAAATCTGTAACAAATATTTTTTTATGAACTTGTTTTTCATCGGCATTAAACATAATGGTAATTTTTTTTTGGTCAGTAATAGGCTCCATTACCAATATAATGTCTTCGATCATTTGATATAAATCATGCTTTAATCTTTTTCTTTTATCTTTCTTGATTTGATTTGTAATAACTGTTATCCACGACTTTAAAAATGTGTCGCTCTTCTGAAGATCATCTAAATGACGGGGTATCATTCTTTCCTGCTGATTATCAATAACATATTTTAAAGTATCGACTCGATTAACAAGTCTTGCATTTATACCTTTCAGGTCATGAACGATTGAAGTTGTAATTAATCCATTCGTAGCCAATGATCGTAGAAGTTTAATTTCGCTTATAAGTTCCTCTCTTTCTTCTTCAAGATACTGAACTGTCTTAGCTAGTTTTTTCACCTCTTCTGTATTAGGAGGAGATGTATTTACGGTACCTTCCGCCTCCTCCTTCTCATCAAGTATTTTATTAGCAATTTCCTTCCCCTCTTGCTTGGTGGATTCTCTTTCATTTGTAATATCAGCATAATCTTTCATAGCTTTGCCTATATAAGCTCGATCTCGCTCGAAGACTGCAATAATATTTTTTATTACATTTCGAAAAACAGAAAAGTGTTCATTTTCTATTATTCCTTCTCGACTAGATTTGTCCAGTATGCAAGAGTTAGTCACCCTTGAAATTAAAACAGTTCCTTGTCCTTGTCTATTCCGAACATGCCAATTTCCACTTTGATGTGAAATCGCAGCTGGGTTTGTTGCACGTCTTGCATCTAAGCCTAACCAATCATAAGCCTCCGCATTGGGGTCTCCATAAGGCCTAACTAAAAAATGATCCCGGTAGATTTTAACTCCACCGTGACTGTCTAACCATAACCTCCTTTTCTTACTTATTTCTTTATAAAAAAATGTTTCTTTAGAATCTTCTTGTAAGGTCAGTTTCATAAATGTGTAATTGAATTTAAATTCACCAAGTTCTTTGACATACTTAATAGTTTGGGGTTGTTCTGTGTTCATTAATTGAGGAATTGTGAAGGTAAATTCGAAATTCCCTTTCTTAAAATCCTCGTATCGATATGGAAATTTTTTGAATTCATTCATTTCGAAAACTTCAGATGGTATTTTATTCAAATCAAATTCGTTGCGATCTAAAGTAACCGTAAACTTATTATCTCCATCAAAACTTGCATTAATTTTATAATCATATTCTTCAGAAATCTCATTTTCTATAATCATGTACTGCTCTTCAAGAGACTTTTTTATGCAAATAACATAATCCTTTTGCTCAGCAGGTGGAATAAGAAAGCCCATAGAGTTTGTAATGTTATTAATTTCTCTTGTTGTCCAACGATCTCTTAAACCGCTTATTTTTAAAAATGTACCTGTCTTAATCAGTAATTCTTCATTCAAAACATCTTTCTTATTAAGGTCTTCTATATCTGATAAAATATTTTTTGGAATGATATCTCTTAACTGACTATTTAAATATCCTAAGCGAGCATTAATTTGGTCGAGAGTTTTTCCGGTTTGTTCGAATTTTTTCCAATCAGTTTCCCAATAAATAAGGCTATCACTATCTCTGCTTTTAGTATACATTTCACATTTACTGCCTAATCTGTCAAGAGCAAATCTCCCAATGCCCTTTTCTCCGGATTTAATTCGATCTCGCTTTGATTGATATTCACTTCTTTTATTATCAGTACCAATTAACATCCAATAGTTTTCAATAGTTTCCCTTGTCATCCCAGTACCATTATCCAATATATAGATACAATCGTGTTTTATATCAAAACAAATAAAGCACATCAAGGCGTCAGCATCGTAAGTGTTTTTTACAAGCTCAATCACAGCGCCATCAACTTTTGATACGCTTTCTCTACCTAATAAAATAGTTGCTCGAGAAGAAATTTTGTAACTCAGTTCTTCAAATTCCATAATAAATGTTCACACCTCCTCTAAATTAAAAACATAATTATTTATATCTTTTGCAGTTATTCTTAATGAAGAACCATTAGCATTTATACCAATCCCAGTGGCATATTCAAAAAAATCCTTGCTTTCCAATATTCTTACAGCAAAATCCAAATCCAAATTTGAATTTTTAGTAATGTATATTCCTGAATATGGAATTATCTCTTTGTCAAGTTTATAAACATTCACTTGATTAGTGACAACTGTAGAAACTAGCAGCTTCTCTTGGTTAAGATGTGCAAGAGCTTGTGTTCTTCCATATTCAAACCACCTGACACTTTTATCTGAGTCCCTCTTCTGCAATTTATTATAAAAAGATTTTAAATATTGAGTCCCTCGAGGAAAGTATTCTTCAAACTCTTTTGTACTGTATCTCTCCAAAAGTCCATTTTTGTATGAATAGGGAAAAATAATCAATTCCTTCTTATTATATCCCAACGATCTTGGACTTACAGCTTCTTTTAATAAACCTCTTTCAATTAAGAATGAATTTGCTTTAACATATTTTTTCCCGTCTTCTAATTCAAGTAGTTCTGAATATTTTTTCAAAATAAAAGCTTCATTAAGCAAAGTCGCAATTGTAATAGCCGCATTAAAATAATCGCCAAATTTGAATAGTTTAGCTTTATTTTGATTTACAGTAAAATTCCATTTCCCTGTTAAACTGGTCTTTTCTATTTGATATGAACTTTTTTTATCCAGGTTAATGTAATCTATTTTTTCAAGCATACTTCCTCTATCACATACTATAATTGCTGAGGAAGTGAGTACGTTAAATAATTTAATTGTTTGATAATCGTAGATTTGTGTTAATGATGGCAATAAATAATTTCGAAGATTATTCGCAAATACATTTTTAAAAATACTACTTGGAATCAAATAAGAAAGTTTACCGGTACTACTTAACAACTTAATGCTCGCTTCAATAAAAGCATAACAGTAATCAAATTTCCCTTCCCTGCAAACTTCAAATTTCCCCTTAACAAAATTTCTAGTTTCTATATCTAAATCTTTATATGTAATGTAAGGAGGGTTCCCAACAACAAAATCAAACTTGATTTGCAGGCTCTCTTTTAGAATATCTACATTTAAGATATTCCACGTTACATTAACAATTTTATATTGCTTCGCTATTTCGTCTAAATTAAGGATACATTGTTTATAGTGACCTTCATCGATCTCCGCCCCATATATATCTCTTTCCAAACCCTCCTTAATCATTTCAATACTATATCCTTGATTAATGCAATCGATTATATACCGTTCAACAACTACGGTAAGTATATTACCATCTCCGCAGGCGTTCTCAATAACTTTTTTCCCATATAAATCATTTGTATATCCTACGACATCTAAAAGTTTAATAACAGCATCTTCAGGAGTAAAAACTTGGCATTTTTCAATCATTGAATCAATCCTCTTTTGACTTATTTATATTTGCTTCTTATGATTCTGAAAATCCTTCAGTTGATTTTTTTCATATTCCTCAAACTTATCAAACGTCATTAATACAAACTTGGGTTTGCTGTTTTTCAATATAGTGAGTATTCCATGGAGTTCTGTTAGTCGTGAAGCTTCTGAAAAATTTTGATTCACTTTCGAAATACTAATCATCTTATCAATATCAACTTTCATTTTATTAAATCCTCCATTCTCGAGGTTACACAATACCTCTATTACGAATATTGTATTTCTGCACATAGTGAGTATATCCCTAAATTAGCTAAAATCCAAGCTATTATATATCTATAATGTGCACTTGAAATGAAGCTTTAAAGATACGGAGCATCTCTAAAATTTATAGCTTTTTAGCAAGCCTCTAATGCTTAAAGAATCCCTATGAATTTTAATCTTAACAGTAGCATTTTGCTCAGCAGGGCGAAGGCTTACTATAACATCCTAGAGAATTTTTTTATGAAACTATTTTCTACTCTGCGCCTTGCTATAAAGCTCGTTATACATCGAAATCGAATATAATAAAAACTCTTTCATCGAGCTACTATATTTCTCAACCTGTTCCTCATAACCGGCATTATCAATATTTAAAACTCCTGCCCACTTTTTTGGCGCGACAGAAACTATAGGTGCCGAATGAGTGGGTAAGTCGCAACATAAAAATGCTCTCTTCACGCTAGACAGGTCAAATCAATCCCGACTTCGTTAGGGGAGCATCTCTCTAAACTACTAGTATGAAATATAAAAAACCCGGATCTCCCGTCTGTATAGCTTGGTGAAGCAGCACCTTCGAAGGGTCTTCCGCTTCCTCCTGAAATTTGAGCTCGAACAGCTTATGATCCAATTCATTCCCATTCCAACAAGACAGCCTCAACCGTTATTCCGCCAGTATCTAGGTGTATCAGTCCCAAATGGATGATTCAACGTTACCGGCTTCATGGAGCCGTAGAAAAAATGACCACCCGGGATATTCCCGATTGGTCATAACTTGCTTTGGATCTTGGTTATTAAGATCGAGCTCATTTCATTAAAGATCTCGAAACCATTACAATAAATTAAGATTATAACTTTGCTTAAACGATAAACTCCCCTCCGTATTAAACCATGAAGGGGAGTTTTTCACCCTATTTGCGCACAGGCCAAATGGGTTCTTGATCAAATTCCACAGCAATGACCGTGTTCCATTCGTCGCAGAATTCGGCGGGGACATCGATCCGGATCCGATTTACGCTATACCTTCCTTCTGTCCCGCTCAAGTGCCCGGATATTTCTTCTACTTCGTAAGCGAGTTCTTCTCCCGTCTTCAGCAGCTTCACAGACTTCACTTGGCCTCCCAGTTCACGCACTTCCACGGGGAATCTCGGAATCTCTCTTACATGCAAATAAATCGTATTTCCCTTTCGGGTCATAGGTCCATAAAAACAAGGAGGATAATGTTCTACAACGCGTTTGGTTCCATAAATACTGTCACCCGAGTGGCCAAGCCACGCTCCGATTTGCTGTAATCGTTCGATCCCTTCTTTGGGCCAGGTGCCATCGGGCCCGGGACCTACATTTAACAGCAGGTTCCCCCCTTTGCTTGACACTTCGAGCAATGTATCTAGTAGTCGTACTTCGCTTTTATAGGTTGAAGCATCGGAATGATAAGCCCATTGATGATTCATGGTCATGCAGGTCTCCCACCATCCATCCGGCGGATGTGTCGGTACGAATTGTTCTGGCGTCTCATAGTCACCCACGTCCGGCAGCCGATCGTTAATGACGAGATGCGGCTGCAAGTTCAACATCATTTGCTTCACTTCACTGCTCCGCCAGCGATCCGCGCCAAATCCCGGAACATCGAACCATATCAGATCAATTCGACCGTAATGGGTTAGTAATTCACGCAGTTGTTCCATAAAGCGCTTATGGAATTGCCACCATCTCGCAGGATCATATGTATTCGGCTTGGGCGATTGAATCCCCTTGCTAATGGGGATGGTAGCGAAGTCAGGATCATGCCAGTCAATGGTCGTAAAATACAACCCCACTTTTAACCCTGCTTCTCTCACAGCCTCGACGTAAGGCGCGATCAAATCTTGCTGCGGTCCTCTCTTCGTTGCGCAATAGTCGGTCGTTGCCGTGTCGAAGAGGCAGAATCCATCATGATGCTTCGCGGTGAGCACCACGTATTTCGCACCGGCTTCTTTCGCATGCTGAGCCCATTCTCTAGGATTATAGTTCGTAGGATGGAACTCATCCGCCAGACTTTCATAGGTTTCAACATCCAGATGCTGACTGCTATGGGGCATTAAAGGCCAAGAAGCCTCAATTTCGCGTAATGCATACGGACCCCAATGAATAAAAACGCCGAATCGAGCTTCATCGAACCATTGGGCTTCGGTATGAACTGCTTTCATGTACATTCAACTCCTCTTGATTTATTCGTGAAAATAGCATGCATGCTACTGAACTCGGTATTCATCAAAATAACGCGGAATGATTTCGGTCGATGCTCCCGGCATCTGCGGCAGCACATAGAACCCGTCCTTTACCGTTGCTGGCTCTTCGAAAATATGACGAATCCAAGGAATATACTCTAACAGAACCGCATTCGGTGTGGATGCAACCAGATGCTGATGAATTTGCCCCATATCGCCGACATGCGGACATATCGGTAAATCGTATGCGGCGGCTAATCCGGCAATTTGCAGCCATTCGGTAATACCCGCAACACGCGTGACATCCACCTGCACATATTCGACTGCCCCCTGATGGATGTAATCACGAAACGCATATTTGGAATACACATGCTCGCCGAGTGCAATCGGAACGTTCAGCTCATCTGCTAATTTCCGGTGACTCATGATGTCATCCGGATTCAGCGGTTCCTCGAGCCAGAGAAGGTCGAACTGTTCCAATTTCTTGCCCCACGTCATCGCAGTCGTGATGTTCCATTGCTGGTTCACGTCAATCATCAATCCGGCTTGATCCCCGATCGCGCGGCGTACCGCCTGTACCCGCGTAAAGTCCTCACGTGGATCTGGCTTGCCGACTTTCATCTTGACTGCGGTAAATCCCTCTTCAAGAATGCTGGTCATATCGGCAATGAGCCGATCCTGACTCCAATTCAACCAACCGCCATTCGTATTATAAGCTTTAATCTTCTGTGATTTATGTCCGCCGAGGAGCTGCCACAACGGTTTGTTCAAAGACTTCGCCATGATATCCCATAAGGCAATGTCTACTGCGGCCAAGGCCATATGCGTGACCCCTGCGCGACCAATCCAATGCATCTCTCCATATCGCAGCTCATCCCAAATTTGCTTCACCATGAACGGGTCCTTGCCGATCAGCTTCTTTGCATAATAGCGATCAATGGTCGCTGCGATCATCTCGTCTCCTTGTGCGCATGTGCCTGTATAGCCGTAACCCGTTATTCCTTCATCCGTATAGATGCGAATGCCTGTCACGCCCCAATGCGTAGCGACATTAATCGCATCTGTAATCGGCGGAGTAATGGGAACGTGCAAAATAAAGCTCTCTGCCTTTATGATCTTCATGATTCAATCTCCCCTGTTCCCTCGATGTCTTCAATAGCCTAACGATGCGCCGCCATCTACCGGCAAGGCAATGCCTGTTATGAACTGCGATGATTCCGAAGCCAGAAATACGACGGCATCAGCAATTTCCTCTGCACGTGCCGGTCTGCCAAGTGCATGCATCTCATTAAGTGAGGTGCGTACCTGCTCTGGATCGGCCTGCTCCATCGTCCATTTCTCAAGAAGCGGCGTCATCACGCCTGCTGGGCAGATACAGTTCACCCGTACCCTGGCAGGGGCATAATCGATTGCAAGAGCTTTCGTCATGGCAATAATGGCGCCTTTGGTCGCGACGTAGACGGCATTCTGCTTCTGTCCAACCAAACCATTCAACGAGGCCATATTGACGATACTCCCACACGTGTTCCTTAAATAAGGTATCGTATATTTAATCATCAGATATACGCTCTTCAGGTTAATGTCGATTACCCTTGTCCATTCGTGTTCCATTACCTCTTCCAATGGTTTAGGCAAGATGGTTGCGGCATTATTGAATAAGACATCGATCCGGCCGAATTGCCTGACAACATCCGTGACAAGCGCTTGAACCGCCAAACCATCGGATACGTCCGTCTGTATAGCCACTGCTGATCCGTTATTGCGAATGATCTCATGTACGACCCTTCGCGCCTCTTCTTCATTAACATCTGCAATGACCACGATTGCGCCTTCGGAGGCGAATCTTCTGGCTGTCACTTCACCGATACCGGATCCGCCACCCGTTACAATGCATACTTTCCCTTCAAAAGACAACGCACTTCCTCCTCTCACCCCTTATCATGAATGCTTGCTTCTTGCCTAAGAACGGATAAGCTCTTGAATTTGCTCCGATGCGAGGGCTAACGCTTGATGTTCCGACAATTCACCTATGATGCATCTGCGAAGCGCTTGCCATAGAATGTCCTCAGCCATAGGGTACGTTGGAAACTTGGGGGGTATAATGACGCTCGTAGCGATTGTCTCCTCTAGTAGAGACCAGCGTCTAGCGGCAATGGAATTCGGTAGAGCCTCCCGTTTCAGGCGTTTCATGATCGATTGTCTTACAGGAACATGACCTTGATCCGCATCCATGGCTTGCGCTTCCGGCGAAGTTATAAATTTCAGCAATAAAAGTGCCTCTTCCACATGCTCGCTGGACGCTGGAATCGCGAACGAATGACTTCCGCAGTAGACCGCACGACGGCCGCTTGCCGATTTCGGGGTCAACGCAAGATCGAATACGTTAGCGACGGGTGATTCGGAGAGTAAGCCGAAATAACCTGGCCAATCGGTAACCATCGTACTCTCCCCCTGTCGAAAGGATGCCGATACTTCATCATAATGCATATCCGGCAGCCCTTTCGGTGTCCACCCCCATTGATACCATTGTCTGAGCTTCTGAAGGGCTTCGACTCCCGCTTCACTGGCAAACATAGGCTGTAATTGTTCATCGAATAGCTGTCCGCCGCCACTGATCAATAATTCGAAGAAGGTCCCGAATAACCCGGATTCCATCCCGGGGAATACGAATCCCGTGTAGCCGGCTTCAGTTACACTGGACGCAACATGAGCTAGCTCCTCCCAGGTCTCCGGAACGGATAACCCCAGCTCCTCCAATCGATCGCGACGGTAGAACAGCAGCCTAGCATCAAAATTACGCGGAATACTCATCAATTTACCTTGCACGCGAGCAAGATCCAGAAGAACGGGAGAGAAATCCTCCAGCTCTTCTGCGGTGAATTCTTGATCTAATTCATATAAATAACGGGCTTGCGAGGGAGCATATTTCGTATGCGTCGATATCAGATCATAGGATGGTAAGCCGTTCTCCATACATTCTTGTACATGGCGATTCAGCTCAGGATGTGTTCCCTTGAACCCAATATCCACTTGAATCCCGAACTGCTGACTGAATTGCGGCAAACATGCGTATAGCGGTGCATAGGCAGGACCGTCAATGAGCGCAACCCGAAGCGTCTTGGAATTCATGTCGTACGTACACCTCCGTGGTTTATTTCAGGGATGACAAGAACTCAACCGTCTTCGGATCGGACTGGAATGCGGATGTATCGAACGGCTCGGTCATCGCTTTCTGTGCCATCTCCAGATACTGCGTCAAGCCTAATTTCTGCAAGTCGTCCACATAAGTCTGCCAGTCGTTCTCGATAGATTTCGTTCCATTAATAAATTGGGCCATGGATTGTTTGACATACTGTTCAATATTCGTCTTCAGCAAGGCGAAGTTCTGGTACTCCTGTGGTTGAATCCAAATCACCCCTGGATACACTTGCTTCGGTTGATGACCGGCATAATTCTTCATCGTCTCCAGCATCAGGAGAGATTCCAATCCATCTGCCGAAAATGGCGCTTTCGCTTCTACAAATCCGTTTCTCCACGTCGTATTTTGGAAAATGGGCCCCATTTGGTTCCAGCCTTCATTCTGCTTCGCGCCAGCAGAGTAGAATTTGTCAGACTGCGTAATGAACAGCGCTTGTTCTCCGCTCAGCCCCTTGACCCCGTCTCCTGCTTTGGTCCAATACTTCCCTTCCTGCCCGAAATTCATCATTTGGGTGCCTTCAGGCGTATAGATGAAATCGACGAGTTTGATCATTCGTACAATTTGCTCTTCCGTAGCGTTTTTCGTAACGACGAACGTCAGGGATTTAGGCGTATTACCGCTGAATGCTGCATATTGGGTACCATCCGGCCCTTTCAAAGGGGGTACAGTACTCCAGTTCGGATAATTGGGGTTCGCGGTATCAATGAATCCCGCGCTGTACAAATACGGTACGACGCCTACTTTGTTCTGCGCAGCCAGCTGCTTGATGACCTCACCCTTTTGGCTGAAAGCTTGCTTATCAAGGAGTCCTTTCGCATACAAATCACGGATATAGGTAAGGCCCTTCTTCCATCCTTCTTGTACAGGCGCATAGCTCACTTTCCCATCCTCTACGTTGAAGAAATCGGAGCCATTGTCATAGATGAAGGCGTTCATGAGGAAGATTGTCGGATCAAACCCGTCAGAGGTGCCGGACAACGGTATGAGCCCATGATCTTTAAAGGTCTGCAGGACATTCGTCAGCTCATCCGTCGTCGTCGGCATGGACAAACCGAATTTATTCAGAGCATCGGTATTAATCCAGAATTTCTGTCCCCAATAGCAATGAATGCATGAATTATAGCTTGGGACGCCATAAATATTCCCGTCCGGTGCGGTCATCGCTTGCTTCAGACCAGGTGCGGTCTCCATCGCTTTCGTCAAATTAGGAGCATACTTCTCGATATAAGCGTTGAGCGGGACGATGATTCCTTGCTTTGAATATTTCAGAATATCTGACGGTGAAAAGCTGCCCGACCAGAAGGCATCCGGATAGTTGCCGCTGGACAGCAGAAGGGATTGCTTTGCTAAATAATCACTGGATGGTGCGATATTCCATTGGATGTTCAGTTTGAAGGTTTCTTTCACATAACCGGTGAACCAGTTCGTTTTGAGGTCTATGACATCGGAAGAAGGAACCGCGAAGAAAGAAACATCGACCACTTTGTTCTCGTCAACCGCTCCATTGCTATTCGTCGATGCATTCTTGTTCGTAGGTTCTGTCGAATTGCCTGAGCAAGCGGATAATATGATCATGATGGATGCCATCATGACCGCCAACACCGTTCGATTGATACGAATCATGCATACCCCTCCAAAATTCGAAATGAAAATCACCCGAATGCCCCTCCGTGCTCATTCCTTGATGGAACCCACCATCACCCCTTTGACGAAATATTTTTGAATGAAAGGATACAGGATCAACACCGGAATGCTAGCAATTACAATCACGGAATATTTCAGGAGTGTCTTCATATCTTCGAACTGCTTGAGTTGTTCCGGAGATAACGTAATCGAGTTCGTCGAGACATTGTTTAAGACCAGAATCTCGCGCAAGATGAGCTGCAGCGGGTAGAGATGCTCACTGTTCAGGAAGATCAGCGCGTTAAAATAGGAGTTCCAATTGCTCACGGCAGCCCAGAGCAGCAATACCGCAATAACAGGCTTGGATAGCGGGAGAACGATTCGTGTTAAGAACTTCGTATCATTGCAGCCATCGAGCTGAGCAGCTTCATACAAATCATTTGGGATCGAGCTTTGGAAGAATGTTTTGGCGACAATAATCGAGAAGATGTTAAGCGCGCCTGGAAGGATCATCGCCCAACGTGTATCGAGCAGATGAAGAGATTTAATCACGAGATAGTAAGGAATTAATCCCCCGCTGAACAGCATCGCGAACAACAGCGCCCACATGAGGACTTTCCTGCCCATAAACGTCTTACGTGATAAGGGATAGGCCATCATGATGGTTAGAGCAACGCTAATGATCGACCCCGATACGGTATAGATGACGGAATTGATGTAACCCGTCCAGATTTGCTGATATTGGAACACGGCTTGGTACCCGTACCACGTAGGTTCTACCGGGAACAACCATACTTTACCGGACATGACGGCAGCCGATGAACTGAACGATGAGCTAACAATATAGATGAGAGGGTACGCGACGCATAATAGAATGATACTTAGAAAGATATAAATAACGACGATGCTCACCCGGTCGCTCCAAGGCTCGCGAATGTGTTTGGCTTTCTCCATGGCTATCCCCCTCATCAGAACAGACTCGAATCCGAAAATTTTCTAGCGAGCACATTCGTTGTGAAGATCAGAATGAACCCAACAACGGAGTTGAACAAGCCGACGGCGACCCCGAAGCTGTAGTTGGTGTTCACTAACCCAATTTTGTACACATACGTGGATATGACTTCGGACGTGCTCAGGTTCAACATGTTCTGAAGCAGAAAGACTTTCTCGAATCCTACGCTCATCAGCCCGCCAACGGCTAAAATGAATAGCACGATGATCGTTGGGCGAATCGCAGGCAAATCGATGTGAATGATTTTCTGAATGCGGGATGCACCGTCAATTTTAGAGGCTTCATAGAGCTCTGGGTTCACGTTCGCTAATGCTGCAAGATAAATGACGGCGCCATAACCCGTCTCCTGCCAAACGCCTGACCAGACATACAGAGATGAGAATGCTTTCGATTCGCCTAGAATATCATAGACATTTTCTACGCCGAAGAGATGGGATAATTGACCGTAAAGTCCTGTTGTGGGGGATAAAATAATGTTAATCATGCCGACTAACACCACGGTGGAAATAAAGTATGGGGCATACGTAAACATTTGCACGATTTTCTTAAAACGTTGATTTTTCACTTCATTGAGCGCAAGTGCGAGTAGGATGGCGGCAGGTGTTCCGATACATAATGCGTAGATACTAAGAAGGAGGGTGTTTTTGATAATTGGCCAGAAGTAAGGTGAACTGAAGAACATCTCGAACTGCTCCCCCCCGACCCATGGACTGTGCCATATGCCTTGTGTGGGGTTGAACTCTTTAAATGCAATCTGGATGCCGATCATCGGGACGTAATTAAACGTGATGAGGAATAGAACGGGTAATGCCACGATACAATAAAGCTGCCAATGCCGATAAATGTTTTTCCTCCACAAACTCACTGTGCGAACAAACATGATTATCGTCCCCTCCGCTATTATGTAACCGCATTCAAAACTATAAATCGTGTATGATTTATTTTGAATAATATCATACACGATTTATGGTGTAAAGCGGAATATGGAAGTTACTTAAAGTTGTCTCGCAACCGTTGATATGCCTGGTGTAGATGGATTCTGGAAGCTTCTACGGCTTTTTCTGTATCCTTCTCGAGCAGAGCTAACACGATTCTTCGATGTTCTGCGATCTCCGCGCTCATGTCGATCTTGTAATGGGCCAAGTTCAAGTAGCGGTGAACCCGTTCGATTAAAGCCGTGACCATCTGTTTCAGGTTCTCATTGCCTGCATAAGCAAGTATCGTTCCATGCAGATCATGGTTCATCTTGGAGATGATATTCTCTTCGTGGCTCGCTTCCCACATTTGTTCTACAGCATCGAGCTCTTGCAGAATTTGTTCGAGTCGAAACTTGGGGATATGCGGAGCAGCCTTTCGAACCGAAAGTTCTTCTAACGCATAACGAATTTCGAAGATCTCGTCGATATCCGTCATGTTCATTTCTGCGACATACATCCCTTTAAACGGTACGACTTTGACAAATCCATCGGAAGCCAAGCGGAACAACGCCTCTCGAATTGGGATATTGCTGACGCCCAAATCTCTCGCTAATTGATCGATATTGATTTTGTTTCCTGCGGATATGTCATGGGACAGGATTTTTTTCTTCAACAAATCGTAGAGTTCATCCGTTAATACATGGCGGCTCAATCGTTTATCTGCCAAAGGGCTCATCTCCATTTTTACGAGTTGCCTCAAGTATATCATGTATCATATATGAAATGTACGATAGGAATGGCAAATTAACCCAATACTTGATTCAAACGTTTAAAAAACGACATCGGAAGCATGAGCTCCGGTGCTGAAACCGACCTTTTTAAGCACGAACCTTTACGGATATTTACGACTCGGCTACCATCGTATTGGTGATGGATCCCAGCTTTTCGATTTGTATGGTGACTTGATCGCCGTCTTTCAGATACACCTGCTGCTCTGGGGGATAACCGAGCACAACCCCTTCTGGCGTTCCAGTCAAGATAATATCGCCGGGAACAAGGGTCATATGCTGGGAAATATAGCTGACGATCTCATCGCAGTAAAAGATCATATCCGACGTATTGGAATGCTGACGCACTTCTCCATTGACAAGGCATTGAATATCCAGATCATTCGGATTGCCGACTTCATCCGCCGTGACCAAATACGGCCCCAAAGGCGAAAACTTATCGCAGGATTTGCCGAGCAGCCACTGATGGGTGCGAAGCTGCAAATCACGAGCGGATAAATCGTTCACATTGCAGTACCCGAATACATGGGAAAGTGCGTTTTCTTTGGAAACATACTTGGCCGTTTTGCCCATGACGATAACCAGTTCTGCCTCATAATCTACTTTCTGTGAAACTTTCGGAAGCGGAATCGGTTCGCCGGCTCCTGCCAGAGTGTTGTTAAATTTATTAAAAAGAATCGGGTATTCCGGAATCGGTGCATTCGTTTCTTCCGCATGCTTCCGGTAATTCAAGCCCACACAGATGATTTTATTCGGATGGGTCACACAGGGCCCAAGCGTTAGTGACGACTCCTGAAGCATAGAAGTGCGGATTACATCATCGGATTGCAGCACATAATCCACATATTCGCCAAGGGCAGCCAGTGCTATATCTCCGCCATCCAGCACCTCATGGATCGTTGTCGGAATCGCCTTTCCAGATGGGATCAAGGATAGCGCCCCTAGGACATCCAGGACTCCATCATCCGTTTTCACTCCAAGCCGATATTGGTCATTATGAATAAACGTTAGTAATTTCAAGAGATCATCCTCCTATTCAAATGTTAAGCATTCTTGCCGAATACGACGCCACCATCGATATACAGCGGAGAGCCCATCATAAACTTCGATTCATCCGAGGCAAGGAACAAAGCCGCTTTAGCGACATCTTCCGGTCTGCCCAGTTCGCCGCTAAGCTGGCGTTTTTTAAGGGACTCAATCGCAGCTTCGGGATTCTCGTAACTGTTATTTAAATAATTCTCCACAAATGGTGTCAGAATGGTTCCGGGGAGCAGTGCATTGACACGAATATCATAAGGCGCATAGTCTACCTGCATCGATTTCGTCAGTGCCAAAACAGCACCTTTCGTCGCCGAATAGGAAGCGCGCTTCGCCAAACCGATTTCCGCGATGCACGATGACATATTAATGATAGAACCCGATTTGCGCTGCATCATATGAGGCAGAGCATATTTGCTTGGCAAGTAAACGCCGCGAATATTCACGCTCATCACCCGGTCCCATACATCCGGTTCAACCTCATGCAAAGCGCCGACCCCGCTAATTCCGGCATTATTGAACAGAACATCGATATGGCCGAAAGCAGCAATAGTCTGCTCCACCATCGCTTGGACTGAGGCCGGATCCGTCACATCCGCTTGTATGAACATCCCTTTACTACCCATTTCAACGATCTCCTGTACGGTTTCTTCTCCCTTCTGCGCATCCAGGTCGTTGACAATCACCGTTGCCCCTTCTTGGGCAAAGAGCAGTGCGGCAGCTTTTCCGATTCCGGATCCGGAACCCGTAATAAGCGCTATTTTTCCTGCCAGTCTCATTTTGACTCCTCCTATTCAATTTTCTTTGCCTAAAACAATCGCAGACCCGGGAATAAGCTGGATGGATGACTCTGATGAAGGATGATCCGATAAGAAAAACGCCTATCGACGTACTTTCAAAGAAGACAGACCGCGTTTAAAGGAAGTTTTTCTTGCAATATCAGGAAGCAATGGCTCTGGTGTTTATACTTTCTGATATTATAAAAAAGTTATTCCTTTCTTATCATCAGAATCTAATATCACGTTCTCTATTTCAGTACTCCAATCCTTCTCTTCTTAGAAAAAAATTACACTGTTCAATGCGAATTGACCTGGAACGATTTGCTTCGGTCAAACATAAAAAACGCTCCCCTCACGGCAGACAGGTGAAATCATAAAACCTGTCTCCGTGAGGGGAGCATCTTTACTAAGTTTCTGATGTGACGTATGCGATGTCCAATGCAAAGACTGTTACTCGCTTCATTCTGCCTTTTCCAACAACGTCTCTGTGGTGAGCGTAAAGCCCTCAATAACAGCATCTTCGTCAACCTCAATCATGATGCAGCGTTTGCCTTGAAAGCTCACCTGTTTGATATACCTTAAATCCTGCGGACTGATGGTAATCGTGGCTACCTTGGTATCGATCTTGATCGATTTGGACGTGAATTTCGGGATCACGCTGTTCGCCTTCAGTTCATAGTTCTTATCGTCAACGATGGTCTCAAATGCCCGTTCCACGGCTTCCTTGGTCACGTTATCCACGCCGCTTGCGGTCAGCACGCGTTCCACATCGGTATAATCCAGCTTCGCCGGTTCTTCCTCATCCTGGTGGGATTCAATCACTTGGTGGATCTCCTCGTACACATGTGCGATCGTGGCTGAGTCCAGCTGTTCGCCTGCCACTTCCTTCACGATGTCTTCAAAGATCTCTCGCTCTTCCATGGCCGTCACAGAGCGTTCCGCATTCAACACATCAGAGATAAAACGCTCATTCGGATCGTTCGATTTCCCCGTAGCATAGAGAACCCGGTTCACGTCGGAATAATTGTCCGTCACACTGGGATAGAAGAACCCTTGCTCCGGTGTGCTGAGCTTGATAATCGGATCGACAATGACATTGTACTTAAACTCTCTCTCCACATAGTCGAACAAGAGCGCCTTCCGCTGCTTCTCCGTAGAGTTCACGCTGCATAGAATGAACGGATGCCCGAACACTTCGTCGTTCCCGGTCTCCTCCGCTGCATCATTCCTCGCCTTGGTCGGCCGGTAGTATTGTCCGCGTACGAACGTGATGACCGTATCCCGTTCATACGTCGTGTCCGCCAACATTTTGTTCACGAGCAGCATCATCAGATCCTGCCACTCCTCCGGATCTCCCGTCTGGATCGCTTGGTGAAGCAGCACCTTCGAAGGGTCCTCCGCTTCCTCCTGAAACTTAAGCTCGAACAGCTTATGATCCAATTCACCGGTCAGCAGCTTCTTGAAATTGCCCATGTACAGCTCCTGCTTCTCCCGGTCCACTAACTCAAAGGGATTCCGCTCCCAGTGATAAACCTCGTTCGTTTCTTTCATAATGTACACGTTCAGAATATCGAAAATCTTCATCAATTCATTATCCATCTTAAACTGCTTGCGGATGTGCGCGATTTCTTTCTTGTTCATAGTTCGTCAGACAACTCCTAGAAAGTAAAATTGGCTATATCAGTATAAACGAAACAAAAACCCTTCGCTATATCGAATGAACTAAAGCCATGTTATAGTCCGCGATCGGGCGATTATAACAGGAAGTTCGATGCCAAACTCTAGTTCAAATCGATATAGACGGGGTTTTCGTCAAATACGAAAGTTATAGATTCTCAACATGTGCTGCGCCGCAGCTCATAAAAATACTGCACAATAGGATGCTTTAACTTCATTTTCTCGGACATGTTCAAAATCCGCTTTTTCCCAACGCGTCTATCTACCAAAGCCAGAATATTCAATAAAATATCTTTGCTCTCGATGTTTTCTTCTATAGAAGTAGATAAAAATTGATTAGCTAGAGCGACAAAATTGGATTTACTTAATGAAGCCTGTGCTGACATAAGCTCCTTGGCATATCCTGTTATTTTTCGGTTTCTGGCAATAACTTTTAGGCGATCCTCCGGAACGGTTCCTTTGGTCTCCTTTCGGACCGCTTCCATTTCTTCATCGCTGATCGGAATCTGGATATCGGGATCATTCTTAATTTCCAGCTCCGTCTGATACCACCGGATTGGACTCGCTTTATCATTCATCCGGAGGACGTCCTTTTTATCTACCGAAATATAACAAAGCCCTGCTTTATCCGGTAAATAACGATAACCTGTTGCACGGTATTCAACCCTTCCAACTAACGCAGGACTGAGAAAACTCTCCAGCTGCTGCTTCAATTTACTCCAGGACATGGTTCCTCCTCTATTCTCAAACCAAGCTATCTTTCATTTAAAAATAACCTCTCGTTTCATTGCGCCTCTGTTCAGTATGAATAACCCCCTGCTAAAAAACAACCCACAAAGTCTGCACTTTCATTCTCCGTCGTTTCGGTACCAGACTTTTTCCGTACGAACTGGAACAAATCATTGAGTCCCTCGTTTTCAAAATCAGCCAACGCCGCTCTCCACTTCTTTTTCAAACTCGCCAAGCATTTCTTTATTTTCTTCCTTAAGCAGGGGTCTTGATTGCCCGTATATTTCGGCCAGTCGCCGATCGGTAGCCGTTTGTTCTTCGCCTCCGGGTCGTATGTCATGTTCGTTTGTCCCTTAGTGATGTTCATCACTTTTTCGGTGATCGCAGCGGAGTATACTGTTCCTGACAGTCCAATGACAACGCGGAGGTATGTTGACCTTAGGCGACAAATCACTCACGAAACGGGGGAGAATCATGAATAACAACGCGACAGAGCCGTCCTTGAATCATCAGTCGTCCATGTTCTGCTTTCAATGCCAGGAAGCATCCAAAGGAACCGGCTGCACCCTTGTCGGCGTATGCGGCAAACCGCATGACGTGGCGAACCTGCAGGATTTGGTGATATATCTGCTGAAAGGGATCTCTTATCTCAGTCTGGATGTCCGGCTGCCGGCAGTGCTGGAACAGCGCGTATCGCTGTTTATTATGGACTCCTTGTTTGCCACCATTACGAACGCCAACTTTGACCGCGAGGTTTTTGTGGGGAGAATCCGGGAAGCGATCGCGCTCCGCGGCGAAGTGCGTGCCTTTTATAACGAACAATATCCGGAAGGATCGGCTCATCTCCCTGATGCAGCCGTCTGGGAAGCGGATCATGAAGCCGCAATGGATGAAAAAGCTCGTACGGTTGGTGTCCTCTCCACCCGCAACGAAGACATCCGCTCGCTGCGCGAATTGATTACGTACGGCTTGAAGGGGATGGCTGCTTATACGTACCATGCGCTTCATCTGGAGCGAGATGACATCGAATTGAACCGGTTTATGCGCCGCGCGCTTGCGGCTACGCTGGACGACAACCTTGAGGTGCAGGATCTGGTCGCTTTGACGATGGAGACCGGCAAATACGGTGTAACCGCCATGGCGATGCTGGACGAAGCGAACACATCCGTGTACGGACATCCGGAAATCACGAAGGTTAATATCGGGGTTCGAAACCGGCCCGGCATTCTCATCAGCGGCCACGACCTGAAGGATTTGGAGGAGCTGCTGAAGCAGACGGAAGGAACCGGCGTGGACGTGTACACGCACAGTGAAATGCTGCCTGCCCACTATTATCCGGCTTTCAAGAAATATGAGCATTTTGTAGGCAATTACGGAAACGCCTGGTGGAAGCAGAACAGTGAATTCGCCTCTTTTAACGGACCGATTCTGATGACGACCAACTGTATCATTCCGCCGAAAGACAGTTATAAGGACCGTATTTATACGACGGGCAACACTGGCTTTCCTGGTGTCCGCCATATCCAGGAAGGGACAGACGGCGCTGCCAAGGACTTCTCCGCACTGATCGAGCAGGCGAAAGGATGCCCGGCCCCAACGGAGCTTGAAACCGGCGAGATCATCGGCGGCTTCGCCCATGCCGCTGTGATGAACGTGGCTGATCAAGTCGTCGATGCCGTGAAATCCGGCGCGATCCGCCGATTCTTCGTGATGGCCGGCTGCGATGGACGGATGAAATCCCGGAATTATTACACCGATTTTGCGGCTCAGCTTCCGAAGGATACGGTCATCCTGACTGCAGGCTGTGCCAAATACAAATACAATAAGCTTGCCTTAGGCGACATCGGCGGAATTCCGCGGGTTCTGGACGCCGGGCAGTGCAACGATTCCTACTCCCTGGTCGTCATTGCATTGAAGCTGAAGGAAGTATTCGGCCTTGAGGATATCAACGAACTGCCGATTTCCTACAACATTGCCTGGTACGAGCAAAAAGCGGTGATCGTGCTGCTTGCCCTGCTTTATCTTGGCGTCAAAAATATCCACCTGGGCCCTACGCTTCCTGCATTCCTGTCGCCTAACGTGGCCCAAGTCCTCGTGGACAACTTCGGGATCGGCGGCATTACCAATGTGGAAGATGACATGAACATGTTCCTGGGTGCCTGATTTCTGCAATCTGAGGACCCAGGTTCTCCTGGGTCCATTATTCTAGTCTCTAATGAAACTTTTTTCCTCAGGTATGTCTACAATTACATCGGCTCTCGAGAAAATAATCACCTTCAGAGGTACATATACCAGATGTTTATACCAACAGCAATGGCTCCCTCCCCAAGAATCTTGTTGTATTTGATAGCATGCTTTTTAAACACAAAAAAACCTTACTTCAGACGAAGCAAGGAGAGCCTTTGCAATCAAACCATTAAACATAATCTTCCCTAGATTCTTCTTAGGGAACCCCTATTTACATACAACCCAACCATGAATTAGATAAAATACACTATCATTAAAGTTCCAGATCCACTGTTTTGAGAGCAATCGATTGTTTACAGGAATATATTTTTCAATCATTTCATTTGTTATTCGACCATCATCAACGTCATTCATCGACGTAATCGACTGCTCACCATTTTGATTTGGATTTTTATTACGCTGGGATTGGTTTCCAATCTATCGGCCGAAGGCCCTGGCGACTCTGCCAGAGCATTGCTTATCACCGGCGGGTTGATGGGCGCCTCCTTACTGTGCTGTACGTTAAAAAATGGCTTCCCCAGTTGTTTATCTCTACTGATCCTTATTGCTCAAATGAACAACCTTCTTAAAGCAAATGTCCGCCAGACACTTCAATGTCCTGGGCTGTAACCCAGCTGAAATCATCGGACAATAAGTTCACAATGACCTTCCCAATATCTTCGGGTTGGCCGATTCTGCCAAATACAGATTGCTCAGCCAGCGGCTTAATGAATTCAGGATGTTTATCGAATGCTCCATCACCAAAATTGCTGTGCGTAGGACCAGGAGAAACGGCATTAACCCGAATTTGGCGAGGGGCAAGTTCTTTGGCGATGTAGCGAGTCCAAGTTGAGAATGCTGCTTTTAACGATCCGTAGGCAGAGTAGCCTGGAAATGATTGGTTCTTTGATGAACTTGTAGTATTTACAATGGCTCCAGCATCATCCATGAATCTGACAAGCTGTTGTGTTAAAAAAATCGGTCCTTTAAAGTTCGTATTAAGAATCTTGTCGAAATATTCTTCGCTCATCTCAGAGAACATCATTGGCCCGCCAATACCGCCATTATTAACTAAGTAATCAAAAGTCGTTCTGTTCCAAATTTCTTTGAGGCTCTTTTTCACTTCTAGAACGAAACCCTCGAATGAAGATAGTTGAGTCAGATCCAACTTCAGTGCTACTGCCCGAACTCCACTATTCTTCTCAATTTCCTTAACGACAGCTTCCGCCCGGTCCTTATAGGAATTGTATGTGAGAATGACGCTAATTCCGCGCTGGCCAAGCCCAAGAGCCGTCGCTTTTCCAATGCCATTACTTCCGCCTGTTACAATTGCAATTTTCATAAGTTCACTCCTTTTTTGTGTTCGATCTGGATTTAATTTTAGTCGTATCTGCTGAGATAATATAGATCTAATCATGCCTTCTTATTGCCTAAAAACACCATGGACCTGTTCGAACAACCTCGATTATCCCTAATATTTATCATAAGGAGAGCCTAAAAGTGCCGAATCATTTCAGAGTGGTGTTGAGGAATAAGAAGTCGTGTAATAAAATAAGTGTATGAATAAAATCCTTGATGAAATAATTGATCTAATGAAAAGTGCAGGCACTCGGCCAATTGAAAGCGGAGTACCCGGGCTAAGTATGATTAAGGGAGATATTCCCGCACATCAGCTTGCAGCGCTTTACGAGCCGATGATTGGTTTTACGGTTCAAGGAACAAAGATTCTTTCCATCGGGGAGCGTTGCACTGACCTCAAAGGGCCATCCTATTACGTGTTACCGGTACATGTTCCTGCAACGGCGAGTGTACACCCAGATCATGAAGGCCGTCCTTACATGTCCCTTGGTCTTAGGTTAAATCAGGATGTCCTTCAGAGTTTATTAAGAGATCTGCCTGAGAATCTAATCCCAACTGCTTCCGAGCATTTCGCAGCTTGTGAAATAGACATTGAATTTATGGCGGCATGGCTGCGCTTATTGCGATTATCGAAGACACCAAAAGATATTCCAGCTCTTGCACCAGCTTATGAGCGCGAAATCCTTTATCGCGTTCTGATGGGACCACAAGGATGGAATCTGAGGCAATTTGGTCTTCAGGAAAGTAATTTATCTAAGATTTCCCAGATTGTAAAATGGTTTCGCGCAAATTTTATGAGGCCAATAGACATTGGTGATCTGGCATCAAAATCTGGTATGGCTGTAAATACCTTTCACCGTCAGTTTAAAAGGGCAACCGGTTTAAGTCCTATTCAATTTCAAAAGCAATTAAGGCTTTTGGAGGCTAGAAACCTCATTGCATTTGAGGGCTATTCAGTAACCAGTGCCGCATTTCATGTTGGCTATCAGAGTCCTTCACAGTTTAATCGAGAGTACTCCCGCTTCTTCGGTTCATCTCCAGCCCGGGACACGGAGAAACTAAGACGAATCGAAAGCACGAGGGATTAGATCATTGGGTCTTTTTTGTACATAAATATTTCAAACGATAGCAACCACAGATTATCATGTGGCTTTAAAACAAATAAAGTGCTCAAACTTGCTACATAGCAAGGTTAGGCACTTTTATTTGTGTGACCTGTTGCCGTCATGTAGTCGTTGTACTAACGTCTCCATTTTAATGGCACATACCGAAATCACCAATGTTTTTCCATGGTCGAGAACTTTCACGACAGCCTGCACAGGAGGATCCTGTTGTCTTCTTTTCTTTTGGATTTTTAACCCAGCACTAACTCAAAACGAGCGAAAATATCTTCTTCATACCACATCGTGAAATTCGTTCCCCATGTTGTGTTCAATAGTGTAAACGTAAATTTATGGTTGTCTGGATGGTATTTGTTGTTATAACTTAGATTGTTATTTGTTCCGATTCCCAACAGAGGGGCATCCATAGGTTTAATATTGATTTTTTTATCGCTGCCATCGTAAATTAACTCTTCAATCATGTGCTGCAGCTTGTTTCCGTGACCTACCACTGCAAAAGGTGAAATCACGGTATCCATTTTACGAATCTTCGTTAAGTATGGCGAATTCAAACGTGGTGTCATGTCAAAAGAATAAATTTCCGGATAACGAATGGCATCTTTATCCTGTAATAAAAGTGCAATTTCAACTTTATCTCCAAATTGATATTTAACCTTTACTACTCTTGGAGCACCATACTCCTCCACAGCTCTTTGGCTATACTTTAAAGTGGCAATTATCGAATCATTTTCCTTAACTAATTTAATAACATATGGTGTGAAATGTTCATTCAATTGAATGCGTTTTTGAATCTCCATTCCTGGCTTTAAGAAGTCAATGGCCCACCAATTATGTTGCAATTCACGCAAATAGTTGTAACGCAGGTTATCATAGTCATTTTGCCCGGCAATGGTATAGCTCAGCACCCCGAGTTTGTTGTCCTGATCAAAGTAAAGGATTCCATCCTTTTCTAAGTGATTGATAGAACCATCGCTGGCAAACATCACTTGATACCCGTTGATCGAAATCAATTCTTCCAAACCACATTCAATCCCTTGGTTTTCAAAGATATGATAGGGAACTTCGATCCGTTTTTTAATGTGATGTTGATCTTCAGGCTCCAAACAAGCGATTGCACGATCAATGTTCTTGCGTTGTTCTTTCCATGAAGACTCATAAAATTTGTACGAACGATCCGTCCACTCATTATAAGTGAATTTCATTTCGCCAACCGTTGCATCTTTAACAATGCCATAAGCGTAGGTTAAATCAGCGTCGGTAATTTGGTCTAAACTGCGCGCTCGCTGGAAGTCTTTCTTTTCATAATTCATATAGTCACTGAAATAGCGTTTGATATCCATTCCCCAAGTATGCTCTGGAACTAACATCGCATAGAAATTAGCATCGTCATTTTCTATTTGTTGATCAGACATGTAATTCGTTAAAATCCGGTAATCACGAATGATTTTCGGATCAGACATCGTTCCGTGAATCCATGTGTCCCCAATCTCCTCTGTGATCACTGGCAATTGGTCACGTACTTCCCAAAGTTCATTGGCAAACTGATCCATGGAAGTCATTTCAAGCTCATAGTCTGGATACTCATTCGCCATTTTTGACAAATACGCGTTAATTTTCTCTTGAGTTCCTGGACCACTATTATCATGCGTATGCATAAACGCCAGCTTGTTATCCAGGCAATCCACTCCGATGACGCCGCCATAGTCGTCTGAATAAGACACAATGATCTCACTTTCGCCATGCTTCCATAGAAATGTATCTGGAACTTCTGGAATGGAGCTCGAGCCATTTACACCAATGTGCAGGAATTTAACTCCTTGACGATATAACTCATCAACAATCCCGATCGTATGTCCTGGGACGTCCGTCATTTTTGCGCTTGTTGTTGTGTATCCATAACGAGCATCTAACTTCTTTGAGATGGAAATGATGTAATGTAACGTTTGAGGTGTCATCGCTTCAGAGTGAAACGTACACGGGATGGCGTGCCAGCGTATGTAACCTTTCTTTATGGCGTCGTCCAGCTTTTTACAAGCTTCTTCATCCATGGTTTTGAAATAATATTCAATAATAAAGCTGCCTGTTGTCCAAACAAAGTCTTTGCCCTCTTTTCTTAAGTCTTCCGCTAAAGTGATTGCGTTTTGAATGTAATCATGGCAATACTTGTGCAGGACATTTTCTGCCAAATCGGTAAAACCAATGTCCAAATGAGTTTTGTTGACCACATAGATTTTTTTCATTGCTATCATCACGCCTTTCTTAGTCATCATACGTCGTGAATATCTACTAACGAGAAAATGAATTTGGATCGTGTTATCTGATATGATAAACGCCCAAACGTCATCATTCTTTGAACGAACGAGACAACATTTTGTATGGTGTGGACATGATGATGAATAAAGGATCATCGTAATGGCGATTTGCTCCGCATATGCTGCCCGTTTACTTTAATTAAAAAAAGGAACAGCTGCCGGCCCACGGCATGCTGCTCCCTTATGTTGAATTATCGTTTCCTGTTAGCGCAATGAACCAGCTATTTATCTTGTCCTCCAGGAGAAAAAGTGTTTCCTCAACTCTTCCATTCGGTTTATATCCAGGAGCCAATGTCCTCCGATGATCTTTACCATTCGCCGCCTGGTTCGTCAATAGCCCCCATACACCGCTCGGTGGATGGGCGGCAGCCGGCGCAACGGTCCACATGCGCCTAATAAGCTTTGAAAGCGACGAAAATCGAACCGATCATCACGACAATGCCGCCGACCTTGCTAATGAAATAATAGAAGTCACTCGGTTCGGGGTTCTCGTACATGAGCCGCTGTGGAGATAGACGGAACATTAAATTCTGGAAGGCTTGGTACCGGAAGCTGCACCAACCAAAGATCAACAAGCCGAGGGCAAGAACCAGAAACCCTGGCATGCCTCGTTTGACATGATAATCGGAGTAAGCCGCGCTTACGAGCGCCGACGGCGGAAAATCTTCTTCCCCTTCCTCCTTGATCCGCTCGCCGTTGACGTACGTCTGAATAACCATGACGATATCGCCTTTGTCATCGTAGCTCAAGAGCATGCCGTTATTATCCTCGACGCTGTAGACATGGCCGTTCGGATAGGTCACGCGGAACTTGGTCGAGTATGGGACGCTTTTATCCGCAATCGCATAGGACTGCTCGCCGATGATCAAAGTGCGGTGCAACTCGTCATCGGTGCGTACTTGGATGGGACCGGCTGTGCTGCTATGATAGGTGACTAGACTGTCTTGCTCCCTTGAGAATTTGTATGTATCCCCATTCAGGTAGAAAACGCGGTCCGTGAAATAGGGTCTAGAAAAGAAGCCCGTCAAGACGGACACGAGGAGCACGGAGACGAAGAAAATAGAACTAGGTGTTATCATTTTTCGGAATAAAACCGCTCGGGTAGAAATATGCGCTCATCCTTTCTGCTTTATCCCTTTTACGTCCTAATAAGAGAGGCGGTTGCAAGCATTTATGCAAGGATATAACGTGCTTACGTTTTACAATCAAGCTTACGGCAGCTGACCATCATGCCAGCTGCCATCTTAAACAAATGTCTCCTGATAGCGTAACATAAAGGGTTATGGCAACTGACAACTAATTGTTCTGCTTGCCTTTGTATAACTTATTAATGAGTATCATCACAATATGTATTATTGTGATGATTGCGGAAAACTGAATGGATTTTACAAAACTCATATCCACAAAGTAATAACTCATCAGAAATATCGCACAAAAATAAATACCCAAACTAAGAATCGGTTTCATTACTCGACTCAGCATCCTTCTAAACAAATTTTACCATTAACCTCAACTTCTGTATTCGGCATAACTGCCCGTTAGCTTAATAAAGCTGCCGATCAGCACCGGCAGCTTCTCAAATGTTTGTTTATTCAACTATCGTTTCCCGTTAGTTCAATCATCACTTTCTTGCTAAGAATCTTATTCACGAATGTGCACGCTCATCATTGACTCATATATTAACAGTTTTTTGTTTACAACCTCGTTCGCTCTGTCCAACTCTACTTGTTTTCTTTGAAGTTCAAGCTTGTGTTTTTCCAATATTGCTTTTCTCTCCGGTATCGTTACATCGCCTTTAACGGTTAGATCAACCATCTTCCTTACAGTTACAACGGACATGCCAGTTGCGCGCAGACGCATCATGATGTCTATCCAATCCACATCCTTTTGTTCAAACATCCGGTTCCCATTAGGGTCTCGTTGAATATTAGGAAGTAATCCTTCTTTCTCATAATAGCGGATCGTGTGAGGAGGAATCCCGAGCCGTTCTGAAACTTCTTTTATTGAAAAATTCAATATCAACACCTTCTTATGGTCGCTATGCTATAGGTTTACGCTACTCATATCAGGATAACGGGTTCCGAAGGCCGCTCCTTTGGGAGCTGCTTCATCGATACGCGCCAAATCCTCTTTCGTCAGTTCGATCGCAATAGCGCCGATATTCTCCTCCAGGTACTCTCTGCGTTTCGTTCCCGGAATTGGTACAATGTCGTTTCCTTGTGCCAATAACCAAGCTAAAGCCAACTGGGAAGGCATTACGCCTTTCTCGGCGGCTATTTCTTCCACTCGTCTAACGAGTTCCAAATTCTTGATGAAATTATCTCCTTGAAACCGGGGTGAGAACCGTCGATAATCATCATCCGCCAAGTCTTCAAACTTTTGGATTTGACCAGTAAGGAATCCGCGTCCGAGCGGACTGTATGGCACAAAGCCAATACCGAGTTCGCGACAAACCGGCAAAATCTCATCCTCCACATCGCGGCTCCAGAGTGAATACTCCGTCTGCAGCGCCGTGATCGGGTGTACGGCGTGCGCTCGCCGAATAGTCGTTTCAGCGGCTTCGGATAACCCGAGATAGCGGACTTTGCCTTCACTCACCAGTTCGGACATAGCGCCGACCGTTTCTTCGATCGGCGTAAGAGGGTCTACCCTGTGCTGATAGTACAGATCGATATAATCAACGCCAAGACGGCGAAGACTGGCGTCACACGCTGCTTTTACATATTCCGGTCGGCCGTTGACGCCCAGGAATTTACCATCTTCACTTCGCATATTACCGAATTTCGTTGCCAGAATGACTTCGCTGCGGCGCCCTTTTACGGCTCTGCCGATAAGCTCTTCGTTTTTTCCTACGCCATACATATCGGCCGTGTCCAATAAAGTAACTCCAAATTCTATTGCTCTGTGTATGGTCCGGATGGCCTCTTCTTCATCACGCCCGCTGTAAAAGTCGGACATGCCCATGCATCCGAGTCCAAGTGCCGATACTTCTAAGCTGCTGTTGCCTAACGATCTTGATTTCAATGTCACCCACACCTTTCTATCCAATAATTGGTCAAATAAATATTTATGTATTCGGCCCGTTTTCATCATACATCTTAAAGTATACTTTAAGGCAAGCGTTATTTATCTTCCGCTCTCTTGACATGATTTACGGCGAGAAATGAAAACGGCAGCCGAGTTCATCTGACTAGCTGCCGTCTTGTCACGATTAAGCTATCGTGTCCCGTTAGCGTAACAAATTGCATCGAGAGTCCATTTCATACAATTCATTTATTCCGAATAGGAAATTCGGAATATTCGTACGAAAATGATTCCTGCTTAATCTATGATAGAAACATATCCTGCATAACTTTTGAAAGGAAGAATCGGCTATGACAGAAACTGAATATGTGAACGATAAGAGGGTACAGTTCGATTTCGAAGTGGACTTCACCAATGGAGGGGGCATTCAAGGTCAAGGCTTTCGACTTGACATCGATGGCGACGATATTTCGGATCTCGAGTTGGCCGAATATATCATTAAGGATCTGCGCTTGCTCATGGTGGGAGAGGTGCGGATTATCAACAAGAAAATCATCCATGAGCGTCATAAGCGCAAATCGACTATTACAAGCAATACTGGAATCAAATCCACTCTTATTGATCTCAGCCATTTGATCGTGAACGACATGGAGACCTATCCGGGCTTTCCGAAACCGCAAGTCTCCGATTATCTGACCTATGAGGAGTCTGAAGGTCGTTACGCCCCCGGTGTGACCTTTCACATCAGCCGAGTCGATATGGTGGCGAATACCGGTACGGCCATTGACAGTCCTGCTCACCGTTATGCCGGTAAACCGGATATTTCGGAACTGTCTATCGATTCGGTTGCCGACCTTGACGGAGTCGTCATCCGGCTTGAAGGCATGAATGGAATAGCGGTTTCCAGACAAGCGTTAAGCGCGTATAATGTCCGTGGCCGAGCCGTACTTATCGAAACCGGACATGCGAAATTGTGGGGCACACCTGCTTACTTTACAGCCCACCCTTATCTGGCTCGAGATGCTGCGGAATACCTACGTGACGAGGGAGCAAGTCTAGTAGCCATTGATAGTCTTAATATCGACGACACTGATGATCCGCATCGTCCAGCGCATTCGGTTCTTCTGGAAGCGGGAATTCCGGTCGTAGAGAACCTCTGCAATTTGGATCAGCTTCCGACCGAAGGGTTCCGATTCTCAGCGGTTCCGATGAAGCTTCAAGGCATGAGCGCTTTTCCTGTTCGCGCATGGGCTCGATTAGTCTTATCCTCTAATTAGTTAGAATTCGCTCAGAGCAGTTTGGGAAAAGAACTTTGTAGTAACGTCAATAAATGCTTGGACGGCCGGAGACTTCCACTTCCGCTTATGCCATACCAATTGGGTAAATAGCTGATGCTTAGAGAAATCCATATTTAAAGCAACCAACCGGCCATCTGAAAGTTCTTCCAGAACAGCCATCTCGGGAAGAACGGCAATTCCCAACTTATTGATCGCGCATTGCTTGATCGCTTCGATGCTGGAAAGCTCAATTCGTTTGGAAACAGAATTAAGGCTGAGATCGGCGATCGATTGCTCAAACACTTTGCGATATCTGCATGTGGGCTCGGTCAACAGGAAGGTTTCTTTTTCAAGAGCTGCAAGGTCCAAGTCGGTACGCGCCAGCATATGCCCAGGATGGGTAAGCAGGAGCACCTTTTCCTTAAGCAATGGCATTGCATTCAAGCTATTTGAATAAATCCGAACATCAGTTATTATTGCTAGATCGAGATCCTCCAATAGAGCGCGATGCAGATCCGAATAGGTACTTGGTTTTAATTGAGCCTCAACTTCAGGGTACATGTCATGAAATTGCTTCAATACAAGCGGAAACCGGTAGATGCTCAAGCTTTCTAGCATCCCGACTCTAATGATTCCGGATGAATCGTTCATCCCAAGAGCAGCAGATTTTGCTTCGTTCATCAAGCTCAATATCTGATAAGCAAACGGAAGAAACCTCTCGCCGGGACCGGTCAAGCCTACGGTTCTTCCGTTTCGTTCAAACAGGGTAGCCCCCACCTCTTTCTCAAGATGTTGAATCTGTGCAGTAACGCTTGATTGGGCGTAATTCAGCTTTTCAGCAGCTTTAAGAAAACTTGATTCTTGAGCAACCGTGCAGAAGGTTTCAAGGTATTTAAAGTTCATATATGACTAACCCCACTACGCTCTAGTTTTATTTTTTTAATTTCAACATTATATTTAATTATACTTTTTCAACTACACTCCTCATAGTTAATAAAATGATGGAGTAGCTGCCGCGGCATGCTGCTCCACTATCTTTGTCGTCGGGTTTTGACAAGAACATATATCGTTTAAACAAAAGAAGCCGCAGCTACGCGGCAGTTAAGCATATATGATGAAATAACATGCAAGCTAGTAATTACAGCTATGTGAGGGCTGGTGATACGAGAAAGTTTAAAGGGCCTGAAGAATACGAACATTGATTTCCTTTTTGGGAGGGTTTTTATTTACTTTCAATAACTGATATCAAAGCCTTTTTAGTTTTGATTGGACACAACAAATCGCTTATGACTGATTGGGAGCCATCGGAAACAAATGCTTATTTTCTGTAGCTTCTGTAATAAAAGTAACTATCATTTTCCATATAAAATTGGTTATCCCCTATAGGCGTTCGTCTTTCAAGCAATTTAAATCCACATTTTTCAGCCAATTTGTTCGAGGGAACATTGGCACAATTAATTGTCAGGATTAAATACTTAACATCAGATACCTCAAAGCACCATTCTGCCAAGGCACTTATCGCTTCTCTGGTATATCCGTTCCTTTGATGTTTTTCCGACATGAAATATCCCAGTTCGATTTCATTTAGCTTCTCTTTAAGCCCCACTCCTATGCTACCAATCATCTCATCGGTATTTGGCAAGGCAATCGCGTAGGAACGGCCAATGGAAATATCCGTATTATCCGATTGCTTTTGATACTGATCAATCAACTCATAATAATCCTTCGGATGTGCGCGTCCGTCAGCCCAATCTGGCATATAACGGTATACAGCCGATTCCCTGGCAATTGAATAAAATCTTTTAGCATCTTTTTTTTCCAATGTTCTTATAACAACATTTTGAGTTTCTATGCGCATGGCAGATACTCCTCCTAATACAAATTTTGTTCGCTGCTCATTTGTTTACCTATTAACATACACACAATTGACAGGGGGACACGTTACATTCACTAACGGCTTTCGTCTTCAAGTCCCTTCGCCAATTCTTGTTTCAATTCTGCTGGACTCATGTGAAGTAAAGAAAAGAGCTTCTCATCGTTTAAAACGTCATCCGCAGTATAGTCAGGCTTGTGCTTCAAACAGTTTATCACACACTTTTTTGGAAAGTACGTTTATAACTAAACTATACTGCCCGTTAGCTTAATGACATGAGCAGGCTGCTACAGCCTGCTCAACATTAAGTTTTATTCAACTAACGTTTCCCGTTATTCAACATGTGACATTTATTTTTTAGTTTTTCCATGATAGTATTTTCCATCATAAACCCCATCTTTCCATACGATATCACCATTACCTGCTAAAGCCTCAATTTTTAGGTGGTCTGAGGATTCTTCCAAATTATCGAAATAGGTAAACCAAAATCGTCCTTGATCTGTTGAAACAATTTTTGCTTGTTGATTTACTGTCGTTTGTCTTACGATCACATTTTGTATTTCGTCATCGATAATCAACCCTGCGAATGTCAGTTTTGGAATGTTAGGGTCATTTGTCATTCCCCAAGTAAAACCATCTATTGGGTTTAGCTCGGCGTTTCCACTTATATTCCAGTATTTTGTTTTATTAGAAAAGTAAGCATGCCGGAATCCCGATTCGTCTTTATACAAGACAATCATTCCATTTTCTACTTCTTCTTGATACAGTAACTCAAATGGTTTACCTGTCTTCTCTAATAATTTGTCAATTTTATCCTCAGTCGATGAGCAACCTGTAATAAGAATCATTAGTAAAATAAACAAAAAAATCCTTCTCACCAAAATCACCACCATACCTTCTTATGAAGTACAAATTCCAATAAACAAACTTCACCTGCATGTTTTATGTATTTAGACGTTATCAAATGATTAAAGTTCCATATTTTAACAAAACACCAAAGCTACCCTTATTACACTAACCTGCCGGTTAGCTTAAGGCGATAATGCCAAATAAATTAATGCCTTACCTTCAACCCTTCAGTTTCTGCTCTTGCCCTTCCTGACTCGCCTGCCCTCTATGACTCGTCGGTATAAAGTTGTCCTTTTCATTTCGATCTGTCGCATAGCCTCGGTTGCAGTTATCAGTCCGCCTTCCACTCCTGATACACCCGAAGAAAACGATCATCGATCTCCTTCTGTTTGTGCAACCTCAATACCTTCCGCCTGTCATTGCCAGTTTTTCTTACGCTCCTGTTAAGCTACATATGCCAAGAGGCTTAAAACTGATCCTCTATCCTCTAACCGAAGTCACCCATTATTTTAAAATTCCGTCTGTCGAACAAGATTTCATTATCCAGGCAGACAATGTCCGCCAACAAGAACTTAAATGAAGCAACAGATGGAATGGGTGGACAAATATCAATTGAGTCTGATTATGTTACTTATGTTACTCATGAAAAAATAAGCCATTGTTTTGCCGGATCGAGGCAATAACAATGACTTATTATATTATTATTTCGTTTCATTGATATATTCTTGAACAAAACTGTTAATCTGTTTTTTGGTAACTAGTAAACATAATGCCGGTCCAGTTTCAGTAGCTATACATTGATTTATTTCTCCTGCATCTAGTACAAATATTAGCCTAAAGAGAACATCATCTATACCGTTTCTTGGTGATTCAGGAGTGTAATATATAGATAGGCCAGGATCTTGTGTTGTAAATACCTTTGGAGTGATTGTATCTATATTTTTCATATCCAAAAAAGCAGATATTAGCTCCTTCTGTAAACAAGAAATATCGGCTTTCAATTCTGGAAAGCTGGTACCAAAACGAAAAAAGACGGTGCTGATTATCCCTTCTTCTTCTTTTTCTTTTAATATAATCTCAAATTCACAACCATTAAATTGGTACGCTGCATCCTTTAAGATTGCCATACTTCTCCTCTTCTCTCGATAAATTTACCAACTTCAATTACTAAGTTGCCAAACTACCGTTTGGAGCGTTTTGAAAGTATACAGTCGAAATATATAAACCCGTAGATTATGGAATAGTTTTATTTTTATTAAAAAAGTATAGTCTTTTGCTTTGGCTTCTGCCTTTGCCAACCTCCATACAAATCCAAAAGCCTTTTAAATTGCTCAAAATCCTGTTCGCCAAAAGATCTGACGACCACTGCACGGGCTTATATGAGTTAAAAAAAAATACGTGATTAAAAGTAACTTTGGTTATCAATTGTCTGTTTTATTTTCCAAGATGCCTGTCCAAATATCCACCGAACGAGTGGTAGGATTATATTCTACCTCATAGCCAAACGTTTCCGATATAAAGCGAAGTGGAACATAGGTGGTATAAACAAAGAGGTGCGGTGGACTTTCTAATTGCACAACCTGTCCATTGATATAAGCTATGGGGCTGTCGATGGTCATTTTCAGGGATAGCTCATCCTTAAAAGCTGTGATGGTTTGGGTGGCTTGGTCCCATTCAACTCTCGCCCCAAAAAGTTCAAATAGATAACGCATCGGCACTACCGATCGATCATTAATAACATTCAGTTGCGGTGCCTTTACAAGCGGCATATCGTCGATGTTCAATTCATACAAGAACGGCGATGTCCTGAATGTCCACTGCTTTGTTAATGTTAAGCCGCCAGATTGGAAGGAGACCTCTGCCATGTACTCCCGGTCGCCTCTTAGCTGCCTCAGTGCGGTCAGCACATAGCCGTATCCTGAGTTCAGCCTTTTCACGCCAAGTGGAATACTAATATCGCGATTACCTGCCTTAGTAGTTAGTGATGCCTTCATGTCGGACACATCCGGTAAATTGCTAAAGATCGTAAGAGTCATACCTTCTCCCTGAACTAGCTTCTGCGCATTCACAGATTCAATGTAACCAGGCCATGTCTCTTTCATCCCATCGTAAGGATATACACTTACAGCTGCTGGCTCGGCAGCTTCTCCCAGCACAGCTCCCACAATAACGGTAGCCTTTCCAACTCTCGCAATCCCGAGCTCGGTTACCGTTGGAGTCAACATAACCTCCCTTCGATTATCGACTAGAGACAGTTCTCGAATTTCTTCCGACATATCGAATTCATCGTAAGCCCGTTCCTTCATATATACCGTTTCCAGTATTTCTTTCCCTCCCTTATACCCTGTCGCAGCAACCCGTCCATCAGGTGTAGATGCTGTATAATATTCCTTGCCTTTCACTTCGGTGGAGAGATTGCCTTCCGTCCCTATCGTATAATGAGCATTGGCATAATTGGCGTGGTTGATCGCGGCTTTGACTAGAGTAGGATCAAGCTTTACTTCGGTCAAGCCCATTTGTTTGCGGAGATTGTTAATAGAGGTCAGTGCTTTCTGCTGTTCAGCACTGCTTGTCCCATCATATGATACCGGACCGGCATGAGCCTTTGGACTTGCGGTGATTAGGGAAAAGCATACAAAGAGAGCACAGGTTATGAATAACAGTCTTTTAAGCAATCTTGGTTCCATATTTCACCTCCAAGAAATAAAATTATATAGCAAATATCCTCCAATTTATTGAGCTATCCTGCCCGCTAGCTTAATGAAAAAAGCAGCCGATCAGAAAGCCTACTGCCTTGAAATATCCTCATTGAGTTAACGTCTCCATAAGCTAAATTTCTGATTTTGCCAATTCAATAATTGATTTAATAAATGGAGCCTCTAACTTAAAGATATTATCTACTATTAAGGGCTTTCGATAACCTCAGGTGGGCTATTCATCGTAGGCCGGATCAGGTCAAACCCTATGTTGCATTAGGACTTCGAATCATTGATAGCCGTCTCGATGTAGGCTCTCAAAGTCTTGATAAACGTGCGCATGGCGTATCCGACATATCGGTCGTTGCGGTAAATCAGACAAAAGTCCTGAGATGGCGTAGGATGCCTCAGGTCCAAGACTTTGATGTCTGAATTGTGCAGATTGTCCAGCAGCATTTTCGGCAAAACACAGGAGCCAACTCCGCTCTGCACCATCTGGAGTAGGGAGGATAATGTTGTCGTCACCATATGCGGCTGCAAAGTAAACCCTTGGTCCATGCAAAAGCGGTCAATCAGCATGCGGTATTGATGATCGGGCGGGAACATGACCATCTTCAAGGTCTGTAGTTTGTTTAAGGGGATGAAGCACTCCGTGGCAAGAGGATCATTCATGCTTACCGCCAATGAGAACTCCTCGTGATACAGGGGAATAGACGTGATACGTGTATCGATAACAGGGCCAACGGTTACGCCGAAATCGATGCTTCGGTCCAGAACTTGTTCTGTTATTTTCATTGTTTCCAGAAGGGACAGTGAGATGGTGGGATAGGTCTGATGGAAGTTCAGTATAAAGGCTTTAAACATGAATTCCGCGTCACCGGGTAAGACGCCGATGGATAACGATCCGCCTTGCATATGCTTCAAATCAACAATAGCGTCGGTCGCTTGTTGTAGATGCCCGAACATGGCAGCAGCATGTTTTTGAAGAATCGCTCCGGCTTCAGTTAGTACTATTTTTTTCCCCACGCGATCGAATAATAGCACCCCTAACTCTTCTTCCAATCTCCTGATCTGCTGGCTGATGTTGGGTGGGCTGACTCCCATCTTTTCGGCTGCTCTCGTAAAGTGAAGCTCCTCACAAATCGCCATAAAATACTGTAGCTGTTTTAACTCCATGGCTAACACCCGCTCTCACATTGCATGGCTGAATGAATGTTCAATGATTATTGTCATGCCATCTTATTTGTCTGTCAATGAATAATCGTTAACTCATACTTAACGTTTCGCTAATGCCCACTGCATTGATGGTAAGCTCCGTGAGACCTACACTTGGAACGTATCAATCGTTCTCATTATAAAGGAGGGAATCAACGTGTCTGAAATGATTATCAACACGGCAAAAACCGGACGTCAATTGGTGCTGCAGCAGGTAACAGCTATCTCTGAGGAATTGTTCGACATTCAAGCGGCAGGTTTCAACAATACAATCCGTTGGAATCTCGGCCATATGATTTATTGGATGGATAAGTATTCTCCTTTAATTTATGGCTCCCCATCGGCCATACCGGACTCGTATGAAGCGCTGTTTAACACAGGAACAAAACCCTCGGACTGGACGTTTGATCCTCCATCGAAGGAAGAGCTGGTCGAAATGTTAACAGCGCAGCTGTCCCGCATATCTGATCTGGTACCTGAAATGCTGGGCGAGAAGCTTTCTAATCCGTTTTCCTTGGGGCCGTTCCAATTCAGCACCCCAGGCGAGCTGTTAAACTTCACTCTGATTCACGAAGCTTTTCACCTTGGAACGATATCAAGCCAGTTAAAGGTCCTGTCGCGCTAACCAAGGAATTTTTCCGTCATTGGTATCCCGACTTTTGGAACCCCTCTATCTTTGCTAACCTATAGGTTGTTGAACAAAAAATGTAAGGAGCACTTCACCGTAGCGAAATGCTCCTTACTGATTGAACTATCGTTTCTCGTTAGGTCAATCGTCAATTCCTTAAATAACTATGTCATTTCGCATAACTGAACAAATTTTAAAGAATAAAGGATCCTCTGACTGCCTCTACAGCCGGAGAATCCCTATTAAAGTAACGTGCCCTTTAGGCCGCTGGGCCAACCTCACAACTAAACTGGAACGTAGGTCAACCTGATCACGTTCTCGCCAATTCGATCGCTTGCCACGAGGCGCAGCGGCGGACGCGGACCGGCGAAGAATGGCTTGCCGCGACCCAGCACGACTGGATGGAGATAGAGTCGATACTCATCAACGAGACCGAGCTCCGTTAGACTGTGGGCCAACTCCGGCCCGGCAACTTCAATCTCCCCTTCATGCTGAGCCTTCAGCCCACGTATGGCCGCTGCGAGGTCGCCCTCGATCAGAGAAGCGTTCGGGCCGACGGTTTTTAATGTCCTCGACACCACCCACTTCGGTTTGCTTTGCCACGCCGCTGCGTATTCCCGTTCCGGCGCATCCCATTCAAAATGGTCTCCGTCCCAATACCGCATGGTCTCGTACATGCGGCGCCCGTACAAGCAGCCCGCCAGGCCGCTTACGTCGTCAATGAAATGACGGAATAGCACGGGGTCGGGCTGAAATGCCGGGTGGTCGTGGTCGACGAATCCGTCCAGAGACTGGTTCAATGCGAAAACGATCTTTGCCATGCGACTGACTCTCCTCCCTGGTTTTCTCGCACATTCATCATCAAGATTACACGTTCCATATGCAGCCACCTTTATGTCTGCATTTTATCATCCAACAGCATGTCCAGTTTCTCATGGATTGCTAATGTGCACAGTCCTGGCCTGACCGAATACAAATTTAATTTAATGAAGGATCAGGGTGAAAACAGCTTCCAATGCCCTTCGGAGACAACTTCGACTGCTCCGTCAATCACTTTGATGGCTGTCTGGTCATCCATCGCGTATGCTGGCCCTTGCATCCCGGCGGCCCATCTCTCAGCAGCAGCCATGGTGTTGCCCGGCAGCATCTCGTGATCCAAGTGCGGAAACATGGAAAAATCAACCAGTCCCAGCGTTTCATCACCACCGTTGGGTGGGGTCCAGCCAACGAAGTCTTCCCCAATGTTAGGGGCCATCACCATGCTCCCCGCACTCATTCCCACATAAACTGCGTGCAGCGACGGCAAGAGGTCTGCCAGCCCGGATTGCCGCATCCAGTGGCAAAGGTAGAGGGCGTCGCCGCCCGCAACCAGAAGTACGTCCGTCTCCCGGACCAGCGGCACCCAGCGGTCTTCGGCGATGCTTGGCAGCGCTGTGAGCTCCAGCACGCCGACGGACTTCCAGCCCAGGTCGACCAAGGGATTCTCGGAATTCCCGCTGATGAACTGCCAGGCTTTCACACCTGGGCCCACCCAAGGGTGTCCGTACATTGCGGTGGGGATGCACAGGGCATTGGAGTCGGCGATCGGCTTGCCCAGCATGTCAACCAGCGCGTCCTGTATGCTTTTATTATTGATGCCTGCAGATGTGAGCAGAAATTTCATAACCTCACTCCTTTGTGTATCATCTCAAGCCATGCTGCCAAAAGACGGTTTTCCCGCAAGCGCGTAGCGCAATAGAACCGTGCCTTTGGAGAACGCTCTGGATTCAAGTAATTCCAGATTCGTCGGTATCGTTCCATCGCCGAAGAATCGTTTTCCCTCTCCGAGTATTACTGGAAACTGCCAGATGTTCATTCGGTCAATCAGCTCGTGACGCAACAATGTCTGGACCAGGTCGCTGCTGCCGACGACATGCACCTCCTTGTAACGCTCCTTCAACAAAGGCACACTTGTGGTCACATCCGCGTCGAGCAGTTTTGTATTATTCCAATCGACGTTGGTCAATGTCCGGGATGCGACATATTTCGGTTTCTCGTTCATCAGCTTGGTGAACGGGTTGGTGTCAGGCGCTTGCGGCCAGTACGACGCAAAGATTTCGTACGTTTTACGCCCGATCAACATAGCGTCGAGGCTCGCATAATCAGCCGCGATCAGTTGTCCTGTCACCGGATCCCGAAACGGTTCCTGCCACCCGCCGTAGCCGAAACCGCCTTCACGATCTTCATTGGGCGACCCGGGAGATTGGACTATGCCATCCAAGGTCATGAACATATGCACAACAAGATTTCCCATTTCGCTTTTCATTCCTTTCAAATCAAATTTGTTCACAGGTGGGTTGTCTACTTAAACTCATTTTAGGGCATTTCAGTTCGGATTGTTTCTTGCGGATTGCTCATCTAATCGCCGTTGGCTTAATAAATAAAAGAAGCAGCTGCCGCCGGCAAACCGCTTCTTCATTTAGTTACATTAACGTTTACGTTAGTGAAATTCTCGCTCGTTTAGGTGACTTCAAAATAATCAACGATCTAACTCCACTTCGTCGTCTACGAAATATTTCCCTTTCACACCGTTGATGACTTTATGCAGTTCAGCTCTGACCCTAATAACTTCCTGCTCATCCTGCCACCAGTTGTTAGCCTGCCCTATAACTCGATCATCAGGGCACCACACATATTGATACCATGGAGGCATAAATGTTTTTAACATCAGAAGGCATCTGCGCATGTGCCCAGGCGAACTAACTAACAACAAACGATTGATGTTTTCTAAGCCGATTGCTCGATCAAGAACGGTGAGTGAACACAGTATATTTTCTTTCGTATGATTAGACTGTGTCTCTATTAAAATTGATTCATTAGGCACGCCCAGTCTTCTTGCCTCGTCCTTCAGGACAATTGCCTCTGGCGGATTTATTTGTCCAAATTTATCTCCACCAGTAAACAAAATATAAGGGGCTCGACCATTCTTAAACAATCCAGCCGCCTTTACCGCTCTTGATAAATACGACCCACCAAAAACAAATATGCAATCTCCCTTCGCAGTTCCGTCATCGGTGTACTTACCATCACCAAACACCACTTTGGTAATTTGATCTATAGTTAATTCTGCTGGGTTAATCTTAGAAATAAGCATGGAACTAACCCCCAATGTAAGCTGTACCATTTCAGATTTCATTACTCCTTTTGAAATGGCTATGACCATTTTAGCAGCAAAAAAACTGCTGCCTTTGAAATGTTTTCATTGAGTTATCGTTCTCTGTTAGGCTAATTGCAGGTAACCAAACTTTAATGTTGAACCTGATTAATTAAGTCTATTAGATCGGATTGATTGTTAACCCATTAGTTTCGCCGAAAGCAGTTCACGCATAGCCTCAAGCTCCAACAAGCCCTTCTCTTCGGCTGCTTTTGCCGCATTCAGTTGAGTAATGGCTCGTTCGGCATGAACGGGATCGTTGGGAGTTCCTCCGTCCGGGAAAGGAAACATTTCGTTTAATGCCGCTAGCGATTGTTCAACATCCGCGTAATGTTCAGCCGCACATTCCGCGCGTTTCCGCACTTCTTTTTCCAAAGTGGATACTCCGTTCCAATCCATGGCTAGACCGCGCAAGAAGCGGTAAGCATGCTTACGGGCATCATAGACAACCGAGGTGTTGTAAGAGTTACCAAAGGCATCTACAGTCCGGTTTGTAAATGCTTGAATCCATGCGTCGTAAGCTTTAAGACCGTTTTCGTATTTCGGTAATTCGTATTTGTGCTGACGCCTACGGGCATGGTCAATGATCATATCGAGCGCTCCGGAAAGCATCAATTCTTTGCTAATATCAAACGAATCTGTGAGGGTGAGCACAAACATCTCGGTAACCTGTCCTCGACCAAGCTTTTCATAGGTTAGCTTTCCATCCCCCCGTGGATCCTTCACATGAAGTACACTCTCGCCGTCATCATATCCGTATATGATCCCGAACTCCGGTATAAGCAAATCCCATCCGACAGCAGGTATTCCCCGATCAATGCTGTCTTGGATCATTTCAAGTGCTTCGGTAAGCATCTCTGGTGTTGGCGGTGTAAAATTTGGAGTACGCAACCATTTACAACGGAATCCTAGATTCAAAAATCCCTTCGGCAAAATGTCTTCCCATTCATAACCGGTTGGACCGGCGACATCGACATTGTCTCCATTGATGTTAATGCGGAACGCATGACTCGAGTATCCCATAAATTCGGTGAGGCTTAACTCTCTTTTCTTTACTATTGCCCAATGCGCTGCCCGCCCCGCAGATGTCCACGTCCCTTGCAGTTCTGTCTTCCAATTCTCTTTGGCCAAGACACAAAACTCCTTTTCCTTAAAATCGCTTTCCGAATTCGTCCAGTATCCGTTTGTTGGGCTTTCCAAGAGCTTGACGGAATTGCACGTATCCGGCAATATGGACTCGGATGTGCTCACGTTGAAGTTTGGTACGAGAACGGAAGAGATGGTTGTTTACGTTCGTGACGGTCATTCCAAACAATTCGGCGATTTCTTTCGGTTTCAGCTGCCGGTAAAAGTGCGCCTCGAACACACCCCGCTCTCGTGGGCTGAGACAATGTAACATATCCCATAGACCGCGAAGCATTTCCTCACGAACAAGACGCTCCTCTGGGCTTAGATCCTGTCTTTCCGAGACCGACCGAGTCAGGTGAAGCAACACGGCTTCTGCGTCTCCCCAGTTGCTTTCACTGGTAGATGGTTTATAACTAGAAAGAGGCTGTTCTTTGCCGTAAGGACCACCACGGCGCAGGCGCATGTATGTCTGGTTCCGAACAATACGTCGCAGCCACGGCCCGAAACGTGAGGGCTCGACTAAGCTGCTGAGATGTATAAATGCACCGACCAAAGCTTCCTGGACTATATCATCGGCTAAATAAGTGTCCTTCGACATCGAATATGCAAAGCCGTAGGCTTTGGCTCGGTGACGGCGTACCAGTTCACCAAAAGCTGCTTGATCGCCTTCCCTAGCGCGACAGACAAGCATATCGTCCGCTTCATTGCTTTGTTCGGCTCTCATCTTTTCATGTACATCTCCTACGCTCTCCCGCACGTTATCCCTCCATTTCCCGTACCTCTTATGCGTTCCTCACCGGTGTATGCCTTAATGATGCCAATCCTAGCCAAAACATATCTGTCTTGTAGAAAAAAATATTCAGTTTCGTGCTGCAACTCGATTCCGTTATCCTGCCCGTTTGTTAGAAGACGGCAGTCATTTCACGGCTGCCGTCTCTTCTTTCTTATAGAGCTATCGTTCTCCGTTAGCGAGTCATCCAAGGTTCATTCCCATAGATGAATTATGCTCGATCATATAACGAAAGTCTTCCTCAGTATCGGTCCAAAAAATAACCGGTACTTGTTTTATTTTCATTTGTCGAAATGCTTCATTGCGGTGACGCCCATCAGCGATTTCATATTTGCCAGCGGAATAAAAGACAATTAGCGGCGGAAAATCCCAATCACCGTATGCGTCCTTCATTTTATCGACGACATGGAAAAACCATGCTATATCATTCTCCTTAGTCAGATATGATGGAGCTCCCTCTTCAATTCCAAACTTCGATATATCCGTTATGACAGGACCGATATAGTATCTCTTCTCCTCCAATAACCCGTCTGCCAATGCAACATTGTCTCCGTCATTTCTAAGAAATAACTGAATCCACTCATCAATGGCACCACGTTGGGCATATTCAATTGCACATTTTGTACTGCCGTATATCATTAGGTTTACACTCTCCTTGATTGGGCTAGTACAACCAATTGTATACCACTTCCAAATGGGACAAAATGGTACTTAACAGATATAACTAAACTGTCCGTTACTTACTTCAAGCGTATGGGAGAACCCACCCTTTTATCCTAGAAGCAACTTCGGTTACATCAGTATCCGTTGTATCAATAGTAGGCATAGGCGGGTCATAGACCTCATCAGCAATTTCAAGTAATCGTTTAGCAAAGTTTTTGTGGTTTTGGATCTCTTCCTCTGACCAATTCCTTTCACGTAGACGTTTCTCGCGAGTCTCTTCATCACAATGTAGGTTCAGGTAATATACATGCTTAAAAAAAGGATAGTCCGCACATTTTTCAATATCCCAAGGCATCATGGTTCCGCATATGATAGTCATGCGTCCACTTTGAGCGATATTTCGTGCAACCCGAAGCCAAATATTTCGAATTTTCTCCCAATCATGCCCAAGAAATTCAACAAGATCATCAGGGTTAAGAATATCAAAGTCAGGCATCATTCTCCGTAGCTCCTTAACGACATATGTTTTCCCTGACCCACTTGCACCTGTTACGATAAACAAAGGAATTTTATGATCCATTAGTTGTCCCCCCGCCCATTTGCTTATTTTCTCAATTATAGCAACAATCCTGAATAAGGCTGCGGTACTTCCCACATGCTTATTTTGCCGCAAAAAAACCGGAAAGCCCCAATAAGGCCTTCCGGTTCATTATTCACCATATCATTCGCCTAATCCTCGGTGCCAGTAAGCTTCCCGCCCCTCTAGCCCCTAATATGAATCAAATATACTTCGTCGTACGATCCCAGCCCAAATCGAATGGGACACGGTACCGGTCCGCCGTATGCGAGTTCACAAGAGGGTAGCCGTTGGCATCCTGCCCGACGACGATCGAGAAGTGATCGGAGAAGTGATCGGTGTCTCCTTTCAGCTCGTAGCCGATCAGATCTTCAGGCTGTAGCCTGGCCACAGCACCACGCGGATGCTTGTCGCTGGGTCGCGTGATTTCTTCAAAAGTTCCCTTTGCAATCATGCGGCCGTATCAGGAGTACAGCAGAAAGCGTTGAAAGGCTTCCGTCTGCTGGCCTCGATCATCGTATACCTGCCTACTATCGTTACGGCCGCATTATCTTATACGGTTGCGCCTAAACTGTGCGCCAGCTGGCAAAATCACGACAGGAAGGATTTTATGGAAAGCTCGAACTTTTGCCTGGAAATCGGATGGTTATGGGGGATAAGCTCTGCCCTAATCCTGTTCTTTCATGCGGACGAGCTTTCCGCGCTTATATTCGGAAATGAAAATGCCGCTCAGGCCATTCAATGGATGTCCTCTGTCCCAATCTTCTCTACATCAGTCGCCGGCAGGTAGGAGGATCAGTTTGCCGCGGGCATGTCCGCTCTGGCTAATGTCGAGTGCTCTACGCCAGTCATCAAGGGCGAAAGTCTGGGCGACCGGAACGGTGAACTTGCCTTCTGCAGCATACTGGGCGAACTCGCCGAGAACATCATAGCGTAAGGTCTGGTCTTCTCCGCTACTGGCGCGGACGCCGAGTTTGGCAGCTGCGCCGAAGTCGCTGATGGTTAGAACACGGCGGGGATCACCACCGGCGATCCGGATAAGGTCGGGCAATATGCCGCTGACCGGAGCAGTGTCCAGAACCAGGTCCACCGGCTGTCCGGCCAGCTCGGTTACCCGCTCGACCATTCCGTCACCGTACGAGGTCACCGCCGCTCCCAACGAACGGAGCCGGTCGGCGTAAGTGTCACCGGCGGTAGCGATCACGTTAGCACCGTCCATGAGGGCGATCTGGACGGCAGCGAAGCCCATCATTGTGCCTGCTCCGTGCACCAGCAGGGTGTGGCCCGACTTAACACCAAGTGCTTTAAGGTGGTTGTATGCAATTGTGACCGCCATTGGAAGCGCCGCTGCTTGCACGAACTCGAGTCCTGCAGGGATGCGGATCCAATAGTCCATGATCGCCCGATCCGCAGCGCCGGCACTCGGGGCGCCGACAAAGTCGGCGGAGCCCAGGACGGCGTCACCGATAACGACATCGGTGACCCCCTCACCGACCGCTTCCACAATCCCGGACACTTCCAGCCCGATACCGCGGGGCAGCTTACCAGGATATAACCCTTTGCACAAGACCCAGTCAACCGGATTCAGTCCGCAAGCTCGCACCGTTACACGAATGCGTCCCGGGCCTGGGGAAGGGATCTCGACCTGTTCCATGCGCAGGACATCAGCCGGTTCGCCGTAGTCGTGGAGGCGGATCGCCCGCATAGTAGCAGGGCTGGACGTCTGATTGTTCACATTTTTGCTTGACGTATCTAAATTCTCCAATTGGATATCCCCTCCCGTTTGTTATAGCAAATCGTGTTTTTACATAAGTGTATACTTCACTTGTGTCAACTCCTCGGAAACCGTCCACAACCGCCGCGCAACGGCTTCGTCATGTGAGCTCGCACTCGAAACGACCTTCTTGGGGTAGCCGCGCAATTCGAGACTCGTTGGCCCGTAGTAATCTCCACCTCGGACGCCTGGCGCAGTGGCTGCATACAGGGTCGGCAAAACACCCATTTTCGGGGACTGCGCGAAAATCGGATTCAGGCTCCGCATCATGCTGGAATGCCGCAGCGCATTGGTCGCGGACCAGCCCGGATGCGAAGCTACCGCCAGTGTTGATTGGCCTGCTGCAACAAGCCGGCGCTGCAACTCATAGGTAAACAGCAGATTCGCCAGCTTGCTCTGAGCATAGGCGCGCGCTGGATGGTAATTCCGCTCCCAGTTCAGATCATCAAAGCGAATCACTCCCGAGCGATGCGACAAACTGCTTACGGTCACAATGCGTGCGCCCGGCGTCGCATCGAGCATATCCAGCATCAAACCGGTCAGCGCAAAATGCCCAAGGTGATTGATCCCAAACTGCTGCTCGAAACCCCGCGCTGTCTTCCCGTAAGGCGGCTTCGCCACACCGGCGTTGTTGATCAGGAGATCCAGCCGATCGTAGTGCTGGCGAAAGGCCGCCGCAAAAGCGTGGACGGACTCCAGATCACCCAAATCGAGCTTCATGACTACGACCTTGCCCGACGGCTTAAGTGCTTTAATCTGGTCAGCGGCCGTGTTGGCGTTAGAGATACTGCGGCAGGCCATAATGACCGTCGCCCCTTTGGTGGCTAGCACCCGTGCTGCTTCCCAACCAATCCCGCTGTTTGATCCGGTTACAATGGCCACTCGACCGGTCTGATCTGGCATGTGGTCTTCTGTCCATGGTGTTGTCATGTGGTTTCTTCCTTCCTCTGTTCAATCCAAAAACTAGTGGCATGCTCTGATCAGGTACAACATGTTTATCCAGCTGCGAGCTTGGACACGAACTTAGATCTGAGAGCCGCCTCCGTCCACGGGAATTTCGGCTCCGGTTGTGTAAGTCGCGTCGAACGCAAGGAATGCGGCTGCTTTGGCAACCTCGATGGGGTCACCGAAACGCAGCATGGGGATCTGCTGACTCATCTGTGCCTTGGTCTGTTCTGCAGCTTCCTTCGGCATCGACTTCTCCATGATGCCGGTGTCGATGGGGCCGGGACTGACCGCGTTGACACGAATCTGCTTCGGCAACAGCTCACGGGCCAGACTGCGCGTCATGGAGCGCAGCGCTGCTTTAGTGGCCCCATACGCATTAAGCATCGGGATACCCACTGCGTTCGCGATCGAGGTGGTGAACACCACGCTGCTTCCTGCGTTTAGCAACGGGGTCAGTCTCTGCACGGTGAAGTACGGGCCTTTGGTGTTGATTGTAAATAACTCGTCGTACACTTCCTCGGTCACCGACTCGAAGGGAATAAAGTGCGTGATACCGGCGTTTATGAACAGGGCATCGATCGTTCCAAACTCAGCCTTTACCCGTTCAGCCAATTTATCGATATCCGTTAAAGACGCGGCGTCGCTCAGCACTGCGACCGCGTTGCTTCCAATTTTTTCACGAGCTGTATCAAGCTTATCCTGGTTACGACCAGTGATCAGAACACGCGCTCCTTCATCCGCCAGCAGCTGTGCTGTTACGAGGCCGATCCCGCTGCTGCCTCCTGTGATCACTACATTCTTGCCTGCGTATTTACTTCCTGTATTGTTTTCCATCTCCATCGTCCTCCCTTGGTTTATGTGCTATACTAACGGTCAAATGTTGGATAAAGGTCCTTTACTTTGAACCTATGATTGACCCAACAGTGTAGTAAAAACAACACTGTCTGTGCTAATCTTATCTAAGCGGTTTGGCTTATACAACCAGTAAAAAACCGTTTTTGTGGGTTATCCAACACACGTACTTATTTGTCCTTTAGAGAGGGTGGAGCATAGCATGTTGACTAACACAAACGATCCCCGTGTGAAACGGACGCGTCAACTATTGATGCAAGCTTTTATGGAATTGCTTGAGCAGAAGAGGAATGTCACTTCTATTACCGTACAAGATATTACGGCTTACGCGACCGTAAACCGCTCCACGTTCTATGCGCATTTTGAAGACAAATTCGCATTTCTTGAGAGCTGGATGCGGGAAAAATTTCTAGAGAAGCTGAAGGATGAGCTGCCTAATGCTGCTTTATCCGATATAGGGAGCCTGCGAACGCTTATTTTAATCGTTTTTGATTTTCTTTTCTGTACTCGTCCGTATATGACTTTAGCTGATCGTCAGTATGAACCGTTATTTGAGGTCGCGATGCAAAAGGAACTGTATGACCTATTATTCAACTGGTTAAGTGAACAATCGGAACCATCCGTTTCACGAGAGACGGTAGAGACCGCTGCCCGGATTGCTAGCTGGGGCATATTTGGATCAGCCCTCGAGTGGAGCAGACATCCGGAATATCGATCGGCGGAAGACATGGCGCGAGAAGTTTTGGTGGTCGTTGCTGCTGGTATAGCACCCGTAATAGGGGAATAATTAGTGCCGCTTAAAGGCGGCGCGGTCAAATAGAGTGCCTGAAGCAAATATTCGTCAAAATGCAGGGCGCCTTGAGAGTCGGTCTGTAACCTTTTGATCGAACCGTAGATTTATGACGCGTTTCTCTCATACAATTAAAAAAGGACAGGCGAGCCTGTCCTTTTTGTGTTGATCCACAAAGAGTAAATTTTGTTCGTTCCTAATTGTCTATATGGCTTGAATACAAGTACCTGTTTTTTCGTCAATTTCGGATTAAATCGTTTTAATCATATTTCCATCAATAACATAATCCGCTCCGGTAATCATTGAAGCTCGCTCCGATGCAAGGAACACTGTAAGGTTCGCAATATCTTCGGCTTCTGCAAATTTTCCCAATGTTATACCAGCCATTTTAGGTAGCTCTTCAAAAACTTTTTCCGAATCCATCGCTGCAACTGAACCGATCGTTTTGGCCATTCCGTTTTCAGGGTCTTTCCACAAAGGGGTTACTACCGGTCCAGGTGAGATCGAGTTCACTCTAATATGACGAGGCCCAAACTCACCAGCCAGCATTTTCGTCAAATTATTAAGTGCCGCTTTGGTGGTGCCATAAATAGGCAATAACAATTCGGGCATCCGTGCATTTACTGAAGAGATATTTACAATGGCACCCTCATTGTTCTCTAGGATATGCGGTAATGCTGCTTGAGTAAAACGAACAACGCTAAACAGGTTTAAATCATAAAGTTGTTCCCATTCCTCATTTGGCGTAGCCAAAAAACCTTCTCCTCTTCTCTTGTCAACCGCCCCGATACTATTGATTAAAATGTCGACTCTGCCGAACACTCCACCGAGTTTTTTAGAAAGTTCAGCTGTATTGCGTTCCATATTGACATCAATAGGTAGATGTTTGACTGAATTTTTTTCAACAAGATCAGCCAATTCCTCCGTTAAAGTCCGACTTACCGCGACGACACTTGCCCCTTCCTCGACAAATTTTCGAACGATAGCGAGTCCAATTCCTTTACTTGCTCCGGTAACGACAGCTACTTTGTTGGCTAATTTAAGATCCATGTTTACCTCCGAAAGCTAACGCTTTTAAAATTTAAATTCCTTTATTTCCAAGTATTATTCCTTTGATGAAAACAATTTAGGTAGATCCTTATTTTTACGCAATAGGCGTACCATTAGGCATTTCAGTATCCGGCTTTAAAAGAATAACATCTCCTTTTTCCGGGACTCCTCCCAACACTAATACCTCCGATTTGAATCCCGCAATGCGCCGAGGAGGAAAATTGACGATCCCTATAATTTGCTTCCCTACAATTTCCTCAACCTTGTAACGCTTAGTTATTTGTGCACTTGAGGATTTCATCCCGATCTCCGGTCCAAAATCAATCTTAAGCTTTATCGCAGGGACCTTTGCTTCTTCAAAAAACTCCGCTTCCTTAATCGTTCCGACACGAATATCTAGTGCTGTAAAATCATCGATTGTTGCCAATGTTTTGCCTCCTCCACTAGAGTCTTTAACCCCTCGGTGTTGCTCTTACTGCGCTGGGCGGAACGGCTGCAGGAGTCGAATCCCTTCCTCAATGGATCCCTCCATCAACTCTAAGAGCTGGGGTACCAGTTCCTTCATTCGGGGGGCGTTCAGGTGCCGATCAAGGGCATCCCGGTTTTCCCAGCGCTCGTAGATGATGAATGTGCCAGGCTGGCCTTCTACTTCGTGAGCCTCGTAGTCAATGTTACCCAGGTCGTTGCGCGACGGGGTGACAGCAGCAGTCATGAATGCCTTCATCTCGGCTTCTCTCCCTGCTTTAGCTCTCGCCTCCCAGAGTACAGTAACGTAACGGTTCTTTGTATCGTTCATGCTAATTCCTCCTATTTTATAAATACTTCGTATTTTTTGTTTTACCGTTATCTCAAATGGGCAAATTCCCCGTTTATGTTTGAAATTCCAGTGCATCAATGGCTTAGTTTCATGCTGTTACAAACGTCCAAAAGAACGATTAAAGCCTTGGCCCGCAAGAACATCTTGACGAACTACATCTAATCGGCCTATTTGGTATTCACTCAAAGCATTTATGATCGAATTCGGATACTGTTTAATAGAGTCTATAATGGCAACCGTATCATCAAGTGAGTCATTAAAGCCTGCGCCCGTCATTGGTGACATCGTATGAGCTGCGTCGCCAATCATGGCTATTCTTCCTTTTGACAATATATTAGGGATGTATTCATTAACAGGTGCCCCGATTAAGCTGCGGTCCTTAATCGCGATTTGCAAAATGGCATCATCTTCTTTGCTCCAATGGGCTTGGCTGGTTTGTGATAGTTCTTCCAGCAGCGAATCCGGAATAGCTTCACCGTATAAGGAATGCTGGGCAACCCCGTCCTTTAACACCCCTAATTCAGACAGCAATGGATTATGCGAATGATCAAACCAGCAAAAACCTATCCATCGCTGGCCAGGATGGGTTCCCCCCTCTTTCCCTGGCATCACCGCAGTTGTCAATTTACCGGCAGCACTATCGTTGAAATAAGCGCTCGAAAGCTGCCGTTTTTTCCAGTCTTTCTTGGGCAGCAAATTTTCATCCACTTTCCCTACCCAAGCCAGATAGCCAGCATAATCTGCAAATGGTTTGTCAGGGCTTAAATAACGGCGAACAATACTGCGATATCCATCTGCGCCAATTAAAAAGTCTCCTCTAAACGTCTGCTCCTCTTCACTGGTAGCCCAAGCAGATGATTCATTTTGCCCAACACTAACAATTCGTGTTTGGTGCTGAAGGGTGATGCCAGGTTCTTTAGCGACCGCATTGCGCAAACGTTCTTGAATGGCTGACCAAGCTTCAACATGGTTGCTACCATTGGATGCCAAGTGTCTTAATTCACGTTCAATTTCACTGTTACGATAAGGCTTTGTGTGTAAACGAATAAAAGCGCCATTTCTTAATGATGAATCTGCACGTTCAAGAATGGTCACTGTATAACCAGAACGGGATAACGCAAGCCCCATCATTAGACCACCTAAAGATCCACCTACAATAATGGCATGTTCAAATTGTTTTTGTGACATCATTCATTCTCCCGTTACTGCAATTTCATCTGGCTGCGGAGCATCCGATCGAGGAGTTTGTCTGGGAGAATACGGACCAGTCGGGTCAGCATCGCGGAATCGCGACCGACCGTATAGCGGGTGCGCGGCTTACTTACGTGGATGGCTCGTGAAACCACTGCTGCCACTTTCTCGGGGCGGGTACCGTCCGTTGCCCATGTTTCAGCCTGAGCCTTCACGGCATCAAAAAGACGATCATGGCGCCTGTGCTGGTCCGGTGTCATTAACTTGGCCAGCCGCTCCGCTGTCGTAATCCCTTGTTCCGACAGGCCCGTGCTGACGCCTCCCGGCGTGATCATGATGACCTTGAGGCCAAACGAGGACATCTCCCTGCGGAGACTGTCATTGATCGCTTCCATAGCATACTTTGCAGCCGAATAAATTCCGAACCCAGGCATGGAAACCTTGCCCCCAAGCGAACCGATATTGACCACGCGCCCGCCGCTGTTCAGCAAGGCCGGGGTAAGTGCCTGAATAACCGCGACCTGCCCGATCACGCTGACTTCAATCTGGCGGCGAAATTCATCCAGCGGAACCATCTCGAGAGGAGCATTAACCGCGATGCCGGCATTGTTGACCACGGCCCGCAAAGGGCGACCAAGTGAATCTTGCTCCACCCGTTCGGCCAGCGCCTTCAGGGTGTCGATATGGGTAACATCGATGATCACCGGTTCGATATTTTTGTGTTTGATTTTGTCGGCGTCTTCCTGACGACGAACCCCCGCCAAAACATGAAATCCTTCAGCGGCGAGCTGCTCCGCAGTAGCCCTGCCGATGCCGCTGGACGTACCTGTGACGACGACCAGCTCTTGAGTTTTAGATGGCATAGTAACCCTCCTAGGTTTGATAAAATGTGGATCACTGTCACGTTATAGCACTGCTATACGGGTATTATAGCACCGCTATACAAAACTGTCTATAGCGGTGCTATATATTTTCTAGAAGTGTTGTCCTGCGGTTCGAACATCGTTTGACGGACGTTGGTGATGCACTCGGCGTACCACATTTCACCTGTCACACAACAGGAATCCAAGAGAACGAATGCTCGCATCCTCCAAACATAAAAAAGATCGCCATCCTCCTGGAGGTCCAGGTTGGATAGGCGATCTTTTTTATGCGTCTCTAAATTAGGGCTTTGCCTGGGGTCGCCAGGCTCTGTCATCGAATTCCTCATTCTGAATCGTCTTCCGGCTTTTGGATCAAAATGATCTGCATTACGCTCTCCCGAATGAGATCAACGACGTCGGGCTGGGGTGGGGGTGTCTTACGAACCTGGGCCGTCACATACAGCCAAGAGGCCGTATTCGCAGAAGCCCAGACCAGATCTGCCGCGGCCTGGACTGACACTGCCAGTTTGCCTTCGTCGGCGACTCTCTGAATATTTTGCACCAATGCTTGGTACGACTGATCTGCCGCCTCGATATGGGCTCCCTCGAGCAACCGCCCCATCATCGCCGCATAAATCCGAGGACGGGCTGCCGCGAAGCGGACATAGTCATCCCATCCTTGACGAAGAGCCATCTCTGGAATGGCGGACTCCACAGCGGCAATCTTGCTTTCAAATAACTGTTTGAACGCTTCCACTATAGCTGCACTCAGGAGTCCATCGGCACTGCCGAAATGATGGTAGAGCGTAGGAGCCGTAACCTGTGCGATCGCCGTTACGGCTCGCGTCGAAAATTGGGCTCCGCCCTCCTCTTCGAGTACCTTAAGAGCAGCTGCCAATATTTTGTCATATGTGTTCATACGCCCATTATAGCAGTGCTATATACGAATGTCCATAAGAAAGGTTGTACGCTTAGGGCTTTTATTGTTTTAACGATATATGTAAACTGCTCTATAGCTAAATAAAGACAGCAGCCATGCTTCTTGGCCGGCTGCCGACTTGTATTTTAAGCAATCGTTCCCCGTTAGAGCGGAACACCTTGTACGGCACGACTATTTCTCCAACTCATAGCGGGTCGCGATAATACCCGACTTGAACGTTCGGCTGGACAGCAGCTTGAGCCTGATTTTCTCGACGCCGCCGTCGAAAACCGAATTTCCACCGCCTAGGACAACCGGACAAATCGTCAGTAGAAATTCGTCGATCAGGCCGAGCTCAAGCAGCGTCTTCGCAGCCCCCGGGCTGCCGAAGATAACGAGATTTTTGCCAGGCTCCTCCTTGAGCGCCTTAATTTCCTCCGCGATATTGTCCTTGATCAGGATCGTATTGTTCCATTCCGCCTTATCCATCGTGCCGGAGATGACGATCTTCTTAACATCCTGCACCCATTTGGCATGCTCCATATCGTGCCTCGACGCATTCGGATTATCCAGCACCGTGGGCCAGTAGCTCTCCATCATCCGATACGTCGTGCGTCCGTATACGGGAGAGCCGACTTCGGCTACGACCTCCTCGGCGTACTTCTCGAATTCCTCGTTATACGGAATCCAATCTAGTCCTCCGTTCGAATCCGACGCATACCCGTCTAGCGACACATGCATGAACAATACGAGTTTCCTCATGTCTGTTTCTCCTCCGTTTTCGAATTTATCTTGTTCTATTTTTGGCACTTGTCCTGTGTTTGTTCTGCTGTTAGGTTCACTATAAATCATTACGTAACGTAAGGTTCAAGGGAGAATCAGAATTTTTTTCAGACAGTCATGTTGCTCAAAACTGCCCGTTAGCTTAAATGCTTACTTCTTTAGCCATTTTCATCCCCCATTGCTGCTAACTGTCCTTAGCTTATGTATCATCAATATTTGTTTTAAGATTGTGAAGCTAAAACCCTTCTAACAATTTTTTTCGCAGCATCTTCCGCAGATTTCAAAGCACCTGTTTCTTTGGCTTCCTTAAAAAAATTCGCAACTGCTAGTCCTTCTTGGTTCCGTGCCACCTCCTGCATAGAGGTATCAACCATACCCGGATCTACTTTGTTTATGGTTAACGATTTATGATCCTCCAATTGTATGCAGGACGTGAACATATTCAAAGCAGCCTTTGAAGCACAGTACAAGCTCATGCTGGCCGCCGCATCTTTAGCGGAACCAGAGGATATATTTACAATGATTCGATGGACATTCCTCTCATCCGTTTGGTTTATTAAAGACTGGGTTAACAAGATCGGCGCTAACAAGTTTGTTTGTATACTTTTTACTGCATCTTCAGGCCTACAATCGTCTATATTCCCTAAAGGTGTTACTTGAGCTGCGTTATTAATCAATGTAATCGACTCTATTTCGTCATGAACTCGTTCCATTATTCCTCTAATTAATTCTGATATGCCATCTGTGTTTTGCAGATCATATTTCACAAAATGTAATTTACAATCGTGTTGAGCTGCAAATTCGTTCAGAGAGTCATTATGGTTCCTTGCAACTGCGAAGATAAGATGATTACGGTTAATAAGCTGTTTACAGATCTCATAACCCAAACCACGAGACGTACCTGTAATAATAAATGCTCTCATATTTTTCCCTCTTTCCATTTGTTTGGAGAATTTGTTTGGAGATCATCTATTGCTTCGATTCGTCCTTAGATATACCTGCTCGTTAATGGAGAAAAGACAGCCGATCCCAAGTATGCGGCTGCCTTCCAAATTCTTTATTGAGTTATCGTTTCCGGTTAGCGTAATGCTTCCAGCCTTTTTGCTCGTTCAAACGCTTTATGTAAAAACTCTTCAGCCGATAAATTCTCATAATCCCAAGTCATGGCCTCTATTGCAGTCGCGCCTGAATAATTCGTTTCAGCTATTTTTTTCATGGTTGTAGACCAATCAATCGTGCCGTCAAAAGGTAACCCATGTTGAGCATAACTTCCGTTATTATCATGTAAATGTAGCGCCATCAGTCGGGAACCGTACATGGTTAATAAATCATCGCTTGGATAGTGTCGGTAGTGATGTCCGCTGTCATAACAGAATCCGATTCGCAGAGAATCGACTTGCTGCAGCACATATGACAAATTAGTAAAGTTCCATAAATTCTCCATCGCAACATTGACACCAAGCTGTTCAGCTTTTTCTGCAATTCTCATGACTCTATCCAGTCCTAACACGTTATATGGATGGTTTTCGTTGGGAAGGTGCACCACCATTGTCGGAATTTCAATTTCGGCGCAATCCGCTACACATTGCAAATAGATATCGGTTAAGGCTTCACCGTCCAGATTGTCTAGCCAGAGGTTGTTTTCGTACTGGATTGGTGTGTGAATATTTTCTATAAACAGACCCGCGTCCCGCGCAATTTGTGGTCCGTTGCGATAATCGCCCCGGCCAAAACCATCACTCCACCACATTAAAACACCGTCAAATCCGGCTTCTTTTATTAACTTATAACGATCTTTAACCGGTAATTCATAGCCAAACCAATCATAAATGGTAAACATATGCCGATTTCCTGGTAAATTCATAGTTATGACCTTCCCTTTTCCCAATAATTAGTCCCCGCGAAGCTATGTTATGATACTATTGATTAATTGACAAACCTTAAAAACACACGTTCACTTTCTGAATAGAAACGTATCTTCGCTCTAGATGGCCGATTATGGGATTTTCAGAAAATAAGATCTTTGTTTATCTTTATATATCTCATTTTTTGAAGGAGAGCCTATTAACTAGATACCTCTATAGAAGGGTTGACATCAACTGCCCTTTAACGGAGCGTTAGCTAAATTAATAAGGGCACTAAAAATTCTTAGATACTTATCTGTTCAAATCGGATAAGAAGGTAGGAATGAAATGACCGAAATCAATCGCAACCAAAGACCTGGTTCATTACAGGTTGTTCCACCGGATTTGGCCGAGGAATCGCCAAAAGGGCCATTTCTACAGGATATAACGTCGTTGCCAGACGCGGCTGTTAAGCATGTTTGTTCTCGAAAAAAACGGCTAAGGAATCATATCCTTAGCCGCAAACCAAGCTTCAATTCCTCTTACGTAACACAACATATACCCCGGTATCGTCGGTTTCCACCGGATAACCACGCAGCTTCGCGTCGCTGCCTGGAGCCAGGTGATGACCGCTCTTCAGGTCGAATTCCCAGCCGTGCCATGGGCATCGCAGCACTCGATCTTCCAATCCGTAACAATAATCGTAAACATCGGAAGGAAGCCGGGTCCCTCGAATCGCCCCCGCGCATACCGGCGCCGCCGCATGCGGGCAAACGTTACGCCACGCATAGTATTTACCTTCGATCCGAAACAGGCCGATTTCCATCTCTTTCACTTTTACGATAAGTTTGCCGCCGTCGCTGATCGCATCTGGCTCCGCCACTTTCACTCTCATGCAGGACCCGCCTCCTTAGACCTCTCCGGAATCGGGAAGCCGTACAGCTCTGCCGCGTTATCCCCTAGAATACGCTCTTTCAACTTCTGAGGAAGGTTTCTCAGCACGACTTTTGGATTGTCGAAGTCCCAATGCGGGTAGTCGGATGAGAACATGGCGATCTGTTCAGCATGCATCATCTGAAAGATTTGCAGCAGATGTTCCGGCTGCTTCGGTTCTTCGATCGGTTGCGTTGTTACCCGCACATGTTCCACAATATACTCCGATGGTAGACGCTTGAGCCATGGCGTGGTATCGCGCAGCGCTTTATAGTTTTTGTCCATGCGCCACATCAAATGGGGCAGCCAGGCTATACCGCCTTCGATCGCTACAAATTTAAGCTTCGGATATTTTTCGAACACCCCTTCGCATACCAGGCTATTGATATGAGTCATAAAATTCGCAGGTAGAATATTGTGCCATTCCATATACCGGGTCGGGTACCCGGCCGGTGTCGGGGCGCCGGATATCCCCTTCCCTTCCGTGCCCGGATGAATGGCGACCGGCAGTCCATTCCGTTCTGCTGCTTCATAGATCGGATGGTAAAAGCGGTTGCCGTACGGCATACGCGCTCCGCTTCCCATAACGACCTGCACCATGCCCGGATGCGGCCCCATCCTGTCGATCTCTTTGACGGCTTCGGCCGGATCGGAATGGTTAATCTGAATGGAGCCTTTGAATTTTGGGCTGACGCTAAGCCAATGATCCGCCAGCCAATCGTTGAAGGCGGCAGCGACGGCATTCGCATAGTCCGGATCGGCGTGAAGAGAAAGGCCCTGTTCTCCCCCACCCGTTAGGATGCCGTAATCGATTCCGAACGGTTCCATATAATGCTGCAGGACAAACTGCGGATCGCTTCCGGGCGTGGCGCCATTGTCGGGCTTTGCATCCTGACGCAATACACCTACGGGCGAATAATACTGCCCGTGCACACCGATACCACTTTCGAGCCATTGTTGGTGCCATACTTTCGGTAAATAAGGCAGCAAGTCCTGCAGTTTGTCGATCGCATTGTGGATGTCAGCATCAACGATAAACGATGCGGATCGCATTTCATGCCCTCCTTTGACTTGAATCTTACCGCTTACTTAGAACCATACGTGCGCTGATATGCGGTATTGTACATATCCAACAGTTCATCGGAGCCGAGTTTCTTCAATTGATCCAAGAACTGCTGGTAGTTCGCGTCGGTAATCGGTGTCTTGCCTGTGACGAATTCGGTAATTTTCTGCTCCAGAAACTTGGTGAGCGGGGTCAGCTTTGATTTTTCCAGATCGAGCTCTTCCGTCGTCTTCACGAGCGCCTTAGGCGCGGGAATGATGAACTTTTCGTAGCTGCTGTTGATCGCTTTGCTTTTGTCGTCGAGACCTCTCTCCCACGTTTGACGTGCCAATGCGTTGTTCAGCGAAATGTTGTCGTACCATACGCCGAAATCGCGGCGCAGCGGCACATAGGGGCTAGCTCCGAACTCTTTCATGTAGACCGGCTTCCCGTCCTCAAGGGTATACGATTTGCCTTCAATACCGAGCGACAAATAATTGGTGCCCTCTTCACTCACTAGATAATCAAGAAATTTGACGGCTCTTTCCTTATCTTTGACTTTCGCCGAAATGGCCCGCCCCACCGATCCTACGACCGGACGGGAAAACTGGTAGTTCTTTACGCCGTCTGCGGCAAACTCGGGAAGCGCATCCAGATCGTAATCCGGCGTGCCGGCTTGCTTCGCTTTGTCGATCGTCGGGTTCACTTCCGCCTTCCAGTAGTAGGTTACGGACGACTTCCCTTTTAAGAACCGTTCTTCCCACTGATCCGGAGTCAACAAATAAAATTCGGGGTCGAGCAGCTGTTCCGTATACAGCTTATTCATAAATACAAGTGCATCTTTATATCCGCTATTGTACGGCGCGAACTCGTACTTATCTTCCGTCGGACTTTGATTGTAAAAGCCTGTAATACCTGTGAAAATCTTTCCGAATACGGTATACATTCCGGTATCCGCCGTGACCGGAGTATTGAAGCTGAGCGGGTAGCTGTCCGGCTCTTTAGCCTTCAAGTCTTTCAGGAATTGATAAAATTCATTAATATTTGTCGGGGCTTTCAAGTTGTATTTATCCATCAAATCTTTGCGCGCCATCCAAATATAATTGAAGCCTTTCCCAGCAGGGTCACCTTCGAGTACAGGAACGTCGTAGATGCCGCCATCCGCTCCAGTTGCCACCGCTTTCGCTTCGGGATAGGTTTCATAGAACTTTTTGAGATTGGGCGCGATATCCAAATAATCGTTCAAATTCAGGAACACGTTCTCCGGCCCGTTCTCCCTAGCCTCTTGATTTGTCGGCTGACTAAAATCAGTGACCGTGTTGGTAGCGATCATAATCTGCCGCTTCTCCGTCAGGCCTTCTTGGCTGACGACCTGCCAATCCACTTTGACGCCCGTTTTCGCTTCGATTTCCTTGAAAATCTCCCAATCATTCTTTACCTTTCCTTCCGGGCGATCGTAAACTAGCCAAGAGAACGAAATTGGCTTTTGCGAGTCTGTCCCTCCTCCATTTGCCCCTTCTTGCTTCCCGCCTTTTCCACTGCAGCCTGCGGTAAGAACGCTCAGCATAACGGCAGAAAGGATGATGGCCATCATTCTTTTACTCACTTGTTTATACCCTCCTTATATTGACATCGGATATATAGGAATAAGTTCCGGTGGAATCTGCATCTACCCTTTGATTCCGCCGATCATGGTGCCTTGTACGAAATATTTTTGAATGAACGGATACACGCATAAAATCGGCACTGTAGCGATTGTGATCATGGCGTATTTCAGCGTCTCTATATAGTCCGTGTTGCCTTCGCCCTGCACATTCGAGCCGGCGATAATAATGTTGCGCAGCATGATTTGCAAGGGGTACATGCTCCGATCATTCAAATAGATCAGCGCATCGAAGAACGAGTTCCATTGATTGACGGCCGTGAACAGTCCGATGGAGACGAGTACCGGAAGCGAGAGCGGAAGTACAATCTTTAGGAACACCTGCATCGTGCCACAGCCATCAATGGTGGCGGCATCTTCAAGCTCTTCCGGCAATCCCTCGAAAAAGGTGCGCATGATGAACAGATACCAAGTGCTGACTAGCGACGGCAGTACGATCGCCCACATCGTATCAAGCAGTCCCAGTTTCTGTACAACAAGGAAGGTCGGGATCATCCCTCCTCCGAACATCAGCGTGAAGGCCGCCAGGAACAGGATCAGCGGACGGCCAGGGAGCCCTTTTTTGGCAAGCGGATAAGCCATGGCAGATGTAACGGCGAGCGATAAGAAAGTTTGAACGGCGGTATAGCGAATCGTGTTCCAATAGCTGATCCATAGATCCGGATTGCCGAGGAGCCGTTGATAAGCAATGAAGTTGATCGCTTTGGGCCAGAGAACGACCCGCCCGCTCATGACCATGGCGTTATCACTGATGGAAGCGGAAAACACATATACGAGTGGATAGACCATGACGATAATGAGAATGGACATGAGGAAGATATTTACAGCGTCAAATAACTTCGAGCCGAAGCTTTCCTTGATTTTCATTTCTCGGCCTCCTTCACCAGAGACTTGTGTCCGAAAATTTCTTGACGACACGGTTCGCTGAGACGACTAGCACGAATCCGATCACCGACTGGAACAAACCGACAGCCGTAGCGAAGCTGAAGTCGGCGGATAGGATGCCGCGGCGATAAATGTATGTGTTGAGGACATCCGCGGTTTCATAGGTCATCGGATTGTACAGCAAAATAATTTTTTGGAAGCCGGTTTCCATAAAGTGGCTAAGCGTCAGGACAAACAGGACGATCATAACAGGAATCATACCGATAAAGGTCACATGACGCATTTGTTGAAAGCGATTGGCGCCATCGATTTTAGCAGCCTCATACAAGGTCGGATCGACGCCGGCAATAGCCGCCAAATACAAGATGGTGCCCCAGCCGATCGTCTGCCAAATTTCCGAGCCTACGTAGATCGTACGGAACCAACCTGGCTCGCCGAGAAACATAATTCGCCCGAAGCCGAGCCAGTCGAGTATATGATTGACGATTCCGGTCTGCTGCGACAAAAAGGTAACCATAATGCCGGCGATCACGACGGTTGATAAAAAGTGAGGCATGTAGCTGACGCTCTGCACGAACCATTTGAACTTCCGGCTTCGGATTTCATGGAACAGCAAGGCAAGGATGATTGGTGCCGGAAAACGAAATATCAGGTCGTATACATTGAGCATGACCGTATTCCGGACCAGCTTCCAGGCATCCGGCGTGTTGAGGAAAAAATCAATAAAATGCTGCAGGCCGACAAACTTGCTGCCCATGATACCACGGCCGATCGAGAAATTCTGAAACGCGATGATCACCCCGTACATCGGCGCGTACTTGAAGAGGATGTAATACAGAATGCCGGGCAGCATCAGCAAATATAACGTTTTGTATTTCTTCAGCTTGAATCGGAGAGAAGTGCCCTTTCCACTTTGATATCGGGCTGGTATTTGTGCGTTCGCGGCGTCGCTTCGATCCAATGACAACGGTTTCACCTCCTTTGGCAGGCGTTTGAACGCCAACCGAATCTTTGCTCTGACTATAGGTGGTGGCACGCCGCGGGTAAAGCACCATGTTTTCGGGATGTCTCCATTTTTACAAACCGCATGACAACGCCACTCGCATGATAAGCAGGTGAAAAAAATGAGACTTCGAAAAAAAGAAGACTCATGATTGATGGATCGTGCGATATTTAGCCGGGGTAATTCCTTCGTAACGGCGAAAATTACGGATGAATGAATTCCTTCCCCAATAGCCAATTTGTCCGGCAATATCGTCGATCTTCATATCTGTTTCGAGCAAAAATTGCTTCGCTTTGGAAATCCTGTACTTGGCGATGTATTCCACATACTTCTCACCCACCTCTTCCTTGAACATGCGGCTGAAATGCCCGGCGGACATGTTCATTTGCTCCGCGAAATGCTCAATGGAGAGTTCTTCGTTATAATGGGTTCGAATATAGTCCAAAATTTCGGCAAACTGTTGTTTCCGATCTGGCGCTTCGGTCGTCCGGAACAGTACGCCGTGAATTTCCCGAAATGTTTGCCTCATTTCTTCCCAGGTTACACAGCGGTTGATGGAGGCAAACAACTCGGAATAGACCGAGATGTCAAAATCGTTTTGCTCACTTTCGATGGCCCTGGCCCAAGTATTCAGCACATCGGTGCCCAAGTTCTTCATCTGATCTGCGTTCGCATTACTTCGCATTCCTGCGTCCAGCAAGTCGAACACGGACTGAAGCAAGCTTGTGCAATCGCCAGCTTTGTACCTATTGAAGATCCGGTTCACTTCTTGAGAAGACAAGAAACTGTCTCCCGACGATCGCTCCTTCCACACCCTTTGTTCGCTGCAAATCTCGGCACCAGGGTGCAAGCTCTTATAATGAAGCAGCGAAAGCGCATGGTTGTAAGACTCATGGAGGGCGGCGACGGAATGGACTGTTTCCCCAATTCCAATGGAAGCTTTGTAATAAGGATGCTCCAGGAGAAGCTTTATAACATTCGCCGTTTCCTTGGGGTCGCAAAGCCGATTCTCCTCGTGATGCAACACACAGGACAATTGTTCGGAACGTGTTTGACATACCCAAATCATTGCCGGGGACAGCTTGCGAATTTTCTCCTTCAACTCGGCCAGCATAAATGATTTGGACGTTTCAGACAGCTGTTCTGCGAGTGGCGAATAGTATTGGATATCAATGCAGAGGACGGTTGCGGCTGATACCGGCTTGTACGGGAAGGCAATTTCTTTCGCGTAATATTCGATGGACAAGCTGTCGCGGTATTCACCAAACAACACTCGAACAATAAATTGCTCCTGAACGATCGGGAACATGCCGTTTACGGTCTGTGTCAGCTCTTTGTTCTTAGAGATTAGCAAATGCGAAAACCGTTTTATTGTATCGAACTCGTTGCCGCTGTGGGAGCCGGGTGCGTCGTCCACATGCGGATGCTGCGATTCCAGCCCCGTTTTAATTTCGCGAATCGGGTTGTACAACCTCCGGCTCAAATAATAAGAAACCAAGCCGCCTACGATGATAAACATGCCAAGCAGTACGAACGTCATCGTGCGGATCGTGCTTGCCGGCTTCATTAGGGTGGGCAGATCGATCATGCTTACGTAATACCAAGTATCGTTGAACCGGGATTTGGTAAATGATAGCGCTTTCCTATTCTCGTTTAAAAATAAAGTCTGTTCCGGATTCATACGGATCATCGCTGCAAATGAATCAGGCTGTAGCTCGGACGATCCGTTAGAGATCAGGACGGAGCCGGACGAGTTGACCAGCATCGTATCCGTTACCCACTTCTCCTGAATGCCCAATCGCTCGCGAAGCTTATCTAGATCAAGATTCACGACCAAATAGACTTCTGGATTGCTATTGTTGAAAGGATAGCTCATCAGCATGGCGGTGTTCGAATGGGCTGAGACGATGTCCCGAGTAAATGGCGGCCTTTCAAATACGGTATGCGGTTTTGTAAAAACCATCGATTTCTTGCCAGCAAAATTGGCAAAGTAGGATGGCATATCCGTATCTTTAATCAGATACTGTTCCCGGAAATACTCGTCTTTGTTGTTGTATGTATTGCCGTCGATGACAAGATCTTCGCTCGCAAAGTACAAGAACGATTTGTACACCAGATCTTCCGAATCCAGTTTATTCATTTGTTGCATGAGCGAGTGAATCCATTCATAGCGCTGAGTGAGGTCGGCCGGATCACCGGACGTTCCGGGAAAGTTCTTGAGGCTTGCAGTTGACAGCATGTTCACCATATCACGTTCGAGAGTGACGAATGTGTCATCGGTTTGCTCCGAGAAATGCTGCATGATGGTATTGTTCAACCTTTCCGCATCATGCTCAATCAACCGGACGACAAAAAAATTGGTCAGTACGGCGGCTACGATGACTGGGGTAAGAATCAGTGCGAAGTAGTTGGCGAATAACCGACAAAACAGCACAGTGCGATACGTTTGCCAGAAACGGTTCACCATGACAACCCTCCTAATAAAATTTCATAAATATAATTCAATTGCAAAATATTTTTTCACCCCTATCTTAAACTATTTTCATTAAATTTGTACTTGTTTACTTTGCAAAAATGTCACTGCTTCTTCCTGAAAGGCAGCCGGATCGCGCTTTTGGGTTACATGCCCATGAGTGCAACAAAAAAAGACTGGAGCACTTGCCCCAGTCTAGCCATTATTATTGTATTTATTGTTAGCCGTATGTCTTATTTGGGGTATTACCACACCATCTGCGAATCTGTTGCTCACAATTGAGCCATGCATCGATTCGCATAAAAAGCGATTTCATATTTGCTAAAGTTATAATTGAGATTACGTCGTAGTTGCTCAATTGGTTTATCTTTTTCAATTTCTTACGTAGTCAAAAATGCCTCAGGATTTTCCTTCAGAGACTTTAACCTCAACTCACGATATATTTCAGCATCTTGTAAATCCAATATACGAATCTCCATTTTTTCACCTCTATATTCTCACATTTAAAACCATATCCAACACCATTTTTGTGTTCCGCAATATTTTATCTACCTTTGTAGGATTAGGCAATAACGAACGAGTATTAGGCTACCCGAACAAGCTGCTGATCCAATAAAATGAGAAAAGTAATGGCGACTCACGAAGAGATCAAATCGGATAAGAAAGTAGGAGTGAAATGACCCAAAATCAATCGCAACAAAAGACTTGGTTCATTACAGGCTGTTCCACCGGATTTGGCCGAGAAATCGCCAAAAAGGCCATTTCTACAGGATATAACGTCGTTGCCACCGCTAGAAATCCGGCTCAAATCGAGGATTTGGCTGCAGAGCATCAGGAGCATGTTTTGATACTTCAACTGGACGTGACGGACAAAGCTCAAGTCCGGGCTACCGTGCAGAAGGCTTTGGAGAAATTCGGCACAATAGATGTCCTGGTCAACAATGCCGGCATCGGCTATTTCAGCACGGTTGAAGAAAGCGTTGAAGAAGAAGCGCGGAGAATGTTCGAGATCAACTTCTGGGGATTGATGGCGGTAACTCAAGAGGTCCTGCCTCATTTCAGAAGTCAAAACTCCGGCCACATCATTAATTTTTCATCCGTCGGAGGCCTGGCGGCATTCCCGTCCGTTGGCTATTATAATGCAACGAAATTCGCGGTCGAAGGCATTTCCGAAAGCCTTGCAAAGGAAGTAGCGCCGCTCGGAATCCATGTTACGCTTATTGAGCCTGGGGCGTTCCGAACCGATTGGGCCGGACGATCTGCAAACCGCACGCAAACCGCGATAACGGCGTATATGGAAACGGTGGGACCAAGGATCAACAGGCCAAGCGGCCAGGAGCTGGGAAATCCGGCCAAGCTGGCGGAAGCGGTCATTCAAGTTGCCGAGCTCCCTAATCCGCCATTGCGTTTATTGCTGGGTAAAGACGCATATGCGGTAGCAACCGCAAAATTGGGTGACATGCTTAACGACATTGAAAATTGGAAAGAAACAACGATGAGTACCGATTTCGAGGAATAAGAGGGGAGATTATGGCCGCAGGCACTGATTTGTAGTAACATTTTCAGCGCCAACCTCGTAATTGATAATTCATCGGTTAACCATTCTTGTCCAGGCTTACGATGCAAGTTCATGTCCCTAGCTGAGGGCAAGAACTTGCATCGTTAAAACAAAAAAAGCCGCGGATCCCGCGACTTCTTATGCGTGTTACGTTCTTGTCCTCCGACTTTATAAAACTCCCACTTCGAAAGCCCCCCTTTTAGGATAATGATGTTATCCCTTACTTTCTTTTGCAGGTGATCCCTTTGCCAAATATTTTTCTAGCTTTGATCTTGTTGCTGGTAGAGGCATGTAAATCATCACTCTCATATCAGGATCATTGGGGATTTGCAGGGTAATATGATCAAACTCAAGGTGCCCCATGTAGGGATGCTCCACTTCTTTAAATCCTTCAAGAGAGCCGGGCGTTTCATGCTGCAGCCATAGCCGGTCAAATTCAGGACTTATTCGTTTAAGATCTTCTATTAATTCGGCAAACGACGAATCTTCAACGTAGCGGGCTGATGCCGTGTGGAATTCCGCAATCATTCCCGTAGCCTTTTGATCGAAATTTTTGAAGCGCCCCTTCCATACCGGGTCCGTGAAAAACCGCCAGATTAAATTGAATTCATGAGGCGGTGCTGCCGAGGAAATGGAGAAAATCTCATTTGCAGCATCATTCCAGGCCACAAAATCCCAGCGTCTTCCCAGAATATATACAGGATTCGGAGTAAGGTCATCCAGCATCCTTTGAAATGCTGACCCGATACTTTCTTTATGAGGAGACAAGTAAGGAGGAAGTGATTCTCCTGCAAGAAAAAAAAGATGGCGTCGTTCATTGGGATTAAGCTTTAGTGCCGCAGCTAGACTTTCCAACACTTGTACTGACGGACGGACATCACGTCCCTGCTCCAGCCACATATACCAGGATGTGCCGATATTCGACAGCTGTGCGACCTCTTCCCTGCGCAATCCGGCTGTCCGGCGGCGCGACCCAGTCGGCAAACCCACATCCTCTGGAGAAAGGCTTGACCTCTGTTTACGCAAAAAATCACCAAGAGCCGAACGGCGCTCGCGATCGTTCATCTCAATCCCTCCTAACCTATTACTCGGAAACCTATGATTAAGCAACCTCTCGTTAAAAGTGTATTAGAAAATTATACTCAATCATAGAAATCGCTTCAACTCAGTTTGAAACGTTTCAAACCATTACCGACTTTAAAGGAGACAGGCCATGCAATCAATAACACAGCACAAAAATTACAATTCTCAGGGAATGCTTATTGATAAAGTAGCTCTGGTTACAGGAGCCAGCCGCGGCATCGGAGCAGCGGCAGCCAAACTCTTCGCCGAAGAAGGAGCGGCGGTTACTCTCGTCGCAAGAACAGAAGCAGCTCTACGCTCTGAAGTTGAGGAAATTATCGCGAAAGGCGGTAAAGCCGATTACATTGTAGCCGATCTAGCCGATTCCGCCAGCATCGAACGGGCGATTCAAACGACCGTTGAGCGTCACGGTCGCCTGGATATAGCATTCAATAATGCTGGAATTGGGGCTCCCCTTTCGCCCTTAACAGAGGTCACAGAAGAGGATTTCGACCTTCTTCAAGCTGTAAATTACAAAGGAATCTGGGTGGCAATGAAAGCGGAAATCAAGGCAATGATCGATACTGCAGGTACCGGTGCCATTGTCAATAACAGCAGCGTCGGCAGTTTCAGAGGTAATCCGGGGTTGTCTGTCTACGGAGCCGCCAAACGGGCTGTTAATAGTCTGACCGAGACGGCTGCCATTGAATACGGGCCTTCGGGTATCCGCGTAAACGCTATTGCACCTGGCACCACCATGACCGAGATGATCGAGGGGTTAGTTGCACAAGTTCCAGATATAATCGAAAAAAGCAACTCTGTGACGCCTCTTAGGCGTCCTGCCGATCCTCATGAGATCGCGCAAGCGGCTGCCTGGTTATTGAGCGATCGCGCTTCTTACGTGACAGGCGTCGTTCTGCCGGTGGACGGCGGAGCAAGAGCGTAGTCCCTAACGGAGGGATTATCCCATAGGGTCCATTGACCCAGGATACTCCCTCCACATGTTATGAAACGCTCTGAGAAATTGCTGTCGCCCCTTATGTGCTAGGCATGCTTCTTTCGAGTTAGCTGAATAGCTCTTCTAAGTAGCTCTTTATAATATCTCTTCTAAATTCTTCATCTACTAAATGAATTTCATCTTTAGTAATCCACTGGTATTTAAATTTGCTCCCTTGATCCCCTCCATCTCCTGTGCCAATATATTCCCACTTTTCTGGAGGTTTTCTATCTGGTACTACAAGAAAATCATGTCGTTCCACATTTGAATCTATAAATGCTTTGTAATAATATTGAACTCCAAGTTTCTTCGTCATCAGTAAATAAGTCAGCCCAGACTCTTCCAACATCTCTCTATATAAAGCCTCTTCAGCCGTTTCTCCAGGCTCAATATTTCCACCAGGTAACCTAAACTGTACACCTGGCTCATTCGAGTAAACTAATAATTTTTTTCTTCCCATCTGATCAGTTTGTACGATAAAACCGAAGGATTTTCTCTTTAGGGGTTTATTAGCCTTCATAAATGTTCTTCCTCATAATTAGATTTTATCGTTGCATGCTTTTCACATAACGACTTATTCACCAGGCTGCCTTCAAATGATTTCATTGAGCCGTCTTATGTAGTGGAATGATCCGTTCTCAATGCAAGTTTATAAAAAATCCGTCCCTTACAGGATGGACATTACTCCAATCATATTTCTGCCTGTTTGCGAAATCGTTCCTTTGTGAGAACATGCAATAACTCACCGTTACATTCCTCGTAATCACCTGTCAAACCCATAAGTTCGCGTTCAAATACAAAGCCTAGTTTCCTAAAGACTCCTATTGATGCAGTGTTCTGTGAATTGGCCTTAGCGAACAATTTGTCTAATCCAATAACATTAAAGGCATAGGCTGTCAACGCGGAGGCTGCTTCAGTTGCATAACCATTCCCCCAATAGTCTCGGCCAATCAAATAATACAGTTCTTTATCAGGAGCACTTAAATCAAGTACGCCCACACCACACCAGCCGATGAAAGCGTCTGTTGCTTTGGTTCGAATCGCAAAGGAGTATTTAAATGGCATGTTAAAGGACGTATTGTAACTGTCGATCAGCCACTTGAATAGTCCTTTATATTCTTCGAACGATAAAACTCCCATATGCATATAAGTGAACAACTCTGGGTTTTGCATCAGCTCAAACGCTTCCATCAAATCACTTTCGATGTAAGGGCGAATGATTAGACGCTCTGTTTCTAATCGCATCATAGATAATTCGGATTGCATGTTGATTCTCCTCTTGTCTGTATTTGTTATACATCATGTATCAGACTAGAGTGAATAATATGGCATACCCACCCCTCATTTTCCACGCATTTTTATCTATTAGCATAATCTGTTACCCAGGAAAGATACAATGGATAATTTGATTTTAATCGAAGTTACCCTCTGGATAATGCCACACTTTACTGCCCGTTTAGAAAAGGCAGCCGATTCCAAGTAATCGGCTGCCTTCAAAATCTTTATTGTGCTATCGTACCCGTTAGCGTAATGCGCTGTTGATGATTAGGAATCTGTTCACTAACTCTTATTTATTAGCTAGAAATGAAGAGGTTTTCATATTTACTTTTTTATTTTCAGACTCAATCTTAAAATACAATTCTTTTTTAGCTGCTGTTAAAATTCGAATTGGGTTACGCATTGACACGAATAATTCACCTTCTGAATTCGGCTTAAACATTACCTCATCTTCCAGAGATCCCACCCTTAATTTAACATTCTCAATTGGACCAAACATCACTCCAAGGGAGGCTCCATTATCTCCTATTAAAGAAATTCTATATTTTACATTGGAATCTAACCCCTTCGCATAAATAAGAAAGTCAGCAGCATCGTCTTCGAAAATGATAATTGCTCGACTTATCCCATCTTCAAAGGAAAGTTCTTGCAACTGCTGTGACTTTGTTATTTTTAAGACTTCATCTTTCGCTGTGTTCTCTTGCATAAATGACTTTTCTGAACACCCTGCGAAGAAGATAAATAATGCTACTATAATGAATAGCTGATTTAACTTTTTAAAGCGAATTGGCATATATTGCCCCTCTAGCGGGCAACTTCTGTTCGTTCCGTTAACCTACCCGTTCTCCACTCTTGGTTTAAATGAGTTATAATGCCATCGCATCTGCTAATCCATAGTAATATCTACTACTTGTTTCGCGAAAGCAGCATAGGGTCTGACCAGATCCGGCCTTTGATCAATAGCCCACCTAAGGTTATCAAAAGCCCGTAATAACAGATAATTCCTTATGCCAGAAAGGTCTTCTCCACTTATTCCGTATCCATCTATAAACGCCTCGAATTCTTCAGCATTTGGGCTTTCATCCAGCCCTAGGATTTGGTAATGCATCAATTGAGCAACAGTTGCATGGGGCACCACGCTTACTTTTGCATTCCAATCCAGCAAGATCACTTGGTTTCCCTGATTGACAATCGTATTCTTTAATGAGATATCTCCATGGTTTAATCCGAAACGGAACGGTTCACTCTTTATATCCTCAAACCGTTGTTTTATTCTCTGCGATTCCACCTGATTGATTACTCCAAGTTCAATCAAGGGATCATGCTCAGTTAAACTATTTATATTATGCTGTACATACCCTTGCCAAGTACCGTCTGATCCAGCATGAGGCGGTGACTGAAACTCCCCATGGACAGGATCAATCAGATTTTCCCCGTATCCTTTCACTTGAATAGAATGAATAAGCTTGGCATATTCGCCCAGTCTTCTCCAAATAATAGACTTTGGTACAGTACTGTCTACCCCGTTGACTCCCTCAATAAAGGCTTGAATCATATATACTGTCTCATCAACTATGCCAATGGACAACACCTCAGGTCCAGGAACGCCTTCAGCTGCTCGCTCGATACACCATTTCTCTTTGATAAAGCTAGGATATTCATCTTTTCCGTTCATACGGACAACCACTTTATGAAGCTCTGTTTCAACTACGCATACCTGATTTGTGATGCCTTTACCTTTGATCTGATAAGAAATTTTAACTTTTTCCTGAAGAAAATTGCCTGCAATTCGTGCTGCTTGTTTAACTAAAGAGTCGTCCATTGTGAGTTTTATCCTCCCTCAAGTACCTTGCTTTGAATAGTTTACCACGACTTTTTTAGGAGATCGTTTATTAAACTAACCTGCCCGTTAGCTTAAGGCGATAATGCCAAATAAATTAATGCCTTGCCTTCAACCCTTCAGTCTCTGCTCTTGCGCTTCCTGACTCGCCTGCCCTCTATGACTCGTCGGTAAAAAGTTGTCCTTTTCATTTCGGTTTGTCGCATAGCCTCAGTTTCCCCGTTAACGAGCCACCAACAAAAATAACAGAGCATCTGAGGTTATGCCTCAGATGCTCTGTACTTAGTATTATTTTATGACTGGTTCAATTTTATAAATCATCTGCACCAGTAGGTAGGTTTTTAATTGCTGACTTTGGCTTCATGTACATTTTATTGAGTATGATCGTTTGCACGATAATGAATATACCGCCAACAGCCCAATATAATGGTAACGCGGCGGGCATCCCAAAAGAAAATACACCCATCATGATCGGTGATAACAAACCGATGAAAGCCATTTGGTTATTTTGATTTTGCTGATACTGCGCTGAAACGGATTGAGACACGCGGAACTGAAGGTAATACACCGCAGCGGCAATAAACGGCAAAATCATATCTGTTTTCCCCAAGCTAAACCACAAAAAATCGTGAGCTGCAATCTCTGGGGTACGACGTATGGCGTAGTAAAATGCTAGGGTGATTGGCCATTGGAGAAGCATCGGTAAACACCCCATGTTTAAGGGATTAAATTGATGCTTCTGGTAGAGCTGCATCATCTCGGCTTGCTGTTGTTTTTTTGCATCCGCACTGACGTCGTTCTTATACTTTTCCTTAAGTGCAGTTAACTCCGGTTGGAGGACGGCCATCTTTTTTTTCATGTCCATTTGTTTCTTGGTTTGATTCATCATGAGTGGCATGATCGCAAGTCTGATGATGAAAGTCATCAGCACGATCGATAATCCGTAGTTTCCGTGAAATGCATTCGCGAAGAATTTGATCAAGATCGAAAATGGATAAATAAAAAAGTGGTTAAATATCCCTGATGAGTCGGCATTAATCGAGTTTGATTGGGATGCTGTCGAACACCCGCTGAGCACAATGATCGGAATAACTCCAATCAACATGACGAGAATGGACTTGGCCCATTTTTGGAGCAACAAAATCTTTTTCATCGTTGTCCTCCCTATTTGAAAGTATGGAATATCAATGTGGGGAAGGACTATTGTCGTCTTCATCAGGTGCTTCTCTTCGTCTGGCGATACGTACGATCCACCGCAGAATGCTGCTGGGTTGTGACAGTCTGACAGCCACAAACCAAGTTGAACCGGCTGCAGCAATTTCATGCCCCCAGTGTATCTTTTGTGAAGAAAAATAGGTGAATGGAAGTAACACTACGGAAGAGATGAGAGCAATCGAGAATGCCAATTGAACCAAGTCATAAAAATGCTCCAGTCAAGTTCACCTCCGCATGAGCGATATGGTTTTTTTTATAATAATTATACGCTTAAAAAAACTGTGTAGTTTCACTATCCTCGTTAGCTTAATGCCTGAAGCCAGTTTAGCTTTGTAACTCCCATAGGTTCTAACCGTTGCCCTTTAACAGTCATAACGGCGAAAATTACGAAAGGAGCTGGCGCGCGGCCAACTCCTTGGCTCTTTATCCATTTCTAGTCTAAACGTAGTAATTTACTTTATCATCACTTAACAGGCACGATTCAATCTTTCGTTGTAAACCCCGGTCATCTTCATAGTCGAAAACAGTATCCAGGAAAACTTGCTCGTTTGGAGCTAAATGAATAAGTCGTCTGAGCTTTTCAGCAAAGTATTCTCGCCGGGTTCCAGTTATACTAAACGTATAAGTGTTGAAAAGTTTATTAAGAAACATAGAGGATGGTTCCTTTGAACATCGGCCAAAGCACATCGTTATCAGGTACCGTCCAAACGGCTTTTAATTATTCTACAGGTAAGCGCAGACGGGCATATCCGAAAGGATGATTATGAAATGGAAACTAGAGCAATCGCAGGAACAAGTAAGGCGGGGACGTCCACGACTATGAGATCAAGCAAAATGGTCAAGGTGCCTCATCAACTGGTAAAGTCTCCGAATAAAAAAGGGAGCTTGAAGCTGGATGGGATGTCCGTTATCGAATTCTGTTTTTACACGCAAGGCATAAAAGGAAGCTTTTTTTTGCAGGATCATCTTCTGCTAATCGTCAAGTCGGGTGTCTATACCATTCGCTTCGGTGATCGAGAATACACGATACGGAGCAACGAATTGATGTTTATTCATAAATCAACTGGAGTCGAGTACGAGAAAACGGGTGAACCCGATTCCGATTATATTCTCGACTATACGATGTTTTTCCTGAACGAGAAGATCGTAGATGAATTCCTCAAGTTCGCCGGTTTAAAACCCATTTATCTCGTGAATGATGTTGTTCCGATAACCGTCTTTCCGATCAATGACCGCATTGGAAGCTATATTGAGTCGTTAAAACCCTATTTCGAGAACCCAGACGAGGTCAAAGAAGGACTCGTTCGTGTGAAGCTGATGGAATTGCTGTTTCACATCGCAGATTCGAATGATCGTTTGTTGCATCAAATGATGCAACCCATAAGCAAGGAAAGAGGCAGCATTGCAAAAATCATGGAGGAGAACTTCATGAATCCCGTTTCCCTTAACGACCTGGCCTATTTGTCCGGCAGAAGCCTGGCGGCGTTCAAAAGGGATTTTCAAGCAATATACAACACCTCCCCGCTCAAATGGGTTCGCAATCGAAGGCTGGATAAAGCCAAGGAACTGCTAGCGGAAACCGTGTTATCTGTTACGGATGTCTGTTTTTCGACCGGATTCGAAAATATCGCTCACTTTTCCAAAGTATTCAAGGAAAGATTCGGACTCCCGCCCTCAGAGTTTAGACGGCAGCTGAGGTTGAAGGAGGATGCCTAAAGGGGCTAAAAAATGGCTGCACAGGCACCTGATTTGAAGATACCGTTTCGCGGAACTTACAGCGGAGCGGTATTTTGTTATTTACAGAAACAAAATGAGCTAAATAAACAAATAGAAATGAGCTTGTAGGCAAAGAAAATCATTCGTCTCCTTGATATTCTTATCTCATGCGGTAAACGTTTCACTAATTTAGAAAGGTGTTGAAACTAATGAAAAAAGTAAAATTGCAAAATGAAATGATTCCTCCGATCGCTCTTGGTACTTGGTCATGGGGGACCGGTCAAGGCGGCGGGGATGCTATTTTCGGGAATCATCTTACCGCGGAAGACTTAAAACCGGTTTTTGATGCGGCGATGAAAGCCGGACTCCATTTATGGGACACTGCGACGGTGTACGGAATGGGAGCCTCCGAAAGCATTTTGGGCGAGTTTACCAAAGGCCGCGACGATGTGCTGCTCTCAACGAAATTCACTCCGCAGCTTGGCGGGCCTGTTGAAGACCGCTTGAACAGCAGCCTGAACCGGCTCGGCGCAAACCAGACGGATATCTATTGGATCCACAATCCTCTTGATGTAAAAAGATGGACTCCAGAGCTGATTCCGCTCATGAAAAGCGGAAAAGTAAAATATGCAGGTGTCTCCAACCACACTTTGGAGGAAATCCAGCTAGCACAAAGTATTTTGGCTGAAGAAGGGCTGAAAATCTCTGCTGTACAAAATCATTACAGCTTACTGTACCGTTCGTCAGAAGAAGCCGGAATTATTGATTACTGCAACGAAAACAACATTGTGTTCTTCTCCTATATGGTATTGGAACAAGGCGCATTAACTGACAAATACAACGCGAAAAATCCTCTCCCCAGCGGCACCAGAAGAGGAGAGGCGTTTGATGAAGACGTGCTTGCGAAACTGGAAGGCTTGATCCATGTTATGAAGGAAATCGGCAATCATCACAATGCGAATTCTGCACAAGTTGCCATCGCTTGGGCCATTGCGAAAGGAACCGTTCCGATTATCGGCGTTACGAGAACTTCCCAAATTGCTGATGCTGTAAAAGCCGCCGAAATCACGCTGACAGCACAGGAAATCCATGATCTTGAAGCAGCGGCGAAGGAGACAGGAATAGTCATCAAAGGTGAATGGGAAAAGCCGATGCATTAATTACTATAATCCTTCTTGTGCCGGCCTTACCAGGCCCAAACGAAGGTTCTAGGGTCTCTTCAGGTTACTTTCAGGATAATGTCCTTTAGTTCAATCAGCGTCTTGATTCGATAGCTGGCCTGTGAGAAGTCATGTGTTTTGGTGAAGTCGTTATGGACAATAGCACAGTCGATACCAGCCGCCACGGCTGAGTTCAACCCTCTGTTTGAATCCTCTACAACCAGGGTCTCTTCTTTGCTAGCCCCGAAGCGCTTTAGGCCGGTCAAGTATGGTTCCGGGTGCGGCTTGGTGTGCTCGTAGTCTTCACGTACAAGGACGAATTCCATGAATTGTATGATCTGGCGCTTTTCATGAATAAGTTGAAAATCCGCACGTTTTGAAGTTGTCACGATAGCCATGCGGACGTACTTTGACAGTTCGGCTATAGTTTCAACTACACCTTCAATCTCTATGGCTTCTGTTCTTAGATACTCCTGATAATAGACGTTGCGGACCTCACGCTGCTTGCTGATGGTCTGTTCATCAATACCTGCCGCCCTAGCTTGAGACCAAGTGCCCAATGACTGGGTCATGTCGCGGAGGTATTGATCTTTATCCAAGGTAAATCCAATGTCAGCCAGAGCGCGTTCTCCCGCTTTGTAATACCAGAATTCAGTATCTACCAGAACACCATCATGATCGAAAAGTATGTACTTTTTCATTGTTTCGTTCTCCTTTGTCAGCTGTGGCAACCATTCGTGCCATCACGCGCCGTTGATCCCCCTAAATAGACAGACCTGATGTGTTACTGAAGAAATAAGTTATTAAATAATTTCGGTTCTACAATCACTCTATCCTGCCCGTTAGTTGAATAAAGCCAGCCGATCAAAGTAATCGGCTGGCTTCTTGTTCATTATTGAACTATCGTCTCCGTTAGCGTAACATCGTCCATGAATTTGAGCTTTACTCAACTTGGTCATCCCGGTGAACGCTCTACCCATGCACATCCTGAAGGAATCCAGCCTCAAGGCGTACGTGCCACGGTGCTCAGTCCTGTTTACTGTCCGGCTCGGCCACATCAGCCGACCCGGCCAGCCCGCCGCCGAACACCTCCTCGACGAGCTTTGGAATCGCCTTCTGGAACGCCGCTGCCAGGGACATGGCGACGTCGTCCACATAATTCACGGAGGCGGTCAGGGTCTTGCTACCGTCTGGCGTGCTGTACATCAATGCCGCGTAGCCCGAAATGCCGCCGTTGTGGGTGATGATGGTAACGTCGCCGTTCGGACCGGCGTTCTGCACGAACACCCCCAGGCCATAGCCGATTTTGGGATACGGCTTGCACATCTCGGCCAGCAGCGGGGCCGGGAGGAGCTTGCCGCCCATTAGCGCGGAGATGAACGTGTGGAGATCCTTGGTGGTCGAGATCATGTCCCCGCCGGTGGAGATCCAGGAGGGGTTCTGGCGGGTGATGTCGACCGTCTTCTGCTCGCCGGCGTCCTCGTACCGGTAGTAGGCGTGGGCGTGTGGTTCGGGGATCTCCGGCTGCGTGTCTGGTACCACGGTACCCGACAGCCCAAGCGGCCCCAGAATCAACCGCTGCATCTCCTCGGCGAGCGAGCTGCCGGTGACCTTCTCGATCAGCAGCCTGGCCAGCACGTAGTTGGTGTTGGAATAGCTCCAGTCCGTTCCCGGCTCGAATCGCGCCGGCTTGGATAAAGCCAGCTGTACAAGTTCCTCCGGCCGGTAGGTCTTGAACCGGTTGTCTACCCACTCCTGGCCCTGCCAGTGGATCCCCGGCACGACCGTCCCGTCTTCGTAGTACTCGCCGGTGAAGTTGAACACCCCGCTGGTGTGTTGCAGCAGCATCCGCACCGTGATCCGCCGGTCCAGCCCGAACTCAGGCAGGTAGTCTACCACCGGGTCGTCCAGCCCGATCCTGCCCTCGGCAACCAATTGCAGCACCACGGTCGCGGTGAAGGTCTTGGTATTGCTGCCTATCCGGAAGTGCCCGTTTGTAGGCGGCTTCGCCTCCTCGCCCAACCTGCTCACTCCGGCGCTGCCGACCCACTCGCCCTGCTCATCGTGCACGCGCAGCTGCACCCCGAGGAAACCGGAATCGACGATCTCCTGGATGGCCTTCTGCAGTTCCGGACGATCCTGCCCGGCAGCGAATCCTTTTTCCTTCATATTTTCTGACGAACTATAATTTTCTGTTGTTTTCTTTTCCATTTCGTTTCCCTCACTTTACTTTTTTATCAGTCCAATTGGTTTAAACGACAAACTCTCTCCCGGCTTGGCGTTCTCCTTTATCAAAGAATCCGCTTGTGTTCTTTCACTATAGAAGGCTCCGAAACGTCACCTTTCAGCACTTGGAGCTGCTTGTTGGATTTTTGCAGTCCTTTTGCCAGAGTGGTCTTGGTTTGCATCGGATCCCCTCCCTTAAATGACGGTGACTTTTGACAATTTGGCATCCATGCCTTTGAGAGCAGCAAATGTCAGTTTATCCATCGTCGCGCCGTCAAAGCAGATCGTTTTGATCATGCGATAGTACTTCTTAGTAAAGGTAAACCCCGGTTGGAAAGAAACATTTTTTAATGTAGCGCCCTTGAACGAAGCGTTGCTTAAATCCGCTCTGTCAAACTTCACACCGATAAACGTCTGTCCGTCGAAACGCTGCCCGCTCAGATCGGAGTACTTGAAGTCAACCCCGTCAAACCAACAGCCCTCAAAAATCGTTGTTTTCAGATCCGTTGTCGTTAACGTGACGTCGGTCATCCTTACGCCCGTGAATTTGGCTCCGTTAAGATTCGCGCTGCTGAAGTTGGTTCGTACAAGAATCGACTTATTGAAGCTTGCATTGGTCAGGTCAAGCGAAGACAGGCTGCAGTCCGTCAGATTCGTGCCGTCAAAGTTGGCTTCGCGTACGTCGCTTCTATTAAACGTACTGCCGGTCAAATCCGAGCCCGAAAAGTCGGAACCGGCGAGCGCGCTGCCCTTAAACTGTCCTTTATGGGCCGTAACGCCCGCTAAGTCACTCTTCACCAGGTTGCTTCCACTAAAGTTGGTCACGACTTGCTGTTCCAGCGAGCGGGTGGTCATTGTCAATTTCTGATTCATTACATTCACATCTCCTTATAATTAAGTTTTCTAACAAGCACTTTGAATCCGGGTCACCTATTCATACCAACCGTTGGTATGAATAGGCTTAAAAATAAGCTGCCTCTCGGCAGTTTAGTTTTCTTTGCTGACTTCTCTAGCTGACATACGCAACAGTTCCTCGTACCGTTGAATCATTTGCTCATCGAACAGGTCAAGCCCCAGGCCTTTCAATATTTCATCGAAAAGCTTTACCTTGCGCAACACTACCTCGGGCGAAGCTGGAATGATCGCCGGGTTTAACCAAATGTTGGTGAGTACCATCAGCACTTCGCTAAGCTCCCTAGGATAGTCAGTTTGGATCGATCCGTCTCGCATACCCTGTTCGATAATGGGCTGGATATAGATGGGTACGGCTTTATCGATGATGTTCTCGATCAGTGCCGCCAGCATCTTCGGATTACGCAAGAGGTTTGGTGCCACCGATGCCAATTCGTCTTGGGCGGGATTGTCGAGAGAGACGAGGGAAATCTTGCGAAGCTTTTCCCGTCCGTTCAGCTCCTTGTCGTCCCGGACACTGGACAGCATATCATCAACACCTTGGAACAAATGATCGGTGACAGCCTGCAGGATCTCCTCCTTCGACTTGAAGTGATGGTAAATTGCCCCTTTTGTCAGCCCGCCTAGCTCGTTGATGATATCCTGAACGGAAGTCTGCTCGTATCCCTTTTGAATGAACAGGTTAAGAGCCACGGTTAAGATCTGGTTGATTGTTTCTTCAGGATATTTATTCCTTGCCATACGTCTCCTCTTTTCATACATTCGGTTGGTATGTAACAAATATATCCGATCATCCTTTTAATGTCAACACCAAAAAAACAAAATCATTTGATTTGGGTGTTCGGGCGCGAAGCAGCTCTTCAGTTAGCTTTTCACGATGATTTGAATGTACAAGATGCTCACGTCTCGTAATAATATTTTCATTAGGCTATCGTACCCGTTAGCTTAATTGCTAATGAAATAAATTGGATTTCATCAATTATTTTATGGACCAGGGAATAGGTGTAACCTGATTGTTCTCCCAGTCTTCCCTGATCACCGCGTAACCGACGGAGTCGAACAATAGCCCGGCTTGTCTCCAAGATTTACGATGATACGCTTCCAACACGAACAACGATTTAGTAAACAGAGCCCGCATACCCGTGTTATCCACTCTGGTATGGCCTTCAATGCGGATCGCTGCCGGATATTCAGAGAACACGTGTGAGACGATCCACCTCAAAGCTGACTTTCCGATACCCTTGCCCCGATACTCGCTTCGGATTCTCAGATCGAACATTACAATCGGATCGGAGACGTCAAACAATCGGATCAGCCCGACTTTCTGATGGTCGCCTTTATCAATGATCCAGAACGTTCGAGTATTCTCATTGTGATAGGCGCCATTTTCATAAGCCTTTCTGATGTCGGATTCAGTAGGGTTCTCAACTCCATGATAAGGCCAGCGATCTGATGTGAGGAACTGTACGAGCTCCTCAACTTCCTGTTTAACAGATTCAAAAGTGATACTCACGGTAATAGCCCCTTTCTGTATTCCACAATTTCAAAAAATTCCTCTTATGCCGTCCGCTGCAAAGAGGCTCATTTCATATCACTCAATCATTTACTTCCTAACGGACTCATCTTCAGCCTTCCCAGTAATTCACTTCATTTTCCAGCTGGTCTCCCCATGCCTCATACACTTGATTAAAACCAAAAGATCTCAGCATTTTTTCGGTAGCTCTAAACAATATGATTTGTTCCTTGGGGTTAGCGGATTTGGATATCGCTGCAAACCGTTCACTTAAAGCTGTCTTCTGCATTGGAAGATGCTCCAAACGATCGAGTAAGATATCGACTCTATCCAAATAAGGGGGGATAAGCTTATTCATACTAAACAAGCAATTGATTAAGCACATGATAGACGATGAAGCCTGCAGTAAAGACCCAAGTTCATTATTTCTTCTTACGGCCTTCATAGATCGGTAAAAAGCATTCAGATAGGCATCCAACCATCTCGTGACATGTCTCTCAGATTCTTGATCAGATAGTGTACAGATTTCATGAATAACCGATGGCAGCCATGTGGTATGGTCAACGATGATTTGAGCAGTTAAAAAGGCGTTTGCTCGCCAATCCGATAATTTTTGAAGCCCTTTAATCTCCTTTTCGCTTATGTAGGATACATCCCATTTCCAAGCCGCGTTGGGAAGACGCAACACGGGCTCGGACTGTTGATAGACGACAAGTAAATCGACATCCGAGTGCTGGTCATGAGCGTCAGCTGAAACCGAACCCATTAAAAGTACACCTAACACATTGGGCTGACTACAATTTTCATATACTAACTGTTTGATTTGATCAATCATACGAACACCCCCACGATTGAATACTTTTTGTTGTCACTATGAATACAAGTTCTTTTACACTCCTTGCGCCTACATATCCCGAAGCAGCGAAGTATTCAGCTCCGCTCTTCCCAGGTAACCACTGCAGATGACAGGGCGGTTAATGATTTCATATAATTTTTTAAGATCCGTAATGTACTCCTCGCTCCAGGTTTCAAACGATTCGAATTCCTCCTTGGAAATTTGGTGGTACTCCGGGGTGTCGGCGATCCCCGTTAAGACCTCATACGCATAGATATCGTCGCCAAACTTTCCTACAGATTGGTATCTGCCTGTTTTCAGACGGATGTAATCAGTGTATCTCAAGGTCATCACTCCATAGGGATCATCATTATCGTACAATTATCATAATCTGCCTTTCAGTACAACACAATCGCAACCGTATAAGACTAAGTTCCTCCATCGTAGAACGCAAAAAAACTCCATCCCCTAAGGGACGAAGTTACTCCGCATACCTTATTTAACTGTCTCCGCCCTCATCCATACGCTGTGCAAATTCGTCCAAAAGCGCACGTACTTCATCGGTAGACGCCGTGCTCATCAATTGATTTCTGAGTTCGCTTGCCCCTCTAAACCCTTTGACATAAATCTTGAAAAAGCGATGAAGAGCTTTGAATGGCCGCGTCTCTAATTGTTGGGAATACTGATCATGGAGATCCAGCTGCAATCTTAAAAGATCAAGGTATTCGCTACTACTATGCTCCCTCGGTTCTTTTTCAAAGGCAAACGGATTTTTAAAAATGCCACGCCCGATCATGATGCCATCCACACCATATTGTTCAGCCAGCTTCAGGCCCGTTTGACGGTCAGGAATATCGCCATTAATCGTGAGCAGCGTATGTGGCGCCACACGATCCCGAAGTGCCTTTACTTCAGGAATCAGCTCCCAATGCGCATCAACTTGGCTCATTTCCTCTCGTGTACGCAAATGGATCGAAAGATTAGCGATGTCCTGCTTCAAAATATGGGTCAGCCAGTCCTGCCATTCATCCACCCTTGTAAAACCAAGTCTGGTCTTTACACTTACAGGCAGTCCTCCTGCTTTGGCGGCTTGGATGATTTCAGCTGCAACCTCTGGGCGGAGAATCAATCCGCTTCCCTTCCCGTTGGATGCCACATTAGGAACAGGACAACCCATATTGATATCAATCCCTTTAAATCCTGCCTTCGCCATCCCGATACTCATCTTTTCAAAATACTCCGGCTTATCGCCCCATATATGTGCAACCATCGGTTGTTCATCCTCGGTAAATAGCAAACGGCCGCGCACACTATGATTGCCTTCTGGATGACAGTAGCTCTCCGTATTCGCAAACTCGGTAAAAAACACATCCGGTCTTCCTGCTTTACTCACGACATGACGAAAAACAACATGCGTTACATCTTCCATTGGTGCAAGTATAAAGAAAGGCCGGGGTAAATCAAGCCAAAAATTATCGTTCACTTCAAACTCAATCCTCTCGTAATAATAAAGCTTCAGCCGTTATCCAAAAATATAACGCCTCATATTTGACTTCTTATCCACTTATATCATGCTTCATAACATAATGATTAAATCAAAGTACACTCGGATTTCCAACCCTTCTGACCATATTATATATCAAATTACTCTGAAATTTTTATATTGTCAGATATAAGAAAAACTCTATCGACGTACCTTCCAAGAAGACAGACCGCGTTTAAAGGAAGTTTTTCTTGCAATATCAGGAAGCCATGGCTCTGGAGTTTATACTTTCTGATATTATAAGAAAAAGAACGAACTCCCCAATCAGAGAAATTCGTTCTTTATTCCAATCATTTATTCATGCCATTCCTATGAAACATAGAAGTATAGCGCAATTATTATCGTAGGGTTTACAGCTTTCTCAATTCATGCAAAATATTCTCCGGATCCAACCGCTGCATAAAGTCCGGATTCACGTAGGCAGAACGGATGATGCCGGATTCGTCGATCATAAAGGTGGAAGGAATCGGCAGGATCCAGCGGTTCGTCGCGTTATATTCTGCCAGGTCCATGCCCATTTGTTTCATCATGTTCTGGATGTAATCCGGAACGTCGTAAAGGATGTTATAGAAAGCAGCCACGAGACCGTTGGTGTCGCTCAGCACTTGGAAGGTCAGCTCTTCTTTCTCCTGCTGGGAAAGCGTGTTGTCGGGGCTTTGCGGGCTGACCGCGATCAACTGGCCCCCAAGGGCTTCGATGTCCGGCAGTAGCTTTTGATAAGCCTTCAGCTGACTGTTGCAGAACGGGCACCATCCGCCCCGGTAGAAAGTGAGGACAACAGGTCCTCTGGACAGTTCATCATAAAGGTTCACTGTTTCACCCAAGGCATTCTTGAGTGTAAAGTCTTTGGCCTTCTCCCCCTCCTGCCGGCCGTAAGGAATACCGGATTCCTGCTGCTCCCGGATCTGACGGAACATCTCTGTTTGAATTTCCAAAGGGGTATGCGCGATAAATTGCTGTTTGGCTTCCACTAAAGCTTGAGTTAATGACATGTTTTGCTCTCCTTTTAATTAAAACTTTCTCATAGAAGCGGCTATAAATTAGATAGACTTGCTGGTTATTAGTTCAGGTGAAATCTCAATTCATGAAGCTTCATTCGGCAGAAATCTCGGCTGGTGAGGCGAATCCCGCGAGCCTGCTTTGCCTGCGCAAATGGATGATTTGGGCTGTCAAGCCAACGATAAGAATGACGAAGAGACTGCCTTGAGCGCCGAGGAGAATGGGCGAACTCAGATCGGTGACGAAGGGATGGCCGTTAGGAACACGGGTCAGGGTTTCGGTAATGGTCGGCAACATCAGCAGAAACGCCGTCAGGCTCAGGAAGATGGTTTCGAGGTACTTCCCCGCACGCCCTAAGCTCGAAATAAGCCCGACGCCGTATCCGGCGAGCAGCAGCAGGATCGTTGCGGTACCAATGGCATAGCTAGCGGACTGATGCGCGATGGGGAATACGGTGATCGCGCCAATCAGCATCGAAATAAAGTAGACGACACCGGGCTTTGACCGGGGCACAATCCGTCCGTAGCGAGCAAACATATAGATAGCCAGCGGAATGGCGGGCAAGCTGCTGAGTGTATGCACCCAGCCGAGTGATGAAATTCCAAACATAATTGTCTCCTTCCAGTCCATAAGGACAGGGTTGATTTGTTCTGTCTTGTCGCGAGCCGATACTAGCGGCTGACAGCATTTCTGATAAAAAATTCATTTGGTCGTTATTCGCTACCTACTAATAGGTAGGTTAAAAAGACAAGACTCCGCCAGCTGCTTTAAACGTCCCCCCGTGCCCATCATGAAAAGACACCACGCTCGGACCACTCGACGGGACCGGCCTCAACCGATTTCCCATACTCAGCAGTTCTGGATGTATGTCTGATCCATCAACGGGCAGCAGGAGCCGTTTAGCAATCATTCAGCGCAAATCGAATACGCCGTTCTCACTGTAGACTGACGATATGTAGACGGCATGCCTCGTATCTGCACTTGGCGAATGAAATGCGATTCGTTCGTAATATAGCGGGCTGATCCTCATTAGAACATAGCCTGCTCTCAAGACGGGTAAAGCTAAAGGGTTCACCTCTTTTCTTCTAGATCATGACTACAAACCATCGCCATCGCGGCTTTCATCACGAAGAGAATCGCTCCAAAAGCGAGCTTGTCACGACGCCGAATATCTTCGGATCGCCATAGGCACGCGCCGAGAGCATCGCGCCGTGAACCGTCGCCATAAACGCTTCGGCCTCATCATGAGGGGTACCCATCAGTTGAAGCTCCCCTTGCCGTGCGCCGCGCTCCAGCACGGATGTCAACCAAGCCGACAGGGAGCGGAAATGCGCCCGGACCTCTAGGCCAACTTCCTCAGGCAGGACGGGGAGCTGGCTTGCCAACAGCGCGCAGACACAAAACGGAGCGCTGTCGTCCATAATGCAGGCTTCCCAATAGCCAGTGTAGAACCGAAGCAGTTCGAACGGATCGGATACCTGATGCTCGAGATTCGCCATCCCCTCTTCGGCTTCTTTCCGATACCGTGCAACCAGCGTTCGGACCAGATCGACCTTACTTGGGAAATGGTGATGGATGCTCGCCTTACGAATCCCAACCACATCAGCGATGTCGGCATAACTGAAGCCGTTGTAGCCGCCAGCGATGATCAGAGAACGCGCACAAGCCAGGATTTCGTCATAGGTGTTAGATAAATTGTTCATATCGTCATTCTACCTTCTGGTAGGTAGTTTGTCAAATGGTGGCATAGGGGCAAAGCTGGGCGGAATCATCAGTAGGGTAAAATGCAGGCGGGGCAAGGGTTTTAGCGAGTTCTGGGTTCAGGATCGTGGGGCAGTTACCTGTCCCGCTCCTAAAAATAATATTCCCTGCCCCTGGGTTCCCGCGGCGGATATCGATTCGGTTTAAAAAAGCCGAGGAAAAACAGAAGTGAATACCTGAATTTCGTTCGGCTCTTAGGCAAACTATTTATGCTTTAGGCAGACTATTTAGGCTTTAGGCAGACCTTGATTGCTAATTACAACTATCCTTCAACAACCACGCCACCGATTCTACATGCACCGTATGCGGAAACATATCCACCGGCGTCACTTCCACCGTCTTGTACCCACCATCCTCTAGCACCCGCAGATCCCGCGCCAGCGTGGAAGGATTACAGCTCACATACACCACCCGCTCCGGCTTCATCTCCAGGATCGTCTCCAGCAGCTTTGGATCGCAGCCCTTGCGCGGCGGGTCGACGACGATGACGTCCGCTTCAATGCCCTGCTCCTTCCAGGCAGGAATGACATCTTCGGACGCTCCGACCTCGAACGTGACGTTGCTCATCCCGTTCAGTTCCGCGTTGCGGCGCGCATCCTCAATTGCCTCAGGCACGATCTCGACGCCGTACACCTTGCCCGCATGCTGGGCCAGAAACAGCGAAATCGTCCCGATACCGCAGTACGCGTCGATGACCGTTTCCTTCCCGGTCAGCTGCGCATACTCGACCGTCTTCCCGTACAGCACCTCGGTCTGTGCCGGGTTCACCTGATAGAAAGACCGCGCCGAGATGGCGAATTTCACGTCGCCGATATAATCATAAATGACCTCACTGCCCCACAGGACACGAGTCACGTCACCGAAAATCACATTCGTCTGCTTCGTGTTGACGTTCTGGCATATGCTGACGACCGACGGCAGCTGTTCGCGGATCTCCGAGATCCACTCGTCCGCATGCGGTATCTTGTCTCCGTTAGTGACCAAAACGATCATCATCTCACCGGTGCGGAAGGCCACCTTCACGACAACGTGGCGCAACAGGCCCTGGCCGGTTTCTTCGTCGTACGCCGTGATGCCGAGCTTCCGCCCGATGGCCTTCACGCGCGCAACGACCTCATCGTTGTGCTCGTGCTGAATGAGGCAGGTCTCCATGTCGATGATGCGGTGGCTGCCGCGGGCGTAGAAGCCGCCCACGAGGCCGCCTTCGGTGACGCCGATCGGCACCTGGGCCTTGTTGCGGTAGCGCCACGGCTCGTTCATGCCCCTCGTGGCATGAACCTGGATGCCCTGCTGCGCTGGACCGCCCGCTGCGGCAGCGGGCGCCGGCACAGCAGCATCCGCGCCTTCCGCCCCACCTATGGCCTGCGGCCCGTGCAGCTCGGGCTCGCCGAGCACCTGCAGCTTGCCGATGCGCGTCAGGTTGTCCACGACCAGCTGGCGCTTCCACGCGAGCTGGGCGGCGTAGTCCATGTGCTGCAGCTGGCAGCCGCCGCACTGGTCATAGATCGGGCAGGGCGCCGCGATCCGGTCGGGGCTCGCCTGCACGATGTCGAGCAGCTTGGCGTAGCCGTACTGCTTCTTCGTCTTGAGCACCTTCACTCGGACCTTCTCGCCGGGAAGGGCGCCCGCGACGAACAGGGTGTAGCCTTCTGCTCGGCCAACCCCCTCTCCGTCGTGGTTCATGCCGATGATGTCGATGACGGCCTCATCGTTTTTCGCTACCGGCAGGCCGGCAATCGCTGCAGGCGTGCTGCGGCGGCCGGGGTTCCGGCGGCTGTGTCGCTTGTTCATGCTGCTTGAGTCACTTCTTTCGAGTATATTTTGAAAGGGATAGCCCCGATGCACGGCGGCCTGTCCACTTATATTCGTCAAAGTTATATGAGGAATTGAATACCGATCTATGATTCATCCATGTTCCGCATACTAATCCTTGCTCATTCCTTGCTACACACACTAATCCATCTTTTATCCCGCGGGTCATAAGCCCCACAACCCTCTGGCTTCATTTCTTCCCCGCATCCTTCCCATTATAACAGAAAAGCGCACAAAAAAAGTCAAGATGCCCTGCCCCCATCCATGGCGGATGAGCCGCATGCCGACACCTTAACTCTCCTGCGATGATCCACAGCCTGCTCAGCTTCCCTGCGGCCGGACGAACCATCCTGTTCCTATCCCTGTTGTCTATATCGAAGTATGTCAAAAGCAAGCCTTACGCAAAAATCCGCAAATGCTGCGGCAGCACCGAAAACTGCCCCGGCAGCGTTCCGCCAAGCTCTCCGTCCAGGTTCAGCAGCACCTTGCCCGGGGACGTCACTTCCATCGATCTCGTGCGGAAGTAGACGACCTTCTTGTCGTTGAAATGTTCGCCGCGCAGTGCGAGGCTGACCAGCCGCACGAATTCGGCCAGGTTGCACTTCTTGAGGGCGATCACGTCGAGCAGGCCGTCGTCGATCCGCGCGCCCGGCGCGAGCTTCTCGAAGCCGCCGACGGAGTTCGTGTTCGTGATCAGGAAGATCATGAACTCGTCATGGATCGTCTCCTGGCCCTCGGCATTGATGATCAGCTCCTGCGGAGACAGGCTGACCATCTTCTCCACGCCTTTAATATAATAAGCGAGCTGGCCGATCATCGTCTTCAACCGGCTGGGCACGTCGTATGTCAGCTCTGTGAGCGTGCCTCCCCCAGCAATGTTGATGAAATACCGGTCGTTCGCCTTGCCCACGTCGATCGGGCGGGTCTGCTGGCGGATGACCAGGTCGCAGTAGTCTTCCCAGTTCCTCGGAATGCCTAGCCCCCGCGCAAAATCGTTTGTCGTTCCGACCGGGAACACGCCGAGCGGCGGCAGGTTATCCCGCTCCGCCATGCCGTTGACGACCTCGTACAGCGTGCCGTCCCCGCCGGCGGCGATAATCATGTCGTACCCCCGCTCCACGGCGTCGATGGCCGCCTTCGTGGCGTCCCCTTCGCCCATCGTGGCATGGCAGGAAGCCTCGATGCCGCCCTGATCGAGCCGGTGCAGAATGTCCGGCAGACGCCGGCGCATTTCCTCCCGGCCTGAGGTGGGATTATAAATCAAACGTGCTCTTTTCATACATACGCCACCTAATAAGTTGATAATTTCCGAATAAGCGCCTGTTCCTTACAATGACGCATCAGCATCACGCGCAAGCCAGCTCCGGATCTGCCGCTCCATCCAATGGGTCAGCAGCGGGTGCGGCAGCAGCGCTTCACCTGAATACCGGTAATTTAACCCGTCCAGCCGCTGCGGAATCACCGTCCGGGTGAAATAGCCGTCACTCAAAAACAGCGGAGCTGCAATCACCTGCATTCCGCGTTCTTTCTGCCAGTATTCCACCTTCGCCCGCACGCTGTCGGGCCGAAGCAGGGCATAGTCCGCCGCGGCCAGGCCGCCGATCGCCCGTGCGCTCTCCGCCAGGCGCGAGAGGCCTTCCTCCCAGCGCTCGCGGAAACCGTCGTGGCTGCTGCCGTGACCAACAAGAATAAGAACCTCCTCGTCGGGGTTCTTCGATTCCGTCTTCACTTTATCCCACACCATGCGGGCCACGTCCGGATCGTTGTCGATCGGCTTTCCGTACAGAATATTCGCCCGGATGCGAAATGGCTCCAGGTCCGTGTCGATGGCCGGGGCGTCAATGACGCCAAGCGCATATGCGATTTCATTCACATGGGTGCTGCCCGAAGAGACAAACAGCGGAATCACCAGTATATCCGTTACGCCCTGACGCTCCAGATCATCGATCCCGTCCTGAATCAAGCGGCCTTCCACGATCTCCAAGAACGAAGCCGCCACAGGGATTTCTCCCCGCAGCGGCAGTTGCCCAACGGCATCGTCGACCAGCTGGACCCAGGAGGATTCCCTGGAGCCGTGACTGATAACAAGTACCCCCGGTTTGCGCATATTAACGCCCGAGACGCTCTAACGTCATTTTATACCCTTCGTTGCCATAATTCAAACAGCGTTTCACCCGCGAAATGGTGGCCGTGCTGGCTCCCGTCTCCGCCTCGATCTGATTGTACGTGCTGCCCTTGCCGAGCATACGCGCCACTTCCAGACGCTGGGAGAGGGATTGGATCTCATTGACAGTACACAGATCGTCGAAAAATACGTAGCATTCCTCTACATCTTTAAGAGTTAAAATGGCTTCAAATAGTTGGTCGATGCTTTTATCATTAAGTTTCTTCAGCTGCACTGAAATATCATCCCCTATTGTAACTATTGCCTATTCAGGATTTTGCTCCCGTCACAGGGTCTTTCCACATTTAATATCGGTCAATCCGTGTTCAAATGATAGTCCTCTATGTACTCCCATTGTACCGAGCCGGTATGAACTTTTCAAGCGTTAACGGATTCACGCACTGAAGAGTTGCATGACAGCAGGCCAAATAAAGCGACATGGATCCGCCGCCCGGTCCCCGATGCCCTTCCACGGTTAAAATGCATAGAACACCACCTTCCACTTGAAAGCGCTTAAATTATACATCATCCAGACGGGCTTGTACATGTTTTGGTGGATCATTTCCAATTCCCGGCATTGGACTCCGGGTTGTGATCACAAGTTAGCGATATTCCTTCTCCCGATCTTCCGCACACGCACCAACCGGGCCTCCGCTGAATCTTGTAGGGTAAGAGGTCTGGGATCCTTGAATGCCGACTTTTGTGCAAAAAAAAACCGCCCGATATGGCGGCATGGCACGTCGCTGCAATGTTGCTGTTCATTCATTCCGGTCTCCATGGTCCCTCTCTATGTCGTGCCCATTCATTCCGGATTCGAAGCTCCATCATTGGCTTGTGCGTTCTTCTCCTTATGATAATCCTCCCAGAGCGGGGCGATGTATCGTTCCAACGTGTTTACGATCTCATTTCTCCGGCCTTCTTCGATATTGACCGTGTCATTTAAAATATCGTTCCGAATCCGGATGAGCACAAATAGTGGAGGTAATGCCACCTCACGCAGCGCCTGAATCATGTGTTCTTCTTGGGACGAAATATCCATCACGGCATCTTCCTTTTCTGTTTGGGATGAGCTCATTATAAACCGTGACATTAGTGTCAGGGTCAAGCAAAAATAAGCCGCATTCCAAACGATACCGACCGTTTCATCCGCTGCTTCTACGCCGCCTGGGCGTCCGCCCGTTTCCGCTCCTATCCCTGTCTACCGGGCTAACGTCCATACATTATGTTTGCCCAGCACATACAGTATAGTAAATCATTCCAAAAAGGAAAGTGATACCATGCCTGAGCATTACTACCATAAGTCAAAGGCAAAGCCCAAAGCTGACCACCGCTCGCTGAACGAATTTGCCTCCCCATATCCACAGTCCCCATATCCCGGCATTCAAGGCTATCCTGACTTTGGAGCACCCGGCGGATTACCCGGCGGCGCTCCCGGGTTTGCGCCTTATTACGGACCTGAAGGGTTGGCAGGTACGGCGGAGATCATCCCGCCAGTGTCCGCAGCCGCCTCTGCTGCTCCCGCGGCCGCCGCAGCCGCAGCCGCCGCACCGGTCGCTGCAGCAGCCGAAACCGCCAAAACCGGCTTCTCCCTCGCCCAGCTCGGCGACCTCAAGGGACTGATCGACCGGGTGGGCGGCATCGACGGCATCGTGAACTCCGTCGGCAAATTCCAGAAGGTGATGACCGGTATGCAGCAGATCGCCCCGATGTTTAAGCTGTTCGCTGGTCTCGGTAAAGGGAAAACCAACAGCAGCAATGATGGCGAGTATAGACCGCGCCGGAGAAAGAAGTCCAAGAAATCGTCTTCCAAGAAAAAATCGTCGTCGAAGAAGAGCTCGTCGAAAAAAACATCCAAGAAGAAGCGCAGCTGACGCCAAAAAATCCACCAACATTTCCGCTTAAGCGTCGAACGAAGCCTTCATTGGTGCGATGAGCCGGTGTCATGAACCGGTGCCATATCGTACCTCATGCCCTATCGTACTCATCATTCACAGTATCGATACCCTCATGTCGCCCATTTTACCGAAAGAATAACGATGATTCCCTCTTCGCCACCATATCATACCCAAAGAACATACAAGCGCCAGGTCCCAGCGCAGAAGTCTCTCCACTTCCGTGCTTGGCCTGGCGCATTCCGTTCTACCATACGTTGTCTTGGCATGATGCATTCCGTTCTACTTTAACATTCAATTGGCATAACCCATCCCGTTCCCACTATAACTTTCTTTTGGCATGAGGCATTCCGTTCTTCTTTAACCTCCTCTTAGCCTGACGCACTCCTTTACAGCCCTTACCCCTATTTGAACCATCCGCGCTTCGTGAACCACAGCACCATGCCCGCCCCAAGCACGAACATGAGCAGCATGACGGCGGGGTAGCCGTACTTCCAGTTAAGCTCGGGCATATTGACGAAGTTCATGCCATAGATGCCGGCGATGAGTGTCAGCGGCATGAAGATGACGGTAATGACCGTCAGTGTCTTCATGATGGCGTTCGCCCGGTTGGAGTTGAGCGAGATGTAGCTGTCGCGCAGGTCGGCGGTCATTTCGCGGTCGGCCTCGATCATGTCGGTCAGCTTGAGCAGATGGTCGTAAATATCGGCAAAATACACTTTGTGCTCGCTGTTGTTCTGGACATGCTGGGAGTTGACGACCCGGTACAGCAGATCGCGCATCGGCACGATCGTCCGCCGCAGCTTCAGCAGCCGGCCGCGCAGGTCGAACACCTGGTTCATCAGCTCCTCGACCGACTCTTTGCCGCCGCGGTTCTCCAGGTCGGCCAGCTCATCCTCGATTTTGTACAAACTCGGAAAATAGCGGTCCACCAGGTGGTCCATTATCGTATAGGCACAGGATACCGGGCCGCGCGCCCAGATTTTGCGGTCATGCGCATGCTGGAGGATCTGATTCCAGGCGTCGTCGACGACCGGCAGCTCTTTGAGATGAAAGGACACGAGCAGGTCGTGCCCGAGGAATAGGTCCACCTCATCCACCCCAAGGGTATCGGGATCGAGCGCATGCAGAACGAAGAACTGCAGATCCTCGTACATATCCAGCTTCGGCCGCTGCAGCACATGCATGCAGTCCTCGACCGCCAGCGGGTGAAAATGAAAATACGTATGTAAAAGGGCGGATTCTTCTTCGGTCGGACCGTTGAAATCCACCCACATCCAGGCATAGTCCTCCATCCGGGCTTCTTCCAGCGAAATTCCCGTCAGCACTTCATGGGTATGGGTAATGGCAAGCGTGCGTATCATCGGCGTTCAGCGAAGCTCCCCTCTAGCGGCTTATGTTGCGGCTCCGGCAGAAGCGGAGCACTTTATATGTATGTTCTGATCTATCTTAGTATTGTACAGCATCCGTTCGAGCGAAGTCACGCCGGCGATGTTTTTGCGCAACAAAAAAGCCAACCCTTTGACGATTGGCCCCCACTCTACTCCAAATGTGTACATCTATATATATGAGATTAACGAAGATTAGAAAAAGATTTTAAAGATAATGCCCGCCAGCACCGCTGAAATCGGAATGGTAATGAACCAGGTGATGACGATTCTTCCGGCCAGTGACCATTTCACTTCGGAAAAGCGCTTCGCGCTGCCCACGCCGAGAATAGCGGACGTAATTGCGTGCGTCGTACTGACTGGCAGGTGCAGGAGCGTTGCCGAGAAAATGACGGAAGCGGACGAGAAGTCTGCCGCAAAGCCGTTGATCGGCTCGATTTTGAATATTTTCGTACCCATCGTCTTGATAATTTTCCAGCCGCCGATGGACGTGCCAAGCGCCATGGAGGTCGCCGCAGCGATTTTAACCCAGAGCGGAACTTCGAGCGTCTCCAACCGGCCCGATGTCACCAGTGCCAGGGTGATGATCCCCATCGCCTTTTGCGCATCGTTTGTGCCGTGCGTGAACGACTGCAGCGCCGCCGTAATGATCTGCATAAACCGGAAGCCTTTATTGACCGTATGCGGACTGCGTTTGGCAAAGATCCACTTCAGAATCGTCATGACGATATAGCCGATCACAAATGCAATCAGAGGGGATAACAGCAAGCCCTCCACAATTTCCGTAAAGCCGCTCCACTTGATATGGCTTGCGCCTGCTCCGACGTACACCGCTCCGGCCAGCGCACCGATGAGTGCGTGTGACGAGGAGGACGGAATGCCGAGCCACCAGGTGACCAGGTTCCAAATGATCGCCGCCAGCAGCGTGGCTATGACGACTTCAAGCCCGTTATTCAGCGTCGAGGGGTCGGTGACACTGCCGCCGATTTTCTTCGCGACGCCCGTAAACATAATCGCGCCGACAAAGTTCATGACCGCCGCCAGAAGGATCGCCGTCCGCGGCTTCAGCGCCCGTGTCGATACGGACGTGGCAATCGCGTTCGCCGTATCGTGGAAACCGTTGATAAAGTCAAACGCCAGTGCCAGAATGATGACTATGGTAAGTACAAATAATGATGTCTCCATGTGTCTCCAAAACCCCTTACGAGTTGCTCATAATGATCGATTCCAGCATGTTGGCCACGTCTTCGCAAGCGTCGGTGGTCGTCTCAAGGCGTTCGTAAATTTCCTTGCGCTTGATCAGCTCGATCGGATCGGTCACTTTCGCAAACAGCTCTTTAATACAAATACGAAGCAGCTCGTCGCCCTGGTTCTCCAGGTCGTTCAGGCGGATCGTATATTCACGCATGGCCAGCAGCTTCTTCTGGGACAGCAGGTGGATCGCTTTCTGAATTTCATAAGCCGACTGACGGAGAATTTCCGCAAATTGCACGATATACTCATCCGGATCCGGGAGATGGTACATGTCGAAACGGGAAGCGCAGGCCTCCAGCCCGTCCATCACATCATCCATGGTGGTTGTCAGGTCCATGATGTCGTCACGTTCGATGGGCGTAATGAATGTCTTGTTGAGTTCTGTAATAATCGTGTGCGTGTAATCGTCACATTGCGACTCGAATCTCTTCATTTCGTTGGCAAAAACAAGCACATCTTGCAGATTGTCCACATGCTGGGCGAAATAATCGGCAGCCTGCACAATCGTATCGGCCATATTCTCCAGGGTTTGGAAAAATATGTCCTTTTTCTTCAATCTCATACGATAACCCCTTTACATAAGTTTGCATAAACACCGCAAAAACATGAGAATGACAACCCTTGTTATCTTATCAATCCGTCCTACGGTTTGTAAAGATAAGCGGCTTTCAATTTTAATGCAATGTAAACTCGCTGCCGAATTTATATATTAAACTTACCCATTCCCTGCCAAAATATCCGGTGGAGTGACAATTCCCGCAAGGATTCGCCATCTTTCCCCTATTTTTCCGTCATTTGAGAAGCTGAAGATGGCTGTCGAAAGATGGCGCATTCGGCACGATGTTAAAATACGTGGTTCCCGGGTAGAGCGGCACCTCTTGGCCGTCTTTTACAAAGCGGATGACATCCCCTTTGGCGCGCACCCACTTGCCCTCCAGCACCTTGCCCCGCTGCAGCAGCACGGCCTTCCCGCCGGAAGATACGTCGATGTTCAGCCGGCCCACATCGTCCAGCACCTTCTGGTCGGCACCCAGCACGATGACGTTCGCCGCGGTCAGCTGCTCGTTGTTGTTCAGGTCGATATGCGGCTTGCCGTTAATGAAGCGCTGATAGAGCTTGGTGGCGGCATCATATTTATAGGAAACTTTATAGCTCTGGAGCAAAAAGGTGACGTCGACGCCCGCAGCGTCCTCACCCTCGGGAACGCTGTCGTCCGCCGGATCGTGAAAAGGATACGACTTCAGCTCCACATGCTCCGCGTATCCGCGCTTGTCCGCTCCCTCGCGCAGCTTGTCCGCATTGGAGTACAGATTGTGCGGCGCCTTGCGGCTCTTGTCGCGCCAGAAGTACGGCCCGGCGTTGCTGATCTCGTCCAGGTCCTCCTTGTGCTGGCGCTGGATGATCGCGTAGGCGTCGTTGCTGCCCCCGGCGTGCACCAGCACGCCGCCGTAGCTCTCGCCCAGATCGATCAGATACGGGCGGATGCTGCGGATCGGCCCGATCGTCTCCTCGGCGCCCCGGCTCTGGAAGATGCCGATCAACCGCGTGATGCCGCCCTCAGCCAGCACTTCATAGACGATGTCGGCCTGGCTCAGGCCCGACTGCGGCCGTGCCGCCGGCGCGTTGTTGATCATCACCGCCAGCGGCCTCTTGTCTGCCGGCTGCTCCACCGGCAGACCGGTCAGCGGCGCCGTATAGGCCGCCGGCTCCTGCTCCGCCGCTTCCGGCGGGGCGGCCTCCTCCGGCGCCGGCTCGTCCTTCGCCGGCTGCTGCTCCCCGGCGGCGGGCGGCTGCGGCGCCTCCGCCGCTTTCTCGGTGCAGGCGGCCAAGAGCGCACCGCTCAGCGTCAGGCACAGCAGTGTGCCTGCCAGCCTCCTCCAGCCTGTACTCCACGTATCGTTCATTCGCATGGATTCATCCCTTCATCGTAAACTCCCGGTCGTCGCCTGCTGTCTTCGTGTGGCTCGTCCACACATGCTTTCCTTCCATTTAATCACAAAAGGGCGGCATCTGTCTGTGTTTTCAGGCAGATTGGCGGTCCGATGGACTCGCATTAGCGGGCGTTTGATCTTGATCCCAAGCAGATTGACGGACCACACTGCGGCGGACTACATGCATAACCTGAGAGACACGCGAGGGATTGTACTCCGAGACGGCTACACTGAAGGTTATTTTTTCGACTCCCAAAACATCCCGTTTTTCGGATAAATCCAGCTTAGCGTCCGAAGCTTAAACATAACTGAAATCTTTTTTCGTATTTTGTTGGATGTGTGATATATATCACAGTTGTTGTGAAATTTTTCACTTATAATAAAGACATCAAAGATGATCATCTTCCACAAGCAACACATCCCAAAGAAAATAAAGGAGTGGAACAAATCATGTTCAACCATTGGCTTAGAAATCACAAAGTAGCGAGCTGGCTGCTGACCATCGTCCGGATCTACCTGGGGTACAGCTGGATCAAAGGCGGTATCGAGAAACTGACCGGAGGCTTCGATGCCGGCGGATTCCTGCAGGGGGCGATTGCCAAAAGTACCGGTGATCACCCGGCCGTTCAAGGCTGGTGGGCAGCCTTCCTGGAGCACGCGGCCCTGCCGGGCGTCAAATTCTTCAACGTCCTGATCCCGCTCGGCGAAACGCTGGTCGGCCTGGGGCTGATCCTCGGCACCTTCACCACCTTCGCCGCCCTGATGGGTATGGTGATGAACGCGGCGTTCCTCTTCTCGGGCACCGTAAGCACCAACGCGCAAATGCTGCTGCTTGAAATGTTCATCGTCGTCGCTGCCGCCAACGCCGGCCGTATCGGTCTGGACCGCTGGGTACTGCCTTACCTCCGCGGCTTGTTCCACCGGCATCATGACGGCATGGATCCCACGCCGGCATCCGCACCAGGCATGAATGGCAAGAGCAAGGGCGCCGCTTAACTTCAGGAGCAAGCGGACGGCCCGCAACCAGCACCGTCCACTCGGCTGAAGCGCGAATCCCGCGGACGGCCGGATGGACGGATGCGGACCGCCGCTTTCCCCATATACTGCTTTTGAACGTTCCCCCGTTCAAACAAGAAACGAGCCGGCAAGGATGCCGGCTCGTTTATATTTTACAGGACTTTCGGCGCTTCGCCGGTCCATCTTCAAAATGCAATCTTGCTGCCAGCCTTCCGATCGGTTCAAGACCCGCCGAACATCCAGCAGTTCAGGCTGAGGCTTCCATATTGGTACGTCTGGATCAGCCGTTTGGCCTTCGCCTCGTCGCTCGCTGCGCCCATCGCGTAGAACAGCGGAGCGAAATGCTCGGTCCCGTATGATGGAACGGCTTCGCGCGCATGCGGTGCTTTTTTGTCGTAGTTAAACAGCTCTTTCAGGTTCCAGGTCTCCAGATTCCGGGCAATCCATTCGTCGAATTCGACCGCCCAGGCTTCCGGTTCATCAGTCTGGCTGATCAGCCGCAAGTTATGAACGAGGCCGCCGCTGCCGATGATCAGCACGTTGTCCTGCCGCAGCTCCTTCAGCATCGCACCAATGGCGTACTGCTCCTCAGGTGACCGCCGTGAATCCACGGACAGCTCAATGACCGGGATGTCCGCGTTCGGGTACATTTTGCTCAGGATGACCCAGGCGCCATGGTCCAGACCGCGTCCCAGAACAGGCTCGTAATGCAGGTTGCCCGCTTCGAACAGGCTGGCGATTCTTTGGGTGACGGCTGCCGACCCTTTAGCCGGGTAGCGGAGCTCGTACATCGTTTCAGGAAATCCGTAAAAGTCATGCATCGTATCGTGAGATTCGTCCACTGTCATCGATTGCTCAGGACTGTCCCAATGTGCCGAGAAGACGACGATGGCTTCCGGGGCAGGCAGCTCCCGTCCCAGTGACTCCAAAAACCGCGAGTACTCGTGATCCTCCAAAGCGAGCATGGGTGAACCGTGGGCTACAAATAGTGCTGGTAATGTCATCGATGTCAACCTCCACACGCCAGTATACGTTGCTGTTTCTATTGTACCGTTTATGCAGAGAGATTTCCAATTTCCGCCCGAACATACGGTCCGCCAGCCCGCCTGCCTTGGATCGCCGCCCCGCCTCGTTATCCACGCCTACCATGCCTGGTGTCTGCCTGGGATAACCGAACCTCGTAACGTTCTAGATCATCCAGTGCTGCCATTCCTGTTGAACGGCTTCCTGGTCGTTCAGCCACTCCTTCGTGCAATGGATCACCTGTCTGCGGTGAGGTCCCGAGGAATACGTATGGTCCGCCTGGAAAATAATCTCCTTGTCGCAGCGCCCCTCGTTGCGCATCCAGAACACCTTTTGATACAGGAATGCATAGTCCACCGGGATGGTGTCGTCCGACGTTCCATGGATGATGAGCACGTCGCCGCCGAACTTTACCGCTTCCTGCAGCGGCTGATACTGGCCGAGCGAGTCGAAGAATCCCGGGGTGAAGTCATAGCCAAGGTAATCCGAGTATCCGGATTTCACCGCGGTGTCGTACACGTCTCTGCCGGTGATTTTCAAAATATCGCTGAGCGGATATCCGACCGACGACCACAGCACCAGGCTCTTCACGCGGCGGTCGCGGACAGCCGTCAGGATGGCCACCACGCCTCCCAGGCTGTGCCCGATCAAGGTGACGCGCGTCGGATCGACATCCACGCAGCTCATGCCGTAATCGAGCACCGTCCGGGTCTGGGCGATCATCGACTCCAGCCCTTCCATCCCGTAGCTCCCACTGCTCTCGCCGCATCCGGCATAGTCAAAGCGCAGCACCATGTATCCTTCCCGCGCCAGCTCGCGCGCGCTCTTCACGAACAGCCGGTCCACGCCGATCCGGCTCCCGACGAACCCGTGGCAGATGATCACCAGCGGGACGCGGTCCTTGGACCGGCCTTCCTTGCCTTCCTGTTTCACCGGATAATGCAGGCTCGCAGCCAGCTCCTCCTGTTCGTGCCGGATCGTAATATTCCGCTCCATCATAACTCCTCCGTCCCCGTAAAATTTATATATTGATAATTCCGATAAGTTTAATGTGATATCGGAATTTATCTTATCACCACGGGGTGGAGAGTGTCAATTGAAAAAGCGGCTTATGCCTCTATTCGTAACTGCGGCGGAACATCGAATGGGTTTCCTCCCGGCCTTCCCAATCGGTCAGCAGGCTGTTCTCCGGACTTACTTCCAGCACGTTCTGCGGATGCCAGCTGCCGCGCTCCTCCTTGGACTCGGGCTCATTAAGCCAGCCGTAAGCTTCGATCGGCTCCTCGGCTATTTCGCTCGTGAATGCGCCCCCTGCCCGAGGTCCGATCCCGTTATCTTCGGCTGCCGGACCTACGCCCCGCATGCCGTTGCCGACATCGACCGGGCCAACGCCCCGAAGCTCGTGATCGCTGATGCGATTCGCTTGCCCTGCCTGCTGCCCGGATACAGACAGCTGACCGCCTTCTTCTCCCTTTGTCCGTGCCTGTTCGGCCGCTGCTTCGGACCCGTTCAGTGACCCCAGCGCGGCCATTTCCACGATCCATCCTCTGCTCTTGCTGTCCCACACATACTTCTGCTTAAAGTTGTCGCTCACGACAAGGTCACCCCCTGGTCAGATTAAAAATTTGATGCATATTGACCTATTGTCACGCGCAGCCGGGCGGATTATTCGGGGATATTTAAATGTTCACAAAATTGAGGTGACGGGAGTACAACTGCTGGGATGCGGGGCCGCTGAAGACCATTGCTGCGCCTCATATCCCCCTTGCCTGCATGGAAAACAGACGTTCGGCAGAAACTAGGTCTACTTATCATTTTTGCGAGGGGATGGATCATCCATGTGGGACCATGTCATGACGTTTGCCCAGGAAAAACCGCTGTCGATCGTCCTGATTGTCTGCGTCATTATCGCCATCATCTATGTGGCGGTGCACTATGAAATGCTCTTTTTCAAGGAATAGAGGGGCGGTATCCCTTGAAGGCTGCCTTGCAAACGGCCGGGGCTGTTCCTATACTTGTGGTATATGGAGGAGCGTACAGAATGACGATCAAGCAAATGATTCAAGAAAATAACCGGCTGCGCGAACGCATGACACCGGCGAACCGGGATTACGTGGAGGATGTCATCATCGCGGTGCGCAGCACCCGGGCCGATCGGCAGCAGGCCGAGAAGAAGCTGCTCGAAGTGGCTTCGGACGTGCTGAAGGCCCAGGAAGCCGGCCGCACGGCATCCCAGCTGTATGGCGAAGATCCGGCGGCCTGTGCCCGCAGCATCGCGGATGCGCTGCCGAAGCGTAAAGCCATCGAGGGAGCCGCCTATTACATCATGATTCCTTGGGCGGCGTTCACATTTCTGTTTTTGGTCGAGGCGGTGTTCGGACTGATCGCCGAATGGAGCGGTTATGCAGGGGAACCGATCAATCGGATCAGCCTGCTGGCGCTGATCGTGTTGGCCGTAGGCTCGATTCTGCTGACCGAGCTTGTCACCAAGACCCTGAATAAACCAGGAAGCGATGAGGGCTCCGCCAAGCCCAAGATCGATTTAAAGGCGATCGGAGTGTACTTAATCATCCTGATCATCGTCATGATCATCGGGTTCTCGATGCGGACCATGCTGCCAGTCTTCACTGTCAACCCATGGGTAAGCCTGGTGATCGGATTGATTGGGCTGGCCGGGCTGCGGTTTATCTTTCTAAGAAGAGGCTGATTCGGCAAACGAGGTTGGCTGGACAAAGCGCCTTGGCCCCATATTTGCGGATAGTCCGAACATAGCGAAAATCCCCTTTAAGCAGGCATGTGCTGAATGGCAGCGCTGCGCTTGCTCGAAGGGGATTTTTCGTTTTTGGCTATATATACGACAGCCTCTAAGATCCACTCATATCCATCCGATAATCATTCCGGCTAACGCGCCAGCAAGAACGACAACCCAAGGCGGGAGCTTCCAGAAGACAAGCAGGATAAATAACAATAGAGCCAAGGCAAAATCAACCGGTGCCGTAACAGCCGTCGTCCAGATCGGAACATAGAATGCCGCTAACAAGATGCCGACCACAGCTGCGTTTATCCCAATTAGCGCACCTTGCACCCTTGGGCTGTTTCGAAGGCCGTTCCAGAACGGCAGCGCTCCGGCAACCAGCAGAAAAGCAGGCAGGAAGATCGCCACTGTCGCAACAATTGCACCAGTTATGCCGCCGGACATCGCCCCGAGGTATCCTGCAAAAGTAAACAGCGGCCCGGGAACAGCCTGCGCCGCCCCATAACCGGCAAGGAAATCCTCCGGACTCACCCACCCCGTCGGCACCACCTCGCGCTCCAGCAAAGGCAGTACAACATGTCCGCCGCCGAACACCAATGACCCCGAGCGGTAGAAGCTGTCGAACAGGGCCAGCCATTGGATGTCAAACATTTGTCTTAGGAGCGGCAGCGCAGCGAGCAGGCCGAAAAACAAAACAAGACAGCCGATCGCGAAAGGTTTGCCCACCGGCATCCGCAGACTTTGGCTGCCAGGATCCGAACGCTTCTTGTACATCCACAGCCCGATTATACCCGCGGCGGCAATGATCAGCACTTGAGTATAGGCTGTCGGCCATAGTAACACAAGCGCAGCAGCGCCAACGGCGATCGTGACCCGGGATCGGTCCGGGGTCAGCTTTTGGCCCATGCCCAGCACAGCCTGGGCTACAATAGCGACAGCCACGATTTTAAACCCATGAATCCAGCCTGCATTTGCGATATCGAAGCCTTGAAGCAATAAGGCGAACAGAACCAACACGATCACGGAAGGCAGCGTAAAGCCCAGCCAGGCCATCACACCGCCCCACAGGCCCGCCCGGAGGATGCCAATTCCGATTCCGACCTGGCTGCTTGCCGGACCGGGCAAGAACTGGCAGAGGGCCACAAGATCCGCATAGGCTTTTTCGTCCATCCACTTCCTACGCCGAACGTATTCGTCATGGAAGTAACCCAGGTGGGCAATCGGACCGCCAAAGGAGGTCAGGCCTAATTTGGTGGAGACGCGAAGCACCTCCCAGAGTGAGCCTGATTTTGCATTAGTAGCTTCTAAGGTTTGTTGTGGTTCAGGGTTCAAGCCAATCGCTCCCTAACGTTATTTTTACGGTGCTTGCTGCCGGCAAATCAAATCCATCATAAAGGTTATATGTTGTATGTAGATTAATGGAGTATCAAAAGACTCAAAACAAGTGAGAAAAATACGAATCCCTGATATTAGTTCTATGGAATAGAGTGAAATTCCCCTGTCACCAAAATCAATCGCTAAAAGTTTACAAGTCGGAAACAAGTTGAGATCAAAGCGAAACAACCTTCGGGTAATATGTTCATATACCAAACAGGAGGTTGAACACACCTATGAAAAAAACAGTTACCGCGGCAACAGCCGCTGCCCTTATGATTGCCCTTACCCTGCAAACCGGAGCCGGAGCGGTTCATGCAGCCACCGCGCAGCCTGCCGCAACCAAATCGGCAGTTTCTGCCGCCGTCTCGGCCAAAACGAAGCACGCTAACGCCATTTACAACCACATGATGGAACTGCTGAAGAAACCGGCGAAGCAGGCGGAAGCACTGGCCTACATGGAGAAAAACATGTATCAAGTAACACCATATCAAGCGATGCTGATGGCCCTCAAGATGGAGAATGCCGAAAACGCCAATTTGGAAGCGTGGAACCAGAAATTTTACAAAGACAATGTACAGCGCAGCCTCCTGAAGCTGATGAAGCAAGGCGACGACCTGACTTCTCTGATCAATAAGACGAGCGACAAAAACCTGAAAGCCCTCTTCAAAGGCGCCCGCGATAGCGGCTATCGTCTCGAAACGGCTGAAGGTATGTTCTACCTGGTGCTGGACTACCCGCGCTTCCAGAAGGTTCGCCCTTACGTGACCAACGATATCAAGAGCTATATCGATATCATGACGGCAGAGACGAAAAACCGCTTCGCCAACGACGCGGCGCTGTCGATCAGCTGGCAGGAAGTCATCAAGCGTGCCCAGACCCAGGAAGCTTTCGTGAAGTCGTATCCGAAATCCAACCGGGTAACCCAGGTCAAAGCGCTGTACCAGCTGTATCTGTCCATCAGCATGAACGGCCTCAACAACACGCCGATGTTCGACTATGTCAGCAAGAAAATCGATCCAGAGGCCAAAGCCGCGCTGGAAGCTGCCGTCAGCAAAGGAAACCCGGCCACGAGCGGCTACCTGAAACGCATTAAGGGGTTCCTTGACGTCGTGAACAAAAACAAAGACACCCTGACGCCGGAAGTCCGGAACTACATCAATTCCGCGCTGAAATAATGCCGTTCGTTCATCAGACGAAACTTTTATCGGCTGAATCATCAACCGGATAAAAAATCGTCTATCGACGTACATTCTCCGAAGCTGATCCTTTGTCATATTTAAAAATAGAAAAGGGAGACCGCTGCGATGGTTGCAGGGTCTCCCTTTTTGTAGTTCCAGCTAGCGGAAGCGGATTACTCCCACGTTGGCACGGTGCACCAAGGGGCGAGAATATCAGCATCCGCCGCCGGCGATCGGCCGCTCTATTAAATCAGCATGTTATACAGGCTGGAATCCTTGTTCAGCTCCGTATATTTGAGACCTTTCCGGTTCATGCGCTCGATGAGCGGCTCATAATCCTCGCGGCTGTTCAGCTCGATGCCGACGAGCGCCGGTCCGTTCTCTTTGTTGTGCTTTTTCGTATACTCAAAGTTGGTGATGTCGTCTCCCGGCCCGAGCACGTCCTCCAGAAATTCGCGGAGCGCGCCGGAGCGCTGCGGGAAATTGATCATAAAATAGTGCTTGATGCCTTCGTACATGAGCGAGCGCTCCTTGATCTCTTGCATCCGGTCGATGTCGTTATTACCGCCGCTGATGATGCAGACGACCGTCTTGCCGCGGATTTCATCCCGGTACAGGTCCAGCGCCGCCACCGGCAGTGAGCCTGCGGGCTCAACGACGATTGCATTTTCATTGTACAGCTCCAGGATGGCCGTGCAGGCTTTGCCTTCCGGCACTTTGACGACGTCGTCCAGCAGGCGCGAGCAGATGTCGTACGGGGTGTCGCCCACCCTTTTCACGGCTGCTCCGTCGACGAACTTGTCGATCTCGTCCAAGGTGACAACGCCCTGCTGAGCCAGCGCCTCGCTCATCGATGCTGCGCCTTCCGGCTCGACGCCGATCACTTTGGTCGCCGGGCTGACCGTCTTGATGTACGTCGCCACGCCTGCCGCCAGTCCGCCGCCGCCGATGGTGACAAACACATGGTCTGCAGCCGAATCCAGGCTTTCCATCACTTCCATCGCAATCGTGCCGTTTCCTGCAATGATCTTAGGCTCGTCAAACGGATGGATAAACGTCATGCCCTCGCGGTCGCAGGCCTTGATCGCCTCTGCGTAGGCGTCGTCGAACGTGTCTCCGGTCAGAATGACTTCCACGTTGCTGCCGCCAAAGCGCTTGACCTGCTTCACCTTCTGGTTCGGGGTCGTGCTCGGCATGTAGATTTTCCCGTGAATATTCAGCGCATGGCAGGAAAAGGCCACACCCTGCGCATGGTTGCCTGCACTCGCGCACACGATGCCCTTCGCCATCTCCTCCGGCGACAGGCTGCGGATCATATTGTAGGCACCGCGGATCTTGAAGGAACGCACGACCTGCAGATCCTCCCTTTTCAAAAACACGTTGCATTCGTATCTCGCCGACAGGACCGGGTCCCGCTGCAGCGGCGTCCGTACGATAACCTCCCGCAGCACGTGGTGTGCCCGGACGATATCTTCCATGCTGACGGTGCGGGGCTTGTCTGCCGCGCTTTCTCTTTCAGCGTTCACGACAGTGACTCCTTCGGCGCCAGCTGAAGGCTGGGCCTGCGTTTCCTTACCGGTATCTTTCATCTCTTGTTCTCTCCTCACTCCGCTAACCCTCTTTTTAAACGGACGTTTTTATATTACTCAGTAACTTAACGCTTTTGCGGTTTTTTTTCAAGAGGCTCTCTCCCGGCGGGCGCCTATTTTTGAAGATTATAGAATTTATAAAATTCAGCGAAGCTGAACCATTCTATAATCGCAAGAAAAACTTCAGCTAAACGCGGTCTGTCTTCTTTGAAAGTACGTCGATAGACGTTTTTCTTATGGCGTTTTTCCCTAATTGCGCCAACCTTCGGTTCGATAGCAAATAAAAGCCCTCCCACACGCTTCGAGGTGGAAAGGCCATCAGCTACTGTTTTCCGGAAAGCCAATCGGTGAGCATGTCGACATCGGAGGCTAGGGCATGCCGCAGCGAAACTTTGTCTCCGGATTTACCGGACGCTACTGCCACTTTCAGCGTGGCCAGCTCTTTTCCCGCCTGGAATGGAGTCTGCGAGGTTTTGTGCCACTGTACCTTGGAGATCGGGATCAGCACGGTTTTCTCGGAAAAGCTCCCATAGCGGATGTGAAGCTGGTTCTCCTCCCGGCTCCAGGCCGCCCTCCGGTATTCCAATGATGACGCTGCCCAGGCAAAGAGGGGAAGAACCCATGCAAGCCACCGCCAAAAGCCGGGCGCGAGCAACCAGGCGGCTGCCGCCAGGATGATACAGATGAGAACAGGCAGCACGGTGTAAGAACGGTAAGATTTACGGCTGACCGGGTTCCAGGTCTGCGGTAGGCGGAATCCGGGCAGAAACGCTGCCATCCGCAGAGGAAGCTCGTCATAACGGACAAGCGGAAACAAATCGACGGCCTTTTTCTCCTCATCCGAGCTGCCTGCGATGACCATTCGAACCGAAGCCCGGCGAAGCAGCTTGTGCAGCGGGTTCTGGGTGATGCGGATCGCCTGAATCCGGTGCGGCTTGATGACGGTTCTTTTCTTTTCCAATAAGCCCCGCTCGATGGTTAACGTACGGCCCTCGGCCTCAACCCGAAAGCCGTACTCCAGTAAGAATGCGCCTGCAAACGCGAGCAGCCAGGAAAGGATCGCAAGGATGACGACGAGTCCCGGGATTCCGAGGACCATCAGCCGCGGGGACAGCTGATCCCATACCGGCGTATCCCTCACCCATTCATCCCACAGCTTCAAGCCTCCCCCTACAATCACCATCCAGAGGATCGAGAATTTGCCGCTCGTTGTGCTTAGAATCAGCGTTTGGCCCAGTGACAGCCGCATGCTGTTTGTGTGAGTAGCGCTCGGCTGTTCAGCGTGAACGAGGGAATCGCCGGACGTTTCGGACGCCGCTTTCTCCGGGTCTGCCATGCCGATCTCTCGCTGAATCCGGGCGGCTTCCGCGGCAGAAATCGAACTGAGCACGGCCTCCGGCTCTTCTTCCCCCCCGGACGTCTCCATTTCCAGGCGAACGAGCCCAAACATTCGATCATACAGGCTGACTGTGATATTCAGAGACTGAATGCGTTCATTGGTGATCCATAGTTTTCGGCGGACCCACAGCCCGTGTTCCATATAAAGGACGCCGTCCTCCACCCGGTACACAAAACGGCGCCAGCGCAGCCAAGCGAACACGATCAGCATGACCGCAGCCGCCGCAATCACGCAAACGGTCAGCACGATGCGGTCGATCTCTTTTCCAAATACGCGATGGATCAGAAAAATACAGAATGGAATCAAAGGCAGCAGGCCCGCCAATTCCTTCCCGGAATGAATCAGAAAGTACAGAATGGATACGGGATGCAGCCGCCGGTTGGCCGGCAAGGGTCCTGGATTAGAGTTCACTGTCCGTCCCCCCTGCCCAATCCGAAATCTGCTTGCGAATCTCATCAGCTTCGTGCTCTGACAATGCAGGAATGCGATGGCTCCCGGCTGCGGTGGAGAACGTGACGGTGGACAGTCCATAGATCTTCTGGATCGGCCCTTGCTTGGAATCCACATGCTGAATACGCACCATCGGGATCAACGTTTTCCTGCGCACCCAGACGCCGTGATTCAGCTCTACGTTCTTTTCCGTAATCTCATATCGCCAGAACCGGTACAGCAAACCGGGCAGCACCGCCAGCTCAAGCACGATAAACAGCAGGACGGCGGCCGCACTCCATCCCGCAATCCAGACGGGCCAGCTGTAAGCCATTGTCAGCCATAGAAGCGCGATAATCAGCACGACACTGATCGCGCTGGCGATCCACCCTTCCATTCTTCGCGCTTTCACCGCCCTCGGATCGATCCGTTTCATGGCTGCTCTCCTCCTTCCGTAGACGAATCCGCTGGATGAGAGGGACGGTGGACGGCCGATAGAAACAGGTCGGCAAGTTCCGCCGCGTATCCCGAAAGGTCCAGGCCGGGATTGACGAGCAGCTGGCTTGCGACGCCGTCAATGGCGCTGCGGATGGCCGCTGCAGTAACACGAGCGGAGCGTTCGGTAAACGGCTTGAACTCCCCGGTCTCCTGCCCCCATCGCAATATTTCGATAAGAGGCTCCAGAATCAAATCATCGGCGGCTCCTCCGAACCGAAGCTTTCCGTCCGCCGTGCGCGCATTCGTAACAACTTCTGTTAAAGCTACAATATAATCACGGTGCCCGCCCATAAATTCCAGGTTCGACTCGATATAGGCCTTCAGCATCCCGCCTGGTGTTGTTTGTCCCTCGACTCGTGGAGACATGAAGCGTGCTCCGGCATCAAAGACCTCATGGACGATTTGCTCCATTAACTCATCCTTGCTGGCGAAGTGGTAGGTGAACACGCCCTTGCTTACACTGGCACGCTTGACAATTTGTCCCACCGAGGCCTGGGCGTAACCAAGCTCGGCAATCGTATGGATCGCGACCTCCACGATCTGCTGCCTTCTCTTTGATTGTTCCATGGACTCCTCTGCCCCCTATTGGAAATCACCTGCTTTGTAGATTCCGAGGAATCGTACGACTGTACTAATCATTTTAGTACGGGTGTACTAAGCTGTCAATATCCAAACGGTTGAGGCAGCATGGAACCGCCAGAAAATTGGTGACTGGGGCAACTGAGGGCCTATACAGCTTGAAGAACTCACTATCATGATGCATGAAATGTGTGTATTTGTTTTGATGGGTAAGCATAAAAAAAGCCCCCTTAAATGGGCCTTTTCTAGATCTTTTATTCGCAGGTTAATCGTTACGTTAGCTCAGATGATGCGAATGAACATTTCGTTTGGTGAAGTACTAACCTTCGGGATTTTCCTGGTAGCGTTACTCACTTACATCGATAAACGAAAATAACCCACTCTTAAGGTCGGCACCTAAGTGGGTTATTTTCAAGGTCAAGCTTGATCCTGGAGGGAAATCCCACTCAAGATGTTTGTGCTAGGGAGTAGCCTGGGCCGGCTGCTCCTTATTTATTGTTGTCTTAGCATACGGCAAGATATACCACAAGCTATGCAAATTGAAAAATATGGCTTATTCTTGCACCTGCCGGATCAGACGGTCCCGGAGCTCATCTGCCAGCTTGATCGACGCGGTATCATGGATAACCGCTCCCGGCCGATTCCCCTCGCCCAGGATATAGCCCCCAAACTTCGTTCCGAAGAAGCCAAAGATATACTGAAACTGCTGAATCAGCGGCAGTCCTTTCAGCTGTGGATCGTCGCCACCGGCCGCAATCACATAAGCGGTTTTGGACTTCATCGATTCCCGGAAATGCGGGCGCTGATCGTCCCTGAGCGTTTGGGACCAGCGATCGATAAAGTTTTTCATATGGCCCGACATGCCGTACCAATACACCGGCGTGGCAAAAATCACAGTATCCGCGGCCAGCACGCGGTCAATCAGCCCGTTATAATCGTCGTCCACGTCCTGAAACCCCTGCTCGGTATGTCGAAGATCCTCAATCGGTTGAACGGTATACTCTTTCAGCACAATCCGGTCCACGCCGGCAAATCCCCGGACGACCCGCTCGGTCAGCAGCTCCGTATTCCCTTCTGGACGCGTACCCCCATAAATGACAATGATGCTCATCGTATTTCACTCCTTTTTTAAAATGGAGCCGTCCACATTCAGGTCTGCTCACTCCACCATTTTTTTGACCGTAATCTTAACATGGCCACGATCCCATAATACAGTGGAATCAGCTCTATAAAAATCCACACCAGCACCGTAATAAAGGAAAAATAGTGTTTCTGGTAGACAGACAAGTGGTAGGCGTAATAAAACGCAATCCCCGCCGAAACGAGCGTCAGCGAAGGGACGATGATTCCCTCTCCTTTTCCTTTCGTAAAATAGGACATGCACTTGGTTCCGGCATATATCAAAAAGGAGCAATGGATCAGCATCGAAGCCGTCCATACCCCGATCATAAATGGGGCGGAGTTTTCCAACAGGCCATCGTCTATTTTACCTCGGATAATTTCGAGGAATGGATATTGGATCTGCTTGGCATAATGTGGGCTGAAATTAAGCAGCGTAAACATCCAGCCTGACAACAAGACTAAGGAATTTCCAACCGATGCAACCGCCAGCTTGGCGAACGTCCCTTTGCCGAATGTAAATTCCGGAGCAAGAAACAGGAAGACCACCCACTCGCTCACGACCGAAAACGTAGCCATTGTGTTGCTGAAAAAAGTAGGCTGGTCAAAGTAATGAAAAAAAGCCGGGAGCATCTGCACACTGGCGTTTTCAGCATAAAAATAGGTGATCAGCAGCGTGGTTGCAAAGATCAGCAAAAAAAGGCCATCCGACATGTAGACAAGCGTTCTTGCCCCCAACCGGATGACGTAGAGGATCACGAGGCTGATGATGAGCTGGATGAACCAGGGCGGGGTTCCTTTCAAGTAATTGGTCCCGAAAAACAAGACGAAGCTTTGGATATCGTAGGAGGCGTAGTACACCGTCCATGCAAGCAGCATAACAACGAAGGCTCCATGTATCCCTTTACCCATGATTCGGTTTCCGAAGGTGACCCAGGAGGAAGCCGGCTGAAGCTTGCCGACATAGACCACATAGAACAAAATGATTAAGCCCAGGAGGGAACCGAACACGATGCCCGCAATTCCTTGATAGCTTGACGTGGATACCAGCTCTGGAATAAGGAAGATAGACGCCTGGGAGTTAAAATAGACAAAGGCAAATCGGGCCAACCTCCAGTTGTTGTTTGAAGTCATTTCGCCTCGCTCCCCTTCTCAATATTCTTTCCCGTAATCGTCCAGGCTCAACTTGGTAACTACGCGTACCTCGGCATCCTTCTTATAGTGTTCCGGCCATTTGCCCTTCACCTGCTGCCAGTACTGCGGGGCGTTCCACTCCAGGAGAAACCCGAGCTGAAGCACATCGGCTCCGATTTGTTGAGAGTAGGCAATGCTCTTCCTGAAGTCTTCGGAGACGGTTTCTCTCATTTGGTTCATGATGGTTCCGCTGATGTCCTTCACGAAGCGGTGAGAAGCGTCCTTTTTGGCTATGATGCTGGCCCTGCCTTTGAGATGAACGGTGAAAACCGGGCCGTTTGGGTCATTTTGACCGAAGTTTTACCGTTCGTATAAGTGAATTTAAGATCCGCTTTGCTCTTGCCGTGATCCCATTGAATGGAATAAATCGGAAATTTGAGATGCCCATGGGCCCAGGCGATTGTTTTGGCTTCTTCATAGGGGAGCGTGCCTTTCAATCGGCCTTGCTGAAACAAAGCCGCCCCTTTGATTCCCGTCCACGTTTCGCTTTTATGAGCATCGGCGGCGGAATGGATCTTGTCGTTCTGCAATAAGGTGGCGGCGTATCCCAAGCCTGCCGCGTCCGCGACGAGACAGTCCTTGATGGTCGTATTCAGCATATAACCTTGGGTGGCGAAGCTTAGCAGCACCGTGGTGGGCAGCTGTTCAAAAATCGGCGTCAGGTGTGCGGCATCATCCAGCTTACCGGAAGCAACCAACAAGTATGCCCCGATCGGGACATCGGGTTCCCTCTTGATCCATTCCAGAAGATCGCCGATGCCCTGCTCGCCGTATTGCTCGCTGATCATCACGACTTTGATTTCGGATAGGCTGAGCTGGCGTGACAAATCTTTGTGGATATATTCCAGCGCCTTGCAGATGCTCGTGGATTGCTTGGTGATCAAGGAGTAGGGCTTATCCTTGCCGCCTCCCCCGCCGCTTAACTGGTCCGAATCCAGGCGGTTGGTCAGAGGCGTGCTGATCGAGACCTTCACCGTTCCGGGTTCTTCGCCGACATCGATAAACACCCCGTTTACGAAAATACGCTGATCCAGCTCGACTTTGGACCAGCATCCAGTGACGCTGCACAATATGATGACCATCAGCCCAATTTTCAGAAGTATCGTTTTCATAGAAATGGATTATCTCCTCCGATGCCGGATTCTCGAAAAGGCGCTGCTGCGTTTGTTCATCAAAGGTGATGACAGCCGCAACAGCGTGTCTTTCCAATCGGACAGGACGAGCGGAGCGACCGGCTGCAAATACGGGGCCCCGAAGGACCTTAAGTGCACCAGATGCGCGTACAGAACAAAAGTACCTGCGAATATTCCGATCAGCCCCATCGAACCGCCCAAAATGAGAAACGGGAAACGGAGCATCCGAAAAATAAGCCCCAGCTCCAGATGGGGAATGATATACGATGCCACCCCGGTGATCGAAACGACGATGACCATGGGAGCGGAGACGATGCCTGCCTGAACGGCGGCTTGGCCAATGACGATCCCCCCGATGATCGAGACCGTCTGGCCGACAGGCTTCGGAATTCTCATGCCCGCCTCCCGCAGCGCTTCAAAGGTCAGCTCCATAAGCAGCGCTTCCGTTAATGCCGAGAACGGGATGCGTTCACGGGCGGATGCGATCGTAATCACAGATGAGCCGGCAGGACTTGAGGGTGAAACGTCGTAATCGCTACGTATAATGAAGGCAATAAGATCGACAACATCGAGAAAGCGAACCGGACCATGCGAATCCAGCTGGCTGCAAAGGGACTCTGAAAATAATCCTCCGAGGCCTGCAATAACGAAAACAAGGTGACCGGAGCGATCACAGCATTGGGTGCCCCATCCATCAAAATGCAGACGCGCCCTTCGAGCAAAGAGGCTGCAACGGCATCAGGCCGCTCCGTATATTGAAATATCGGAAACGGCGTGGAGCTTTCCTTGAAATGTTCCACTACATAACCAATGCCGAAAATCCCATCGATGGATAGGCTTTTCAGCTTGCTGTCGATTTCGGCTAACACTTCGTTTTTGGGCATTCCCTCGATATAAACCACATAAACCAACGTGTTGGTATAGTCGCCGACGGTATATTCCTTCAGCTTCAGCTTCGGATGCCGGATCTTATGGCGCAGTAAAGACAGGTTGCTTTGGATATCCTCGATAAAAGCTTCTTGCGGACCCGTAACGACCAACTCATTTTGCGATTCCGCAATCGATCTTTTCTGGTACTGTACAGTGTCAAAATAGTAAAAATCGTCCGTTTGATCCACATGCAGGACGGCCTTCCCTTGTACGATCAGGACGGGGGCCTCTTCTGGGTCGGAAATGGCATGATAGACGACCGGAAAAGCGGTTCCTTGCTGCAGGTTACGGCGAAAAGCATCCCAACTCCCTGTCCGGCTTTCGGCCAGCAAAAAACGGGCGATGTTCTTTTGAATCATCGCTTGGTCTACAATGGAAGGTATATAAAATAACGTACAAGTTCTACCGTCAATGAGAAATGGCTGGCAAACCAGATCAGGGGAATCCTTCAGCTGCTGTTTGAGGATATCCAGTGCGGTTCCCTTCATAGTTTCTCACCTCTTGTGTACGATGATCGGTTCTCATATCATGCCAGAAATGAAGTCAAATTATTCCTTAATGATGACAATCAAGCTGTCACCAATACATTGCTATAATCAAAAGTACAAGCAGAAGACATAGCACACACTTTAATCCAAGAAGGAGGACGTAACACGATGAAGCCAAGTATATCCGTTTTGACCCTGGGAGTAGACGACTTGGAAAGGGCACTGGCCTTTTACCGGGATGGCCTGGGGCTGCCTACGGAAGGCATTATTGGAACAGAGTTCGAGCACGGCGCGGTCGCGTTCTTTGACCTTCAGGCAGGCGTGAAGCTGGCTGTCTGGAAAAGGGACGACCTCGTCCACGATGCCAACATCGAGCGCACGGCCCCCAGCAGCGCGGAGTTTACGATCGGCCACAACGTGACCAGCAAGGAAGAGGTCGATCAAGTGATGGAACAGGCGCGTCAGGCGGGAGCTACCATCACCTCACCCGCGCACGACACGTTCTGGGGAGGGTACTCCGGTTATTTTCAGGACCCCGACGGGCACCTGTGGGAAATCGTCTGGAATCCCGCTTGGGAGTTTCCGGAGGAGTAAAGAGAACGGAATTCCAACGCAACAAAAAAAGGCTGCCGGGATGAGTCCCAAGCAGCCTTTTCCTTATGTTCGATCAAACTATTATACTTTACTGTTAAAATGACGCTCAAACCAGGCGGTCGCCGCATCAATCTCCAGCTTGCTCAGCTGGTGTCCGTAATTTGCCCAATGCAGCTCGGAATCCGCACCGGCGTCAGACAGCAGGGAATGGAGCTCCTCGGTTTCGCTGATGGAGCAGATTGGGTCATTCGTTCCTGCCCCGATAAATACCGGAACGCCGGTTAGATCAGGCAGTTCCTTTCCGCGCAGCGGAACCATCGGATGCAGCAGAACTGCGCCCTGCAGGGCATCGCTGTAATGGAACAGCAGGCTCGCGGCAATGTTGGCGCCGTTGGAGAAGCCGACAGCCACCATCCGGTTCCGGTCGATGGAATACTGTGCGGCCGCCTCATCCAAAAAGGCCTTCAGCTCATGCGTCCGCGCAATCAAATCTTCCTCGTCGAACACCCCTTCGGCCAGTCTCCGGAAGAAACGCGGCATGCCATGCTCCAGAACGTTTCCCCGCACGCCAAGCACGGATGCCCCTGGTGCTATCATGTCTGCGATCGGGAGCAAATCCCGCTCATTCCCACCCGTTCCGTGAAGAAGAACCAATACGGGTGCCTCCGGCCGACTTCCTTGAACAAAAATATGCTTCATACTCATCATTGTACGCCTCCCAACGCACGGACCTGAATGTCCGGCAAAAGTTGTTCTATCACTTCACGCTGCGGCTCATACCACTCGGGCAGCATGAGATGTGTCCCCATTTCTTCTTCCGGCTCATCTCTTGCAAACCCTGGCGGATCTGTGGCGATCTCAAACAAAATCCCGCCCGGCTCGCGGAAATACACCGCATTAAAATACTGACGGTCGACGATCTGCGTCGGACGAAGACCGGCTTCCTCCACCAGACTTCTCCATGCCTCATGATCGGCAAAATCCTTGGCACGCCAGGCGATATGATGCACTGTACCAGCACCGGCGGTCCCCCGCTCTTCCTGACCGATATTCACGTCGATGATATTGCCGATATCGCCGGTGCTGCGGTAACGGACCTGGCCTTGGTCTTCGCCGATTTTGGCCAGTCCGAGGATTTCTTCCAGAACCAGCATCGTCTGCTCAGGGTTATTGCTTCCCAAAACGGCGCCGCCAAATCCCTTAATGGCATGGTCCAATGGAACCCCGCTGAAGGACCAGCGGCTTGGCGCCCCCTCGGCCCGCTCCACCAATTCAATCTGCAGACCGGAAGGATCTTTGAATTGAATGTACGTTTCTCCGAATCTTTCTGTCTTGCCGTACGCCAAATCCAAAGAGCTCAGACGCTGCATCCAGAAATCCAGGCTTCCCGGAGGAACGGCATACACCGTCGTTTTCACCTGTCCGCCGCCAATGGTGCCTGTTCGGCTATTGTCCCTCGGAAAAAACGTAATAATCGTCCCCGGACTGCCGTGCTCGTTGCCAAAGTACAGATGGTACACGTTTGGTGCATCGAAGTTGATCGTCTTTTTGACCAGTCGAAGCCCGAGCACCCCTGCGTAAAAATCAACGTTGTCCTGAGCGTTGTTCACGAATGCGGTAATGTGATGGATCCCTGTCGTCTGCAGCATGGTTTGAAACCTCCTCTGTGCTCTCTGAATTTTAAACCTCTCATTGCATTACGACTTGCCAAACCTGATCTGAATTTATTTTAATTTTAAGATTTATAAATACATAATATATGATATTGAGATTTTTGGCAAGGGGGTATTTGAAGAGTGATGTGCTGAACAACAAAAGGCGCCCCTTCGGTCGTGTGTCGACCTCGGAACGCCCTCTATCTCAGACCCGACAAAATGTACCGGGCAACATCCCTAGGGAAGCATCTCTAGCGAAACATCTTTATTTCCCGCTCTTCACCAACGCCTTGGCGGCGATGTCCGTGCGGTTTTGCTTGCCCTCGAAGGTAATCTTCTCGGCCTGCGCGTATGCCTTCGCGCGGGCTTCAGCGATGTCGGCACCCAGGCCGACGACGCCCAGTACACGGCCGCCGCTGGTAACGATCTCGCTCTGCTCGTTTGTGGAGGTTCCTGCGTGGAACACGAGGGCGTCTGCCGCATCGACCTGATCCAGCCCCTGGATCGGCAGTCCCTTCGGATACGAAGCGGGATAGCCGCCCGAAGCGAGCACGACGCACACAGCGGCCTCATCGCTCCACTCGATGTCGATGTCCGCCAGTGTACCGTTCACAACCGCGAGGAAAATGTCGAGCAGATCCGTCTTCAGCCGCGGCAGCACGACCTGGGTCTCCGGGTCGCCGAAGCGGGCATTGAACTCGATCGTGGTCGGCGTACCGTCCGGCTGGATCATCAGCCCGGCGAAGAGCACGCCGCGGAACGGCCGGCCTTCGGCCACCATCGCTTTGGCGGTCGGCTTGATGATATTTTCGACAGCGGCTTCAACAATCGCCGGATCCACATGCGGCAGCGGCGAATAGGTGCCCATGCCGCCTGTGTTCGGACCCTTGTCCCCGTCAAACACCGGCTTATGGTCCTGCGCAGCTGCCATCGGCCGCACTGTCTCGCCGTCGACAAAGGATAAAATCGACATTTCCTGCCCCTGCAGAAACTGCTCGATGACGACCTGAGCGCCGGATTCGCCGAATACTTTGGCGACCATGATGTCGTGGAGCGCTTTTTCCGCTTCCTCCATCGTAAACGCCACGGTGACGCCTTTTCCTGCGGCAAGTCCGTCCGCCTTAATGACGATCGGTGCCTGCTGCGACTGCAAATAAGCGGATGCTTCTTCGTAATTGTCGAATTTGCGGTAAGCCGCCGTAGGAATGTTATATTTATGCAGCAGGTCCTTCATGAACGTTTTGCTGCCCTCGATTTCAGCCGCCTTGCGGTTTGGTCCGAATACCGGAATATTTTTCGCCTCAAAAGCATCCACGATGCCGTCCGCCAGCGGATCGTCCGGTCCGACGACGACCAATCCCACTTCTTTCGTCAAAGCAAAGTCTGTCAGCTTGTCGAATTCATTGACCTGAATCGGCACGCATTCGGCGATCTGCCCGATCCCCGCATTTCCCGGGGCACAGTAGATCAGCCCCGCCTTCGGGCTCTTATGCAGCGCCCATACGATGGCATGCTCGCGGCCCCCGCCGCCAATCACCAAAATATCCATGTCCGCCTCCCGTTTCTTCGTTTATACACGTTAATTTTCATTAGAAGCCTATAACATTCGCGTCATCTTACCGCCAAGATTACGGTGTCGGCACCCTTTATAGCAGACAGCCGCGTTCAGTGGAGATTTTGATGACGGGAAGCAGCTGCTAGGGGTGACTTTCCGACCACAGCCCGGCTGCAGTCACCCTTCTCTAACTCTCTCCCAAACCTCTTAAACGCGGCTATCTCAGCCTTTTTCACTTTTCAGTGCATAGCGGCAATGACTTTACATATGACGGTAATGATTTTCCCTAGCCAGAACGGCGAGTTCCCGTCTTAGTGTTTAAAATGTCTTACGCCCGTAAATACCATCGCAATGCCGTATTCGTTGGCGACTTTAATGGACTCCTCGTCCTTAATGGAGCCGCCAGGCTGAATGACCGCGGTAATCCCGGCTTTGGCCGCCAGCTCCAACGTATCGCCCATCGGGAAAAACGCATCGGAAGCGAGCACCGCTCCCTTGGCTTTGTCGCCCGCCTGCTCAATGGCGATTTTGGCGGAGCCGACGCGGTTCATCTGACCCGCACCCACGCCAACGGTCATGTTGTCCGCGGCCAGTACGATCGCGTTCGACTTCACGTGCTTGACGACTTTCCAGCCGAACAGCAGCTGCTTCAGCTCCTCTTCGCTAGGCGCACGATCGGTTACGACTTTCAGATCGGCTTCGTCCAGCGAATGCACGTCGCTTTCCTGTACGATCATGCCACCGTCGATCGACGTCACGACAAATTGGCTGGCCCGTTCCTTGGCGGAGCCGAATTCGCCCATTTTCAGCAGACGGATGTTCTTCTTCTTCGTCAAAATTTCGAGTGCCTCATCGGTGAAGCCCGGTGCCAGCACGATTTCCAGGAAAATTTCGCTGAGCAGCGCCGCGGTGTCGCTGTCGATAATGCGGTTAGCCGCGACAATGCCGCCGAAAATGGAGGTCGGGTCCGCGCTGTAGGCTTTTTTATAAGCCTCCAAAATGCTTTCGCCTGTGCCTACGCCGCAAGGGTTCATATGCTTGACCGCCACGACAGCCGGTTCGTCGAATTCTTTGACGATCTGCAGCGCCGCGTTGGCGTCGTTGATGTTGTTGTACGACAATTCCTTGCCGTGCAGCTGCTCGGCGGTTGTGATGGTACCGGATGGAGCGAGCGGTTTGCGGTAGAACGCCGCTTTCTGGTGCGGATTCTCGCCATAGCGAAGGTCTTGGATCTTCTCGTAAGTGACCGTCAAACGCTCAGGAAGAGGATCGCCTGTGACGTTCGACAAATAATCGGAAATGAGGGCATCGTATGCGCCGGTGTGGCGGAAAACTTTGGCTGCAAGCCGTTTGCGCGTCTCCAGCGTCGTATCTCCGTTCTCGCGGATTTCCGCAAGCACGGTGCCGTAGTCGGCCGAATCGACAACTACGCTGACAAACGCATGATTTTTGGCTGCCGAACGAAGCATGGTCGGTCCGCCGATGTCGATATTTTCGATCGCATCTTCATACGTAACGTCCGGTTTGGCAATCGTCTCCTGGAACGGATACAGGTTTACGACCACCAGATCAATGTAGTCCAGGCCCAGCTCTTTCATCTGCTGCTGATGCTCTTCGCTGTCACGGACAGCCAGAAGGCCGCTGTGTACCGCCGGATGCAGCGTCTTGACGCGTCCATCCAAAATTTCCGGGAACCCGGTTACTTCGGAAATGCCGATGACCGGCACGCCTTCCTGTGCCAGCAGGCTTTTGGTGCCCCCTGTCGAAATGATCTCCACGCCCAATGCAGACAGCTCGCGGCAAAAATCCACGATGCCCTTCTTATCCGATACGCTGACCAGCGCTCTTTTAATACTCACGATATGCTCCTCCTTTATGTGTAAAAACGATAACTTTCGCTCGAAGCTCATTTATTTCCCGAGAAATATCGAAAAGATTCCCCGGCATCCGCCGGAAGCGGGCCGAGCCGACAAAACCGTCAAATCCCTCCACAAAGCGCACATTTTGCTCGATATCGGCCGAGGTCTTTGCGGAAACACCGAAATTTATCATTTCTTATAAGTTGAACTACTGAAATGGATGATAGGGGCAAGTACGTAAAAAGTTCCTACGATCGCTCTTGTTTTCGTATTTCTTGATTAATGGATCCAACCTAATGGAGAAATCCGAAAGCCAAATGCGAACGCTTCGCTTCTTCAGAATCGTTTTACTCCCTTGCCCTGCATCCTATTCTTTTAATTCAACTTATATTATACGAAAAAGCCGCTGACAGCCGCCGCCATTCGTGTCGGAACCGCGGCAGTTGTCCCTTATCCCCTTACCCTATCTCTATATCTTTGTGTTGTTACCATTCCAACCACATCAAGGCATCATCCCTTAAGCAGCGTAACTTTCCGGCCCTCCAGCTTCACTCTACCCTGGGCAAAAAGAGCAACGACCTGCGGGTACAGCTCCTGTTCCACAGCATGCACCGCCTGCGCAAAAGACTCCTCCGTCTCATGCTCGGCCACCTCGATCGCCCGCTGGGCGATAATCGGTCCGGTATCCATGCCGCCATCCACAAAATGCACGGTTACGCCGCTCAGCTTGACGCCATAGTCCAGCGCTTGCCCGATCGCGTTTGTCCCGGGAAATGCCGGGAGCAGTGACGGATGAATGTTGATCAGGCGCCCCGCATATTTGTCGACGATCACGGAAGTCAGCAGACGCATGTACCCTGCCAGCACGACCAGGTCGATGTCCAGCTCCTCGAGCTTGGCGACGATTTCCGCTTCATACTCCTCGCGCGATCCGTACTGTTTGGGAACGAACAGATGCTTGGGAATACCGAGGCGCTCCGCCCGGCCGACGACAGGGGCCGCCGGTTTGTCGCAGACGAGCAGATCCACCGTCGCGCCGCCGAGCCTTCCCTCAGCGGCCGCTTCGGCTAATGCCTGAAAGTTGCTTCCCGTTCCGGAAGCAAACACAGCAATCCGGTAGCCGCTCATTAGACATCGGCTCCCGTAAAGGTCACAACCGACTCACCCGGCGTTACCGACCCGATGATGTACGCTTCCTCGCCGCTCGCCTTGAGCAGCTCCAGCGCCTGCTGCGCATCGCCTTCGCTGACGACAAGGACAAGCCCGATACCCATGTTGAATGTGGTGAACATATCGCGGTTGGCAATACTGCCCTTGCTCTGCATCAGCTCAAAGATCGGCAGGATCGGCCAGGAACCGTAACGGATGTCCACGTTGACGTTCGCAGGCAGCATGCGCGGAATGTTCTCGATGAAGCCGCCGCCGGTGATGTGCGCCATGCCTTTCACGTTGACCTTCTCCAGCAAAGCCAGCAGAGGCTTCACATAGATTTTGGTCGGTGTCAGCAGGACGTCGCCCAGCTTGCCGCCCAGTTCAGGGATTTCATCGTGAAGGCTGTAGCCGGACTGCTCAAGCAGGAGCTTGCGCACCAGGGAGAAGCCGTTGCTGTGCACGCCGCTCGATGCGATGCCGATGATCGTATCTCCAGGGGCGATGGACGAGCCGTTGATGATTTTGCTTTTATCGACAACGCCGACTGTAAAGCCCGCGATATCGTATTCGCCTTCAGCATACATACCGGGCATTTCGGCGGTTTCGCCGCCGATCAGCGCGCAGCCGGACTGATGGCAGCCCTCGGCGATGCCGGCCACGATCGCTTCGATCTTCTCCGGCACAACCTTGTCACATGCCAAGTAGTCAAGGAAAAACAGCGGCTCTGCCCCCTGCACCACGATGTCGTTGACGCACATGGCCACCGCGTCGATCCCAATCGTGTCATGGCGATCCATGGTGAAGGCGATTTTCAGCTTGGTGCCGACCCCGTCCGTTCCGGAAACGAGCACAGGCTCCTCATATTTATCCTTGTTCAGGCCGAACAGAGCCCCAAAGCCGCCAAGATCCGTCATCACTTCCGGACGAAACGTCCGTTTCACGTGCTTCTTCATCCGTTCTACCGCTTCATTTCCGGCCGCGATATCCACACCGGCATTTTTATAAGCTTCAGACACTCCCACGACACTCCTTTGTCAGATGCTCCGCCTCTATTTTAAGCGGGTAAAGTATTCATATCCTGAATTGATCCACAGGCACAGCTTACTCAAACCTTCAGCCCGGCAATGTCATCGCGATCCGTAATCGCCCTGCATTCCAAGCCCATCAGCAGCTGCAGCCAAACTTCTCTTCACCGTTAAAATCCAGATGCGTCGGATAATCGTTGTCGAAACAAGCCAGGCACAGCCCGCCCTTGTAATCATCCGCATTGTTGCCTGCAATCGCGGTGATCAGACCCTCCGGGCTAAGGAACGCCAGCGAATCGGCGTTAATTTCCCGGCAGATTTCTTCCACCGACTTGCTTGAGGCAATCAGCTCGCGCCGGTCCGGCGTGTCGATGCCGTAAAAGCACGGATTTTTAAAAGGCGGCGACGTAATCCGCACATGCACTTCCACCGCCCCGGCGTCGCGAAGCAGGTTCACGATCCGGCGGGAGGTCGTGCCGCGGACGATCGAATCGTCGATCATGACGACCCGCTGGCCTTCGACCACGCGCCGCACGGCACTGAGCTTCATCTTGACGCCCTGCTCGCGCAGCTCCTGGCTCGGCTGGATAAAGGTGCGGCCCGTGTATTTGTTTTTGATGAGCCCCATCTCGTACGGGATTCCTGTCTGCTCTGCGTAACCAATCGCCGCGGAAATACTGGAATCCGGTACCCCGGTCACGATGTCGGCGTCGACAAACGATTCGATCGCCATCCGGCTGCCCATCCGTTTGCGGGCGGCGTGCTGGTTCGAGCCGTTCATGTCGCTGTCCGGGCGGGCAAAATAGATGTATTCCATCGCACACAGCGATTTGCGGTGCTTTTTCTCCTCGAACCGGTCTTCATGCAGGCCGTCTTTGTCGAGAATAAGCAGCTCGCCCGGCTCGATGTCGCGGATCAGCTCCGCGCCGATCGTCTCGAGCGCGCATGTCTCGGAGGCGAAAATATACGCCTCACCGAGCTTGCCCATCGTCAATGGCCGCAGCCCGTGCGGATCCGACGCGACCAGCAGCCGGTCGTTCGTCATGATCAGGAACGCGTAGCCTCCGACGATGCGGTTGAACGCGTCTTTGGCCGCGGAGACGAGATCCTTCGACGAACGTGCGATCAGATGCGCGATGACCTCCGTGTCGCTCGTCGTCTGAAAAATCGATCCGCCTTCCTCCAGCTCGCGCCGGATTTGCGGGGCGTTCACGATGTTGCCGTTGGTCGCCACGGCCAGGTCGCCGTCACGGTACTTGAACACCAGCGGCTGCGCGTTCGTCAGCTTGCTGTCGCCGCTCGTCGAATAGCGCACGTGCCCAATGGAGATGTCCCCGGTCAGGGAAGCCATCATGTCTTTGTCGAATACCTCTTTGACGAGACCCATGCCGCGGTGGTAGTGAAACTCTTCGCGGTCGCTGACGCACATCCCCGCGCTCTCTTCCCCACGGTGTTGCAGGGCATGCAGCCCGTAGTAGGACAAAGAAGCGGCGTCCGGGTGTCCATAGACCCCGAACACGCCGCATTCTTCTTTTAATTTGTCGAACAGCCCGTCTTTGCCCGAGCCCTCGTTATAGTAGTCTCCCGTCCACAGCGTTTGCGGTGTTACTTCATGAGACATGGAATCGCATCCTCCCAGACCTGCTTCAAGCCTCCTACACTTTCGTTCACGGCCGAAGCACCGTTGATGTCAACCACCAGACTGTCACCTTCCACGATGCCGATTTCGGCAACCGGCACGCCTTGACCTTCAATATAAGCTTTCAGCTGCTCTGCCTTGTTCCGGGATGCCGAGAGCAGGATACGGGATTGGGATTCGCTGAACAGGGCTACGTCCGGACGCAGGCCGGTTTCGACATGTACCTGGGCACCCAGCGAACCGCTGATGCAGGACTCGGCCAGCGCTACTGCAAGACCGCCCTCGGACAAGTCATGCGCCGACTGTACGAGTCCTTGCTGGATCGCACCAAGCACGGAGGACAGCAGTTTTTTCTCCGTATCCAGGTCGAGCGCCGGAGGACGTCCTTCCGTTGCCCCATGCACGACGTATTGGAACTCGCTGCCGCCCAGCTCCGCTTTCGTGTCGCCGAGCAGGAAGATGACGTCGCCTTCTTGTTTAAAGCCTTGTGTCGTAATATGATCCGTATCATGCACCAGACCGACCATGCCGACGACCGGCGTCGGGTAGATCGCTCCGCTGGCGTTCTCATTGTACAGGCTGACGTTACCGCCGATGACCGGCGTATCCAGCACGCGGCAGGCTTCGGCCATGCCATCCACAGCACGCTCCATCTGCCAGAAAATATCCAGCTTCTCCGGACTGCCAAAGTTCAGGTTGTCCGTGATCGCCAGCGGCTCGGCGCCGGAGCAGACGATGTTGCGCGCGGCTTCGCTGACCGCGATGCGGCCGCCGACTTCCGGATCGAGATACACGTACCGCCCGTTGCAGTCGGTCGTCATCGCGAGGCCTTTACGCGTGCCTTGGATGGTAACCACAGCCGCATCGGAACCCGGACGGACCGCCGTGCTCGTGCGGACCATGTAATCGTACTGATTGTATACCCAGGCTTTGCTGGCAACTGTCGGGGAAGCCAAAACCTGCTTCAGGGCGCCGCCCAGGTCTTTCACTTCTTCATAGCGCAGCGTATCGACGCCGGCGTTTGCTTCATAATAAGCAGGCACGCTCGACGGCTTGTTGTACACCGGGCACTCGTCAACAAGTGCCTTGACCGGCATGTCGCCAACGACCTCGCCATGGTGGAACAGCTTCAGGCGTCCGTCGTCGGTCACTTTGCCGACCTTGGCGCAGATGACGCCCCAGCGCTCGAAAATTTCCATCGCCTGCGCTTCGTCCTTCGGCTCGACGACGAACAGCATGCGCTCCTGGGATTCGGAGAGCATCATTTCGTACGGCGTCATGCCTTCTTCACGCTGCGGCACCTGGTCGAGGTACAGCTCCAGGCCGTTGCCCGCCTTGCTCGCCATCTCCGCGCTGGAGCAGGTCAAGCCGGCTGCGCCCATGTCCTGAATGCCGAGCACGATCCCCGAATCGATCAGCTCCAGGGTCGACTCCATCACCAACTTCTCCATGAACGGGTCGCCGACCTGAACGGCCGTCTTCTTCGCTTCCGACTCTTCGCTGAGCTCAACCGAAGCAAACGTCGCCCCGTGAATGCCGTCGCGGCCGGTAGGAGGGCCTACGTAAAAGACCGGGTTGCCCACGCCTTTAGCCACGCCACGCTGAATTTTGTCGTGGTCGATCAGACCGACGCACATCGCGTTGACCAGCGGATTGCCGTCGTAGCTGTTGTCGAACATCACTTCACCGGCCACCGTCGGAATACCGATGCAGTTGCCGTATCCGGCGATGCCGGCCACAACATGCTCAAACAGATACTTCACGCGGTCGCTTTCGAGCTTGCCGAAACGCAGCGAGTTGAGCAGCGCCACTGGTCTTGCGCCCATCGAGAAAATGTCGCGGATGATGCCGCCCACGCCGGTCGCGGCGCCTTGGTAAGGCTCTACCGCGGAAGGGTGGTTATGGCTTTCGATTTTGAACACGACCGCCTGGTTGTCGCCGATGTCGACGATCCCCGCGCCTTCGCCTGGTCCCATCAGGACCCGCGGGCCGCTGGTCGGGAAGCGGCGCAGCAGCGGCTTCGAATTTTTGTAGGCACAGTGCTCAGACCACATGACGCTGAACACGCCGATTTCGGTATAGTTCGGCTGACGCCCCATAAAGGAGCAGATCAGCTCGTATTCACTGTCCGATACCCCAAACTGCTGATAGATTTTCTGTTCCGCAATCTGTGCTGCGGTCGGTTCCTTAGCGGACACTTGCTGCGCCATGGGTATCCCTCCAAGCCTTCAAAATGGATGTAAACATACGCTTGCCGTCCTCGGAGCCGAGCAGGGAGTTCACTGCGCGTTCCGGGTGCGGCATCATGCCGACGACGTTGCCGCGCTCATTGCAGATGCCGGCGATATCCAGGACAGAGCCGTTCGGATTGCTGCTGTAGGTAAAGACGATTTGGTTATTTTCCTGAAGACGAGTGAGCGTCTCCTCATCACAATAGTAATTCCCTTCGCCGTGGGCGATCGGAATGACGATTTCTTCATTTTCGCTAAAGTCGGTCGTAAACGGCGTGCGGTTGTTCGCCACCTTCAGCACGGTATCATGGCAGCGGAACTTCATGGACGTGTTGCGCAGCAGCGCGCCTGGCAGCAGCCCCGCTTCCGTCAGGATTTGGAATCCGTTGCAAATGCCCAGAATGTACTTGCCTTGCTCTGCAGCCTTGGCAACTTCACTCATTACTGGAGCAAACCGCGAGATTGCCCCGCAGCGAAGGTAGTCGCCGTAAGAGAAACCGCCAGGAACCAGAATGCAGTCGTAAGCGGACAGGTCTGTTGCGGTATGCCAGACGTAATCGACAGGCTCCCCGAGTGTTTCCTCTACCGCTTTGTAGCAGTCGATATCACAGTTGGAGCCGGGAAAGACGAGAACTGCAAATTTCATGGATGTTAGCCCTCCAATTCGTATCGGTAATCCTCGACCACCGTATTCGCCAGAAGCTTCTCACACATGGCTTTGACGCGTTGTTCCGCCTCAGCACGGTCATTCGTGTCCAGCTGAAGCTCCATGTATTTCCCGATGCGGAGGCTCGACACTTCCTCGAATCCCATCGAATGAAGCGCTCCCTGCACCGCAACCCCCTGCGGATCGAGTACGCCCTGCTTAATAGTGACATAGACCGTAGCTTTCATCATGTTCTTCTAGTTCCTCCTCTAGGAATGAGTGAATGAGTGAATCCTTTTCAGGCCTGCATTAGCTAAAAAATCGTCTAAAACCTAAGTTCGTTACTATAGCGGTTTCTATCTTAAACGCGCTTCGTCAGGCGTTCGTAAATATCCACGTATCTGCGGGTCGTTTCGTCTACCACCGGCTGCGGCAGCGGCTCCGGCTGGCTGTTCTTGTCCCATGGTGTTGAGGCCAGGTAGGATCGCACCGGCTCCTTATCCATGCTGTCGATCTCGATGTCCAGCGCGTAGTTTTCCTTCGCCCAGAACCGCGAGGAGTCCGGCGTAAAAATCTCGTCGATCAGGATTACCTTGCCGTCCAGTACGCCGAATTCGAACTTGCAGTCCGCCAAAATGATGCCGCGCTCATCGCAGTACCGCCGCGCGAAGTCGTACAGCTTCAGGCTTTTCTCCTGGAGCTCCAGCGCCAGCTCTTCGCCGATCAGTTCCTGCATGCGCTCCATGGAGATGTCCTCGTCATGGCCGACATCGTTTTTGGCCGCCGGCGTGAAGATCGGCTCCGGAAACGCCTCGTTCTTGCGGATGCCCTCCGGCAGCTTGATGCCGTTCACTTCACCACCCGCCTGGTACTGCCTCCAGCCGCCGCCGGTAATATAACCGCGCACGACGCATTCCATGTCGATCCGCTCGGCTTTGCGGACTACCATGATCCGGTCCTTCAAGAGCTCCTTGTTCTTCGCCACGGCGCCCAGGCGCTCGACGTCCGTATGGACAACATGGTTGTCCATGAAGTCCTTCGTCATTTCGAACCAGAACGCGCTCAGCTTGTTCAGCACGTTGCCCTTCTCGGGCACCGGCGGCTCCAGCACATAGTCAAAAGCGGATATGCGGTCGGTGACCACGATCAGCACATGCTCTCCCAAATCGTAAAGCTCGCGCACCTTGCCTTTGTACAGCAGCGGCGCGTCTACCAGTTCCACCGCGGTCGATACAGCCGGTGATGTCATGCGAATCCTCCCCATTTCTCGGCTCAACACTCGAAAATCCCCTCGTCGCCAGCGAGGCAGCCGCTGCAGTTACGGATCGTTCCGCCGATCGCTGTTGTCTCCAAATTTCTTGATCGGTCGCTCTTAAATAGCGGTTGAAATTCGGAGACAAAGGCGAACGCTGTCGCTTCTTGCGGATCGATTCCGTCCCTTTCGCTGCAATCGCTGAAGATGTGTGCCATGATGTTGAGTCCATCATTCTTCAAGCCTCTAATACGGGTTACTCACGAATAACTTCAAACCGAACGCTCTTATATCAAGCCAAGCTTTTTGAAAATCGTATCCACGTGCTTCAGATGCCACGACGGATTAAACGCATCTTCGATCTCTTCCGGGCTGAGCGCCTCCGTAATTTCCGGCGTCGCTTCCACGATGTCGCGGAACTGGCGCTGCTCTTCCCACGCCTGCATTGCCCGCGGCTGCACGGTATCGTACGCCTGCTCGCGGCTGAAGCCTTTGTCGATCAGCTTCGTCATGACGCGGCCGGAGAACGGCACGCCGTAGGTACGCGCCATGTTGCGCTTCATGTTTTCCGGGAATACGGTCAGGTTCTTCACGATGTTGCCGAAGCGGTTCAGCATGTAGTTCAGTAGCATCGTCGCATCCGGCAGGATGATCCGCTCCACGGAGGAGTGCGAAATATCGCGCTCGTGCCAGAGCGCCACGTCTTCATAGGCGGTCACCATGTGGCCGCGGATGACGCGCGAGAGGCCCGAAATGTTCTCGCAGCCGATCGGGTTGCGCTTGTGCGGCATCGCCGAGGAGCCCTTCTGGCCTTTGGCGAAGGCTTCTTCAACCTCGCGCACTTCGCTCTTCTGGAGCGCGCGGATTTCCGTTGCGAACTTGTCGAGCGACGTCGCGATCAGCGCCAGCGTTGCCATGTATTCGGCATGGCGGTCACGCTGCAGCGTCTGCGTGGAAATCGGAGCCGGGCTCGTGCCGAGCTTCTTGCAGACGAACTCTTCCACGAACGGGTCGATGTTGGCATAGGTGCCGACCGCGCCGGAAATTTTTCCGAACTGGACGCCGTTCGCCGCGTGGCGGAAACGCTCCAGGTTGCGCTTCATTTCCTCGTACCAGAGGGCCATCTTCAGGCCGAAGGTCGTCGGCTCGGCATGAACACCGTGCGTACGTCCCATCATCGGCGTGTCTTTGTAAGCTATAGCCTTGTCTTTCAGGATCTCGATGAAGTTCAAAATATCCTTCTCCAAAATTTCGTTTGCTTGACGGAGAAGATATCCGAGCGCTGTATCCACCACGTCGGTGGAAGTGAGCCCGTAATGCACCCATTTGCGCTCCTGTCCAAGACTCTCCGATACCGCACGGGTAAAGGCGATGACATCATGGCGCGTTTCCTGCTCGATTTCGTAAATCCGGTCGATGTCGAATTTGGCATTTTCGCGAAGCAGCTTCGTGTCTTCCTTCGGAATGACGCCCAGCTCGGCCCAAGCCTCGCATGCGCACAGCTCTACTTCCAGCCATGCCTTGAATTTATTTTCTTCGGTCCAGATGGCCCGCATTTCCGGTCTGCTGTAACGTTCGATCATAAATTATCCTTGCCTCCAGATGTTAGTTTGTTCAACCCAGTCGAGTCCATCCTGCACGTCCTTGCACAGCAGGTTGATATGTCCCATTTTCCGATCTTTCTTCACGTCGCTCTTGCCGTATAAATGAAGCTTCGGCACCACGCCGTATTCGCTGACGGCGATGCTTGGTCTGCCGCTGGCGCGGATCACCTGTTTCAGATGCTGGCCGAGCACGTTGACCATGACGACCGGGGTCAGCAGCGTCGTGTCGCCAAGCGGCATGTTGCACACGGCGCGGACATGCTGCTCGAACTGCGAGGTCGCACAGGCCTCCATCGTGTAGTGGCCGGAGTTGTGCGGACGCGGCGCCAGCTCGTTCACGTACAGCTGACCGTCCTTTGTCACGAATATCTCCACGGCCAGCAGGCCGACCGCACCCAAGTGCTCCACGAGCTGCTCCGCCAGCTTGCGGGCTTCCCGCTGAACCTGCTCCTCGACTCTCGCCGGGACGATCGACAGGTGCAAAATGTTGTTCACATGAATATTTTCTGCCACTGGGAAGCTTTTTACTTCCCCTTTTGGACTTCGGGCGGCAATAACTGAAATTTCGCATTGAAAATCAACGAATTTCTCCAGTACCAGCTCGCGGCCGGTGGCAGCCAGTTCCTCGTAAGCCGCCTCGAGCTGATCCTCCGAGCGGAGAACGATCTGGCCTTTGCCGTCGTATCCGCCGGTGGCGGTCTTCAGCACACCGGGAAGTCCGAGCGCGGCAGCCGCCTCTCTGAGGCTCTCCAGGCTCGTAATTTCGCGGTACGGCGCCACGGGCACGCCCGCAGCTTCGATCGCCCGCTTCTCCCGGAGGCGGTGCTGCGTCGTGTAGAGCAGCGCGCTTCCTTGCGGCACGCTGGATTCCTTCTCCAGCAGCGCCGCGACTTCTGCGTCGACGTTTTCGAATTCGTACGTAATGACATCCGACGCCGCCGCCAGCCGGCGGGCTGCATCAACGTCGTCGTAAGCCGCTTCAATCTGTCCTGCAATCTGCCCGCAGGGCGAATCCTGCGTCGGATCGAGCGTGATGAAGCGGTACCCCATAGCGGTTCCGGCCAGCGCCATCATTCGTCCCAGCTGGCCGCCGCCCAGAATGCCGATGGTGGAACCAGGGAGCCATGTCTGCTGAGATGCCTGATTGCTGCTCATAGCGAATCACTGCTTTCCAGCACTTCGTCGCGGATGGCATCTCTTCGCGCTTGCACCCGCGCTTGAACCTCGCTGTCATAGGCCCCGATGATTTGCGCGGCCAGGAGGCCCGCATTCGTAGCGCCCGCCTTGCCGATCGCCACCGTCGCGACCGGAATGCCGCCCGGCATCTGAACGATCGACAGAAGCGAATCCAGGCCGTTCAGCGCCTTGGACTGCACAGGAACGCCGATGACCGGCAGCGTCGTCTTGGACGCTACCATACCCGGCAAATGCGCGGCACCGCCGGCTCCGGCGATGATGACTTTGAGTCCGCGCTCCGCCGCCTGCTCCGCAAAGGCGAACATCAGGTCCGGCGTCCGGTGCGCGGACACGACCTTTTTCTCATACGGAATTTGCAGTTCGTCCAGGACGAGACATGCATGCTGCATCGTTTCCCAATCCGATTTGCTGCCCATAATGACAGCGACCGCTGCTGACATGTTTCAACCCACTTTCCAAAAGTTTTTTATTCATTCGGGAGAGACCCAAAAAGGCCCGGTGCCCGAGAAATACGTTGACTTTCAGGATACCGGACCGGGTAAGGAATACAGCTGCCGCAAACGCAGCAAGGAGGGAAGCCTTTCCGTCCATCGGAACCGGCGACTCCTCGGCAGTATTCCCTCGTAGTCCGGACATTTACGGTATCCGGGTAGAAACTTCCGGGCCATATCCCCGGCTTTATACGAGATCAATTCATTCGATTATTTGTTCATTCCCTTAACCATCCAGTGATGGTTCTCTGCCTCTTCCAAATCCCTTAAGGCTTTACACCTAACAGTTTAACAATCCCCTACACAACATGTCAACTAAAACACGAACAATTAAAACAGTGTAAAATCGAATGTTCGGATTTTGCCGCTGATCATTCCTAAAACAAAACCAGTGCACCCCATATTCGGGGCACACTGGCTTACAATTCCATCATTTATTTAACGACAAGCACCGGAATGGTCGCATGCTGCACGACGTTGTGGCTGACGCTGCCGAGCACGAACTCCCGGATTCCGCCCAAGCCGCGGCTGCCGATCACGATCAGATCATTGCCTTTTTCCTTGGCATATTCCAGAATGACTTCCGCAGGTCCACCCTGGATCATCTCCGCATTGTAGGCGACGCCTTCGCCGTCGAGGCGTTTCTTCACTTCCGCGACCGTCTGCTCAGCGAGTTCATAGAAGTCCTGGTTAACAGACGCCGGAATCGGAGCCATGCCTTCGCCAATGAATACGCGCGGGAAATCAAAGACGTGTACGACGTCGATGACCGCGTCAGGCGCCGCTTTCGCCAGTTCGATTGCACGTTCAAGAGCCTTATTGGAAGCTTTGGAACCATCATAAGCTAAAAGAATTTTGGAAAATAACATGTGGACCCACCTGCGCTTTCTCTGTATGAAGTGTGAATTGAGATGTTATTAAACCGAATTAGCAAGAAATGAAACCATGTTGTACCATCAAGCGATAAATCAACTCATGAAAAATGCGTACAGAACTGCGTTGACGAACAGCAGCAGCGGTATCCCGACCCGAAAGCTCAGATGCCTGGTCTTATGGCGTTTGCGGTACATGGCAATCAGTACGCCCAGCGCTCCGCCGATGGCGGCAAGCAGAAAGAGCGTTCTTTCCGGCACACGGTCACGCCTGTTTCTTGCCCTTCTTTTATCCTCGGACATGATCAGGTAACCTACCGCGTTGATAAAAATAAACCAGATCAAGAGCGCCGTCCTCACTTACGCTACCACCCCCGTTCTACTGCTTGCTTCTATTATAAAACTTTACTAGCCAAGAGACAAACCGCCAGGCATCCGTCTGCCAGTATTCCCAGCAAAAACGCCTACCTGGCGGAGTTTTCCTAAATATTGATGGAGCAAATCAGCGTCTCCGGCGTAACGCTCCTTTACTATGACGGCTTCCTCTCGTTTGAGAGATTCCAGTGAACTAGCTAGATTTCCTCAATGTCGGCAAGAGGAGATACAGGTTTATGCATGTATGCTCTGTCAGTCCGATCAGCCAGAGCATGCAGCCCAGGTCTTTCAGGCGATTAACCGTTCTTTTTCTCCATCGCAGCTTTCAGCAGCTCGCCGAGATTCGAACCGATCGGCTCCTGCTTCTTGGTATACTGCTGCACCAGCTTGCGCTCCTCGCGCTTGTTGACGTGCTTGCTGTCCTTGTTGACTGTCTCCGTGATGCCGCAGGACAGGCACTGCACATACAAGCCGGCTTTGCCTTCCTTCATCTCCATCTTCTTGTGGCACTGCGGGCAGCGGCGGTTGGACAGGCGCTTCTCGTCCGAACGGCGGTAGCCGCAGTCCTCGCTCGGGCAGACGAGCATCTTGCCGCGCTTGCCCTTCTTCTCCAACAGCCGGGTACCGCAGTCCGGACAGTGGCTGTTCGAGACGTTGTGCGGCTTGTAGTCCGCCTTGCTGTTCTTTACGCCTGCCACCAGATCCTTGGACATGCCGCGGATTCCCTTCAGGAACGGCTCCGGCTGCCCTTGGCCGCGGGCGATCTTCTCCAGCTCGGCTTCCCACTTGGCCGTCAGCTGCGGCGTCCGCAGCTCCGGCGCAACGAGTCCGATCAGCTGCTTGCCTTTGCCCGTCGGATGCAGCGCGTTCCCCTGGCGCTCGATCGTATCGGAGTTCACCAGCTTCTCGATAATGTCCGCGCGCGTCGCCGGGGTGCCAAGGCCGTGCTTCTCCATCTGGGACAGAAGCGTAGCCTCGGTATACCGTTTCGGCGGCAAAGTCCGGCCGCCTTGCATGATGACCCGCTGCACCTTGACGGCTTCGCCCTCGTTCAGCACTGGAAGCTGGGCTCCGCTCTCTTCGCCGTCGGTATCAGCCGACGAATCTTCATCCGATTCGTCGGAGACATCTCCGCCGTATACCTCGCGCCAGCCGCTCTCCTTGATCGTCGTCCCTTTCACATGAAGGGACTCGCCTTCCACGTCGATCGTTACCGCGACCGCGTCATACCGTGCCGGCGGGTAGAACAGGCTGATGAAGCGCCGGACGATCAGGTCGTACAGCTTGCGTTCTTCAGTGTTCAGCTGGTTCAATAGCACTGTCTCTTCCGTCGGGATGATCGCGTGGTGATCGCTGACTTTCGAATCGTCCACGACGCGTTTGGTTATATTCAAATTTTTCCGCAGCAGCGGACGCGCCAGGGAAGCATATGGCCCAATGGCCACGCTCTCCAGGCGTTCCTTCAGCGTGCCGGTCATATCCGACGTCAGATAGCGGCTGTCGGTCCGGGGATAGGTGACGAGCTTGTGCTGCTCATACAAACGCTGAAGTACGCCCGACGTTTGCTTCGCAGAGAAGCCGAACCGGCGGTTCGCATCCCGCTGCAGCTCGGTCAGGTCGTAAGCGAGCGGATGAGCCTCGACCTTCTCCGTCTTCTTCACCTTGACGATCCGGCCGGACGAGCCGTCCAGCCTGCGCTTCAAGGCTTCGGCCGCACTCTTGTCGAAGATGCGGGCGTCGCCGTTGTTCCCCCGCCACACCGCGGCAAATCCGCCGAAGTCGGCCTTGATCGTGTCGTACTCCTCCGACCGGAAATTTACGATTTCATTTTCCCGGTCCATGATCATGCCCAGCGTCGGGGTCTGCACCCGTCCCGCGGAGAGCTGCGCCCCGAATTTGACCGTGAGCGCCCGCGTCACGTTCAGGCCGATCATCCAGTCGGCTTCAGCCCGGCAGCGCGCCGATTCGTACAGCCGGTCGAACTGGTTCCCCGGCTTCAGCGAAGCAAAACCTTCCTTGATCGCCTTGTCTGTCTGCGAAGATATCCAGAGCCGCTTGAACGGCTTGTTCCATTTTCCCATCTTCATGATCCACCGGGCGAGGAGCTCCCCCTCCCGCGCGGCGTCCGTCGCCACGATCAACTCGCCGACGTCCTGGCGGCGGAGCTGCTGCTGCACAACCTTGAATTGCTGGGCGGATTCACGCAGCACCTTCAGCTTTATCGATTCCGGCAGGATCGGCAGATCCTCAAGGTTCCAGGTTGCGTATTTATTGTCGTAATCCTCAGGCTCCGCGAGTCCGACCAAATGGCCCAGCGCCCAGGTGACGATATATTTCGGACCTTCGATATATCCTTTATGCTTGTCGTGGCTTCCCATGACGCGCGCAATTTCGCGGGCCACGGAAGGCTTTTCGGCTAATACCAATGATTTCATGACGTACCACCCTTTCTTTCCGTCCTATTATAACATTGAATCCGGCAGCGGATGCAAAAGGAAGGTAACCCTGTTTTATCTATCGACTGTGCAAAATAAAATCCCCCAGCGGAACCTCGGCAGGAGCCGAGGATGCCACTGAAGGACCTGGGGTGGTGCGGTAAATGCCTAATCCTGTTCCTGCTTCGGAATTTGGTTCAGGCTCGGCGGAAATTTAGCAGCTTTATCCGGATGCAGCGTAGTATATTCCTGTTTCCGGCTCGCTCTGTTTGGCAGGTTACTGTCTTTAACCGGTTTACGATGCGGCATGCTTATCCCCCCTTATCCTTTAACAATCCCCCGATCGGGACGGAATTATCCATGGGGCCCTTGGGATGCCTTCGTTCGTTCAGTTCGTTTCTTTCAATAGAAGATACGCGTCAAAATAATGCGACCCGTCCTCGGCTTGTCCGCTCACGTACACCCGGCCGCCGGACAGCTCTGACCGTTTCACCACCATGTCATCCCCCAATCGGGCCTCGTGATGGTAGGTTATCCGAAAACCAGCACAAGAATAACACGTAAGCTCCTCCTTGGACAGCGTATCCATGCACAGATCGGCATAACGGGAATTGTTCAGATGCAGATTGGCATCGATCCCGCTGTAGCGTACCACGGAGCGGTACGCTTCATGAAGCGGCATATCCTCAGGTATAGTTACTTTATCCGGTGCTTCACCGGCCGAATCCTCTTCATTAATGTAGACGTCAAAGGGGAACTTGGATGGCCGCAGCATTCTGCGTTTCTGGATGTCCACGAGCGCCCAAATGCTGCACGCTTCGCCGAGAATTTCCCCGCCGCTGCCATAAATCACAAAATCCCGCTGCCACAGGGCCCCTCTCGGGCCTTTGTTCCAGGTCTCGACGTTGATTGGCTCCAGCGCCTTCGGCATCCGGCTGATGCGCAGATCCATTGTGATCAGCATCCAGCCCATGCCCGCTTCGATCATCTGGTCCCTCGTCGCCCCAAGCTGCTCCAGATCGGCGTCGGCCGTTCTCTGCGCCAAAGACAGCAGTACCGACAGCCGCGCTTCGGATTTAAAATCGATATCGTTGGAATGAATTAAGTAGGTTTCAGTCCACTTGTTGCCCATGCTATACGCTCTCTCCTCTTTTTACGTTAAAATTATACTCGTACGTTGTTAGCCAGCCTTTCCATTTGGTGAAAAAGCCCTATCTTTCATCGGCTGCGCCCTTTCCCTGTATGTATAAGAAGCAGCGGAACGCTCATCCTAAGGCCACAACATCGGCGGAATTTAAGTTAATGTTAAGAAATTCGTGACCATAATGTTAAGAGTTTCGGTTTATAATGCTATACATCAAGCATACTCCTAGTTTCCACAATATTCAAAGAGGTGTGAATGCCGTAATGTCCAGAGAAGCGATCCTGCTCGTCGATGACGAGAAAGAAATTATCGAACTGATTGAAATTTATTTAAAAAATGAAGGATACACCTTATATAAAGCATCTAACGGACTGGAGGCACTCGAAGCGCTGCAGAGCCATCCGATCGACCTCATCATCCTTGATGTGATGATGCCCCAAATGGACGGGATTCAAGCCTGCATGAAAATCCGGGAAAAGAACAACACCCCCATCATCATGCTGTCCGCAAAAAGCCAGGATATCGATAAAATTTCCGGCCTGAGCATCGGTGCCGACGATTACGTCACCAAGCCGTTCAATCCGCTGGAGCTGGTCGCCCGCGTCAAATCGCAGCTGCGCCGGTACAAGCTGTTAAATTACCGCGATATTACAGCCGAGGACGAAATCGTGATCGACGATTTGGTCATCAATACCGCCACCCATACGGTGACCGTCGGGGAGCAGGAAGTGAAGCTGACGCCCCGCGAGTTCGACATTTTGAAGCTGCTGGCCGTCAATCAGGGCATCGTGCTCAGCATGGACAAAATTTACGAAGAGGTCTGGAACGAGCCATTCATGGAATCCAAAAACACGGTGATGGTCCATATCCGCAAGCTCCGCGAAAAGATCGAAAAGGATACTCAGCATCCGGCCTACATCAAGACCGTCTGGGGCATCGGCTACAAAATGAAATCGGCGAAGGAGGTGTAGAGCACCATGACCACCAAGGTATACATCGGCATCCGCTGGAAGTTCCTTGCCGTGTTTCTCGGCTGCACCGGGCTGACGTTGCTGTTCGTGCTGCTCGGCCGTCTGCTCGCCTCTTATATCATTGTGCGCCCGCCTTATAATGTGCCCGTGATCTGGGTGATCAACCATATCGGCTCCAGGCCGACGATCGGGGTGTTCGGTGTCGTCTTTTTCCTGTCCCTTTACGTGGCTTCCACCCGGCCCCTCGTTCGTTATGCCAAAGAGCTGGCCGGAATCCTGGAGGACATGGCCGGCGGGCGGCTCCAAGCTTCCGTCAGTGTGAAAGCTGCCGATGAGCTCGGAACGATCGCGGAACACATGAACAGCCTGTCCGGGCAAATTCATACGTACCTGGAGGAAATCAGTTACGGGCTGGCGGAGATCGCCAAGGGACATTTCGATTATGAAATTCCGGTTCGGGAAAACCATGAGCTCGGCCGGATTGCCGACAGCATCAACCAGATGAGCGCTCAGTTAAACCGCTCCATTCAAGAGGAGCGTAACGCCGAGAAGACGAAAAACGATCTGATCACCGGCGTATCCCACGACCTGCGGACCCCGCTGACCTCCATTCTCGGATTTTTGGAAATCATCGATAAAGACCGTTATGCCGACGAGGTGGAGCTTCGCTATTACATGAATATCGCTTATGAAAAATCGCTCAGCCTCAAGAATCTGATCGACGACCTGTTTGAGTATACGCGCATCAACAACGGCATGCCGCTGCACCTGCGCAAGCTGGATGTAACCGGATTGATCCGGCAGCTGGCCGAGGAGTTTGTGCCAAGCCTGGAGCAGGCGAACATGATTCTGCAGATTCACGCGCCGGAGCAGCCGGTCATCATTCAAGCCGACGGCGACCACCTCGTCCGGGCTTACGAAAATCTCATTTCCAATGCCATTAAATATGGAAGCAGCGGCAAATACATCGACGTTTATATCGAAAAGGAAGAAGCCTTTGTCCGCATACGCGTCTGCAATTACGGGGAGCCCATTCCCAAGCGGGATCTACCGTATATCTTCGAACGGTTCTATCGCGTAGAGCAATCGCGTTCCAAGGCGACCGGCGGTACCGGGCTCGGGCTGGCCATCACCAAGAGCATCATTGACGTGCACGGCGGAGACATCTCCGTGGAGAGCTCGACGAACCAGACCGTGTTTGAGACCCGGCTTCCCGATCCGGCTGTGCCGGCATAACCATTTACCTTTCACCATACAAAAAGCAGATAACCTCATCCCATCTGGGGAGTGCGGCTATCTGCTTTTTTGGTGCTATTCCGCTCCCCGCCGCATTTTTTAACAGAAAAACTTAAGCGTTTGTTAAGCATTTGGGTAGGCTCCAGTTAAGAACTCTCCTGTAATCTTAGATTCAAGTTAGGAGGACAGCAGGCATCGTCCGTGAGGAGAGCTGTTTGTCTCCCATGTCTGTCAAGGAAGGAGCACGAAATCCGTATGTACACCATCACTTCAAAATTGTTTGCCCATAAAAAAACGCTGCTCATCACGATTTTCGTGCTGATCTTCGCGCTGGCTGCCTATGTGCGGCTGGACTTTCTGCTTTCGGTCAACCATAAGGTTTCGCATGACACGCTGAATTACGACATCATGGTCCGGCAGCTGCTCGAAAAAGGGATCTACGCTTACAAGGATACCCAGCCGAACGCCCAGGTCACGCCGGGGTATCCGCTGTTTATGGCGGCCATCTACAAGCTGGTCGATTACCAGCATCATGATCCGTTCCCTTACATCCGTTACATTCAGGTCGTGATCAGCCTTGTCACCCTGTGGCTCATTTACTCGGTCGCCCGAAAGCTCTCGGGCCGGACCGTTTCGATGATCGTGCTGCTCATCAGCAGCGTGTATCCGCCTTTTATTTGGAGCAACGGTGCGGTTCTGACCGAGACGCTGGCCTGCTTTTTCCTGATGCTGTATATCCGTCTGCAGCTTGAAGCCTTCGAGCGCAGAACACGAACCCTCGCTCTGCTGAGCGGGGCGGCGATGGGCCTGCTGGTGCTGACACGTCCGGAGTTTTTAATTGTGATCGCGCCGGTGTACGGGTTGTATTGGCTCTGGAAAAAGGAATTCCGCCTCACGCTCAAGCTGCTGCTGTTCACCTGCATCGGAACAGGGATCGTCCTCGCTCCTTGGGTGGTCCGCAACATGGTGACCCTGCACGAGGTCGTGATCGCCTCCACCCAGGTCAATCCGTTTGCCGCCGGCACCTATCCGGACAAAAATTACAACGACGGCCTGGTCGACCGGCATGGCAAAACCCAGATGGAAGTCGCCAAAGAGCGGCTGAAGATCGGTTTTACGCAGCACACATGGCAGTTCGTCAAATGGTACACCGTCGGCAAGCTCAAGTACATTTATTCGAATATGTACTTCGGCAGCGGCCACAGCCCGTTATACCGTGTGCTTCCGAGCCCGCTGGGCAGCCTGCTGCATGTGGCGCTCGTGTGGTTCTGTCCCGTGGCCCTGGTCGCTTCTCTTCGGAAATGGAAGCAGCCATTAACGCTGATGACGCTGATTGTAGCGGTCATGACGGTTACCCGCCTGGCCTTCGTCCCTGAGTTCCGCTATAACTACACCGCCATGCCGCTGATCATCATGCTGGATGCGGCAGCGGTGATCGCCATCCTCCGCTGGGCGTGGCAGAAATGGACCCGCTCTTCAAATACACGGAAAGGAGCCGTTACTTATGCTGAATCGACCGGAAAGTCATAACAAGCCGCCCAAAGTGCTCGTGATCGTCCCCGCTTATAACGAGGCGGAGGGGATCGGGCAGGTCATCCGCCGGCTCCGCGAAGACGCCCCTTACGCAGACGTGCTCGTCATCAATGACGGGTCGATCGACGCTACCAGCCGGATCGCCCGGGCCGCAGGGGCCAATGTCATCGACCTGACCTGCAACTTGGGCATCGGTGGCGCGGTGCAGACCGGCTACCGCTACGCGGCGGAGCATCACTATGACTACGCCGTGCAGATCGACGGCGACGGTCAGCACAATCCGTGCGATCTGCGCCGCCTCCTGTCCGCCCAGTTCGATACCGGCGCCGATATGGTGATTGGCTCCCGTTTTATTACCAAAGAGGGCTTTCAGTCGACTTTCGCCCGCAAAATGGGCATCGGTCTGCTGTCCGCCCTCGTGACCCGGCTCACCGGGCAGAACGTGACCGATCCAACCTCCGGCTATCGCCTGTGCGGACGGCGGGCTATCTCCCTGTTCGCACGCGAGTACCCGACCGACTATCCCGAGGTAGAGGCGCTGATGCTGCTCTACAACCGGGAGCTGTCCTTTACGGAAATTCCCGTCGTGATGAATGAGCGTCAGGGAGGCGTCTCCAGCATCTCGGCCATGAAATCCGTGTATTACATGTCCAAGGTCATCCTGTCGGTTCTGCTCATGAAAACCAACAAAAAGAGAGCGTGGGAAAACCGCTATGAATCTTAATATTTATATCATCAGCTTTTGCATCAGCCTTGCTTTTGCCGGCACGATTTTATACTTGATCCGCAAGCGCAGGCTGCGCGAGCAGTACGCCCTGCTCTGGCTTTTGATGAGCGTGATCATGATGGTGCTGTCCCTGTTTCCGTCCCTTTTGGACGAGGTGGCGCAGCGGATCCACATTTATTACGCCCCGTCGCTGCTCTACCTGCTGAGTGTAGTCGCGGTGCTGTTCATCCTGCTGCATTTGACGATGGCGGTCTCCACGCTCACGCACCGGGTCATCGTGCTTACCCAAACGCTGGGCTTGCAGGAACAACGCATTCAAAAGCTTGAAGCCCAGGCGGAGGGAGGCTCAGAGAGCTCTATGGGGCTTGCCTCAGGTCCTGCCTTTGGATCGCGCCCGGGACAGACATCCGACCCGCATTTTGGACAGTCATCCGGACCTCATTCTGAGCAGACATCTAAACAGCATCCTGAGCAGTCATCTAGACAGCATTCTCAACAGCCCCCAGAAGCCCATACCCTGCAGCAATCCGGGATGCCGTCCGGGGAATTCTCCGGACTTCATTCCACGGAACCCTGTCAGCGAATTTCTGCGGCGGCTTCTTCCGAAGAGCAAATTATTGTGCCGTCTTCTTCGAGCACGGAGGTGAACCGCTAGTATGGCTTACTTGATGCTGCTTCTCAATATGCTGCTCCTGGTCGCCGGTCAAATCACCTGGAAAATCGGCCTGCAGCAGCAAGGTGGCATCCACCTTGGCAACCTTTTGCAGGTATTATTTTCGCCGCTGATTCTGCTTGGTATCGCCCTTTATGCAGTGGCCACGGGATTGTGGTTCGTCGTGCTGTCCCGGCTGCCGCTCAGCCTTGCCTACCCGCTGCAAAGCCTGGCTTACGCCGCCGGCATTTTCGCCGCGTGGTATTTCTTCGGGGAAAGCGTCCCGCTGAACCGCTGGATCGGGGCCGCGGTCATCGTACTGGGAGCGGTCATGATTGCCGCCAAATAAAGGCCCCTGTTTGATTATCAAATTTCAGAAAAGGAGTTCCATATCATTCCCATGAAAATACAAAAAACTGCCCTTCTGACTTCCGTTCTGCTTGCCGCCTACGGTGTGGTTCCGGCATCTGCCGCATCCGATCTGGAGCAAGAGCCTACGATCCCGCAGAAAGTGACTACGGCTCAAGCACCCGCAGCTCCTTCCGGAACGACGGTCATCTATTTAAACAGCAGCCGAATCCTAAATAGCGGCACCGAGTCCGCATTAAACCGTCCCACTGTTATCAAAAAAGGAGTCACCTTTGTCAGCCTCCGCTCGCTTGCCGTCTCTTTGGGCTGTAAAGTGACTTACCAAGCCTCTACGAAAGAGACCACCGTATCCCTAGAAGGTACCGAAGCCCGGTACCGCGTACATACCAAGGCATATCAAGTCAACGGGGAGACGAAAACGATGAAAGGCGAAGCGTACGAGGACCGCGGCGTGTTGATGGTTCCCCTTACTTCGCTGACGGCTGCTTTTCATCTCCCTTATGTGCTCCAGGGAAACCAAATTACGCTACACCCTGGCGGTTCCGGATCTTCGGGGACGGACAAGCCAGAAGGTCCGCAAACGAACGAACCGCCGCAGGCCTATTTTACGACGGACAAAGATCAATACCGGATCGGCGAGCCGGTGACCCTGAGCGATCAAAGCACCGACGACGAAGACGCGATCACCAATCGCGAATGGACGAACAACGAACCGGCCTTTTTCGAGCCAGGTACGGTGGAGATCAAGCTTAAGGTCACCGACAAGCACGGCCTGACATCCGAATACAGCAAAAAAATCGAAATCACCTCCGAGGTGTTGTACAGCAAAGAAGAGTATGCCATGCGCTTCACTCCGGCAGGAGGCACATTCCAGGTCAGCGGCAAATCGATCCTGTCCTACAAAGCGCTGCCCTACACCTACACGACCGAGCCGTATTTGCTGTTCCGGGCCAGCGGTCCGGAGACGGTCAACTCGGAAGGGATTTTGTACCAGGACATCCTGTCGGGACCGGCCCGGTTTCTGGTCCATCACAAAAACAACCTGGCCGCAAAGGCACGCTTCTACCTGATCGCCACCAATCCGAATGATACCGCGGCATCAATCCAGGTCAAGAGTTCGGGCGTGGCGGGGCCAACCCCGTATCCTGAGCTATCTGGCAGACTGGCTGGCGTCCGGTATTTGGAGTCCACCTTGACCGGCAGCGAGCAGCGAAGCGTGCAGATCGGCCCCGGCGAGAGCGTGGCCCTCTTTCCCAAGCTGAATGCTACCGCGGCTGCTCCCGGCGATGTCATCACGATGAATGCCGATGTCACCAGCGATGCACCCGTCGAATATACCATGCTGATGGTCCAAGCCGATCATGACCCGATTGCGGTCATGCCGTCCCTGCCCGATTTAAATCCGATCGAGTCCATCGTCCGTGGCACCTTTGCCGATTCGACGCGCGTGTTCGAATACGACGGCACGGTCGGAACGGAAGCGGAGCGCCTGCCGCTCACCGACAATACCACCGATCCTTTTCAGCGGGGGATGGACGGGATGCAGGACAGCGTTGCCATCAATTCCGGCAATTACGGTGTCCTGTATAAAATCATCCTGAACCATGTTGCGCCGGACACGCTCGTCGCCTTCAACCCACGCGGCGGAAGGTACTTCGGCTCGGCGAGGGTGAACGACAGGGTTGTCGAGATCAAGCACGGCGACGGCTCCCAGGACAGCGCCACCGTGCTGTACCGGACGCAGGACCGGGAGGAGAAGGTGGAACTCTGGTTATCCCCGGCCGCCGGCAGCAACCTGCCATTTTCCCTGCTGTTTCTCCCTATTTCGGAAAAATAAAAAAAGACCCGCAAAGCGTTTCAGCGCTTAGCGGGTCTTTTTGGCGGATCAAACCGCAGCTCAGATGCACATTACACATTTTTCTGGACACTTCCCGTATTCGGCGGTCCGCCTGAAGCTGCACTCACCCCAGCTTTTGTATCCGTTCGAATCCACCAAAAAGCGAGCACTCCCGCAGCTAACGCTGCATATGCCGCCAAGCGGAACCCGCCTGCGAGCCCCCATGCCGAACTGATCCAGCCTGCGATAAACGGGCCCATGAACATGCCGATCGCATAGACTGCCTGATAAAAACCCATTGCCGTTGCCCTTTTGGATGGCTCGATATGGGCCACCGATTTGCCCAAAAGAAGCGGAAAGACCAGTCCTTGTGCCAGTCCATTAAATATTTGCGTTACGCACAGCCAGCCAAAACTCGGTGCCGCCGGGATACAAAACGTAAAAACGGCCGTTCCCACATACCCCACGGTTAGCACGACCCTTGCCCCGAAACGGTTAACGAGGGTCCGTCCGGCAAACAGCGTAGCGGCCGCATGCGGCAGCATGAAAGACAGCGTTAGCCAGGCAAGGTCATTTTTGCTTGCACCCAGGTCCAGCGCCTGATTCGGCGTATACCCAAACATCGTGATGAACAGAACGCAGTGCGCCAGGATCGACAGAAAAGAAACCCGAAACAGCGTCCGATCACGCATAACGGGTGCCAAATCCTGAAGCGACATGGGGGTACGCCCGGGATCCGGCTCTTTTTCCCGCAAAAATAAAGCAAGTACAAGGGCTATTACCGCGACGATGCCTCCAAGCCAAAACGGCAGCTGCCAGCTCCAACGTTCCACCAAATACCCGCTGACGAGCATGCTCGTCAATTGGGCGGCCACGGTGGTGAACTGCATCATGCTCATCGCCCGGGTTACCTGATGTTTCGGGAAAAAACCTGAAAACGCGACGGTGAACACCACCCAGGTCGACGCGGCGATTCCTGCCATGGCTCTTGCAGCCAGCGCCCAACCCAACTGTCCGAATGCAGCAAACATCAGCCCACTTACCGCACTGGCGGCCAGCCCCAGCCAAATAAATGGACGGCGCTTTTCCATAAAATCCGATAAAATACCGAGCGGCAGCCTGAACAAAATTTGCATCAAACCGTAGGAACCGAGAACGATGCCCAGATAGGTATAGGATGCCCCCAAATGCTCGATATAAGGCGACAAAATCGGAACATAAATATAAGACGAGAACCAGTACAGGAAAACAACAGAGATAAACAGCACGACCTGTCTTCTGGAGGAGGAGTCGTCCTTTGTTTGAGGTCGCTGTATCTCATTCAAAGCTTCTGATTCACCACGGGCAACGGTTTCATAAGAATCCAGAGGTTCGGTTGAACCCATTTTTTCATGTCGCTTGGATTCCTGCTTTTGAATGCTCAACCCGTCACCGTCCTTTCGTTCTTAGGAATTTTTCCAAGCATGGAAGTTTTTTCGAGTATTAAAAGTCTGGAAGACAAAGAAAGTTATCAAATGGATAGAAAGCAATATAAGTCTGATCCTTTTATATGTTCTTCAATTCAATACTGCGTAACATTACGTAACACAATGATAGGGAGAACCAAATCGGACAAGGACATGCCATAATTGCTTAATGTGCTGTAACGTTTCATCGTATGATCCCCAGTCCTGCCACTCCTCGGGGTGATTGTGCAGCGATGCCGCTGCCAAGCCTAATACTGCCGCGTCAATCCGCCCTCTATCGTTCCCGAACCTTTGGTCGATCCTGAGTGCAAGCGGCTGCATCGCAGGCCCCCGAAAATCGCCCGGTACCGATCCAACCTCTAACTGAAAACCCGAATGCCAACCAAGCCGCAAATCATATTTATAGCAGGTCTCTTCCAACAGGTTCCCCGTTGGCGTGCCTTTGAACGAGGGATCAGCAATCAGGGCCTCCGCGTCATTCGCCAAATCCACCACAGCATGAACCTGTGCTTCAATGTAGTCATCGAGTGACCTTCCTAAGGCTTCGGGTGTAAACTCGCTGGATCTGGTGTTTAGCGATTGAAGCAGCTCCACCAACAGCCGTACGTTGACGTGATCCGAGCCGAGCACCTCCTGTGTGCTGACAGCCGCCTCAAACAAAGGAGCCAACAATGGAGAAAATACGTCGATCGTTCCTTTTCGCTCAGGACCCGTAAAGCTATCCCCAAATGTAAAGGTGCAGCGCTCTGAAACATGGGGGCGAAGGACCAGGTGGCACGAGCCAAACCGCGGTGACGCACCGTCCGCATAATTCATCAGGTTAAGCCCACCATACTTCGGCCGTTCTTCGTTGGTTACTCCGGGCAACTGGTATGATTTTCCAAATAGATGCTCTTCCCAGCGGTCACGATCACCACCCGCAAATGCCGTTCGGCTCCCGTTGGAGATCGAGGTCTCAAACTGTCCTCGGTACACCCCATCCTGAAGCAGCCCCTCAACCACCGAACGGCCGGTAGCGAGCAGACGATCGGGATGAAAATTGAGCGTAACCCGAGCAAAACGGCGAATATGATCAATAAGCAAGTCAACATCAATAGCGCTAAGTCCTTCTGCAGCCAAAATCCGGTCAATTACGCTGCGGGAAAGGCACTGCACATCCAAAGCATCCGTACGTACATACTGTACAGCTCGAGCTTGTGCTTCGGTCAAACTTACTCCTCCTTTATCGATCCCGGGGCAATCATACGAAGAGCCCTTGGCATGAACTTACAAACTTATGTACATGTGAATAACATTTAGACAAAAGTCAACTCAACATCACCACATGAATCATTTATGCCATAAAGCAAACTTCAATTGTGAGTACTGGGGATGAAACTGTGAATTATGGGAATATAATTTATGATTATAATCCAAATTGGGCGGGGATGGTTCTCTTTTTTGTGCATAACCTTTGGAAAATCGACCAGGGAATATGTATTTGTGGATGAACGGACAAAACGGATGTGTTGTCCACATTGGGGATAAGAAATAAAAAACCACTGTCGATGTTATCAACAGTGGTCCTTCGCTTGGCAACGTCCTACTCTCCCAGGACCCTTCGGTCCAAGTACCATCGGCGCTGGAGGGCTTAACGGTCGTGTTCGGGATGGGTACGCGTGGAACCCCTCCGCTATCGCCACCAAACGTTCAAGTGTTTGATCACTTGAAAACTAGATACGAAACGAATCTGCGAATTATTTAAGCATATGCTTCCGTAGCAAGCTTTCTTTCAGAAAGCTTTTAGGATAAGCCCTCGACCGATTAGTATTGGTCAGCTCCATGCATTGCTGCACT
>NZ_JACVTM010000049.1:0-653 GCF_016624415.1 Paenibacillus sp. S28 | reverse complement strand
CGTTTACGGTTTCGTCGGATCAATCGCCGCCGCTGGTTACGACGGTAGAGGTCGCCGTGCAGGCGCTGCCCGGACCGGGATTGGTCATACAAAAGCTGCCCGACCGCAATGGAGTGGTTCCCGGCGAAACGATCACTTACACCTTGACGGTTACAAATTTGCTGGCCGTTCCGCAAACGAATGTAGTCCTGACGGATGCGCTGCTGGGCCTGAGCGAAACGGTTCCGGTCCTGCTGCCAGGCGAAACGATCACCCGCACTGCATTGTTCCCCGTACCATTGGATACGCCGATTGGCAGTACCCTTACCAATACGTTTACGGCTTCGTCGGATCAAACGCCGGTGCTGGAAACGACGGCCGAGGTTATCGTACAGGCGGCGCCCGGACCGGGGTTGGTCATTCACAAGCTGCCGGACCGCAATGCGGTATTCCCTGGCGAGACGATCACGTACACGCTGACGGTAACAAACCTGCTGGCCGTTCCGCAAACGAATGTAGTCTTGGCGGATGCGCTGCTGGGTCTGAGCGAAACGGTAGCGGTCCTGCTTGCGGGCGAAACGATCACCCGAACCGCGACATTCACCGTACCTGTGGGTACGCTAATTGGCAGTACCCTTATCAATACGTTCACGGTTTCGTCAGATCAAACGCCG
>NZ_JACVTM010000048.1:0-676 GCF_016624415.1 Paenibacillus sp. S28 | reverse complement strand
GGATAAGCCCTCGACCGATTAGTATTGGTCAGCTCCATGCATTGCTGCACTTCCACCTCCAACCTATCTACCTCGTCGTCTACAAGGGGTCTTACATACTGGGAAATCTCATCTTGAGGGGGGCTTCACGCTTAGATGCTTTCAGCGCTTATCCCGTCCGTACGTAGCTACCCAGCCATGCTCCTGGCGGAACAACTGGTGCACCAGCGGTACGTCCATCCCGGTCCTCTCGTACTAAGGACAGCTCCTCTCAAATTTCCTACGCCCACGACAGATAGGGACCGAACTGTCTCACGACGTTCTGAACCCAGCTCGCGTACCGCTTTAATGGGCGAACAGCCCAACCCTTGGGACCTACTTCAGCCCCAGGATGCGATGAGCCGACATCGAGGTGCCAAACCTCCCCGTCGATGTGGACTCTTGGGGGAGATAAGCCTGTTATCCCCAGGGTAGCTTTTATCCGTTGAGCGATGGCCCTTCCATGCGGTACCACCGGATCACTAAGCCCGACTTTCGTCCCTGCTCGACTTGTAGGTCTCGCAGTCAAGCTCCCTTCTGCCTTTGCACTCTTCGAATGATTTCCAACCATTCTGAGGGAACCTTGGGGCGCCTCCGTTACTCTTTAGGAGGCGACCGCCCCAGTCAAACTGCCCACCTGACACTGTCCCCATACCGG
>NZ_JACVTM010000047.1:0-943 GCF_016624415.1 Paenibacillus sp. S28 | reverse complement strand
AGCTTATCCGAACCAAATGCCGATGGTATCTCCGGCCGAAGCTTATCCGAATTACGCACCGATGACTCATTATCCAGAAGTGGATCCGGCATACGCCTATCCGCATCATGCTTATCCCACTCCATATGATTGGTGCTACCCGTCACCTTATGGAATGGGGTTTCCCTCGACGCTGGGAGCCTATGATCATGCAGGGCCCAACGCCCCTTTTGTAGGGGCCGCCGAGAACGCGGCGTACTGGGACCGTAACCCGGCGCCTGCCTACCCAGCCCCGATTGGGGAAGAGGAGACCCAAGCGACAGCTACCATCAATGAGGCGGCGGTCCATGAGACATCCGAGGTAGAGGAGTCTGAGCCTGCGGCTGATGAGACTGCATCCAAAAAGATCAGCGACCTGAAGGATAAAGCAAAGGTTAATAAATCGAAAGCTCCCGCCGCTAAAAAGGAAAGAAAAAGCACAGCTGCTGACAGACCGCGTAAAAACCCATGGATTAATGGATGATAGCAGGTCAATTTGAGCAGAAGCAGGCATTTCGAGGTGAACGTCGGAATGCCTGCTTTTAATTGAGTTCAAGGTTCGTATCATTGTAACCATTCTTCAGCAAGAGCATTTCCGCTTAATGGCGGTTTGAACTCTATGAATGCTGTATTAATTTTATAAAAGAACTAGTATGAATATATGAAAAAGATGCTTGAAATATGCTAGAATTTATTTTGTTGTGGGTAAAAGTATAGTATGAATATTGGATGGAATATTTTGTGTGTTGCGGCAGTAGTGAGAACTGTGATAAATTATAGGTCCGGCCGAGTTAACGAGTTAGCAGGTCGGGGAAAATGAGATTTGATAGAAAAAAACTTCTTTAAAAAAAGTCTTGCAAATCTATCGAGTCTGTGATATATTATAAGAGTTGCTGCTGAAACACTGGGCGGTAACGAAACGAAG
>NZ_JACVTM010000046.1:0-975 GCF_016624415.1 Paenibacillus sp. S28 | reverse complement strand
GGCCCCCCCCCGCCCCCCCCCCCCCCGCCCCGAGACGCTGCTGTGCGAAGCAGCAGCGAGCAGGCGCGGCTGCGCCCAAGCGCGAGGCATGCCTCGCAGTAGGCGCAGGCCGCGAGGCCGCACGCGGCGCAGGCCGTGCGGCCCGTGGATTCGCTGCCGCACCGGCGGCAGCGGGGGGCCTGGCCGCGGCCGGCGCGAAGCGCGCCGCGGGGCCCCTTTCGCGGGCTGGGGGTAGCCACGCCCGCGTTGAGCGCCAGCTGGCCCTGCAGGTTGGCCAGCTGCGCCGCGCTGTGCCAGGCGCCGGCAAGCCCCGGCGCCCGGTCGCTCAGCAGCGAGTCGACCTCCGCTGCAAGCAGTGACCTGCCGCGCAGCCTTTCCACCAGCTGCGCGGCCTGCTCCGCAAGTATCCTGAGCACAGCCGGATCCCTTACATCACCTGCCCACTGCCCTTCCTCCGGCTGACGCATCAGCTCTTGCCATACTGCAGGAGATAACGGCTCGCCGAGCTCCCAGCGCCACATCCCTGAACAACCATCCCCAACTTTTTTGTCATTGCTTCTTGTATTAAATCCATCCCGCGCCGATCCTTCTTTGCCCTTGGGAGTGAGTCCATTCCCCACAGCTCCGTCACGGCCCTTAGCTTTGAGTCCATTCCGCTCCGCTCCGCCATAACTCGTGTCTTTAAATCCACCCCTTGCTGACCCGTCATGCCCCTTGGCCTTGAACTCATCCCGCACCGCCCCTTCATTGCCTCTGGGTTCGAAACTGTTCCAAACTCCCCTCCCCCGATCCTTCATCCCCCACAAACTGCCCTTTGTTCTAGCATCATGTTTTTCCCCGTCAACAGATGTCCACCCATTCTTTCCCGCGCGAGACCTATCAATGCCGGTCTGTTCCCCCTCCATGTCCTCCTTCAGCACCGCCTGCCCCCCCCCCCCCCACAGCGGGCGCTTGCACTGGCCCCAATACCGGGGC
>NZ_JACVTM010000045.1:0-1207 GCF_016624415.1 Paenibacillus sp. S28 | reverse complement strand
GTCAGGTCTTCAATCGGCAGACGATTATTTTGAGAGGTTTATATTCGTCATTTTAATTCGGTTCATCCGATTCTTGATGACTTTTATTTCATTTTCCCTCCCTGCTTTATACGTAGCGCTATCAACCTTCCATCCGGAGATGATCCCCAGAACACTCACGATCAGTATTGCAACCGCCCGAGAACAATCACCATTTCCGACCGTAATCGAAATGCTCCTTATGATGATTATATTGGACGGATTGCAAGAAGCCGGGGTTCATATTCCCAATCAACTCGGCCCTGTCATGAGCATTATAGGTGCACTGATCATTGGCCAAGCTGCCGTTGAAGCCGGCATCATTTCTACGCCGATCATCATTGTGATTTCTTTAACGGGTATCGCAGCGTACATGATCCCAAGATATAGCGCCGCACTTCCCTTTCGGATCATCCGGTACCTGCTGCTGTTCATTTCAGGCATGCTCGGCTTTGTAGGCTTTGCATTCGGCATGATCTTCATGTTGATCCATATGGTCTCGCTAGAGTCATTCGGGACGCCGTACTTAAGCCCTATTGCCCCATTCAACGGTACACGTATTAAGGACCTGATCATCCGCTACCCCTTTTGGATGAAGAACGGCCGGAATAAGAAAGGACGTCAGCAATGATGCGAACCGTCTTCCTGGCTTTTTTCTCTGTAGGCCTTGTTTTGTCCACTTCCGGCTGCACCGATTTTGTCGAGTTGAATCAATTGGCTTTCATTATAGGGACAGCAATTGATTATGCCGAGAACGGGCAAATCGAAGTCAGCCAGCAAATCGTCATTCCTTCTAAGAAAGAAGACCCGTCCAAGGGAGAAGGCTCCAGCAGTTTTTTCGTTATGTCGGCTAAAGGTAAAGATGTTTTCCAAGCCACTCAGAAAATTCAGCTGCGTATGTCCCGCAAATTGATGGCGAACCATCGGATGATCATCGCTATTAGCGAAGAGTACTGCAAAAAGGACGACGTAAGAAAGCTGTTCGATAAACTCATCCGGGACCCCGCAAACAATCTAAGGGATACGATCGTCATGATTAAAGGAGGAAGTGCCAAGGAATTTCTGATGCTTAACCATCCCATAGAACCTCTCTCTACCATTGCTGTCGGAAAAGAACTGCAGATTAACGGAATGAGAAGCTTTTCTTCGAGGCAGTTCGTGATTGAGACCCTTACCAAAGGGGCACGGC
>NZ_JACVTM010000044.1:0-1380 GCF_016624415.1 Paenibacillus sp. S28 | reverse complement strand
GCTTTTCTTCGAGGCAGTTCGTGATTGAGACCCTTACCAAAGGGGCACGGCCATTGATGCCGGTACTCCAAATCGAAAATGTAAAGCTGAGCAAAGAACATGACAGTCCAATTGCGGCGTTACACGGTTTTGCGATGCTTGACCATCATCTTAAGGTCAAAGGGATTTTGGACTTACTTGAAGCCTCAGGAGCCATCTGGATGTCGGGAAAAGGCTCCTCTCAGGGAGCAACGATTCCATGGAACAACAACAAAGACTTTGTATCGTTTAGACTTACCCGTCTTCAACGCCAAATAACCTCCGTCAATGGGCATGATCCCAAACACATTGTCCTAACCGTTAAGGCGCAGGCTTATCTTCTTGAAAACACGTCCCAACTAGACATGTCCGCGGTAGAGAACATGATGGAGCTTCAGAAATGTCTGAACAAGCAAATGCAAAAGGAACTGCAGTCTACGATGGAAAAAGTACAGCAGTTGGGACCTGATGTATTCGGCATCGGCGAGTACCTTCACCACAAATATCCTTACTGGTGGAAATCGCAGAGAGACAATTGGGATGACAAATTCAAGCGGATAGAGGTTACCGTCAAAACGGATATCATACTCAGGTCCATCGGCGAGAGTAGCGCATCGGTGAGATGAATACGGAAAAGAGTGAATGACTAATGAAAGTAAGCGGTTATCAGATATTCTGGATAGTTAGTGTCTCCTCGATGATTGTATTTTCCTACCTTCCGATCAAACTAGCCGCAGAGAAATCACACCAGGACAGTTGGATTTCCATTCTGCTGGGCGGCATGATCATGATGGCGATCACCTGGATGGTCCTCCTGGTATGCAGGCAGAATATGGACAAGACCTTGGTTGGTTTCATGAAAGATCTGTTAGGCACCGTACTCGGAAAGATCATCGTCACCGCGTACTTTCTGCATTGGTTCATGCAAATGTCCTTGATCGCAAAAGGTACCGCCGATTTCCAAAATTTAGTCATGCTTCACAACACGCCCATGATTGTCATTTTATCATGCATGATGTTTCTTGCCGTTTATGCGCTGTATAGGGGGGGGATTACAGTGATCGGGCGTTGCGCGGAAATTATCGGCCCTTTATTCGTATTTATGTTATATGCCCAGCTGTTTCTCAATCCGCAAGACATGGACATGAAGCGAATTTTACCCATTTATGCCGACACTGGATGGTTTTCCATTCTAGAGGGTACGTTAAGCTCCGTCAACTATATGATAGACCCCTCAATCATTCTGATGCTGTTCTTTTTTGCCGAGAACAAACAAACGGCTTCACGCGCGATTCTGTGGGGAACGGCGGTTTCAATGCTATGGGGCGTCATAGCCACGCTGGTTGTTCTTTTCGTGACCGG
>NZ_JACVTM010000043.1:0-1405 GCF_016624415.1 Paenibacillus sp. S28 | reverse complement strand
AGTCGTGGAGGTAGAGCACTGATTGGGTGCGGGGCCCGCAAGGGTTACCAAGCTCAGTCAAACTCCGAATGCCATAGACTGATCGACCGGGAGTCAGACAGTGAGTGCTAAGATCCATTGTCAAAAGGGAAACAGCCCAGACCATCAGCTAAGGTCCCCAAGTGTGTGTTAAGTGGGAAAGGATGTGGAGTTGCACAGACAACCAGGATGTTGGCTTAGAAGCAGCCACCATTGAAAGAGTGCGTAATAGCTCACTGGTCGAGTGACTCTGCGCCGAAAATGTAACGGGGCTAAACACACCACCGAAGCTATGGCTTGATGCTTGCATCAGGGGTAGGGGAGCGTTGTATACAGCGTTGAAGGTATACCGTAAGGAGTGCTGGAGCGTATACAAGTGAGAATGCCGGTATGAGTAACGAAAAGATCAGTGAGAATCTGATCCGCCGAAAGCCCAAGGTTTCCTGAGGAAGGCTCGTCCGCTCAGGGTAAGTCGGGACCTAAGGTGAGGCCGACAGGCGTAATCGAAGGACAACAGGTTGAAATTCCTGTACCACCGTAAACCGTTATGAGTGATGGGGTGACGCAGGAGGGTAGTGACGCGAGCTGATGGATGCTCGTCCAAGCAGTGAGGCTGGTGTGTAGGCAAATCCGCACACTATTAAGGCTGGGCTGTGATGGGGAGGGAAAATTATAGTACCGAAGGTCATGATCTCACACTGCCAAGAAAAGCCTCTAACCAGGTGAAGGTGCCCGTACCGCAAACCGACACAGGTAGGCGAGAAGAGAATTCTAAGGCGCGCGGAAGAACTCTCGTTAAGGAACTCGGCAAAATGACCCCGTAACTTCGGGAGAAGGGGTGCCCCGGTAGTGTGAATAGCACGAGGGGGCCGCAGTGAAAAGGCCCAAGCGACTGTTTAGCAAAAACACAGGTCTGTGCGAAGCCGCAAGGCGAAGTATACGGGCTGACGCCTGCCCGGTGCTGGAAGGTTAAGGGGAGCGGTTAGGGAGTAATCCCGAAGCTGTGAACCGAAGCCCCAGTAAACGGCGGCCGTAACTATAACGGTCCTAAGGTAGCGAAATTCCTTGTCAGGTAAATTCTGACCCGCACGAATGGCGTAACGACTTGGGCGCTGTCTCAACGAGAGATCCGGTGAAATTTTAATACCTGTGAAGATGCAGGTTACCCGCGACAAGACGGAAAGACCCCATGGAGCTTTACTGCAGCTTGATATTGGATTTGGGTACGATCTGTACAGGATAGGTGGGAGCCTTTGAAACCTGAGCGCCAGCTTGGGTGGAGGCGCCGTTGGGATACCACCCTGATCGTATCTAGGTTCTAACCTGGTACCGTGAACCGGTATGGGGACAGTGTCAGGTGGGCAGTTTGACTGGGGCGGTCGCCTCC
>NZ_JACVTM010000042.1:0-1437 GCF_016624415.1 Paenibacillus sp. S28 | reverse complement strand
ATGACGAATATAAACCTCTCAAAATAATCGTCTGCCGATTGAAGACCTGACCAGAAGGTCACGGGAAGAATGAGGGCAAAGGGAGTTCCGTTCGTGAGAAGAGCGATCTTTCCCTCTAATAAACTTGCGGTGACAATATCCGGACGCTCGGTATTTTGGATTTGCGGAAAAATGGAAAAAGAGCTCTCTTCGAGCCATTCCTCGATATAGGCCGAATCGATGATGCCGTCAATCTCGATCTTTTCGAGCTTTTTTCTTACTTCCGTTAATACCTTCTCGTCCGCAAGTCCTTGCATGTAAGCAAGGATCACTTGGGTTTGCGTGTATGTACCTATCGTAAACGAGTCCGTCTTCAAATGGGGATGAATGATTCTTCGCCTAATCAGGGATACATTCGTGTGGATATCTTCAACAAATCCTTCTTTGGATCCGCGCAAGGTCGATTCCTTTTTCGGCTCCTCGATGCTTCTCGTCTTATAGCCCTGGACCTGAACGGATAGCGCGGATGCTTCTCCTTCCACCAATATGCCCAGACTTCCCTGCAGAATGTGATGGACCAGGTCTTTCAGCGATTTGTCCTTTTTTACGTCGGTTAATGGAAGCCATTCGCGTCCGAACATCTCGCCCAGAGACTGTATCCGATCTATGCCTTGCGGCAGTCCGCTGAATAGAAGCGGCGTTAGTATGTTATCCTCTACGCTTTGTAGGCGGGTCATTCCATCAAAATAGACGAGTAAAAGTAAAGTTTGGTCCCTTAACCTAAATGAACGGAATACGATATCCGAGCAATGATCGAATTCTTTCCTGAGACTGGCCTCATTAACTTCAATGCTTGTACTTATGGTATTCATGGAAATTATCCCCCCACCGGGTATTATAAACTCGGTAACGGTATCCTATTCCATAAGGTCTAAATTGCTCCTGTGAGCCCAATTAAGGCCCACGGGGGCTTTTTTGAACTCAGCTATAAACCAGGTTTTTCTCGAATAAATTTCTCACCTGATCGGCCATGAATTGAGTGGATTGCGGCATTTGTTTTCGGATCCACCACTCAACAATGCCAATAAAAGCAGAAGCCATGAACTGGGCTTGCATTTCATTGGCGATAGGATTTGAACTGTTCATCTTGGCCATCATATTGTCCGAAAGGAAGTTAAGCAGCCGGTCCCGGAACAGAAAAACTCTTTCGTTGGCAAACATCGCAGAGAAAAACGGATAATGGTCCCTGAAGTAGTCAAATACAGGCTTGGACTCAGTACCTATACCCGGACTACTTATTTCCCTTTTCTTGCATAACGTGATTATTTCATTGATGTGATCTTCAATACATTTGTCGAGAAGATCATACTTGTCGCTGTAATGCAGATAAACGGTGCCGCGGTTTACGTTTGCCCGCTCCGCTATTTCGTTAATCGTGATCTGTTCAAAATTTTTTTC
>NZ_JACVTM010000041.1:0-1475 GCF_016624415.1 Paenibacillus sp. S28 | reverse complement strand
TGAACTGTGACCCATAAGAAGGACACTTTGAAAAAAGTGACCCTCTTGTGGGTCATTTGTGTTTTAATCAAGATAATAGTTAAGGAGCGGATCGATATGGGAAAGTTGAAACGAGTGGTTTTTACAGAAGAACAGATGGGGATGTTAGAGGCAAACCCCAATGTACTGCGTGTGACCGAGTCGGCCATCACATATACGCCTGCATTCAAGCTAGCAGCAATACAAGCCTACATGCAAGGCCAGACGCCTTCCGAGATCTTTATTCAGGCTGGCTTTAACCTGGATGTCATCGGTCATCAGAAGCCCAAACACAGCTTAAAGCGCTGGCGCGATACCTTCAACCAATATGGAGAGAAGGGACTCATGACGGAACGACGAGGCAAGGGCAGCACTGGCCGAAAACCATCAGGTGAGTTGTCGGCAGAAGATGAATTGAAACGGGCAAAGGCTAAAATCAAACTGCTTGAAGCGCAGGTGGACTTGCTAAAAAAGCTCGATGCGCTCGAGCAGCAAAAGAAACGCTAACACCCTCCGAGCGCTACGAAATCATCTATCGTACGATTCGTGCATATGGACTAAAACGCATGACGCGTTATCTGTGCGAGCTTGCGGTCGTAAGTCCAAGTGGCTACTACAGATGGCTCGCGGCTGAAGAGACTCGACAGCTTCGTGAAGCTGTCGACGAGCAAGACATTCAACTGATCAAGCAGCACTTTCTCGCGCTGAGCGGCAAAGCTGGCGCTCTGGTCATTAAAATGCGTCTTGAGCAGATAAGCGGTGTTGTCATGAACCACAAAAAGATTCGTCGCCTCATGCGTAAGGCCGGCTTTGTTGCGGTGATACGTCAAGCGAATCCGTATCGCAAAATGGCAAAGGCAACTCACGAACACCGAGCCTGTCCTAACCTGCTTCAGCGGCAGTTTGACCAGAGCGAGCCTGAGAAGGTGTTTCTCACCGACATTACTTATGTGCGTTATGGCAGCGGACGATGGGCGTACCTTTCCTGTGTAAAAGACGGAGCGACAAGACAGATCCTTGCCGCATGCGTGGCAGGTACGCTTGAGCTTACACTCGTGGAACGGACGCTCCATCATCTGATAGAGCGATTAGAAGGAAACATTCACCCTGAGGCCATTCTGCATTCCGACCAAGGTATGCACTACACGCACCCCAAAACGCGTCTGCTCATCACCAAGGCCGGCTTCAAGCAATCCATGTCACGAAGGGGCAATTGCTGGGACAACGCCCCCATGGAATCATTTTTTGGTCATATGAAAGATGATGTTGATTTTATGGATTGCCAAACCATTGATGAAGTAAGGGAACGTGTTGCCGATTACATAAGCTACTACAACTCTGAGCGATATCAGTGGACATTAAAAAAGATGACCCCCGACGAATTCAGAGGCCACCTGCTTGCTGGTTAGGCTTAGGGCTGTTTCTTTTAAACCGTCCACAATCCGGGTCACAGTTCA
>NZ_JACVTM010000040.1:0-1482 GCF_016624415.1 Paenibacillus sp. S28 | reverse complement strand
GAAAAAAGCTCGAGGAACGAATTCTTGATGGATTGCTTTGTGCGGAGAATGCGGCGGTCAGTTTTTATAGCCTTTTCCATTATTCGGATACCTCTTCTTCAGATAATCAACAAAACTTAAGAGATTGTTGGATATGAAACAAATTCTATTCGATCAACCATTGAGGATGAAAGGCTTCTGTCTATAATTTAAATCAACGGCCGTTAAATATTCAACGTATTTTAAAATAGATCGTAAGGAGCCAACAACAATGGAAAATATAAAAAACAAAGTCGTGATCATTACCGGAGCATCCAGCGGAATAGGGGAAGCGGCAGCAAAGCTGTTAGCGGAGCATGGAGCAAAAATCGTACTGGCAGCAAGGAGAGAGGACCGCCTGCAAACAATTGTTAATGACATTAAACAAGCTGGCGGGGAAGCCGTTTCGGTAAAAGCGGACGTTGTTTCCGCTGAAGACATGAAAGATCTAGCCAAATTCGCTTTGGAAACGTATGGCCGAATAGATGTATTGGTAAACAATGCAGGGGTTATGCCAAACTCGAGACTAAATGAATTAAGAGTGGAAGAGTGGAATCAAATGATCGATGTGAACTTCAAGGGCGTTTTACATGGAATTGCTGCGGTTCTACCCATCATGAGGAAGCAGCAGTCGGGTCATATCATTAACTTGTCCTCTACCTCCGGTTATCAGGTATCTGCAACATCCGCCGTATATGCGGCTACAAAGTTTGCGGTCAGAGCGATTTCGGAAGGTTTGCGTCTGGAAGAATCTCCAGCCTCCCATATTAGATCAACGGTGATTGCGCCGGGTCTGACGAAGACCGAACTTTTTGACAGTATAACCAGTCCGGAGGTACAGGCTCTGGCAAATCAGATAAGCGGTATGGGAATTTCCCCATACGGCATAGCAAGAGCTATCGCGTTTGCAATCAATGAACCGGACGACACCTTAATCAGCGAAATTATGGTCCGCCCAACCGCGTTATAAAGCGAAAAAAATGATTTGAACTAAAAACATTCCGGATGTGTCACAAATTTAATTTGTCCATTGTCTTAGAAGTGTAAAACAAAAGAGGAGGAATTCAAAATGACACAGCGTTTAAATTATATGCAGCAATCTCCGGAGCTTTTCAAAAAAATGATGGAATTCAGCAATGCGGAGAAAGGAAGCTCAGTGGAGGAAAAGATCCTGGATCTTGTTCACATCAGAGCTTCCCAAATGAACGGATGCGGATTCTGTCTGGACATGCACGTCAAGCAGGCGAAAATCAACGGGGAGAGCGAGCTTCGTCTGTATCATGTTTCGATCTGGAGAGAATCTACTCTCTTCGAACCTCGCGAAAGAGCTGCGCTGGCTTGGACGGAGGTTCTGACACATCTGCCCGAGCATGGAGTATCGGACGAGATTTATAATCGTGTACGCGAGTATTTAACGGAGAAAGAAATCTCCGATCTGACTTTCTCGGTTATGGCGATCAATGC